>NZ_QETH01000024.1 GCF_003105115.1 Flavobacterium sp. HTF | reverse complement strand
TCAAAAAAGAAATTTTATTTTTTTATCTGCCTTATTTGCCTTGCTGTTTTTTGCACCGCTAACCTACTCGCAGACAACGCCTAAAAAAACAGAAAGCCGGTCTAAATTATTTGAAGAAACAACAACCGACAGTGATTATCTGATGGCGATCGAAAAAGCAAGTGCCGTAATGGAAACTGCTTACAACGATGCCGATTTTGACGGAGCAAGCCATCATTTGTTTGGAGAAATCAAAAGGACCCAAAGCAAACTCGATTTAATTTTAGAAAGCCTTAAAGGTGCAAATCCGAATGTGCGTAACCAGCAAATGTATCGTATTGTTCTAAGAGAAATCCAACAGGAGCTTGACGAGCAAAACGACGCCATCAATTTACGTAACAAAAACCTGGAAAAAATCAAAGACCGGTTTATCGAATTACGTAAAGACAAAACTCTGGTTGGCCTTATAAAAGATACTATCCGACGCAAACAATTTAAAAACGAATTTGCGAATCTTAGAAAAAAATACAAGAACACGGATAGTCTGATGACTAAAAACCAGGGGGTTTTAAACAAAAACAAAAGACTGACCGTAGAAAGAAAAATTGCGGTTTCTAATGCCCTGATTACGGTAGAAAACAATCTGGAAAAATCAGGAATCAGCATGCTGAAGAAAGAATATCCATTTTTATGGAGCATTGCCGATTCTGTGCCGAAGCAAAAAGTTACCCAGACCATCAAATCAAAAATTATTATTGAAGAAAGCGTTGCTGCTTATTACGCAAGTTACCGCGCAGGAGGATTAATTAGCCTTGCAATTTTAATGGGTTTACTGGGCTGGTATATTTTTCGCAACCTGAAATATTTAAAAAACAACGGACATGCCGAAAATCTGGCTCTTTTAAATTTTAAATACCTGAACAAGGGAGTTATCATTCCGGTGGCTGTAATAGGTCTTAATATCGCTGTAGTGAGCAATCTGTATGCTCCTGCTCTGTTTATAGAAATACTTCAGCTCATTTTGCTCGGAATTCTTACGATTCTTTTCAAAAATCACTGGTCAGGAAACGCCATGCGCAACTGGACACTGCTTTTAGGATTGTTCTTTGCCCTTTGTTTTCTGGATTTATTCATTACCGTAGGACTACTGCAACGCTGTTGCTTTATTGTGATTAACGTTTTGGGAATCCGTTACGGACTGGTTCAGATTAAGAGTCTGAAGAACGAATTATACATCAAAGGTTTCTTTAAATGGGCGAATATTATTTTTATCGGATTTAATGGATTATCGATACTGTATAACATTTTCGGACGTGTATCGCTTTCAAATATGCTAAGTGTTACTGCTTTTGTCTCTCTTACACAGATTGTTGCATTAAGCGTACTGATAAAAATTATTCTTGAAATTATTCTTTTACAAATCTATACGACAAGGGTAAAACGCGGAATCGAAAAGATTTTTGACCACGAAAGTTTATCCGACACGCTCAAAAAGCCTTTTATCATCATTATCAGCTATATGTGGCTGGTGGTAATTGGTTCTAACCTGAATTTTTGGGAATCGCTTCGAACTTCGCTGGGGAATTTGCTTAGCCATCCCAACACGATCGGAAGCATCACTTTTACGTTAGGAAATATCCTTTTGTTTTTTATTATTATTTGGGTGGCGCATTTACTGCAAAAATATGTGGCGTACTTTTTTGGTGAAGTAGATGATGAAAACGAAGAAAACATAAATAAAAGACAACATTCAAAATTACTGATTACAAGACTGGTTGTTTTAATTGTCGGATATCTTTTGGCTGTTGCAGCCTCTGGCATGCCTCTGGACAAATTAAGCATACTTTTAGGAGCTTTGGGTGTCGGTGTTGGACTTGGATTACAAAACGTTGTAAATAACTTCGTATCGGGCATTATTTTGATTTTTGACAAACCCATTCAGATTGGTGATGTTGTCGATATCAGTTCAGAATCCGGACGTGTAAAATCCATGGGGCTTCGTACGACTAAAATTAACGCTCCGAACGGTGCCGAAATTATTATCCCGAATGGTAATCTATTGTCGCAAAATATTACGAACTGGACTTATACGGACAATTTTAAGCTAGTTGATGTTTCGATTGAAATTACAGGAGATACCACTCCGGATGAAATTAACGATACTATTCAAAAATCGCTGGAGACGATTGCACTGGTTAACAATATCAAGCCTTCGCAAATCTATTACAATGCGATTTCTGACGGAAAATATAAAATTCAGATCAAATTCTGGTGCAGTATTTACAGAACCGAAGAAACGGTGAGCACTGCCCGTCAGGTTTTATTCAGTAATTTTAAAGCAAAAGGGCTGACCTTTTCAAGCTAAGGAATTCAGTTTTAATTAAAACAAAAAAGCCGTCAGATTTATTTCCGACGGCTTTTTTTATTGTTTAAAGGATTAAAATTTCGCTGCAAATTCTTTGGCAAAATCTTCCAGTTTAATTTTTCCGTCAACAGAAAAATTACCGTTGAGGAAATGTTCCGAAATCTTACCGCTTCGCAACCCTGAACCCATTTCGGTATACAAACCTGCAATTTCTTCCGGTAATCCGGCTTGCGTCATTCCCTGCAAAGATTGTTCGTCAGTAAACTCAACCCATGGTAAATCTGTTTTTTCAATCGCTGATCCAATCGCTTTTGCAATTTCACCTGGTGTACGCACATCGCTGATGATGTAACGAATATTTTTTCCTGTCGCTTCTTTTTGCAACTCTTCGGCTACTGTCGCTGCAATATCTTCCGGATGTACCAAAGGCATTTTGGCATCTGCAGGATAATTGGCTCCCATGATTCCGGCACCTTTTATCATCGGAACGTCGTTGTATAAATTGGTATAGAAAAATCCGGCACGTAAAATAGTTACGGCAGTATTTTCTAAATTATTGTACAACGCTTCGATTGGATGTAGTCCGGCAATTGGCCCGTTTCCGTTTGGCAAATGAGCCCCAATACTACTCAGCATTACAACACGTTTGATTTTTGATTTTTCTATTGCTTCCGCAAAAGCTTTTCCGGCATTTACCGTATTCGAAATCACGTTTGCTCCTCCTAAATTTGGCGGTGTCATCGCAAAAAGTGCATCTGCTCCGGCAAAAGTATCAGCCAAAAATGTACTGTCACTTACGGAACCAACAGCTGCCTTTGCTCCTATTTTTTCAATTGCTTCTTTTCTGTCGGCATTACTGCTGATCACTGTTACCACATGCCCGGCACTTACTAATTGTTTTGCCAATGGTTTTCCGATGTTCCCTAACGAACCTGTAATTATTATTTTCATCTTAAATTGTTTTTTATTTACAGAAACAAAGGTATATTTGTACTTACTTTTATACAAGTACTTACCCTAAAGTATGTATTATGACAGCAATTAAAGAAGCCTCAACAATTCAGGAAAATAAGCAATATGCCTTAGACACCTGCCCTGTTACGTATGTAATGGAAAAAATCGGCGGATACTGGAAGCCCATTATCCTGTATCATTTATCAACCAGCGATAAACGCTACAGCGAACTCAAAAGAGCGATTCCGGCCATAACGGAAAAAATGCTTATTCAGCATCTGAAACAACTTGAAGCCGATGGATTGGTAATCAGAGAAGCAAAACCGGTTGTTCCACCATTTGTAACATATCGTTTAAGCAATTCCGGAAATGGTTTGATTCCGGTGATTCATGCTATGGCAGAATGGGCTTTTAAGGAAAAGGATGGGGTTTATAAGGTTTAAAAAACAAATTATTGTATTAGTTTGTTATAAAAATTTAAACACTAAATTTAACCTTCCAAATTTAAATCAAACCAAAAACAAACCTTAAGAAAAATCAATATGGGAAATCAGGAAAATATTAGGAAAGTTGCCATTGTTGGGTATAACAGAATTCCGTTTGCGAGAGCCAATACTTTTTATTCAGACGTAAGCAATTTACAAATGATGACGGCTACGCTTGACGGACTTGTTGAAAAATATAATCTTCAGGGTCAGTTACTTGGTGAAGTTGTTGGTGGAGCGGTAATCAAACATGTTACAGACAACAACCTGATCAGAGAATGCGTAATGAGAACAGCTCTTGATCCTGCTACTCCTGCCTGCGACCTGCAACAGGCCTGCGATACCGGAATTGAAAGTGCCATTTATATTGCCAACAAAATTGCGCTTGGCCAGATCGAATCGGGAATTGCCTGTGGCGTTGATTCTATCAGCGACATGCCGATTGCGGTGAGCGAAAAACTGAGAAAAATATTGCTTGAGGCCCGAAAAGCAAAATCACTTGGAGGTAAAATAAAAACATTCCTGAAAATCCGACCAAAAGACCTTACTCCGCTTGTACCAAGAAACGAAGAATCCCAAACCGGACTTTCGATGGGCGGACATACGGAAATTACGGCTAAATATTATAAAATATCCAGAGAAGATCAGGATCAGCTGGCATTAAAAAGCCACCTGAATATGGCAAAAGCGTATGACGAAGGTTTTTTCAGCGATATGGTCACTCCGTTTAACGGACTTGATAAAGACAATAATTTAAGAAAAGACAGTACTTTAGAGAAACTGGCAAAACTGGCTCCGGCCTTTGACAAAACCAACGGAACGCTTACGGCAGGTAACTCTACTCCGCTTACCGATGGTGCTTCGGGTATTCTTTTGGCGAGTGAAGAATGGGCAAAAGAACATAATTTACCCATTTTAGCTTACATCACTCACGCTGAAGTTGCGGCTATTGAATATGTAAAAAATCAACAGAATTTATTATTAGCGCCTTTATTCGCAGCATCCAGAATGTTGGAAAAAGCAAATTTGACTTTACAGGATTTTGATTATTATGAAATTCACGAGGCTTTTGCTGCTCAGGTTCTGGCAACGCTTAAAATCTGGGAAAGTCCGGAACTAAGCAAGGAAATTGGTCTTAAAAAATCTCTTGGCGCTATTGACAGAAACAAACTAAACGTAAAAGGAAGCAGTCTGGCTGCAGCGCATCCGTTTGCGGCTACGGGCGGAAGAATTATTGGTGTAATGGCAAAACTGCTTAACGAAAAAGGCTCCGGAAGAGGTTTTATCTCGATCTGTGCTGCCGGAGGACAAGGGATTACTATGATTATTGAGAAATAAGTTTTTTTTTGAAGGTTCAAAGGGACAAAGTTTCAAAGGGACAAAGCAAGCTTTAATTTATTAATCTCGCAAAGTCGCGAAGACGCAGAGTTTTTAATTTAAATTTACTTTGCGTCTTTGCGACTTGCGGGAAATTATCATTTAATGAGAGAATCCAAATGAGATGCTCATAATGATAATTCCAATAACGATTGTGGTGATTATTACGTACAGATAATCTTTTTCTAAAAGGAAAGAAAATAACGACAGTAACACCCTAAATACCGGTGTCAGGAAAAGTAAAACGATTCCGAAGAATATTATGGATTCTCCGCTTCCCTGAATTACGCCTTTATAAACAGAAGCAATTACTTCAAAAATATTTCTGTCATTTTCTTTGAAAACCGAATAGTTTTCGATGTCATTTCCGTGGTGCAATAAATATACAATTCCGCCGATAAAGGCTACTGATAACGAAATCCAGACTCCGTAACGCAATAAATTACCCACTATTTTCTGAAAATCTTTTTCTCCGAATTTTTCCTGTGTCATGTGCTTAGATTTTTCCATTAAGTCCGTTATAAATCATGTTTAAGGCGAGTACAAAAATTAAGCAGGCAAAAAAGATTCGCAGTTTTTTAGGGTTTGTTTTCACCAGGATTTTAGCTCCGGCCATAGCGCCAAACAAAACGCCAATCACAACCGGCATACAGATTCCGGGCTCAATATATCCTTTTTGAATATAAATTACGGAACTCGCCATTGCGGTTACTCCCATCATAAAATTGCTTGTGGTAGTCGAAACTTTAAACGGAATTCGCATAATGTTATCCATCGCAATTACTTTAAAGGCTCCGGAACCAATTCCGAGTAATCCTGACATCATTCCGGCAATTCCCATCATGCTGAACCCTCCTATTACATTCTTTGTTCCGTAACTGATTATTTCTCCGTCATGCGAAGGATAAGTTCCCTGCAGTTTTAGGTTTTTAGCTAATGGACTGGATTCTAAAACAATATGTTCTTCTTTTTTTCTTAATGAATTGATGGCCGAGAAAATCAGGGTAAGCCCGAATAAGACGGCTATAAAAGATGTGGGTGCAATGGCAGAAAGAAGTGCTCCGCCAACCGCTCCCAAAGTGGTGGCAATTTCGAGAAAAATCCCCAGACGCATATTGGTAATTCCTTCTTTTACATAAGCTGCAGCCGAACCGGATGAAGTGGCAATTACAGAAACCAAAGCCGCCCCGATGGCATAATGAATATCAACTCCGAGAACGATTGTTAAAAGAGGTATGATGATGATTCCGCCTCCTAATCCTGATAATGATCCTATAAAACCAGCCAGAAAAGCTCCCAAAATCATAATCAGGGTAAATGTAAGTACTGTCATTTGGATTTCTTTATTTGACTGCTAATTTACAAATACATATTTGCTTTGACAGCATCGCATTTTACAACAAAGCCATAAAAAACTAAAATAAACACATAAACAACTAATTATCAATACAATAAATCTCCGCTTAAAAATACCTTAAAAATTCCGTGATCTTAAAATTCTTTCATTTTTTTTTAAATTTAATCCATTCAAAACAGACTATTTTTATCACAAACTCTTTTCAAAAAAAGAATAAAAAAAGAGTGTTTTCTAACCAATTTATATTATTTTTAACATTTAAATCATTTCTGGTTTTCTTTTATAAATCCCCAATTTACAACGCTTTAACTTTTATTTTTTGAGCTTAACTATCGATTTTATGGTACTTTATTTTAAAAGACTTCATTTACTGTTGTTCTTAATTTTATCGTTTGGCCTGCAGGCGCAGATCGAAAATAAAAAGAAGTCTTTTGTATATAAAAATCCAACTGAAGTTAAGGAAGGAAAAAAAATTGCCGATTTGTATGCTTTGTACAATAAAGGCGATGAGAAAAAGGCGTATCTCAAAGCACATTCCATATTAAAAACTTCCCATAATAACCGCACCACTGCTTGTGCTGATTTGCTCCTTGCCTATTATTTTAACAAAAAAGCGGTCATAGATTCTTCTATTTATTATACCAATCAGGCATTAAAATTTAATACGGTAGTAAATGATTCACTCAAAAACAGGCTTTATTCTCTTGGATATAACCTGCTGGCGATGAATTATAAAAAAAGAGGTTTATTGGGTGAAAGTAAAAAATGGCACCTGAAAGGCATTGAAGTTTCGCAGAAATACAATGAAAAAAACCTGTTCTATACACATACACATGGTTTGGCTTTGGTTTACAGTCAATTGGGAGATAATAAAAATGCTTTGAAATTGTTTAAGCAATGTCTTGAATATAAGGAAGATCCTGAGATTATTTATGGCAGCTATATTAATATTGGTGATATTTACGCGGCTCAAAAAGAATTTGACCTTTCTAACCAATACCTCAACAAGGCAAATATTTTGTGCCAACAGCAAAACAATAATAACTGCAAGGCTATTGTGGCTATAAGTCTTGCCAGCAATCTGGAGGAACAAAACAAAAAAGCAGAGGCTTTGAAGCTTTATAATGAGGCTATTAAAATCGCCGATGCCAACGAATACAACCAAATTGCGCTAATTGCGAGACTGAATACGGGAAAAATTTACCTGGAATCCAAAAAATACGATACGGCAAAACTGATTTATTCTTCAGGATTAGAAAATGCGCTTAAACTGGGGCTGTTAAATGAACAAACGGTTATTTATAATGCGCTGAAAGAAATTGCCATTGCCCAGGATGATTATAAAAATGCTTATCATTTTAGCAATAAGTATTATAAAATAAAGGATTCCATAACCCATCTTCAGAATCAGAAGGAAATTAACGAACTCGACGTAAAGTATAAAACAAGTCAGAAAGAAAAGGAAATTGAAGCTTTGCAATTTGAGAATGCGACCAAAAAACTGACGCTGGAAAATCAGTTTGAGGCTATAAAAAACATGCGCCTTCAGGAAGAAATTACCAATAAGGAAAATGAAAATACGATTTTATTTTTTCAGAATTCATCGGAGAAAAAGTTAAATGAAATTTCTTTATTGAAGAAAGACCAGCAACTAAAGGCTTTAGAAATAAACCAGCAAAAGAAAACCAGGCTTTTTACCATAATTGCCTTTTTGATTTTACTGATTCCGATTACAGGACTTTTGTTTCAATATTATAAACGTCTAAAAGCACAACGCTTACTGAACAGTAAACAGGCTGAAATCAGTTCGCAGAAAATAAACGGAATCCTGAAAGACCAGGAATTAAAACTGATCAAGGCTTCTATCAGCGGACAGGACAAGGAACGCGAACGTATTTCGCAGGAACTGCACGACAGCATCGGCGGAAATCTTGCAGCTATCAAATTACAGCTGAACCATTTGGCAAGCAGTAATTTTTCGAATATTGAAAATATCAACCTGCAGCTGGATGACACGTATCAGCAAGTCAGAAGTTTGTCGCATACTTTGATGCCGAAGAAATTCAGCCAGAACAAATTTTGTGAAGTTTTAGAATCTTACCTCAACAATATCAGTGCTGCGAGTGATCTCAAGATTTCATTTCTGACATATCCGAAAAAGGGAATTAATGAAATGAGCGAGGTGATTCAGATTGAAGTTTTCAAAATTATCCAGGAGCTGCTGACCAATACAATTAAACATGCCAAAGCTACTCAGATAGAAATTCAGCTCAACCTCATCGACAATGACCTGAATGTTTTGTTTGAAGATAACGGAATTGGTTTTAATACCGGAAATTACAAACAGGGAATTGGTTTTATTAATCTCGAAACACGAATTAAGAAACTAAACGGTTCTCTTTTAATAGACTCAAAACTGAAAAGAGGGACTATAATAAATATAGAAATCCCCTCTTTTGCAGAAACAACTAAATCTAAAAAAAACATCCTGAAAGGAATTGACTTAAAAGATCAGCTTGATGAATTAAAAAGTAAACTTTAATTACTGCAAACTGACTATTAATTTTTTTATATAATGAGCAAAATCAAAATTCTTATCGCCGACGATCACACTATGTTCCTACAGGGAATCATTTCGCTATTGGAACAGGAACCTAATATTGAAATTACCGGCAAGGCAATAAACGGTCTTGAAGCGTTGGAAATTATTGGGCAACAGCCTGTCGATTTAGTAATTCTTGATATCAGCATGCCTGAAATGGACGGTATCGAACTGAGTAAAATCTTAAAAAAGAAATATCCTGCTATCCGGATTCTGGTGGTAAGTACACACAGTAATGTTAGTATTATTTCGCGACTGATCCGAATTGGCGTTAATGGCTATTTATTGAAAAATGCCGAGAAAGCCGAATTACTGGAGGCAATCAATACAATTGCAAACGGTGAGAATTACTTTTCTGAAGAAACAGAAGAAAAACATCTCTCGAACAATCTGAGAATTGAGAAACAGGTGTCAACTTTAACGGAACTTAGCTCTCGCGAAAAAGAAATCCTGGTTTTGATAGCGCATGAATACAATACTGCAGAAATTGCTGAAAAAACTTTTATCAGCCTGAATACTGTAAACACGCACCGCAAAAACTTATTATCTAAACTGAATGCCAAAAATACGGCGGGACTTGTAAAATATGCCGTTGAGAATGGTTTGGTTGATTAATATTCAAAACCTCTTCCGAACCTGTAATTGAGAACAAGTCCGAAAGTGTCCGGGATTACAACATTGTCAAATGATTTGTTGTACGTACAGATTATTTTAAAATTGTCTTTTATATAAAAACCAGCCAGAAGATTGACAGTATCCGAAGTGCGGTAACCGCCACCAAATTCGACTTTGTTTTTATAATTTACCAATAGATTTAAATCGGCCTGAAATGGTGCTCCTTCGGTATATTTTGCCAAAAAGCCGGGAGTTATTACCACATCTTCCAATTCGCCTTTAAAAAACCGGTAACCAAAGTATCCGTAATATACATTTTCTAAATTGGTATTGTTTTTTGAATTGAAAGCGCTGTTGAGCACATTTGGAGCAGAAATCCCAACATAGAGGTTTTCTCTGTTATACAAAAAACCAAGTCCAAGCGTGGGTGTAAAAACATTAATATCTTCCTGAAATTCGGGATCGTTTTCTAATCCTAATTTGGTTAGGTTTTCATTATAAAGCATCCCTCCTGCTGTTAATCCAAACGAAATAAAGGTCGAATTATAACCACTAGCCTTCTCTTCTTTGCCTGAATTGAAATGAATTTTATAAGCATATGAGGTAAAAAAACTGGTGGTGTTTGTGACACCAATTTCATCATGCGAAATACCCGCGGCCAGACCTACCTTGTCTGACCACGCCAATGTATTTAACGAAACATCAAAGCTTCTTGGGCTTCCGTCAACAGCAGAATTAAAATAACCATCTGTTGTCAGGACCATATCTGTATTTTCATAAAAACCTGCATGAGCCGGGTTTATAAGGACAGTATTGTAATTATAAGTCGAATAAACTGGCGTTTGCTGTGCATATGCCCTTTCTAAAAAAATAATTAATAATAATGTTATAAGGAGTGTATTTACTATTCTTTTCATGAATTATCGTTTTAAAACAAGGTATCCCTTAAGTTTTGTGAAATGGTGATTATCTGCATTTGGATTGATTTCGAAGAAATATGTTCCTTCGGGAAGCTCATTGGCACCAAGGTTTTTGCTTTTGTTGGCTATTCCGGTAAAAACATTCGTGGTGTTATCGTATCCCGTAATCTGGAAAACCAAATCGCCCCAACGGTTGTAAATGGATACTTTGTTATTTGGATATTGGGTAATATCATCAATCAGCCAGAAATCGTTTATACCATCGTTGTTTGGCGAAAACCCATATTTGGTTTCGTCTGTTTGTTTTGGCAGTACCGAAATAGTAACAGCATCCTGGGCTTCGCAACCGTCTTCACTTATAAAATTAACCGTATAAGTAGTAGTGGTAACTGGTGAAAACAAAGGATTAGCAATTGCTGTATTGCTCACGCCTTCTGACGGAGTCCAGGTAAAAGTTCCGTCTTTTGTAGCTAAGGCTTCAATCTGTATATTTTCGCCTTCCTTTATTTCTACATCATTTCCTGCATCTACCAATAAAATAACTGCATTCAGCTGAAATGGACAATTCGATTCATTTCCTGCCATATCTCTGGCCGTAATATTGATTGTCATTCCGTCTGTAAAATCGCTTCCTGCAGCCGGATCCTGCGTAATAACCGGATTCGGATCTACATTATCGGATACTGAAATTATAGTCGTAAAATCAGGCACTTTCGTTTCTGAACAGGCTACTGACTGGTTTTGCAGACAAGTAATCTGAGGAGATTCTGTATCTGTAATTAAATGAATAGTAAAGGAACAGCTTGCTGAATTTCCGCTACTGTCTGTAAGGCTCATCTCAACGCTCATCCCCTCTGCAACTGCAGAGCCCGGTGGCGGATTTTGAATAATAGTAAAATTAGTATCGCAATTGTCTTTTACCGTAACTAAGTTTATATAGTCCGGTAAATCCAGATAGGATAATAGGTTTTGGTCTCCGGGACAGATCATTTCCGGAGGAGTGGTATCCGCGGAAGCGTTTACTTTAAAACTGCAATACGATTCATTGTTTGAAGCATCTTTTGCGGTTACCGTAATTGTCATTCCATCCACAAATGTGCTTCCTGCTGTTGGTTCCTGTGTGATTATTGGTGAAGCATCACAATTATCCGTGGCCGTAATTAAGGAGGTATAATCCGGAATTATCTTTTCACAGGTTATATTCTGATCTCCGATACACGTTATAACCGGAGGTACATTATCCGCGGAAGCGTTGATGACAAAACTGCAATAGCCTTCGTGACCAGAAACATCTTTTGCTGTGAGTGTTATGGTCATTCCGTTTACGAATGGAGTTCCAACAGCCGGACTTTGTGTGATAACCGGAACTGCATCGCAATTATCGGTCGCTGTAACTAAAGCGGTATAATCCGGAATGGTACTTCCGCATTCTAATTCCTGATTGTTAATACAATTTATAACTGGTGAAGTTGTATCTGGGGCATTATTTATAATAAAATTACAATTTGAGTAGTTATTCGAAATATCTGTTGCGGTAATTGTAATAGTCATTCCGTCCACAAAAAGAGTTCCGGCAACCGGATTTTGAGTAAGAACCGGGGCGGCATCACAATTGTCCGTAACAGTCACCAGAGTGGTATAATCCGGAATTGTACTTCCGCATTCTAAGCTCTGGTTTCCGGGGCATACAATTACCGGAGGTGTGCTGTCGGCAGAAAGGTTAACGGTGAAATCACAATACGATTCGTTGTTTGAAATGTCTTTTGCTGTTATTTTTACCGCCATTCCGGGAGTAAAAGCAGTTCCGGCTACGGGATTTTGCGTAATTGTTATTGTTCCTGTACAATTGTCTGTTGCGGAAACCAAAGAGGTATAATCCGGTAATACTGCTTCACAAGATAAACCCTGATTCCCAATACAGGTAATAACCGGTGCTGTTATGTCAGGAGTTGCGGCATGTATGGTAAGATCACAAGAATCTGCATTACCTGATTCGTCTTTGTATGTAATATGAATTTTTATTCCGTCATAAAATGGAGTTCCTGCCGGAGGTGTCATTTCAGAAGTTATGGTCTTGCTGCAATTATCAGCTACATTCATAATAGGATCTGAAGCATAATCAGGCAGTACGTCACCACAATTAAGGGTTAGGTTTGTCGGGCAGTTAAATGTCGGCGGAGCCGTATCAGGCCCTGAGGCAGTAATATGGAAACTGCATTTGCTTTCGTTTCCTGCGTCGTCTTTTGCCGTAAACGAAATATCCATTCCGTCAAAGAAAGCCGTACCCACTGCCGGGGTTTGTATTACCTCAACATCTGTATCGATGTCATCATATACTATTAATTCGCTAATGTAATCAGGAATTACTGAACCACAGGCCAACTGTTTGTTTCCTGGGCAAAATAAAACCGGATTTACGTTATCTACGGCAAGTGTAATGTTAAAAGTACACGTCTCATAGTTAGAACTTGCATCTGTTACCGTTAGCACTACTGTTACAGGATCTCCGGTAAACACTGTTCCTTCGGCAGGAGTTTGTGTGATAACAGGTTTTTCGTCACAGTTATCTTTTGAAATTAATGAAAACTTATAATTCGGAATTACATCTCCGACATTCATTGCTGTATCTGACGGACAACTGGTGATAACAGGCTTTTCTGTGTCTAATATTGAAGCCCTGCCATAGATTAGATAGGCTTTTCCCGGATTAATGTTTATTTTTAGTTCACTGGAATAAACGCTTAAAGGAGTTCCCACAATCAGGTCATCAAAACCGTCATGATTGATGTCGCCTGCAAAATCTATATTTGAATCACTCAAATAGCCAATATAAACTCTAATTCCGTCTGCAGGAGAAAATTTGGTCAGCTCTACAGTTGAATTCCAAGTATTTTTTCCAAATAAAACATACGCATAAGAATTACCATATAGAAAAACATAATCGTCGATGCCGTCATTATTAAAATCACCAATACCTCCAAATTTATCACTTATATGTGTATCTGTTATCGTAAATCCGTTAGTACCGTTGAGGTCTTTCAGATCTACTGAAGCGGGCATGGAAGAAGATCCAAAAAGAATATAATTTCTGCTAAAGGCAATATCATTAAATCCATCGTGATTTAAATCTCCTGCTTTATTGACACGTCCGTATTGTAATGTTTGTGTCGAATGTTCTACAGTAAAACCATTACTGCCGTTTAAGGTCATCACATCAAATGAAGCCGGAAAACCGGAACGACCGTAAACAATAAACTTTTTGGCACCATCAAAACTTCCTAATGCAATATCCGGAATACCATCTCCATTAACATCTCCTAAAGAGGCTACAGATCTGCCCACTTTATCAGTTGCAGAGCTACTGGTAATTACGGCACCATTTGTTCCGTTTATGTCTGAGCTTAAAAGCAGAGCCGGAAAGCCACCATTTTTACCATAAATAACATAGGCTTTCGGAACACTACTTCCAAGTCCGCCAATAAGAATGTCGCTGTAACCATCGCTGTTAAAATCTCCCGCACTGTCCATGCTGAATCCGTTACGCTCAAAATTGACAGCTCCCTTAAATGTAAAACCATTATTTCCGTTTAATGACGATAAAAAGAACTCAGACGAATAACCGCCCGTTTTTCCGAAGATCACATAGACAGCACCAATGTAAAAGCTAAATGAAGGTCCGTTTGTAGATGGTGCACTCATCATTATGTCTGCCAGTCCATCACCATTAAGGTCACCCGCTTCTGATACTGAATATCCGATTTCGTCAAATTCGCCCGGATTAATATCATTTCGAATAATAAATCCGTTACTGCCATTTAAAAATCTAAAATCAATTGTCGGAGGAAATCCTGCCGTAGTACCAAAAATAACATAAGCTGCTCCTTTCTTTGTCTCACTTTTATTTCCAAAAGCTCCTGAAGAAGAATAATAAGCCCCAAGAGCACTGACAATAAAATCGTCTGTTCCGTCTCCATTAATGTCTCCGGCTTTGCTCACACTATATCCGGCCTTAGTTACTCCTGGTTCTCCATACATTACAAATCCATTTGATCCGTCTATCTTATCTACTGAAGAATCAAAACTTTTGCAGTTCTGCGGTGGTGTCGGACTCTTTAGTTTTACCAAAAAACTACAGGAATTTGTATTTCCTGATAAATCGGTTACCGTGATAATAACATTGGTATCTGCTGTAAATAAAGTTCCGTGAGGCGGGTTTTGAGTAGTGATTAAATCATAATTACTGGTAAAGGTGCAATTATCGTTTAAAACCTCCAGCATAGAAATATAATCAGGCAATGTAGCATTAGCAAAAAGCTCCTGATTTCCCGGACAGGTAATTGTTGGAATTACATTATCTGTATGATCTGCTTTTTCTCCATAAAAAATATAAGCAGTACCCTTATTGCTATATCCAAATTTTCGGATATTACCAATTACAAAATCATTGGTTCCGTCCTGATTAAAATCACCAAGACCCCCTACATCAGAACCGAATATTCCGCTCGAAAAATTTTTATCCGTATCAAAAACCTGATACCCTAATGTATGGACAATGTTTTTTTCGTTTACAATTCCCGTTGCTGTATTTCCTCCATATACCATGTAAACAGCTCCATTATAACTGATTCCTATTTCGGCAGCAATGGCAACATCAGCTTTGGAATCCTTATTTATATCTTTTATACCGGTAACAAAGGTTCCGAATTTGCCGGAATTCAGTGATCCCTGAAAAATAACTCCTGTAGCCGATGTAATATTCGAAACTGATGATGTACCCGAAAGACCGCTATTGCCAAAAACAACATAGGCTTCACCTGCTTTTAAAATTCCATTAACGTTTTTGCCCGGTGCGCCAATTATAATATCAGCAATTCCGTCCTGATTAAAATCTCCCGCAGCGGCTACCGAGGTTCCCATATTAGCAGAAACTCCTGTACCCAGAATTATATATCCTTCGCCGGCTGTCAGGTTATCTAACTGAATTATGGCCGGAAATACCAGGTTTTTACCAAATAACACAATTGTTCTTCCTGCGCTGCTATCCGTTCCGTCTGACATTGACGGATAACCTAAAACCAGGTCATCTATTCCGTCATTATTAAAATCTCCTGCATTTTTGCAAACAGCGTTCATACTGACAAAACTTGCAGCATATCCTACTATAGCAAAACCGTTACTGCCCGTAAGTGCAGAAGTAGTGATATCGGATGGTGCGGCACTACCAAAAATGATATAATGTTTACCGCCTGAATTGGAATTATCTGAAACTATAACATCGCTTATACCGTCATGGTTGATATCTCCGGCATAACTAACATTTTTTACAGTAGTGGATTCATGTATGGTGATAAAGATACCTTTTGAATTATCTATATCGGTACGATTGTATAAAGCCTGAAAAGGGGTGCTTTTTCCATAAAAGACAAAAGCTCTTCCTTGTCCGGAAGGTTCAAAATTTGAGGATGCAATAATATCGTTTATCCCATCATGATTAAAATCTCCTGCAATATCTAAAGACAGGCCTAATTGTTCTTCTGCAATTTCTCCTCTTATGATAAAACCATTGGTTCCGTCTAAAGTGGTAACATCAAAAGTCTCAAGTGAAAAACCGGATCCTCCAAAAATCACGTAAATTTCACCAACATTGGACAGTCCGCCAAAATCGGCACCGGGTGCTGATATCATTAAATCAGGAATTCCGTCGCCGTTTATGTCTCCGGCAGATCTGGCTTTTAAACCCAAATCATCCGAAAAGGATTTGCCGGTAACGGTAAATCCGTTGGAGCCGTCAATTATAGATTTTGGTATTTGCGGACAGCCGTTTTGTCCATAAGAAAATATTATTCCTGATAATAAAAGCAGTATTAGAATAAGCTGTCTTTTATTATTTGTTTTGGATGTAGTAGAATTTTTTTTCATTCTCAATACTATATTTTACACTTGATTTAAGTTGCAAAACTATAGTATCACAGAATCTTAAATGTCACTAGAAATAGTGATTTTAATCAGAAGATTTATATGTAATTTATCTTCATAACTGAGAAGAATTTTTTAGTTATTCTTTGCTTCATTAGCCACTAGTGCAGCAACAGCGTCAACAGATTTCTGAACAATTTCTTCAGCAGTTCCTATGAACCTGTACTTTTTAGCGATTTCCTTATGCGGAAAAATAAAATGAAGAAATATGGTACCAACGGGTTTTGTTGCGCTTTCGCTCCCGCCCGGAGTTGTTAATCCTGTAAGTGCCACACAAATATCCGATGTTACGAAACGATGGAAATTTCTGGCCATTAATTTGGTCACAACCGCCGATTCTGCGGTATATTGTTTTATTGTTCCTTTCGGGATGAGAAGCAGGTCTTCTTTCATAGATTCATGATAACAAACCAGTCCGCCAATCAGTATTTTTCCTGAATCCATAACGGTAGAAAATTCATAACTTAACTTTCCTGCCGAGGCACTTTCGACAAAACATATCGTCCAGTTTTTCTTTATTAATGCTTCGCAACATGCTGTAACAATTTTACTTGCCATGGTTTATGTTTTAAAGTTTTGACATACTTTTTTATACCAATTAAAAATGGCAAAACAGATTAATCCGTTTTGCCATTTCCAAATATTCAAAATATTATAAGTTTGCTTCTCTTTCCCAGAAGCGGTGTTTTCCTATTGCATCTGCAAAAGAAGCGGCTAAATTTTCATCGCCAGCCTGATCGCTGATCAGTATACCCACATCCCTGCTTATTTTATCGTTGTGAGCAAAACAAAGGGTTTCAATTCCTTCGCCTTCAACAGCAATAAATTTGCAATGCTTATAAGCGTCAGTAACAAATTCTTTTACTTCATTTTTATTTTTTATATCCAGAATTCCTTTTCCGGCCGGAACAAATACGGCATCAAAAAGTACAGAGGCTGCCGTTAAGTAACTTTGGTCAACAGGAATTTCTGTACCTTCTTCAGAAACTATAGTCCCCAGGTGAGGCGCAATAATTTTGACTACTGCCCCGCCGTTTTCCAACGTGGTTTTCATATTATTTACAGACGCAGCATTTACCCCATCATTGCACAAAAAGGCAATTTGTCTGGTTGCAATTATACCGGAACCTTTGTCATTTTTAAGTATGCTTAAGGCATCAGAAGTATCAATTTCAGATTTAACTTCTTTTGGTTCGTACTTTGTCGGATCGGCATCTGCTCCTACTCCGTGATTTATTGGTGTTTCTAAATCTTTTGGCACTTTTAGTCCCAAACCTTTCGCTACTTTACTAACCAGTATTTTATCTACCTTAGATAATAGTCCCAGCATTCTTTCGCGTATTGCTACTGTTTCAACTTTTCCTAATTCAAAACACAAAGCATTAATAATATGTGCTTGTTCTGTTTCGGTCTGACTTTGATAAAAAAGTGTCGCCTGGCTAAAATGGTCTGAGAAACTGGCACTTCTGTCACGAACTTTGTGCGCATCTACGCGTTCGTTAAAACTGGCAAAACCTCCTTCGTCAATTTTTGCCTGAAACGGACAGCCGCCACCTAATGAATTTGGATGGTAACTTACACGACCAACTGCAATTTCCTGACGCATGTGTCCGTCGCGCTGGTTATTGTGCATTGGAGCAATGGTTCTGTTAATCGGAATTTCATGAAAATTTGGACTTCCTAATCTTGACAATTGTGTATCTGTGTAAGAGAATAAACGCCCTTGCAGTAACGGGTCATTGGTAAAATCAATTCCCGGAACAACATGTCCAGGATGAAATGCTACCTGTTCTGTTTCTGCAAAAAAGTTATCTGGATTTTTATTCAGCGTCATTTTTCCGATAATGGTAACGGGTACAATTTCTTCAGGAATTAGTTTGGTTGGATCCAGTAAATCAAAATCGAATTTATGTTCGTCACTTTCCGGTACAATCTGTACTCCCAATTCCCATTCAGGGAAATTTCCAGATTCAATAGCTTCCCATAAATCCTGTTTATGAAAATCGGAGTTTTTACCTGAAATTTTTTGTGCTTCGTCCCATAAAACACTGTGCGTTCCTAATACCGGTTTCCAGTGAAATTTTACAAAGTGGGATTCGTTTTTGTTATTGATGAATCTAAAAGTATGTACACCAAAACCTTCCATCATCCTTAAGCTTCTTGGTATTGCCCTGTCACTCATGACCCACATAATCATGTGCATCGATTCGGGCATCAGTGAAATAAAATCCCAAAAAGTATCATGGGCAGATGCTGCTTGTGGAATTTCGTTATGAGGTTCCGGTTTTACGGCATGAACCAGATCCGGAAATTTCATGGCATCCTGAATAAAAAATACAGGCATATTATTTCCAACCAGGTCATAATTCCCTTCTTCTGTATAAAATTTTACAGAAAATCCACGAACATCACGCGCCAGGTCTGTAGATCCTCTTGATCCTGCAACTGTAGAAAAACGTACAAAGACAGGAGTTTTAATATCGGTATTATTTAGAAAACCCGCTTTTGTATATTTACCCAACGGTTTATATAGTTCAAAATAACCGTGGGCTGCAGAACCTCTTGCATGTACAATTCGTTCCGGAATTCTTTCATGGTCAAAATTGGTGATTTTCTCTCTTAAGATGAAATCTTCCAGTAATGATGGTCCTCTTTCTCCTGCTTTTAGGGAGTTATTGTTATCATTTATTTTAACTCCCTGATCTGTAGTAAGAAATTGACCGTCTGCATTTGATCTGTTCAAATCGAGATCCTTTTGCTTATTATTTGTATCATCGTAATTTGATGGTTTCTGCTTTTTCATATTAATAGGAATTTAATTTATTTTTTTTTTGAAAGAAATCATATGAATTCACCTTACAGACTGGTTTTATAAAAAGTTTGGTAAAATTCATTGTTTGTAGTAATCAAAAGTAGGAAGACAGGAAACAGAACGGCTTACATGATTCTTATCAAAGCTTACAATATTTAAAGCTTTGATTTTCAATACAAAAAATTAACATTTTCAATCATTTTCTTATAAAAACCGAAATAATAAGTTTTCTGTTCTTAAAATTTGGACACATCCATTTAAAACTGATAATTATAGAATCTCAACGCAATTTTGTGTAAAGCAAAATGATACGTCCGGAGGTAAATTTGTAAGAGACATTAAAATATAAATATCGCCTGGTATAAACTAAAAGTGAATTTTAAAACGAATAGTTATGAAAAACGATAATAAAAATTATGGTCAGGTCGAACGTAATTTTCATCATGATGAAGCTGACCTTACGGACAAAAAAAGAGATGCTTCTGTAGAAAATTTGTTTGACAACGATCAATATGATACGGAAAATAAGGATGACATGCAGTATAAAGAAGATGACCTGAACGATGTCAACCATGAAACAAACGATTATAACAGAAATGAAAATATCCCAAACGAAGAAACCGTATTAGACAAGGATGGGAATATTATTAATGAGCAGCCAAACGATCTTGATGATAATTTTAATCAAAACAACATTGATTATTTAGAAAAAGACGGCGATTTGGATAACAATCATAAAAAATAAAATAGTATGGAAAAGTATCAAAACCCTGATTATGGTCAGCACGATCCTGATTATATCGAACAAAATACACTTGTTGACGGAACTCTTTCTAATGAAGACCAATACAAACAAGATTTGAAAAAACATGACGAACGGGAATTTGGCGAAAGCGATCCTGATCATTACGAACAAAACACCCTTGTCGACAATGATAATTATGCGCGTGATGAGGATCCGTATCAACATCAGGAAGAATTTATTGATGACCCAAAACATCCGGTTGATTTTGAGAGCAACACTGACGTGAAAGCTGAGAATATTCCGAATGAGGAAAGAGTTATCAATGAGGATGATGCGATTACAAACGACGGCGAAGAAGATGATTTAAATGAAGATTATGATCCTGATTTAGATAATGATAATCCTGATGAAGACTTGGATGAAGACGAGGAACTGGACGATTTTGATGCAGAACATTTCCCGGAAAATCATCCAAGAGAATAACTAAATATATTCCGGTTTAAAACAATGATTTTATGACTATCGCAACTCAAATTGTATGGCTTTTTGTATTAGCAATTCCAATTTCCTGCATTAGCTGGACTGTAACTCATGAAGAGATTTTCAGGGAGCCTCACGAATGGTGTGTCAGGCGTTCGCAAAACGGCAGATTTATCGTGACCCGAAAATTTTTCTACCTGTTTACATGCGAATATTGCTTTAGTCATTACATTACGATCATTTTTATAATTCTTTGTGATTACAAACTATTGTTAGATGATTGGAGGGGTTATTTAATCGCTTTATTTTCTCTTGTGTTTGTTGCCAATATCTACATGAGCCT
Organism: Flavobacterium sp. HTF; assembly: GCF_003105115.1. Taxonomy (GTDB): domain Bacteria; phylum Bacteroidota; class Bacteroidia; order Flavobacteriales; family Flavobacteriaceae; genus Flavobacterium. The sequence continues at coordinate 36,031 of NZ_QETH01000024.1, read as the reverse complement.
TTTCGGGTTATTGAGACAGGCCATAAAAAAAGAGAAAGTTGAAATAAAGAAAATTGAATCTGAGGAAAAACAAATTGAAAATCATAATGATTAGATGGAAATTATGTAAAAATATTTTAAAATTATGTAAATCCAGTTTTTAAACTGTTTTATTTTTTATAATTAACCCATTAATCAACTAATAAGAAGCATCTTAACTCTAAAATTGTTCTTTTTGTTATTATTGTTGCGATTCTGAGTATTAAATGTTCAGATCATTGTGATGACGAAAATTTAAGAAGAGATAGAGAGTTAACAATTGTAACCAAGCATAAAGATTCAATTGAAATTGACTAACATTTAATTACAAAACGGCATCCTTCCGGGTGCCGTTTTTTTAGTTTAAATTATTCTGAATATTGTTTCTCTTTAACGGATCACTTCTATAATCTTCAATAGACTTAATATCCGACCAATACTCAATTACCGTATTTATAATTTCTTTAAATTTATCATAATCATAAGGTTTAATGACATAACTGTGGGTAGGTACCGAATAAAGGTCGATCACAAAACACTGATTAAAAGTAGTCGTAAAAAATAAGCAGGGACAATGGAGTTCCATACTCAGTTTTTTGTATGTAACCTGTACAATTTGTTCATCATTCATATTGAGCAACGCAATGTCTGAAAGTATTAAAAAGACTTTCGTTTTTTCTAAAGTTATATAGCTATATGCATCATTTGCTGTATTAAAATAAAGAACTTTGTTTAAAATCCCCAATTCAGAGAAAATTTCCATAAATAATTTCCGATCCCCCTGATTATTTTCTATAAGCACAATAGGTCCATTTTTATTCATACCAGGCTATTTTTAGTTATAAAATAAAGCAACGAGTAGTACTAATATTACTGAACACAGCAATATCCAAATCAAATATTCTAATTTTTAAGAGAAATTTTTTATACTATTTTTTTTGAAAAATTATATAATTTTATTGTAGGACTATTACTTCTAAATTTACGAATTATTTCAATAGGTTTACTATATCCTTAAAATTATATAATTAGATATTTAAATTCTATAAGCAAAAATTAAACGAAATGATTTAATTTTGTAAAAATGAGAAAACAATAAAATCATTGCCATGAAAAACAAAAATCAATTGCAGATTATGGCAAGACAGTAATTGTTAAAGACGCTTCCGGTACAGAAAGTACTGCTGATGATTCACAAAAAAGGCTCTGCTAATATTAAAGAGTCCACAAATTATAATTTTTAAAATCAAAAGAATGGCAGAAAAAAATTATGATCCAGACAATGACAATTGTCCGGAAAAAGACACCATAGAAAACCTTCATAATTCAAAACTTAATAATAATTCTCAGACTGCAGAAGAGTTTATAGATGACAGTCCAAATCGTATTTCCAAAAAGGATAAGGATAAAGAACAAAAAACTGACTCAGGTAAACCAGAGGATAATTAGAGACCTATAGAAGTCTTTTTAGATTTCATTTAAAAATAATCTGAACAGAACCAGATTTTAATACGTTTAATTTAAAAAAATAAAAGATATGTCAAATTTCATTAATCCATTATTAATTGGAAACGCAGCGGCCGGTTTATTAGAAAACAATAATCCTAAAATATCTGCAAAACATTTAGCCTGCGCCGGAGTGAGTACATTAATCATTGGTGCTGTATTAAAAAAAACAGGCCATCGTAAAGCAGGAAACCTTCTTGCAGGACTGGCGTTACCATTACTTACGTCTGCATGCTACAAAAAATTTAAAGCCAAAAAATCAGAGAATGTCAATAAAAGTACAGACATTACAGGAAACTTTTACGAAGGTTAATTAAGTAATGCACCAAATAAAAAAAAGCACTTCATCTGAAGTGCTTTTTTTATTTAGGAATGGGAATGGTATTTTAGCGCAAAGCTATTTCTAATTGATATTACCTTCAACCCAGTTAAGTGCTTTGTTGAAAGCCTCTTTTTTAAAACCTTTAAATTCACCTGGCACAACATAGCTAAACCCATTTGTAAAGGATATGATTTCTTCAGAATCAGAAACTATGGCAGCTCTGTTCCACTTTCCCAGATGCTTAAGCCCCAGCATCGCATCCTGCAGCCATGCGCCGGCTGTAAAATTCTCTATATCAGTGTCCAAAACCAATAAAAAATTGATTTCATTCATTTGTTTTACCAGTTTTTCTACCGCCGGAACCACTACACTCTGAAAGTCTTCTTTTGTCACTTCTGCTAATGCTCTGAAAGCAACAATATTATCTGTTGTATCGATTTGATGTATCATTTTTTTAAAAATTAATTATTGAAATTCATTTTGAGAATTCCGGGTCACACCATCGGAAATTTAGAATAAAAATAAAAAGAAACAATTTTTTTTCCATTATATTATCTCAATATAATCTTACAGAATCTCTATTAATAAAAGTTTCTATAACGTTAATCTTTCGTTTTATCCAGTCAATATCTTAAACAGAATTCAGGTAATTTTAAATGTATTAATGAATTAACTGAAGTAAAATGGAAAAGCCAAAGAAATTTCCCGAACAAAAACAGCAACTGCCCGGTAACGAATTTCAAATGAATCCACAGCCTGAAATTATTCGTGAAAATTATGGAGGAAGCGGAAAACTTTTAGGTAAAGTAGCCTTTATAACTGGTGGAGACAGCGGTATTGGCCGCAGTGTTGCCGTTCATTTTGCCAGAGAAGGTGCCAATGTTGCAATTGTATATTTAAAAGAAGATAAAGATGCCCTTGAAACCAGAAGACTGATTGAAAAAGAAGGACAGCAGTGCCTGATTATAAGCGGGGATTTAAAAGATGAGAAATTCTGTAAATCTGCAATAAAAAAATGCCACTCAACATTTAAAAAAATCAATATTGTGGTAAATAATGCTGCCATACAATTTCCGCAAAAAGAACTGGAAAAGATAACGGCAGCACAGCTACAGAAAACTTTCGAAACCAACATTTATCCTTATTTCTATATCACAAAAGCAGCCCTGCCTTTTATGACCGAAGGAGATACCATTATCAATACAAGTTCCGTTACAGCCTATCGAGGAAGCGAACATCTGGTAGATTATGCCAGTACAAAAGGCGCCATTGTCAGTTACACCCGATCTTTATCAGCAATGCTGGCACCAAAAAAAATCAGGGTAAACGGCGTAGCACCAGGCCCGATATGGACACCTTTGATTGTGGCTAGTTTTGACAAACTTTCAGATTTTGGAAAAGACAATCCGATGGGAAGAGCCGGACAGCCCTCAGAAGTAGCACCCGCCTATGTTTTTCTTGCCTGCGAAGACAGTAGTTATATCACCGGACAATTTATTCATATTAATGGCGGGGAAATTGTGGGGTAATATTTAAAATGCGTTTGCCACGAATTTTCACGAATTGTTTTTTATAAATCTTAAAAAAAAGCGGATATACTTTTATCAAAGTATATCCGCTTTTTTGATTATAAATATGATTAATGACCAATAATTTCATGTCAATTCCATTATTATTACAAAAGCATATTAGTAATATTAATATTGCTAAAAATAATTTGATTATTAGTTATTTTAGAGTAAAATTCATTAATTTGTTAAAGAAGTTGTAACTCTTTTATTATATATTATTTACAGCCTTCATTAATAATCACGACTCAAAAACAAATATTTTACCTAACTCTAATTCGTATCTGAATGAAAAAATTACTCTTATTAGGAATAATTTCTACTGCTTTTCTTTCCTGTACCACTGATGATGCCGAAACCGGAAAATCAGCCGCAAACAGAACAGGAATACAAGCAAACGGCCCCGGAGATTCTCCAATTATAGTACCTCCACCTCCAATCAAAAAACACTCCGTTGTGTCGAAGGGCCCCGGAGATGCTACTATCCCGGTTCCGCCACCTCCAAAACCTAAATAAAATTATTAACCCTTTCTAAAATATAACTAATGAAAAAATTATTACTTTTTGGATGTGTTGCAATATTTAGCATAACATTTTTTTCTTGTACAACTGATGATAATCAGGAAACTGCAAATATGGGCACTAGTCTAACCGGACCTGGAGATCAACCTATAATAGTTCCTCCGCCTCCAACAAAAAAACAGGCAAAAGTTGTTGAAGGTCCCGGAGATGATCCAATTACAGTACCGCCGCCACCGCCAACCAAAAACTAATTTAAATTATAAACCATTTTTAAGTATAATGAAAAAAATATTACTTTTTGGGAGTATTGCAATGCTTAGCATTACATCCTTTTCCTGTACTACTGACGAGAATCAGGAAAATGAGAACGCAGGTAAAATACAAACTAATTTAACTGGACCTGGGGATCAGCCTGTCATAGTATTACCGCCGCCGAGAAAAGCAGTTTCTGCTCAGGGACCAGATGATGATCCAATTACTGTACCACCTCCACCACCAAAGAAACTAACAGTTTTTGCAGATGGGCCTGGTGATCTTCCTATTAAGGTTCCTCCACCTCCATTAGAAAATTAACTAAAACTATAAATTGTTGTAAATAATAACTAATGAAAAAAATATTACTTTTTGGAAGTTTTGCAATACTTAGCATTACATCCTTTTCCTGTACTACTGACGAGAATCAGACAATTGAGGAAACAAGCAAAACACAAGCAATCGTTGACGGACCTGGCGATGATCCTATTATTCCACCGCCACCTCCCAAAAAACAATCTGTTGTGTCAAAAGGCCCCGGAGATGCTCCAATTATAGTACCTCCACCAAAAAAACAGGCGTCGATTGTAGAAGGACCAGGTGATGACCCTATTAATCTACCGCCACTAAAAAAATAAGATTAATTTAAAATACGATCAAGGGAAAATAATAAAACTTATTTTCCCTTTTTTTATGCCTTTTATTTTGAAGCGCAATCCTTTTTCTTGTATGTCTTAAAAATGTGATTTGAAATCGGTCTCATTGCACTTTTGTTTTCAGGATGCTTCCCATTTCCATATGAATTAAAGAAATCAACTTTTTTATTGCTCTTAGTGTACCAAACAATTGCCTCACCATCTGGTTTAAAGCATCTTGAAGTATCGCAAACTGGTATTTTTCTTAAACTTAAAAGATTGTCATCTATTTGGATAACTTCATTCAAATTTCCTTTAATTGGTTTACCACAATCAACAATTTCATAATGATCATCAGACCATTGCATGCAGTGTTTTTTAAATACAGTAAAACATATTACTGATCCAATTAAACCAAAAAGAAATATTGTAGCAACTATTGTTCGTTTTGACCTTTTAAATAGCCTTCCATAAAACTTATTTTTGAATTGTGCCTTTTTTGATTTTGACTTTTGTTCATCATAATTGGGTGAATATCCATTGGATTGCTGATTTTTTTTGTCTTTCTCAGTAATTTCTCTATCAGGTGAATTATCAAATTGTTGTTCCTCTACAATACCTCCTTTTTCAAAAAATTGCTTATAAGGTCTTAATTTGAAATCTACCAAAATAGCAGCAAGGTTTACAGTATCAAATTTTAATGGCTCTTTTTTTCGTTTCAAAAAATCCCCAACTTTTTTAAACTTATCTGTATGAACAGTAGAAGTATCTTCATTATTTGAATCAAATTTAGATTTAAAAAAATCATAATATACTTTTAAATCATCACTACTAGGATCCGATGTGAAAATTTTCCAGCATAAATCTCTCAAATTTGCTTGCGAGGGTGGGTTAAAAAAATTGGAATTAGAACCGTTTTTTTCTTTCTCAAATTTAATTCTTATAGCTTCTTTGTAATCTTCTCTAGTATTGTTTAGCATAAGCTTTTCGGATTTTGCAGGATTTTCAAGGTGTTTTCAGTACTTGTTCGGATTTCTAAATATTTAATGGGAATTCCTGGAATTCCGTATAAACACTGACTAATACTCGTCGCATCTTTGCCATATCAAAATTAGTTACTGTTCGATTTCGCGATAAGAACAAATGTACAAAACTAGTTCAAATACAAGTGTGGAAAACCGTAAGACGGTGTTTATCCCGGGAAGTATAGATTAAATCTTACTGTTCTACGCACTTGACTTCCCAACAAAAATCAACAACAGCCGCAAGGTGCGGTCTGAAAATCAGCAAGAAAAATTTCGATTTCAAATATCGAACAGGCTGATCTATTCCAAATTTTTAACAAAGAAGTAAAATGAAAAAAGTTTTTATATTATCGTGTTTAGTAGTAGCCTGTATGGCGTTCGTATCTTGTACAAATGATGAAGAAGATACAACAGATAACAAATCTAAAATTCCATCATATGCAGATTATCCAGGTGATACCGGTGGTGGGCAAAGTGGGCAAACCCCTATTCCTCCTCCAAAACCATAATTAATTTATGATTGGTAACAGTCCAATTAATTAATTTCATAATTTCGGGAAATGAAACTCTTAAAAGTCCATTTCCCGATTTTTATTTTTTTGCTTATTTGCCTGATAAGCATCTCATCCTGCACTAAAAAAGAACCTTATCATTCTGAGGAAAAAACAAAAAAATCAGACTACAGTAATTATTTAGCCATGGCCGATAAATACTTTGAAAAACAGGTTTATGACAGTGCTTTTTATTTTTATAATAAATCCAGATTGGAATGTAAACCAAATGAAAATGAAAAGATTATCTATTCTTTGCTTAAAATGTCTGTGACACAACAAATTCAGGGTGATTATTCCGGAAGTGAAACTAGTGCTACAGAAGCAATTCCTTTCTTTCAGACAAACACTAATTCTTATTACAGAGTGGCTGTCTACAATATTTTAGGTATTAATTATAAAAACACATTTGACTTCAATAATGCTATTCATTATTACAATCTTGCCTACCGATTTTCTGAAGATGACCTGCAAAAAACTATCATAAAAAATAATATTGCAGTTGTACATATTGAGAGGCGCTCCTATGAGCGGGCTTTAAAAATTCTTCTTTCCTTGGAAACAAAAAAACTTGCAGATAATCCTGAAAATAACGCACGTGTCTTAGACAATATAGGATTTTGCTACTATAAACTGAAAAATCCTAAGGCATTAGATTACTTAAACCAATCTTTAAAAATACGACGAGAGATAAAAGATAATTTTGGAATTACTTCAAGCTTAATGCATTTTTCAGAAGTTTATACTGAAACAAATAAAAAACTTGCAAAACAATACGCCAGTGATGCTTACTCAAAAGCTTCTGAAGTAAATAATGTCGATGACCGGCTGGCATCTTTAAAACTATTGATTCAAACCTCAGAAGGAAAAGAATTAAAAGAAACAACTTCTCTTTATTTAAAGATTAATGACAGCATAATCAGAACCCGGCAAAAAGCAAAAAATCAGTTTGCCAAAATAAAATATGATTCAAAAAAAGACCGTGAAGAAAATTTGATATTAAAAGCGCAGAAAGCAGAAAATGACTTACTATTAGAGCGACAAAAAAGTCAAAACTTAATTTACTTAGTGGTAATTATTGTAGGTGTCGGATTCTTGTTCTTTCTATATTTTTACCTTACCAATAAAGGAAAACGCGAAAAAACAAAAGCCGTGTATGAATCTGAAATCCGTATTTCAAAAAAACTGCATGACGAATTGGCAAATGACGTATTTCATACCATGACTTTTGCCGAAACTCAGGATCTGAAAGTCCCGGACAAAAAAATAGTTTTATTGGATAATCTTGAGAAAATTTATGCAAATGCGCGAAATATTTCTAAAGAAAACAGCATCATTGATACCGGAGAGAATTATGAAAATAATCTGAAAGAGTTATTGACAAGCTATAAAAGTGATACAACCGAAATCATTATAAAAAAAGGAAATACGATTGACTGGACAAACATACAGCCCGAAAAAAAGATTGCACTGCAAAGGGTATTGCATGAACTCATGGTCAATATGAAGAAGTATAGCCAGGCTAGTTTTGTTGTGATTGATTTTGATGTAATCGAAAATAATATCCAAATCAAGTACTCTGATAACGGAATTGGAATTGAAGATAAATTAGTACTAAAAAATGGTCTTTACAATGCGGAAAACCGTATTAAAACAATAAAAGGAACTATTACTTTTGACATTGGAACCGGTAAAGGTTTCAAAGCTAAAATCTTATTTCCTAAATAATAACTATACTTTATGTTTAAAAAAGTTTTAATTGTAGATGACATTGATTTTAATGATATTGCCGCTGTTCAGGTTTTAAATGATCTTGAAGTTCCTGAAATAGAGTATTCAAAATATTGTGATGATGCTTTATTAAAATTAAAAAAAGCACATTTAGAAAATCAGCCTTATGAATTATTGATTTCTGATTTATCGTTCAAAGCCGATCATAGAGAAAACAAACTCAATTCGGGGGAAGAACTTATCGCTGCCGTAAAAAAATTGTATCCGGAAATTAAGATTATTGTTTTTTCAATTGAGGACAGAGCATTTCGTATAAAATCTCTGTTTGACGAGTTCAGTATTAATGGTTATGTAATGAAAGGCCGTACGAGTATTTATGACCTCAGAAAGGCAATTGAAAAAGCCTACAGAAACGAGGAAAAAAATATTTCTCAGGAGTTACAGCATTTATTACATGACAAAGCTGTTATCGAAATTGATAAATACGATATCGAACTGATACGACATCTTTCTTTTGGTGTTCCGCAGGAAAGCATGGAAGCTACTTTTAAAGAAAAAGGAATTACTCCAAACAGCAAAAGCACAATTGAGAAACGTATTGCTAAACTTAAAGATTATTTTAAAGCAAACAATCCAGCTCATCTTGTTTCTATTGCCAAGGATTTGGGTATTATATAAAACGCATTTACTTATTTAATTTCATTGCTAAGCCCTTTTTAAAGGGCTTTTTTATTGCCTAAATTATAATATGATGCTGCTTACGGTTTTCCGTAAAATACTGATTTTAAATAGGGTTAAGTTTGGATTATTAAAATTCAAACAAATGAAAGTTAACCAATTATATATCGGACATATCTGTACATTATGCTGTGGAAGTCTGATATATATTCTATTTCGAAGCTCAAATCTAAAAATGTTTATTTGGTTCGAAAAATTGAACCTCTTAAATACAATAATCAAACTTAGACGTTTTACGATTTATTACGCAGACAGTCTTCCAAACATCATTTTATATTCACTACCAGATGGCTTATGGTTATTTTCTTATGTCAGCCTTGTTTTATTCCTGTGGAGAAATGAAATCAAACATGAAAATCTATTTTGGATTTTTAGTATTCCAATAATCTCAATTACGTCCGAATTAGGGCAAATAATAAAATTAGTTCCAGGCACTTTTGATTTATCGGATTTAGTAATGTATCTCCTAGGAACTCTTTTACCTTTTTTAATTTACCAAAAATCAATAACTATAAATTTAAAACACTTATGAAAAGAAAAGTACAACATTTATTTTCTGCATTAGTTCTTGCAGGTTTTGTCTTCATTGCCTTTGAAAGTGGAGATGATAAGAAAAGTAATTATAAAAGGAATTCTACCGGAGTAACTGATAGTGAAAGTTCAAAACCTGATGTTGAAATAATAAAGCAGTCTGCAAAATTTGAACCTACTCTAAGTTCTTATACAATTCATTGCCGTCTTAGAAATAATACAAATGAATTGATCACTTATCTTGATTTAAAAGCAACCTTCTACGATAAAGAAGGAAATATCGTTGGAACAGGAATTGGTAATGCTGCAAATTTTGCGGCTGGTGCTGAAAAAACGGTAGATGTTATGGGGCTTGATATCCAAAACTGTGAAAATTATGAAGTTGAAATTGAAACTATATTAAATTAAACAATAACTAAAATCAAAAAAAATGGCAACATCACATGAAATTAAATGTATTAATAAATCTGATAGATATAATATACATGAGCGCATTTTGCGTATTGGAGGAATAAACAATAATGGAACAATTTGGAGATTATCTTTAGCAGAAGCTATAGAAGCTATTGAAAATGATAAATGGACATTTTATGTAAATAATATTTATGGCCAAAAAGTAAATGTAATAATTGCAAAAACTTCGACTGGGAATAAATATTTAAAAACAGAAGCAGATACTACTGAAAAAAATAATTTACTAGAATTACCTGAATGCAAATAGTGTAATCATGGGCTTTCGATTTCAAAAAAGGATAAAACTTGGAGGAGGATTAGGCTTAAATTTAAGCAAATCCGGAATCTCTCCAAGTTTAAGAACCAAAATGGGAACATTTAGTAAAAGTGGTTATTCTGTTAAAACACCAATTAACGGATTACGATATCAAAATAGTGGCTGCATTATATTATTTGCATTCACAGGACTTATAACATTTCTAATTTACATTATATGAAAACATTAATAATCATGAACAATAGAATAAAATATACTGCATTTTTTTTAGCAATATTATTATTGGGTTTAATAATATCCTGCTCTGAATCATCAGATTCAGCTGATATATCATCGAGTTCAAATTGCCCAACAAAAACCTGTGGTGATTTTAAATCTCAGAGTCAGGCACAATCTGCTTATGACAGCAACAAAAGTTGTTATAAAAACCTGGATTCGGACGGAGACGGAATTGCATGTGAAAATCTATCTAAATAAATATCTTAACAATGATAACAATAGAACTAAAAAGCCATTTTCTGAGATTATATCAAATGGCATTATCCGATGATCAATTTGATGTTTTAGAGCTTCAGATGCTCTACCATTTTGCAGACGAAAGAGGAATTCCAAGAGAGGAACTTGATAAACTTTTTCTCAATCCGATAAATACTGAATTAATTATCCCTGAAGATCTTAACACGAGAATTGAATATTTATATGATTTTACGCGAATCATTTGGGCCGATGGAAAGATTACCGAAGATGAACTAAACATGCTTAAAAAGTATTGCAGAAAATTTAATTTTCTGGATGAAAACATTAATGAACTATCAGATTATCTCATTGATTGTGTCCAGAAAAATATTCAAAAAGAAGAAATCATAAATCAATTAAATTCTTAAGTTATGAAATCACTTACACAATTATTTAGTTTAAAAAAAGAAGATTCTCCTCTTAAAAATTTTGATGAAAACGAAGAAGACAGAGAACAAATAAGAATCACTTATTATCAAAGTGGCTTTGCTGCATCTGTAAAAGCTACCGGAAAACCAATTGTCTTAAAAGCATGCCTGCAAAATCTGTATATGAGCTTTGAAGACCAATGCCGAAAACAAAAACAGGAACAGGACCGACTGAAGCAACCTTATCGCGAAGAGCAGGAAAAAAACAGGACAGAACTAAAAAAATCGGAAGCTGCCATTGGTATTTATGAAAAAAAGGAACAAGACCTAAATGATAATATTGATCAGATAAAAAATGAAATTATCGAAGTAAAACGAAATCCCGACAAGTACGGAATTGAGGATGGAAAGGGATTAAAAGCCCAATTTTATATCGGTTTATTTCTGCTTTTGCCCATAACATTATACGTCCTGGTTTTCTATATTTCTGCATCCTATTCTGCCTTTTTTAAAGAGTTTGCAAACGATAGCCTCACAGCAGCGATTTTTGATGCTGATGCATTAAACAATTCTTTTAAAGCAAGCTGGTTAGAAGGTGTATTAGTGGTTACCATTCCATTTGTATTTATGGGGTTAGGTTACGTCATTCACATGGTGCAGAAAGGAAAAGGTTTAAAAAATATTTTCAGGATGATTGCCCTTTTTGTAACCACGTTTTTGTTTGATGCATTACTGGCTTATCAAATTGAGAAAAAAATATATGAGTTCAATAAAACGACAGATTCAGCTCCTTATAATTTAAATATAGCTTTAGGTGAAGCGGAGTTTTGGATGATCATTTTTGCCGGATTTGTAGTGTATATCATCTGGGGACTAGTTTTTGATTTTGTCATGAAAGAGTTTGAAAACATTGATAAAATCAGGGCTTTTATAAGAGGCAAAAAAGAAAATCTTCTTGATTTAGAAAAATTAAAAACCGATTATATCAATAAGGCTAATGATTTTAAAGGGCAAATTGTAACTATAAACGGTAAAATATCAGAACTTCAACTGAAAATCGATGGCTTTGTTTTTCCTGTAAAAGAATATCTTCATTATCATCATCAATATAAAGAAGGCTGGTTTCAGGCTATCAACACTGAAATTGCTTTACCTCATAAAGAAAAAGTAGAATTACTTGAAGGATGTGAAGATTTATCTGAAGAACATCTTGGCAGATTAAATTTAGTTGATCCTGATTTTCAACATTTAGTATATTTTAAAAACTAATATTATGAAAAACACTTTACTAAAAATGGTAATGTCATTATTACTGATTTTATTTTTTTCATGCAAAGAAGAACCTAAAAATGAAGAAAAAGAAGTCGTTACAAAAAATCCCATTGCCGAAAATTATAACATTAGTATTCTACTGGATTTATCGGACAGGATTAGTCTCAAAAAAAATCCAAATCCAACAATGGAATATTACCAAAGAGATTTGGGTTATATAAAATCCGTTTCTGAAGCCTTTACTGAGCATTTAAAGTCAAAACGAATCAGGCAAATTGATGATAAAATGCAGTTATTCTTTAATCCGGAACCTCAAGATCCGGAAATTAATTCGATTTCTGAAAAGTTGAAAATTTCAATTGATAAAAATAATGCCTCAAAAGAATTATTGAATTCGCTGAACTCAAATTATGCTTCCCAAACCTCTAAAATATATGAATCGGCTATAAAAGATGATAATTTTATCGGCTCTGATATTTGGAATTTTTTTGATACTAAAGTAAAAGATCAATGCATTGAAAACGGAAGAAGAAATATTTTGGTCATACTGACTGATGGCTATATGTTTTATGAAAATACCGTTGTAAAAGAAGCTAACAGAACTACTTATATCACACCAGAATTAATTCGAAAAAACGGTTTGAATACACAAAACTGGCAAAAAAAGTTTCAGGAGCAGGACTTCGGATTTATAAAAGCCGGTAATGAATTATCTGATCTCGAAGTAATTGTTCTGGGAATTAATCCTAATCGAAATAATCCTTACGAAGAAAAAGTAATAAAAGCGTATTGGACAAAATGGTTTACAGAAATGAAAGTAAAACGTTTTGAGATTAAAAATGCTGATTTGCCATCTAACATGGAGAAAATTATAAAAGATTTTATATCAAAGAATCCATAATTTAATAGAATTGTAAAAGAATAAATATTGATTCACAAAGAGGATTTATAAAATCCTCTTTTTCTATTTACAAGCCGTTCTGCTTTTAAAATAAATTTCGATTTACGGATTACCGTAAAGTATTGGTTTTGATTGGATTTACATTTGAATAAATAATTTTAAAACTACAAAACCAATGGAAATTAATATTCAACTTAAATCATTAGCTGATAAGATTAATCAGCTTAAAAGCAAAATTGAAACGGAAGAGTCTACCAAACATGCTTTTGTATTACCATTTATTCATGTCTTAGGATATGATGCTTTTAATCCTCTTGAAGTTGTTCCGGAATTTACAGCCGATTTGGGCTTAAAAAAAGGAGAAAAAGTAGATTATGCTATATTCCAGAATGGCGAACCAATTATCATAGTGGAGTGTAAAGGATGGAAAGAAAAACTTACGGTTCATAACTCTCAATTATTCAGATACTTTCATGTTACCAAAACACGATTCGCCCTTTTGACAAATGGTATTAATTATCAATTCTTTACTGATTTGGATGCTCAGAATAAAATGGATGAAAAACCATTTCTTGAATTCGACATTACCAATCTCAAAGAAAATACGATTAGTGAAATTACAAAGTTTCATAAATCTAATTTTAATGTTGACAATATTGTCAGCAATGCCAGTTCATTAAAATATATTAAAGAAATAAAAAAGCAAATTAACGATGAACTTGAAAACCCGTCCAGCGATTTTACAAAGCTTTTTGCAAATAAAGTTTACACGGGCAGGCTTACCGAAAAAGTAGTTGATGAATTTAAAGATTTGGTACAGAAATCAGTTAGTCAATATATTAACGATAGAATCAATGACCGGCTGAATGCAGCTCTTACCAAAGAAACTATTAAACAGCAAGATGAGGAAATTCTGTCTGTTGAAGATGAAAACAAAGTGGTAACAACCGAAGAAGAATTAGAAGGCTACAGAATTATTGTTGCGATTTTGAGAAGAAAAATTCCAATTAAAAGAATTGTACATCGTGATACACAATCTTACTTCGGAATTTTGTTAGATGATAATAATCGTAAACCACTCTGCAGATTACACTTAAACGGAGGAAAAAAATACATCAGCCTTTTTAATGATAATAAAAATGAGACCAAAACCGCAATTTCATCAATTGATGATATTTATCAATTTGAGAAGGAACTACTAGACACAGTTGATATTTATGAAGGTCAAATTCAGGTATAAATACGCTTACATTCAATAAAATGGAACTATATATTTATAACCTGAACAGATGAAATTATGATTAAAAAATTACTCCTTGTTTTTCTATTAGTAATAACAGGCTGTACAAAAGAATTACCACAGCCAAAAATAAACACTTTTTACAAAGAAGTTATTACTGCCGATGACCGCAAAACGATTACACCCGAAGAAGCAAAAACGTATCATGTAGATACTGGGTATCAATATGAGTACCGAACGGGCAATTCGGGGCATTATGAGTATAATTATGATGTAAAAGGAATTGACAGCAAAGGAGATTCTGTTTTCGGAAATATTAATGTGCAGGGAAAATTTGGTGCCGGGATATTACTTGACACTGTTAAAAATATTGAAATCAAAACACAATGGATTGCACAAGGAAAACTAAAAGCAATAGACACAAATGGAAATGAATACAATTTAATAGTCCCCTAAAATCTTAACCTAAATCTCATGCAATGAAATATATTTTAATCCTACTATTTATATTCCTCAGCTCTTTTCGCCCACCGGAAACTAAAGTATATATCTGTGGTCCTACAGGTGCAAAAAAATATCATTATAAAGAATATTGCCGTGGCTTAACCGCCTGTCGGCATGAATTAACCAAAGTGTCACTTTCTCAGGCACAAGGTTATGGTTTGACTTTATGTGGCTGGGAAGATTGATTTTTTTATATGAAATTTCAACTTTAAAGAATAATTATCAGGACAAAGGAATGTATTTCTTTTGTCCTTTTTAATTTTAAAACATCCATACATCATTCATTATCAATATCATGAAAAAACAATTATTCTAAAAATCGGTTTTTTTGAATGAAATTTTTCTTAACTTTAATACTAATTACCGCATATTTTATTCTACGCCTTCGGTAAAATGTTCTCTATACTCTCTCTTCTAAAAAAATAAATGCCAGATTACGTCTAATACATATTTATTCAACGCAGTTTAATTAATTAATTTTAAAAACACTAGCCAATGAAATGTAGTACAGTAATATCAGCCATATTATTATTATTTTTTAGCATTCAAAGTTTCGGACAGGTCTATTCCGAAAAAATAGTTGGAGAAAAAAATAAGATACTCAAAGACAGTCTTAAAGTTGAAAAATATCCTTATGCATTACCAATTTGGGGAGAAAAAGTAGCCCAAAAAGGATTTAAACTCCCCTATTCTGCCGGGATTTCGGTTAATTATTTCTGGCAGGATTCTGAAATTGTAATAAGTGATCTGGAAGTTGGTTTTAATAATGGCCAGAAATTTAACCTGGATGAAATTGTACGCTTTGACAAATCTTCTGTGGAGGCCGGTGCACTTACTATTCGGCCGGATGTATGGTTACTGCCTTTTTTAAATATCTACGGAATTTTTGGCAAAGGTAAATCTACAACCAAAATAAATGCAGGAATCTGGGTACCGGATGCTGACAATAACTGGTCGGAAATTGCCAGTTTCAGTACAAAAGCAAATTTTGAAGTAACAACAGTCGGTCTTGGCCTGACGCCCACTATTGGTATTGGCGGCGGGTGGTTTGCCCTGGATATGAATATGTCGTGGAGCGATGTGAGTTCGTTAGACAAACCGGCTTTCTCTTATATTTTTGGACCAAGATTGGGTAAAACTTTTAAATTCAATAAGCCGGAACAAAACATTGCGGTCTGGGTTGGAGGCTTTAGGGTTCATATCGGTGGGGACACAGACGGAAACATCAATTTATCGGATGTTTTGGAATTGGACAGTGCTCAGCAAAAAGTAGATAATGGTTTTGAAAAAGTAGCCGAAAACCAGACAAAAGTAGATACCTGGTGGAATTCGCTAACTCCTGCACAACAGGCAAATCCTGTTAATAATGCCAAACACAATACAGCAAACAGGGCGCTCGAAAGTGCCGGAAACATTTTAACATCCTTAGACGGAGCTTTAAGTACTGCCGGGTCTGGGTCTTCGACCATACAATATTCACTTCAGAAAGCCCCAAAAGATATGTGGAATTTTATTGTTGGATCCCAGTTTCAGTACAATAAACATATTATGTTTAGGGTTGAGGCAGGTTTTTTGGGCAGCCGTACACAAGTATTGGGCGGTCTTCAATATCGTTTTGGACTCTAATTTCATCAACATGAAAAAAGGTTTATTTTTACTTAGTGCTTTTTTTTGCATCGCTACTGCCCAGTCACAAGTTTTGATTTCCCTTATTTTTGGAGATAAACTTAATTCGCCTTTTTTGGAATTTGGTTTAGATGGCGGACTTAATTTCTCCACCATTTCTAATTTAGAGAGTTCGGGAACTGAACCTGGTTTTAATCTTGGGTTTTATTTCGATATAAAATCAAAAAAAAATCCGGCGTGGATGATCAATACCGGAGTTATTGTAAAATCGCCCATGGGAGCTCACGGATTGCCTGTTTATTCTCTAAATGACGAAAATTTGGATAACACATTTGCCGGAGGAAGCGTTGACCGCGAAATCCGTTATTTTAACGTCCCGATACTCATCAAATACCAGTTCAAAAACAATATATATCTAAAAGCGGGGCCACAATTGGGATTGCTGGCCAAGGCTTTTGATAAATTTAAAAATGAATATAATAAGGAAGATGTTATTTATAAATACGATATCAGAGACAAGCTGCATGTTATTGATGCCGGTGTTGCTCTGGGCGCAGGTTATCACATGAATGTCGGAAACGGTCTGAATATAACGGTTCAGTACTACTACGGATTAGTGCCGCTGATGAAAGGAGATGCAAGTCCCAATCAATATAACAGATCGTTGTATGTTACCGCGGGAATACCCATCGGAAAAGGAAAAGCCGCCCAAAAAAGAGCCGAAGAAGAGGAAGAAAAATACAAAGTTATTCCCCCTGAAATTCCGAAATAATATAAAAGCCTGCCCAAATGAACGGACAGGCTTTTGACTTAAAATAAACTAACACAAAAAAAACTTAATTGTAGCCTTCATTTTGTTTAAATAATTTCTGATCTATTACTGTTTGCGGAATTGGAAATACTCTTCTAAATGGTTCTGTAGCTGCTTTTGCAGTTCCGGCTAAATCAAATTTTCCAAAACGGATACTTTCCGGTCTTCTTTGTAATTCCCAGTATAATTCGAAACCTAATTCTTTATATAATTGTACTGCATCTAAAGCAGCAGTAAGTGGTTTTCCCGGTGCATTTGCATACAAAGATTCTCTTTTTCTGCTGGTGCGTAATTTGTTTAAATCGTCCATAGCCAGACCTGCACTTCCTTTTCTGTAAAGAGCTTCAGCTCTCATCGCATACATTCCTCCTAAACGGAACAACGGAATATCAACATTACTGTTACCGTTTCCTCCTTCAGGATCAAATTCATATTTAAATACGCGGGCTCCCTGATTGATTTCGTTTTGGGCAAAAACAGATTTAGTAGGATCAGCAAATGTCAGTGTTGGCGTAAAATTCATTTTCGTAGTAGTACTTTTTTCCATAACCAATGGCGAAACTTTGATACGGTTACCTACCATTTCAAAAGCAGCAGAAGTCAATAATACAGGACCATACTGAGGCCCGGCCTGGATTCCTCTGTTAAAATGGAACCAAGGCGTCGCAGGGCTGCTTTTAGGTACAATATCTGTTGCCGGAACACTTACATCTGTACCATCGTTCATAAACCATGTACCGTCTGCATATTGATAATGTTGTTGAAATCTTGGATCATCATGGTTATTATCCCATGAATTATAAAATTCCGGAGTTGTACAGGAAGCGTTTGTTCCTCTGTTTGCAGCAGATGTTCTCTGGTTACGCTCCATACACACGTAAGCAAAACTGTTAGAACCGTTTCTGATGTAATCTATTTTTTGAGAAATCGCAAAAATAAGCTCTGAACCATTATCGTTATCTCTTGCAAAGTTTTTGAAATAATCACTTTCTAAACTAAATTTCCCTGAGTCGATCAATAGTGATGTGTAATAAATAACACGATCCATATCTGTTCCTGTTCCTGATACCGCTGCTTCATTAAAATTGAAATTTGATGAGGCATTGTAACGGTCTTTAAATACGGCACGATTTAAATACATCGTAGCTAAAAAAGCATAACCGGCTTGTTTGGTGAATCTTCCGTGGTGGGTTCTCTGGGAACCAATATCAGCCAAATCAGGTAATATAGCCTCAACATCTTTAATTAACTGATCAATTTGAGTATCTGCTTTTAAAATTTGTATCGGTGCATCTACATTTAATGGATCTCTAAACGGTGCCTGCCCGTAAAGATCTAATGTAGTATATGTATAGTAGGCTAAAAGAGCTTTTGCTTCTGCCAAAAATAATGCCTTTTCAGGAAAAGAATTTTCTTCTGATGACTTAATTGCGGTTAAAGAACGTGTAATTCCGTTTGTCAGTAAATCCCAGTTACCTACTACAATGGCATTACTTGAACTCCATGTAAATTCATGCATATCTCTCCATTTTCCACCATCACCCCAGTCACTTCCTCGGGTTGGCAAAATAGCTTCGTCTGTAGTGTATTCCTGCATGGCAAAAACGGCTCCGTGATCTGTAAAAGTTCCGTCTCCAAGTCTGTCATAAGCTGCAGCAAGCGAACCTGCAGGATCTGTTGCATCAGTTCCCAATTTTTCATCAAGCACAGCTTCATCAAGGTCTGTACAGCTGCTTAAAAGAAAAAGAAAAGAGAATATAGTTATAATTTTCAGGCTAAAAAATGTCTTTGTTTTCATGATTTATAATTTTAAAGTTGCTCCAAAACTGAACGTTCTCGAAGTTGGGTAAGCAGCGTAATCTATACCGATAGATTGGTTTCCTCCGTTTGATTTCGGACTGTTGATTAACGGATCATACCCTGTATAGTTCGTGATGGTAATCAGGTTATTTCCTGTTACGTAAAGTGTTAATCCGTTGATCCAGCTCAGATTTTTTAAATCAAAATTGTAACCAATACGAGCTGCATTCAATCTGATAAAATCAGACTTTTCTAAGAAAAGCGTAGATAAAATTGGTGAGTTTGCAGGATTTGCACCAGACTCATAGTAACCTGTTGCAACGTTTCTGTCAGAAGCCAGGTTATTGATGTTTAATGCATTCAATCCTGTATTGTTTAACAAATAACCTCCTGTCTGTCCAATGATTGAGAATGAAAAACTAAAGTTTTTGTATCTCATATCGCTATTAAAACCGTAGTAAAAAGTTGGCAAAGCTCCTTCGATAATCACTCTGTCGCTGTTATCAATTTTACCGTCTCCGTTTTGATCTTTAAAAACATTACCGCCTTTAGCATCAAATCCGGTATGTTCCAGTAAATAAAATGAACCTGCTGCGTAACCACTTTTGTAAATGTTCGCATTTACTCCCGATTGTCCAGGTCCTGAAATAGTTCCTGTTAAGATTTCTGAAACCGGTAAATCTTCAATTTTATTGCTTAATGTGGCTCCGTTCACATCAACATTCCAGCTAAAATCTTTAGTGTCAATTATTTTTGAACCTAACATAAACTCAAAACCTTTGTTAACGATTTTTCCGTCAATATTTGTCCATACCGTTGTAGTTGGTTTTAAAGGACTTGAAGGAACATTCAAAATCGCATCTGTTGTTGTTTTGTTGAAATAATCAAGAGTTCCGTACAATTTGTCATTCCATAAATTGAAATCAAGACCTAAATTGTATTGCGTAACCACTTCCCATTTCAAATCAGGATTTGCTGTTCTGGTTACAGAAACTCCGTTTACCAGATTTAAATCATCATATAAGTAATATCCGTCCGGGCCTGACAAAGAATAACTTGCCTTAGTAAGTTTGTTCTGAACTTCCTGGTTTCCTGTTTGTCCCCAGCTCGCTCTAAGTTTTAAGTTATTGATAGCGGCTGAATCCTGTAAGAAACTTTCTTTAGAAATATTCCATCCCAAAGCAAATGAAGGAAAGTAACCGTATTTGTTATTATCACCAAAACGAGTCGAACCGTCAGCTCTCATTGAAGCCGTTAAAAGATATTTTTCATTAAATGAATAATTCAATCTTCCAAAATACGATTGCAATTCATTTTCCTGGGCATAACCTGTAGTTCCTGATTGTAGTCCTGCAAATCCCGGATTAATTGATGGTTTTATACCAACTCCCTGAGCAGAAATTCCGTCAATACTGAAACTTGTTCCTGATTTTTCAAATTTTTGATATGAGAAACCTCCCAAAACCTCAAATTTATGTTTGTCCAGTAATAAGTTATAAGTCAGATAATGCTCAATCAAAGAGTTCTTAGAATCTAAATTATTTTGAACATATTTTCCTTTTGGATTCAAATCGGTAAGGTTTGGATAAATAGTCGTATTTCTTTCTGCAGAAGAACGGTCGATACCAACGTTTAATTTATATTCCAATCCGTCAATAATTCTGAAAGAAGCCTCTAAATTTCCTAAAACTCTCAACGTACGTGTCTGATCCTCATAAATGCTTAATAAGTAAGCCGGATTATAATGAGCGTTCATGTTGAAATTCGTATATTTTCCATCTGCATCAAAAACAGATCTTGTCGGGTTTGCCATTAAGGTATGAACAATTAATTGTCCGTTAGAACCACCGTCATCACTTGTAGGAACACCATCATCTTTAGTTTCACTTGCAGTCAGGTTCATTTTTAATTTTAAACGTTTATTATCTAAAAATGATTCGGCAGCATTAATTCTACCCGAAAGACGTTTGAAATTACTGTTACGGATAATTCCTTCCTGATCCATTTGTGCAAGAGATGCATAATAATTTCCTGTTTCTGTTTGTTTTGCAAAAGACAGTGCATTATTTGTAGTAATAGCACTTCTGTAAATTACGTCCTGCCAGTCTGTGTTTCCACCGTGATCAAAAGCAGGATCTTTAATCGCTCCTCTGTATTCAGATGCACTTAAAACATCTAATTTTTTAGCTACTTTTGAAATTCCCATATAAGAATCAAGAGTCAGTGTTCCTTCTCCTTTTGAACCTTTTTTAGTCGTAACCAAAACAACCCCGTTTGATCCTCTTGCACCGTAAATGGCAGCTGCAGAAGCATCTTTAAGAACTGTAATCGATTCGATATCACTTGTATTTAAAAAGTTTAACGGATTTTTTGCAGATGAATTTCCAAATCCGACATTACTTCCGGTTGGACTCACATCATCATTTGTCAATGGCATTCCGTCTACAACAAATAAAGGTGTACTACCGCTTCTGATAGAACCAACCCCTCTAATGGTAACGTTTACTCCTGCTCCGGGCTCACCACTTGTGTTAACTACACGTACACCCGCAACTTTTCCCTGAATTAAATTATCTACAGAAACATTTACCCCTTGCTTAAAATTACCCGCTTCTAATTGTGTAACTGCTCCGGTAACATCTTTTTTAGATTGTTTTCCGTAACCAACAATCAGCACCTCGCTCAATTCAGAAGTATTTGGCTCCAGCTGAATCGTCATAAAACTCTTTTGCGCTGCCAACGTTTTGGTTTTATAACCTAAATAAGAAACTTCAAGAGTTGTCCCTTCATTTACAGAAAGTTCAAATTCTCCGTCAAAATTAGTAACAGCAGTATTTTTTGTATTGGCTTCTAAAACGGTTACACCCGGAATTGGCACTCCGTTTTCGTCAATAATTTTTCCTTTTACCGTAATTTTTGCTTCTGCTTTTGAAGTTTTTACTGTAGTCGTTTTTTGTATTAAAACTAATTTCCCGTTGATGTTGTAATTGAAATTAGCTTTTTTAGAAAGGTCACTTAAAATTAAAGCAACAGATTCATTACTGTAATTTACAGTATAAGCTGTATTATCAGAAATAATAGCTTGTCCGTAGCTGAATTTGTAATCGGTCTGTTTGCTCAATTTTGAAAAAATAGAAACTAAAGTTGCTTTTTCTATTTTATTTTCTACTTTTGAATTTTTAACAAAATTGTTTGTACTGAAACCGCTTTGAAACGACAGTAATGTCAGGGCTAAAAAGAGGATACTTTTTAGATTTAAATTGGTAAGTTTAAAATACATGATTTAAGTTATTGGTTTTTCGATACTTAATTATTAATTGGCAGTTGTTCTCAGCAACTGCTTTTTTTGTTTTTAGTTCACTTGTACTATTCCGTCATATATATTGAATTTTAGGTTTGTGATATAGTTTATTTGCTTTAAGACACTTTCCAGCGAAGCATTCTTTTCTATAAAAACGGTTACCGGCATAGTCAGCGCAGCCTGGTTTTTACACTCAAAGGTTACTCCGTATTTATATTGTAAAATGGTAATTACCTGTTTTAAGGTCGCCTGGTTTAGCGTTATATCTGTTGTGTACCAATTGATCGAAAGAAATTTATCAACCGGAAGCCTGGTTAGCTTTTTATCAACAAACAAAGCTTCTTCATTCGGAACCAGATCAATGCTTTGCCCTTTTGCAGAAACATTTACTTTTCCGGTTACCACAATTACTTCACATTTTGATTTTGAAAACTGAATATGGAATGAAGTCCCGACAACTCTGGTTTTAATCTCGCCGGACTCGATAATAAAAGGGTGTTTTTTATCTTTGGTTACTTCAAAAAAAGCGTTTCCTTTTAATAAGGACACCTTTCTTTCTTCTCCGCTAAATTGTGCAGGGTATTGAAATGAAGAATTTGCTGCCAGATAAATTTTCGAACCATCGCTCAGTCTCACTGATTTTGGAGAGGATGTAGTTTTTAATGTAAACTGTTTTTCGTCTGATACATTCGGTTTATAAAGAATCCCCAGACCAACAAGAAAAAGAATACTGGCAGCAGCCATATATTTAAAATACGGTTTAAAAGTTTTTTTCTTCTCTATTCGAAGCTGAATACTTTCATATATATTTTTAGAAACTTCGTCGCTGTTCCCCATCGAAGCTTCATCCCATTTTGCATTTTTATATTCTGTAAAAGCAAAATGATCTAACAGGTTTTCTTCTGCTTTTGACGTTTTATTCTGAACACTTTTATTTATAAGATATTCTAAACTGTGCTTAATTCTTTTTACCATAATACTTGTTGTTATATACAAGTACAGGAAATGAGGAATCGTACTATCCGCAAATATTATGAAACCGTTAGCGAAAAGTTATTTTAAAAAATTTTGATGCAAAATAATATAAGGAGCCATCCAGGCCAGATCTTTCAGGCCTTCGCGCAATTGTTTTAATCCGGAAGAAATCTGATTTTTGACGGTTTGTTTGGATAATCCAAGTTCAGAAGCAATCTGATCTATAGACATATCCTGAAATTTATACATTAATAAAACCTCTTTTCTTTTTTCAGGAAGTTTCTCTAATAAGGAATAAAGCAGATCCATAACTTCAGGATCAATCGACGTAAAATTGTCGATAATGTAATCTTCGAATTTATCTTCTAAAATCGTCTTATCAAAACGATTATTCTGATAATGTCTGAAAACCTGGTTTTTTACCGCACGAAACAAATAAGGTTCAATTGCATTTATGTTCAGCTCTTCTCTTCTCTCCCACAAATCAATAAAAACATCCTGAACTATGTTCTGCGCCAAGTCTTTATCCTGAGTCATTGTATACGAAAAAGCATTTAACTTTTTCCAGTATTCGGTATACGTTTTCTCAAAAATTTCAGGGTTATTCATAGCAAAATTTACGGTTCATTTATAGTGTAAAATAATAAAATGTTATACCAATGCTTTTTGCCTGAAGGTTAAGTTTAAATTAAATAAAGGATTCTTTTGCTGTAGTAATACTACTTTTTTGTCTGAGAAATGATAATCTGTTTGCGATTTCTTTTTTTTAAACTAACACAAAAACCAGATTCCGATTTTAATTTAGTAATTCCAAAAAGCGGCAGTATTCTCAGCTCTTCTTCCCTTTCCCTTTTTCAATTATTACAAACTTCAATTTCAAATCATGAAACAAATTCTGTTTACATTATTTCTTGCGGGCACTATACATTGCAGCGCGCAGCTACAAGACGACAACCTAAAACTTAATCAGATACAGGTAATTGGTTCACACAATAGTTACCGACATGCCATCGAAACAGATTTATACAATTTAATTCAGGCAAAAGACACGACGCGTTCTTTAAAAGGATTGCAATACACGCATATTTCCCTTACTGACCAGCTAAACAAAGGCTTGCGAAATCTTGAAATTGATATTCAGGGCGATCCTAAAGGTGGGAAATTTGCACATCCAAAAGGTTTGGATCTCGCAAAATCACAAGAGGCTTATGATCCAGATGGAGAAATGAAAAAACCGGGTTTTAAGGTTTTCCATATGATTGATATTGATTTCAGGACTTCCTGCTACACACTTCAAGGCTGTCTTGCAGAGCTAAAAAAATGGTCTGATGCCAACCCTGATCATATTCCGGTTTTTATCACTTTAGAACCAAAAGATGATGATAGTTTCTTAGGGACGAAAGCGGAGAAATTTACCCCTGAATTATTCGACGCTTTGGATAAAGAACTTCGTAAAGGTCTGGGGAATAAACTAATCACGCCGGATATGGTGAGAGGAAAATACAATACGCTTGAAGAAGCTGTTTTAAAAGGCAATTGGCCAACACTAAAAAAAGCCAAAGGAAAATTTTTCTTTCTGTTAGACAACAACGGCGCAAAAAGAGATTTGTACGCATTAAATCATCCGTCCCTAAAAGGACGCGCCGTTTTTATAAACGCAGAACCTGGAAAACCGGAAGCGGCAGCAATGTTCAGAAATAACGCTGAGGATCCTGAAATTGCCGATTTGGTGAAAAAGGGATATATCATTCGTACCAGAGCTGATTCTGATACTAAAGAAGCAAGAGCAAACGACTACTCGCATTTTGAAGCAGCCAAAAAATCCGGCGCGCAAATCATTACAACCGATTATTATCTGCCAAGTACTTTTTTTAACTCGCCTTATCAGGTCAAATATGATGACGGGAGTTATGTGAGAGTGAATCCGGTTAAATAGTTTTTTTGTTTCAGGTTTGAGGTTTCAGGTTTTGTGGCAACGTGAAACTTGAAACTTGAAACTTGAAACCTGAAACCTGAAACCTGAAACTTGAAACTTGAAACTTGAAACCTGAAACCTGATTTTTTTAAATGGTTTGTTTCACGCAGATTTGGCAGATTGAGCAGATTTTTTTTATTCTTATTTGTTTTATTTATATTAATATGCCTTATATAGGATGGATTAAAATCCATCCCTACAAAATGGATAGAGCCTATGTCTCTTTTTTGAAATTATGTTTGTAAAGTTCCGGAGGGTACGGTATTAATTCGTTGATATATGAAGTACCTATTTTGTGTCCGTATTAGTGTGGTGTTGCTTCGTTCCTCGCAATGACACAAAATAAGAATAAAAATCTGCTCAATCTGCCAAATCTGCGTGAAAAAAACTTCCCGAACTTTGCGTAAAATCCTAGCGCTCTTTGCGGTTAAAATTACT
Organism: Flavobacterium sp. HTF; assembly: GCF_003105115.1. Classification (GTDB taxonomy): domain Bacteria; phylum Bacteroidota; class Bacteroidia; order Flavobacteriales; family Flavobacteriaceae; genus Flavobacterium. Next base: position 10,175 of record NZ_QETH01000024.1, on the reverse strand, counting down.
TCAGACTTTTAACCACCCCTGTTTTCAAATCAACCGTAAAATGATCCGCTGGAACTTCATGCATAAATTTACTAAAGATGGTAAAAAACAAACGCATTTGATTTTTTAAAGGTGCCTTACTTTCTTTGTTATTCTCAAGAAACAATTGGTACAGCACCTTATATTGCTGAACTCTCTTCTCTCCTACATCTGCTAAAGCCAGTTCGTCGGCGCTTCTGAAACGGTAAAAATCTACGAGTAAATCATAACCGTTCCATTTTTTAAAATCTTCTTTTTTCAGATTGTTTTCTGCTAAAATTTTAATTGCTTTTTGCTCCGCAGCAGCCCATTCTGTTTTGAAATTCTCTTTGCTTTTGAGAATTGCATCAAAATCTTTATCCGACTGGATATTCGCCAAAACCAATAAATCTTCTCCGGAAATATTCAGAATAAAATCCTTAATAGCCACAGGCCAGTCATCTGACAAGAAACGCAGGCGGACTAATTCTTTTAAATGAAAATCGGTAAAATCATGATAATTCTTCGTTTTTAGAATATCAATATTCCAGATGTCTTTGGTTTGTTTGCTTTGAAGAAACTGATATTCTGTTCTATACAAATCAAAAAGCTCATCATACCGCTTAACCTTATCAATTGTAATAGTTTGTATATCGACCAGATTATCTTTTTTGATGGTCAGTAATTTGTAAGCCGGAATATACGCCGCCAGAGAAGGCGTCTGAATATTGACCAGTGTGTTTCCTTTTGATGAAGTCCTAATTCCGGTGTCGTTGATGTGCATGTGACCGCCAAAATGGATTTTTAATCCCGCATCTGCAAAAGTCTGCGCCACTTCTTCAACCGGAACACGATTTAACTGCCATTTATTCGGGCCAAGTAATTCCTTTATTTCCGCGGAAGCGTCATCATTAAAATCAATCATCGGGAAATGGCTGAACGCAACTAAAGTTTTGCCTTGCTTTTTTGCTTCAAGCGAAATTTCTTCTACCCATTTGATAAGGTGCTTTTTATTCGAAAGTACATTATTGTGGCCTGTACTTGCTTCTGCATAATTTTTCGGGTCTTTTGGGTCTGAAGTTGCATTTTTCTTCGGAATATAAACATTGCCATCAATTGCCATTAACCAGAGCCCTTCAACCGGTTCCACCACATAACTTACATCGGGAACTTCATAACCCGGTGCAACCTCATACACCCTGTTGGATAATAAGGCTGCCTGTTCTGCTTTTGCATAGGTATAGTCCAGACTATTATACGCAGCAAACGGCGTTGACCAGAATTTATATTTTTTGTCCGGATAAAATCCGAAATCCTTCAGGTTGTCGGTAATGCCCAAATACCCCATTTTAGCAATATCAGCCGTAATTACAACCGGCTGTTCGAATTCTAAATTGGGTTTGTACATGCCTTCTTTGCTGTAAATGGGCTGACTTTTTCCTTCGTTTCCCAAAAAATCTTCTTTTCCTGATTCCTGTGCAAACGGCCCGACCGGATCATGGTTTCCGGTGGTGATAAAAAATTCGATTCCGTATTTTTTTTGATATTCATCCAGTATTTTTTCCAGTCCGCGAACGTGGATTGGCTGTCCGTCGTCAGTGTAGTCGCCCGGAAGTGCAACGAATTTTATTTTTCGTCTGGCGATATCATCCAAAGCGGCAATAAAGGCAAAATAATTTTCATTGAAAATTCTCGTAGAATGCAGCTGCGAGGCCATCGTTCTGACCAATGTGTATTTTCCGGTTTTCGGATTCAGGATTCCGCGATAATCGGTATCAGAAAATTTCCCGAACAAATCCTGTAAATGTACGTCTGACAGAAAAGCAATCTGGACATTTTCAAGTTTTGGTTGTTTTTGGGCGGTAATTATATTGAGAAAAAAGAAAAAAAGAAGGGATAAGAATCTATTTTTAGAAGAGGAAAACTGAATCATAAATAACAATTTTGCAAATGCCAGATTTATAAAATGACTTATAAGTTTATAATCTGCAATTTTAATTATTAAAATTCAAAGTGATTTTATGCAATTGTTACCGAATAATAATCTTTTGGAAATTGATTATTTATTGATAGAGATTATGAGGTTAAGGATTTCTTCTGTATTTAAAATATAATCCGGTGTCATATTTTTTATGGCGTTACTGGGCATAAACGGCATATCGGCAGAATCGGGATCCTGAACAATGATAGTACCTCCCGCCTTCTGAATAAATTTTAAACCTTCTGTCCCGTCACTGTTGGAACCGGATAATAAAATCCCAACCAAAGTGTCTCCGTAAACTTCTGCAGCCGATTCAAATGAAACATCGATACTGGGTCTGCTGTAATTTATTTTTTCAGAAGTATCGAGAGAAAATGTATCGTCTTTTTCAAATAACAAATGATAGTTTGATGGTGCTACATAGACAAAGCCGGGCAATAAACGTTCCTTGTCCTCAATTGCTTTTACCTGTATGGTAGTCTTCATTTTAATTAGTTCCTCAAGGGTCAGATCATCAGTACCTCTGCGGTGGAGCACAATTACGAGTGCAAAAGAATTTAAATAATGAAGGTCCGGAAGAATTTGCAGCAGAGCGTTTAAGCTCCCGGCAGATCCTCCTATAATTACCACTTTGCAGTCTGATATTATTTTACTTTCCTCCATATTTTTTCTTTCTCTAACTGCTTGTATTTAGTTGTCGATATAGAATATTTTATTGTTTCTTTTGTTCCTAATGCCAGAAATCCTAAAAGGGATAAGCTTTCATCAAACAAATTGATTACTCTTTTTTGCAGGTTGTTATCAAAGTAAATCAAAACATTCCTGCATAGTATAAAATCAAATTCATTGAATGAATTGTCTGAAACCAGATTATGCTGCGAAAAAACCATTTTCTCAGACAGTTCTTCATTAAACTTGGCAATGCCATAGTTGGCAATGTAATAATGGGAAAAATCTTCCTGTCCGCCGGAATCACGGTAATTTTCTGAGTACTCTTTCATCATGCGTAAAGGAAAAATTCCCTTTTTGGCAGTTTCCAGAACTTTAGAATTGATGTCTGTCGCATAAATAATGGCTTTATGCAAAAGTCCCGCTTCTTTAAGCATTATGGCCATAGAATATACTTCTTCGCCGGTTGAACATCCTGCATGCCATAATCTTATAAAAGGTTTTGTTGCCAGTTGGGGCAGAATTTCTGTACGAACAATTTTGTAAAAAGAGGGATCGCGAAACATTTCTGTCACGTTTACCGTTATTTCGTCAATCATTCGTTTATAATATTCGGGATCGTACTTTACTTTTGATAAAAACTCATAAAAATTTGAAAATCCGTCTAATTGATATACTCTGTTTACACGCCTCTTTAGGGATGCTCTGGAATAATTTCCAAAGTCAAAACCATAATACTCATAAATATCATTTATAAGCGTTTCTAACTCAATATCTTCAATCATAATATATTCAAATTTTAGATAAAGCTTCCAGTAATTTATCTACATCAATAGGCTTCGATATATAATCATCTGCACCGGCTTCAAGGCATTTTTCTTTGTCCCCGACCATTGCCTGGGCTGTTACGGCAATAATCAGAGTATCCTCTCTTAAAGGTATTTTTTTTATTAGCGGAATAGCGTCATAACCATCCATTTCCGGCATCATCATGTCAATCAGTATGGCATCGATGATTTCGTCTGTCTGCAATAATTTCAACGCTTCTTCTGCACTTAAACAAGATAAACAATCATAGGATTTAGCACGCAATGTGTTTACCAGAGCAAAAATATTTCTTGGATCGTCGTCTATAATTAAGAGTCGTTTTTTACTCATGTCGCATTATTTTATTTTATCGTATAACCAAACTCTCAATAATGATAATAGCTGATCAATATCTACCGGCTTAGTGATATAATCCGAAGCACCGGCCTTGATACATTTTTCCCTGTCGCCTGTCATTGCTTTTGCCGTAACGGCTATTAATGGCAGTGAAAGGAATTTAGGATTTGTACGGATTTTTTCTGCCGTTTCATAACCATCCATATTTGGCATCATCATATCTAATAAAACTACATCGGTATCCGGATTTTCTTCTAATACCTTGATTGCTTCTTTACCGTCAAAAGCGGTGATAACATTCATTTTAAAGATTTCAAGCGCTTTTGTCAGCGAATATATATTTCGTACATCATCATCAACAATCAGCACTTTTTTATCCAGTAGGATATTGTTCAGTAAATTAAGCTTTTTATAACTTTCTTTTCTGTTGTCTCCGTTTTTATTCTCCTCAACCAGATGCAAAAATAAAGATACTTCATCGAGCATTCTTTGGTACGAATGGGCTGTTTTTACAATAATGGAATCTGCATATTTTTTAATTTTTACTTCTTCTTTTAATGATAAACTTTTCCCTGTAAATACAATTACCGGAAGATTTTCTAAGCCCGGATTCTTTTTGACCCCGTCTAAAATCTGATATGCCTGTTTGTCCGGAATTCCCATATCCAGGATTACACAATCGATTTCTTTTTTGTTCAGAGCCACAAGGCCGTCAGTAACTTCACTTTTAATTTCTGAATTAATATTGTGCGTTTCTAAGAAAAAAGATAATGCTTTTGCATGTTTCGGGTTGTCTTCTATAATTAAAACCTTTTGTGATTCTTTGGTAATGATGCGTTCTATTCTGGTAAAAACTTCCGGAATTTTGTCAAAAGCAGCCGGTTTATCAAGAAAATCAATAGCTCCTTTTAACAAACTTTCCTGTTTTAGTTTGTGCGATGACATAATGTGCACCGGAATATGTTTGGTCTGGATATTATTTTTTAATTCCTCCAAAACTTCCCATCCGCTTTTTATTGGCAACTCAATGTCCAGTAAAATTCCGATTGGCTTGTACATGATCGCAAAATTTAGCGCATAATCGCCACGAACGGCAATAATAGCTTTATAACCATTATTACGGCTAAAAGCCAGAAGTGATTTTGCAAAACTGATATCATCTTCAACAATCAGGATTACCTTGTCTCCTTCAAAAATCGTATCTCTGTCATCTTCTATTTCATCAGGGATAATTGCTGAAATATATTTGTTTTTGATTTCTTTTACTTCATTTGCTATCTCTTGTGTGATTTCAATCGGAGGGTTTTTCTCCACAACCACCTTTTTATTCAGCATTGCATAAACAGGCAGGCAGAGCGTAAACGTACTTCCTTTTCCTTCTATACTGTTAAGGATGATTTCTCCTCTTAATAATTTTGCCAGTTCCCTGCTGATTGATAATCCTAAACCTGTTCCTCCATATTTACGTTTTGTAGAACCGTCAGCTTGTTGGAAAGCTTCAAAAATCAACGGCTGTTTATCTAACGGGATTCCGATTCCGGTATCTTTTACAATGAAACAAATTATCTTATCATCGTCGTCGTTGACTTTTATTTCCAGGCTTACAGACCCTTTTTCAGTAAATTTTATCGCATTTGAAATCAGGTTTTTCAGGATTTGCTCTAATCTCATTTTGTCTGTTTTAATGACAATTGGAGCATCTTTGGAAATCACTTCAAACTTGATATTTTTTTGTTTTGCTACTTCAGAGAATAAATTAGACATTCCGTCCGTAATTTCGCTTGTTGAAACATCGATAAATTCCAATTCCATTTTTCCGGCCTCAATTTTAGATAAATCAAGGATTTCATCAATTAAACCAAGCAAACTGTTTCCTGAACTCTGAATTACTTTTGCAAATTCTATTTCTTCATTGTTCATGCTCTGACTGTTGTTTTCAGACAACAATCGGCTCAAAAGCAAAATAGAATTTAAAGGTGTTCTTAATTCGTGTGACATATTGGCCAAAAACTCTGACTTATAACGTGTTGTAAGTTCAAGAGCTTCCGATTTTTTCTGGATTTCGTTGTTTTTTTCTTCCAGTAAAACGCTGCGTTCAGAAAGTTCTTCATTGGTTTGTTCCAGTTCTTCCTGCTGTACCCTTAATTCTTCTTCAGATGCCTGCAGTTTCTCTGTTTGTGCTTCCAGTTCAGCATTAATGGCTTCCAGTTCCGTATGCTGCATTTTCAGCTCTTCCGATTGCGATTGCGTTTCTTCCAGCAACTCCATTACACGTTTACGGTTTTGGGTTGATTTTATGGAAATACCAATATTATTTCCTACAATTCTCAGGAATTCTAAATGAAGATCAGAGAATCCGTAAATACTTGCCAGTTCCAACGCGCCTTCTGCCCTGTTATCTATAAGCGGAACCGCCACAATATGGGTAGGTTTTATTTCTCCCAGTGCGTAATTGATTTGTATAAAATCTGTAGCTACTGATTTTAATTCTAATATTTTACCTGATACGATTGCCTGACCCAGCAAACCTTCACCTTTTATAATTACTTCCCTGTTCTTTGCCGGTATATAACTATATCCTGCAGTTGCATACAGTTCATCACCTTCGAGTATGTATATTACACCCGCACTGCTGTTGGTATAATTACATAAAAACTCGATAATATCTTTACACAGCTGATTCATGGATTTATCACCCAGCATGACATTATTAAGTTTGGCAATACCGGTTTGCAGCCATTCTTTTTCTGATAATAAACTAAAAGAAGTTTTAAGCGAAGAACTCATATTGTTTAATGATTCCCCGACACTGCCCAGTGCGTCTGTCTTGGTATCTTCGACCTTTATATCATAATTTCCGCTCGAAATATTAGACGCAATTGTACTGATTGCTTTTATTCTTTCGGCTGTTTCCCTATCTTTTTGTTCCAGCTCAAGCTGAAGTAATGTTCGCTCTTTAAAGTCTTTTAGAATCCTGATTAAAAACACAATCGAAATGACAAAAGCAATAACAAACGCTACAATGATCAGGATAATACTGTATGTTCCGTATTGTTCTGAAGTTTCATTTCTTTCTTTTAAAAGAGCCTGTTCGCTGTTTTCAATTCTTCTGAAATAATTTCGCAGTTCACTGGTCATTTTTCTTCCTTCAGTAAGATCAAATGACACATTGTTTTTGCCAAGACGTTTTTTTACAATCTGGTTGTTTAAATACTTAAAGAAATTAGATCGTAGCGGTTTTAATTCATTCACCAGTTTTTGCTGCGCCGGATTATCCATCGTGAGCTCATCCAGTACTTCAAAATAAGCATTTGACTGTGTTTCAGCTTCATTATATCCTTTGACCAGTTCTTCATCTCCTGTAAGCAGGTAACCCCGCATTTTGGTCTGCGCATCTGTAATAGATGAAGCACCCTGATTCAGGTTATAAATTACATCCTGGGTATGGTTGACCCAAAAATTACTTCTCAACAAATTTTTAATACTAATGTATGAGGCTGTAGAGCTGATCGTAAGGACCAATAGCGAAACCATCGAACTAACTAGTAAGTTTCTTCTAAAATTGCTTTTCATAGGTTTTAATCCGGTTGTTTAATTCTGATTTTCATATTTTAAAGGAAGGACAATAATAAAACTGGCGCCCTTGCCTACCTGACTTTTAGCGGTTATTAATCCGTTGTGTTTTTCTACAATTTTTTTGGCGATTGCCAGACCAATTCCGGTTCCTTCATAAGTCTGACGATCATTTAAGCTTTGGAATATAATAAAAATACGGTCAAGATAAATTTCATCAAAACCGATTCCGTTATCAGAAACTATAATCCGGCAGTATTTTCCGTCCGGCGAAACTTCTCCGTCAAAATCTTTGGTTTTTATTAGTTCTGAAGTAATTTCGACAATGGGTGGTTCTGCATTTCCTGAAAATTTAAGAGCATTTCCGATAAGGTTCTGAAATACCTGGCGCAACTGGCTCGGAATACTGTCTATTGTCGGAAGTCCTCCTGTTTTTACAATTGCATTTTTGCGTTCGATCAGGTAATCAAAATCCGAAAGCACTTCCTGTAAAACAACATTCAGGTCGGTTTTTTCGGGCTTGACATTGGCAGATAATCTGGAATAAGCAAGCAAGTCTGTAATCAGCGTTTGCATTCTCTCTGCAGATTTTACAGTACGGTCCACATAATCAATTGCCTTTTCGTTTTCTTTTAAATAAAGGTCTTTTATGATTTTTATGAAAATCTGAATTTTCCGTATGGGTTCATTCAAATCATGAGAAACTACCCAGGAAAATTGCTGTAACTCGTGATTTTTGAGTTCGAGTTCTTCATTTTTTAAAACAAGTTCTTTGGTTCTTTCCGCAATTTTGATTTCGAGATTGTCCTGAGCTTCTTTTCGAATTTTGATTTCTTTTGAAAGTAAGTCTTTCATCACTCTCAATTCGTTTTTCTGTTCGTAAATTTTAATGAAGGTTTTTACTTTCAGAATAAGTAAATCTGTATCTACCGGTTTTGTAACGTAATCTACTGCGCCGGTTTCGTATCCTTTAAAAATATATTTTTTTTCGACACTGATAGCCGATAAAAAAATCACGGGAATTTCTTTTGTCCTTTTATTTCCTGAAAGAATTTTGACTACTTCAAATCCATCCAAGCCAGGCATCTGAACATCCATAATGATCAGACAATAGTTTGTTTTTAAAATTTTCTTTAACGCCTCTTCACCAGACTCGGCCGTATCGACCTCTATATTATGCAGTTCAAGTGTTTTTTTTAAGGCAATTATATTAGCCCTAATATCGTCTACGATTAATATCATTCTATTGGGGTAAAACGTTATTGAAATAAATATTTGAAATAAAACTCAATTTTAAATGGATTTTTGTCTTAAAGCAATAAATTTTTTCTAAAAAACAGGTGACAAACTTTCAAATTTATAAAAAAAAAGGAGAAGACTTTTTTTATCCTAAAGCTAAATTGTTTCATAATTCCCATGTTTTGATATAATAATCTGTACCAGCAAGGATTAGTAATTGTTTTTAATGTCAACAAACCCTGCTTTTACTCATTAAAGTAGGGTTTTTCAATCAAAAAACAACAAAATCAATTTAAAATCTACTTAGAATCGATTTCTGAAAAGGAGAAAAAATGACATAAAATGCAATTTGAAGTTTGCTTTATTGTGTCAACCTTAATTTTATTGAAGTCAATATACCTGAAATCATATTCATACTTTTAGTGTTCTAAAAATCAAATCTAAATCCGGTTAACTATGAATATCACTGACATTGTTGGACTCTTTGCTGGTATATGTGTCACAATATCAGTCATTCCGCAAATTTATAAAGTATGGAAAACCAAAAAAGTACGGCAGATCTCGCTTTTGACATTTAGCGTCCTTACTTTCGGAATTGCTGTTTGGGTTGTATACGGGATTCTCAAAAACGATCTTCCCATTATTATCACAAACAGTGTTTCCTTATTTTTAAATTTAGTAATGGTCTATTTTATTATTTATTACGAAAAGGAAAACTGATAAAAATAAAAAAACAGCTTGTTTTAAGCTGTTTTTTTGGTCTTACAAGTTAAGGTGTATATCAGGCTGTCTTAGCTAACGTATTTTGAGTACTGTTGAGAATGTGATATTTCTCTTTGAAAAATCTTGGAAGATAATTTCTTCCTGCATGTCCGATGTTGTGTAAAACTTCAGATACATTGATATTTGAAATTCTTTTGATTTCATCTAATTGTCTGGTGGCCAAATCTAGGATTGGTGCAATCATCGTAACATAATTGTAACTGTGCTGCATAACCTCAATTTCTACGATACTCTGTAAAATGCTTTTTTTAAGAAGATTTTTGACAATACCTTTTTGGGTAATTCGTCCAAAATCGGCAATTTTTTCGGCAATCTGAGCGTTTTGTGATTTCACGTCAATATAATTTCCGGAAGGATTCATAAACATTTTAGTCATTTTGGCTATCATGTCAACATTGTCTTCAACCTGAACAGTAGCAGTAGGAACTCCGATCAATAAAAATTTGACAGGCTTGTTTCTTTCAAAATACAACACATTATTAATAGTGGTATTGTTGCTCATAATTCCTGACTGGTCTTTTTTAAGACTTGTAAGACTTCCGTTTGCCCCAAAGCTGTGTTTTAAATGTCCTTGCGAGCAGTAAGCAAAAAATATTGGCGCACAATGAAATGATTCAATACTAAAAGTAACCTCATCAGAAAAAACCAAATCAAATTGCATATATGACAGTTCTCCTATATGCTTAAAAGCCATATATTGATTCGGAATCTTAGTTTCAATTATACTGTTCATTCCTTCTCCGCCGGGAGACATAAAATGTATTTTATC
>NZ_QETH01000023.1 GCF_003105115.1 Flavobacterium sp. HTF | reverse complement strand
TACTTTAAAGGAAGGCTGGCCAGTAAAAAATCTTTAGGAGAATTAAAAAACATATATTCAAAAATGGTTGTGATGCTGTTTTTGGCATCATTAACGGCTTTAATAATTATTCTGATAATTGATGAAAAAACGATAAACAACTATTTTTCGGATAATGATGTTTATTCTATAATTCTAAAGTCATCAATAGCATTATTTTTTTCCGGAATATCGATGTTAAATACAGAGATTTTTAGGGTATTAGATAAATTAATTGTTGCCGAACTTTTTCGGAACATTATTAAGTATGTTCCGTTAATTTTAGGATCAATCGCTTTATTTTATTATCAAAAAGAAACCTGGCTGGTAGATGTATTTTTAATCGGATTTGTTGCTTTAGCAGCAATCAGTTCCATTTTTGTTTTTATTTATTTTAATAAAGCAGAAAAACAAAATTCGACAGAAAAAATCCCATACAAAGAGATTTTTCTTAAATCATATCCCATTGCGATCAGTGGAATGGCGCTGTTTTTACTGATGAGTTTTGATATCCTGTTTTTGAAAAAATACCGTAACGATGAAACAGTTGCTTTTTACTCGGTTGGAGTTAAATTGATGACAATCGTTTCGATTATCATTATTACAATAAACATTACGATTTCAGCCAAAATTTCAGAACATTTTTCGGATCAGAACAGAAGTGAATTAGCCAGGATTTTAAGGAACAGTTCCCGGACAATTTTTGGTATAACACTTCCGGTAATTGTACTGCTGAGTATTTTTTCAGACTATATTTTATCATTTTTTGGTGAAGGATATATAGCAGCCAAACAGGCTTTTCTGATTTTAATAATTGGTCAGGGAGTCTGTTCTGCATTTGGTTCCGCTTCCGTGTACCTGAATATGACCGGCAGACAGCATATTTACCAGATTATTTTGATTATGGCAGTGGTTATTAATTTTGTTTTAAACCTATTTTTAATTCCTGTTTACGGAATGTCCGGAGCTGCAGTTGCCTTTGTTTCGAGTTCTTTTTTCTGGAATTTTGTTTCAGCAATAGTGATTTACAGGAAAGATAAAATGAAAGTTTTTTTGAATTAAAATGAAAGTACTCCATGTAATAAATAGTTTAGACACAGGAGGAGCAGAAAAGTTGCTTTTAGAAACAATTCCCATTTATAATAAGAAAGGAATTGAAACGGACTTATTATTACTAAACGGAAAGAACACTCCTTTTTTAGAAATCCTGAAAAATACGAATTGCGGTACTATTTATTCTGTTGGTTCTGTGGCATATAATCCGTTTAATGTTTTTAGAATAATACCCTTTTTAAAAAAATACGATATTGCCCATGTTCACTTATTTCCATCCCAATACTGGATTGTTTTTGCTAAAATATTTTCTTTATCTAAAATTAAATTAATCGTTACAGAACACAGCACAACCAACCCTCGTATAAATAATTTTTTTCTCAGCATAATAGACCGGTTTATTTATAAATTTTATGACAGAGTTGTTTGCATCACAGAAGATGTTTATGAAATAATTGCTAAACATTTAAAACAATCAAAATCTAAAATTGTAGTGATACAAAATGGAGTCATGCTTCAAGACATATATGATGCCCGGCCATATGCAAAAAATGAAGTCTCCGGTTTATTCACAAACCAGGATATTTTGCTAATACATATTGCGAGTTTTAATAAACATAAAGATCAGGAAACAGTCATAAAATCATTGCAATATTTACCGGAGAATATTAAACTTATATTTGTTGGTGACGGGGTTTTAAAAGAAAATTGCGAAAATTTAGCAGAACAACTTCATCTGACAAAAAGAGTTGTTTTTTTGGGAAACAGAACAGATGTGCCACAACTTTTAAAAACGGCAGACATATCTGTTTTAAGTACAAATGGAGAAGGTTTTAGTTTGGTTGCAATCGAAAGTATGGCTTCAGAATTGCCTTTTGTAGCTTCGGATGTTCCCGGAATGATAAATGTAAAAGGAGCAGGTATTTTATTTGAAAAAGGAAACGCGGACGAACTTGCTTTTTTTATTAAGAAATTAATCAATGAAAAAGACTTTTACAAAAGTACAGTTGCTTCTGGTAAAGAAAGAGCCAGACAATTTGATATAGAAATGATGGTAGAAAAACATATTAACTTATATAAAACAATAATTTAGAATGTCATTTTTGATAAAAAAAAGCACAGCTGCATTTCTTCTTATTGCAATGGCAAATCTTGTTGTTGCATTTGCTTCTTTTTTTATTTTACCACCCAAGTTTTTTTATGATTCTGCAATTATTATATATGATAAATTTGGCGAAATTGGATTTCTTGGAAGCTATCCGTTAACCATTTTATTTTATAAAGTTACAGGGTTACGTTACTTACCATTTCCTGTAATTGCGCTTATACAGTTTCCGATATTAATGTTTGTTCTTTATAAAATAGGAATCCCCGATGATTTTGAAAAAATAAGCATCAAAAACATTTTAGTTTATTTAGGGATTTTCATGATTGCTATTTTTATAGCGATGCCATCAAAAGAATTTATTACTTTTCTATTCGTTACGCCAATTGTGTTTATTTGCAGGAATAAGCGCTTCACGTTTAAGAAAACCATAATAACAACAATATTATTGTTATTTGTTTTTGGCGCCCTTTATCGTCCTTATTTTGCTTTAATTCCGATAATTGCCGGCGGAATGTATCTCATAAGTTTTATTAATTTTAAAAATAAAACAGTAACGGTTATTTTTTATGGTTTACTAATCGCTGTTTTTTTATCCTTAAGCTACGGAATTGTAAAAGGAGAACATTTTTCTGAAATGAGCCGTGAATTGGTAAACAAAGACAGAATGGGATCTGCAGATGCAAATTCAATGATTGTTTCACCTGTGAAACCAGATACCTGGTATGGAGAAACAATAGCCGTTTTTTATGGTTTTTTTATTGTAAATGTTCCCGTAAATGGCCTGAAACATATTTTCTCGCCTCAGATAATACTGTTTATCATTTGGCAGCTTTTGCTGTTTTATATTTTATTAGTCCGTTTTTCAAAGTGTTTAAAAGAAAGAAAAGATTATAAATACGAACTTCTTATTTTGTTTATTATATTTTCTTTCTTCATTGTGCAGGGTGTTTTCGAGCCTGATTTAGGATCGGCGGTCAGACATAAAATCGGTATTTTTCCATTAATTTATTTTGCCTTATACTATGAACATTTCCGAAAAGAACTTCAATAGAATATTTCACATTTTTTTGTGTTTCATTGCCGTTGCCATGATTTTCAGGAAACCGTGTTCATTGCTGATTATTTTGTTTGCTGTCTTTAATCTGATCTTCTTCAGGAAATTAAAATATACCAAAACAGCTTTAATTTTAATGGCCTGTATTGCCTCGCCAATTATACTAGAATTACTGCTTTTTTGGAATAACGATTCATTTTCAAAAGGACTCAAAGCAATAGAAAAAAGTACATCATTATTGGTTTTTCCATTATTTATAATTGGTAATTATCAACGCGTCAATTTTTTAAAATTGGCAGAAACATACATCATTGCTACAACTTTAATCCTGTTGTTTTTCTTTATTAGGTTTAATGTCCTATTTCCGGAGTTAATGGACAAATATCTAAACGGGGTTCATTTATGGGAAATGGGATATGAGTTTTCAAATACGATCGGAATACACGCACCTGCGCTCAATATGCACCTGGCCTTTGTGTCAGTTTGCGCATTCTATTTTGTTTTTGCAGGTTTTAAAAACCAGGAAAAAACAACACTAAAAATTGCCCGAATAATTATATTTCTGTTGTCATTTTTCTTTGTACTTTTTGTCAATACGAGGATGGCGTTAATTAATGTCTTTATAGGGTTTTTGATTGTTTTGTTTTTGGAGATTAAAACCAAAATCAAACCAAAAACGATTATTCTGACAGCTATATCTCTTTTTATTTTGTTGGGAGGGATTTTGTTTTTCTTTGTGAAAAAAGATGTTTACATGAAAGAAAAATATTCATCGGTATCTTTTGCCTATATGGATAAAATCGGAAAACTGGACGAAATCGATCATCCTGAAAGCAAAGTTTTTAATTCGCTTGTAACAAGAGTTTCCATTTGGAAATCGGCTTGGGAATTGTCTTTAAACAATCTTCCTTTTGGAGTTGGCGCTTCTGATGGAAAACCGGAACTAAACAAATACTACAAGGAAACCAATCAAAAGTTTTTGGCTAAATATGAATTTCCGACGCACAACCAGTTTCTTGATTTTTTACTAAAGTTCGGTATTCTTGGGCCTTTGGTTGTTGTACTTTATATTTTTACAATAGGTTATCTGGGCTATGATTTAAAAAACGCTTTAATACTTTCGTTTTTTATAATTTTTTTGACCTCAAATTTCATGGATGATTTTCTACTTCGTTTTGATGGAATAGCCTTTAGCGGATTTTGGTTTTCCGTTTTTGGAAGCTTTTGGTTGCAGGAAAAACTATTGGTTGTAAATAAGGACTAAATCCTTAAAATTTTTGTCTTTATCAAATAAATCGTTACATCTTTCAAGTGAATTTTTTCCAAAAATCATTCTGTTTTCAGGATCTTTCAGGAATTCAAAGTATTGATCCAGTTCATCAATTTCAGTAAATAGAAAGCCCGTATGGTTGTGTAAAACGGCATCTTTGTTACCAATAATATTGGTTGCAATCACAGGTTTTTGTAAAGCCATGGCTTCAAGGACAGCAATAGGCAAACCTTCCCAAAGCGAGATCTGCATATAAATATCAATGTTATTAAGTTCTTTTAGAACTTTTTTCCGATCAGTAATCCAGCCCGTAATTCTTATATTCGGAGCTGTAATTAAGGGTTTTAATTCGCCATCGCCAATCCACACAAAATGGTAATCAGGAAATCGTAAAGCAATTTTATTAAATAGGGCAGGATTTCTTGCAGCTGTAATTCTGGCCATGATCCCAACCGTTATTTTTTCATTTTTGGGAACAGTAAAACTTTCAGCAACGGAATCAATGTCAATACCATTACGTACCAATTTTGAATCTCCAATTGTTTTTGCAATTTCATATTCCGTATCACCACAGGCAATCGTTGTTCCGCCAAATAATTGCTGAATCATTTTTTCAATCTGCCAGTACAATTTCTTTTTAAAAGAAGAAATATCCGTTCGGAGAAATGCATAACCATGCGGAGTATAAAACAACTTCTTTTTGCTGAATAAGAAAAAATGTGCAATTCGACCCAATACACCTGCTTTTGAAGAATGAAGGTGGATAATGTCAGGATTGATTTTTTTGAGTTCCTTCCATAATTTAAAAGTTGATTTTAAATCCTGGATAGGAGAAAATTCCCGGGTCATATTGATTTCTATAAGATCAACACCGTCTGAAAAATCCTTTTTTATGTTTTCAGGATCAATTTCCTTTCGGTTTCCGCTGTAAATGATTGTTGTTTTGATAGCCCTATTTTGTTCATCATCTCCAAAGAAATCAGATAAATCCTTAAAATAGGTATAAACTCCGCCGCCAAGAGCTTCAATAATATGTACAACTTTCAAAACTGGATGTTTAATTGTGAGTAAAAATAGAGAAATATGCTTACATACAATCAGCAAATAGTAAAGTTATTTCAAAAAATATGATTTTGTATGACATTCAAAAGGCCAGATATTTTATTACATTTGTGGCTATTTCTCAGGATTTTTAATAAAGAAGATAATCCGAAAAATATTCAATAAAATCAAATATGAAAAGAATACTTATCACCGGAGCTGCAGGATTTTTGGGATCGCATTTGTGCGACAGATTTATTAAAGAAGGTTATTTTGTCATCGGAATGGACAACCTGATAACCGGAGATCTTAAAAATATTGAGCATTTATTCAAATTAGAACATTTTGAATTTTACCATCACGATATTACCAAATTTGTCCACATACCGGGCGATTTAGATTATATACTGCATTTTGCATCACCGGCCAGCCCGATTGATTATTTAAAAATTCCGATTCAGACTTTAAAAGTAGGATCGCTTGGAACGCATAACTTATTAGGTTTGGCAAGAGTAAAAAAAGCGAGAATTTTGATTGCTTCTACTTCTGAAGTTTACGGAGATCCTTTAGTTCACCCACAGACGGAAGAATATTACGGAAACGTAAATACAATTGGCCCGCGCGGTGTTTATGACGAAGCAAAACGTTTTCAGGAATCGATAACAATGGCGTACCATACTTTTCACGGAGTAGAAACCAGAATCGTTCGTATTTTTAATACGTACGGACCAAGAATGCGATTAAATGACGGACGTGTAATTCCGGCATTTATCGGACAAGCACTTCGTGGAGAAGATTTAACGATTTTTGGAGACGGAATGCAAACTCGTTCTTTCTGTTATGTAGATGATCAGGTAGAAGGGATTTTCAGATTATTGCACTCTGATTATGTTTATCCTGTAAATATTGGAAATCCGGACGAAATCACGATTAAGGATTTTGCCGAAGAAATCATAAAACTAACAGGAACAAATCAAAAAGTAGTATATCATCCGTTGCCAATAAATGATCCTTTGCAGCGTCAGCCGGATACAACAAAAGCAAAAGAATTATTAGGCTGGGAAGCAAAAGTAAGCCGTTCTGAAGGAATGAAAATTACGTATGATTATTTCAGGTCACTATCAAAAGAAGAATTATCAAAAGAAGAACACAAAGATTTTTCTAGTTACATAAAATAAGAAATAATACATTTCTGAAAGCATCTTAAATCTAATGAACGATTTAGTATCTATTTTAATTCCGACATACAATACTGAAAAGTTCATTAGAGCAACTTTGCAATCGGTTCAAAATCAAACTTTTTCCAATTGGGAAATGATTTTGGTTGATGACGCGTCAACTGATCAGACGGTTGCTATAATTGAGCAATTTGCCCAAAATGACAACCGAATCAAATTATTCAGATTAGAAAAAAATTCAGGAAACGGTTTTGCAAGAAATATAGCTTTAGAAAAAGCTTCAGGAAAATACATTGCTTATTTGGATGCCGATGACTTATGGTTTCCTGAAAAATTGGAGAAACAAATTCGCTTTTTAAAAACAAAAAATCTGCCGTTTACTTTTAGTTTTTATGACTGTATTGATGACGATGGAAATGATTTAAAAAGAAGAGTTGAAACTCCGGTACCATTGACTTATAACCAGCTATTTTTCTGTAATTACGTTGGAAATTTAACTGCTATTTACGACGCGGAATTTTTTGGAAAAATCAAATTAGAATCTTCTCAAAAAAGACAAGATTGGCGATTGTGGCTAACCATTTTGAAACAAATAAAAACAGCAGAAGCAATCCCGGAATCTTTAGCATTTTACAGAATTAGGAAAGATTCTATTTCATCATCAAAATTTAAATTGATAAAACACAACTTTGGAGTTTACAGGGAATTCCATGAATATAATCTCGTTTTTTCTGTTTTATTGATGATGAGGTTTTTGTTTACTCAATTGATAATCAAACCAAAGTATATAAAGAAGATTTAAAGTTCAACTTGATGTCGCAATTTGCGACATCAAGTTTCAAGGTCACAATTTGTGACCTTGAAGAATTTCATTTAGAATTGGAGGTCGCAATTTGTAATTTCCAATTTTTATCAAGTTTGTTACAAAATTTTATTGCAAACTTGATGTCACAATTTGTGATATCAAGTTTTTAAGATCACAATTTGTGATCTTAAAGAATTATTTTTTATAACCAATCTTTACTCTTTCAGATTCATTTTCTTTTTTCTCAGTTAATTCATCTAAATACGAAAATACCAATTCAATATTTTTATCATGATTTTCTAACTTCTTTTGAATCTGTAAAATATCAATTTTAATTTCTGTTGTATCGAGAAGCATTTGTCTCACTTTCGTGAAAATCCTCATAATTTGAATATTGGTTTGAATGGCTTTATCGCTTTTTAAAATGCTTGAAAGCATCATAACGCCATGTTCAGTAAAAGCCATAGGTGCATATCGTAAACCAATCTTATCAGAATTGGAGGTCACAAATTGTGACCTCCAATTCTCAAACTCTGATTTATCTAGTTCAAACATGAAATCTTCGGGAAATCTAGACAAATTCCTTTTTACAGATTGTTTTAGAACTTTAGTTTCTATTCCGTAAAGTAACGCAAGGTCACGATCAAGCATCACTTTTTGACCACGGATAAAATATATTTTATTAGAAATTGTTTCTTCAGAAAGTAAAGATTGATCTTCCATAAGTTTTTAATTAGAAAACAAATGTAAGATTTTATTTATATTTATAAATACGACTTAAACTGTTTTAGCTTTCCGCGATTGGTTCTTTCTAAAACTGTTTTTCGGGTAAAAGTGAAGTTTAAATTGGGTTCCAGATATAAATCGATAGCTTCTTTTATTTTTTGAATTTGTTCTGAATCCAATCCATTTTCTGAAACATATTCAATTTCAAAAGTGTCTAATTTTGTTTGCTTAATTATGAATTCTTTGACATTTCCGTCGTCTTCAATGATACTTTTGGTAACGTAATAAAAGGTCAAGCCGGGTGATTTTTTCCCGCTTGGAAGAATTGCAACATCATTTGTTCTGCCAATTAATTTTTTTAGAATTGGTTTTTGAGGCTTGCTTTTTTCATCTAAAATTCCAATGTCGCCAATTTCATATCTGATAAACGGATTTGCTTTGTTGAAGAGCGAAGTAATCACAATTTTGCCTTCTTCCCCGTAAGGGAGAACCTTATTATTTTCGTCTAAAATTTCTACAAAAAGTGTTTCAGAATTCACCTGCCATTCGCCCTTAGGATTTTCAAAAGCAATCAAATCCAATTCTGAAGCCCCGTATTCATTGATAATCGGAATACCAAATTGTTTTTCTAAAAGTTTTTTATCCGATTCAAAAAGCATTTCCGAAGTAACAAAACAGGCTTTTAAAGTTGGGCAGATTTCTTTTAAATTGATATTCTTCTGTTCTAAATATTTGGCGAATAAAACGATAGAACTTGTATAACCGTTGATGTAATCGAATTTTTTTGTTTTGAATTTCTGCAGAAATTTTTCTAAAACAACATCTGATAAATCAAAAACCGGAAATCGGAAACGGCGGCTCAAAAAATCTTTAAAACGTTCTTTTTGGTATCCAATAAAATCCATTGGAATTCCATAAAACCGTGCCTGGTAAGAATGATTAAAATCGATTCCAAACCACCCAAAACGCATCATATTAGATGCCCACGTTAAGGCATGAGAATATTTATCTTTTGCAAAAACAAACGGAGTTCCGCTGGAACCTGAGGTTTTGTTGAGGTAAACATTCTTTAAAGTGTAGCCTTTAGAAAGTCTTTGTTCCAAAGGTTTTTGAAGGTTTTGCTTATTTAGAATCGGAAGATCTTCCCATTTGGGTGCAATTTTATCACCAACTAATTCGTTATAAAAAAGATTATTTTTCAAATGAAAATCAACAATTTCGTCTTTTTGCTTTTGAAGAAATAACATAAATTCTTCGTCAGTTAATTGGGTAATTGCATCCAGATCAGCTTTTGCTTTCTTAATCGGAAAACCATTTAATTGAAGCGAAATATCAAAAAGAGTAATCATTTGGAGGTGAAATTTTCATCAAAAATAATATTATACAATTACTAACAGTACAGAATCCAGAACTTTTTAAGATTTAATTATTTTTTACGTGCAAAAGCAATTATTTTTGCACCACAACTAAATACAACGACACATGACAATTTTACTATTGGGATCAGGCGGAAGAGAGCATGCATTTGCATGGAAAATGACTCAAAGCCCGCTTTGCGAAAAACTTTTTGTTGCACCAGGAAATGCCGGAACTGCCGGTATTGCTACAAATGTTGCCATAGCTCCAACCGATTTTGATGCAATTAAAACACTTGTACTAGAGGAAAAAATAAGTTTAGTAGTCGTTGGGCCGGAAGATCCTTTGGTAAAAGGGATCTATGATTTTTTCAAAAACGATGAAAGCCTAAAACATATTCCGGTTATCGGGCCATCAAAATTAGGCGCACAACTAGAAGGAAGTAAAGAATTCGCTAAAGAATTCCTGATGAAACATAATATTCCAACTGCAGCTTATGACAGTTTCACTGCGGAAACGGTAGAGAAAGGATGCGAGTTTTTAGAAACTTTAGAGCCACCTTATGTTTTAAAAGCAGACGGATTAGCGGCAGGAAAAGGCGTTTTGATTATTCAGGATCTTGAAGAAGCTAAAACAGAATTAAGAAACATGCTTGTTCATTCAAAATTTGGAGCAGCAAGTTCTAAAGTTGTTATTGAAGAATTTCTGGACGGAATCGAATTAAGCTGTTTTGTTTTAACGGATGGAAAAAGTTATAAAATTCTTCCAACCGCAAAAGATTACAAAAGAATTGGTGAAGGAGACGCAGGATTAAATACAGGTGGTATGGGAGCAGTTTCTCCGGTTCCTTATGTTGACGCTGTTTTGATGGAAAAAATTGAAACACGTATTGTAAAACCAACAATTGAAGGTTTTCAAAAAGACGGAATCGAATATAAAGGATTTGTTTTTATTGGTTTAATCAATGTTAAAAATGAGCCAATCGTTATTGAATACAATGTAAGAATGGGTGATCCTGAAACTGAGGTTGTGGTACCAAGATTAAAATCTGATCTGGTAGAATTATTTTTAGCTGTTGCAGATCAGAAATTAGATTCTTTTGAATTGGAAGTTGATCCAAGAAGCGCTACAACAGTTATGGTTGTTTCCGGCGGATATCCTGAAGATTTCGAAAAAGGAAAAGTAATTACAGGTTTAGAAAACATTACAGATTCTATCGTTTTCCATGCAGGAACAAAATTAGAAGAAGGAAATGTTTTAAGTAACGGAGGTCGTGTACTGACAGTAACATCATATGGAGACGATTTCCAGCAGGCCATAAAAAAATCTTACCAAAACATAGATAAACTAAGCTTTGATAAGATGTATTTTAGAAAAGATATCGGCTTCGATTTAATTTAAAAAATAAATTCACCAGCCCTTTTTAATTAAAGGGTTTGGTTTATTATTTTAAAAATGAATGAGCTGTAGTATCTTGGTTTTCTGTTCCGGCATCATCAAAAATGCGTAATTGTTTAATCCAATAAACGATTGCGCATGAGCAGATGATCATAAAAATCCAGTTGATAGTATTTGCACCAAACCAGGTAACTAATTCTAAATGACGTAAAAAGTCAAGTGGAGCAAACAAAATATCAACGAATAAGTATTGTATTCCTTCAAAAAAAGCTTTCATAATTTTATAAAATTATATGTTATTTATTATTTTGTAACGCATTGAAAACAAAATTCAATTGATAGAATCTTTTTCAACTTGTTGGGTTTCCTTTTAAACAAGTATTATATTTACAATCACAAAAGTATAAAATATCCTTATGATAACAAGTGTTTTTAGAAAATCTACACCATTAAATTATTCATTGGTTGTAATTTTGATACTGGTTTTCTTTTTTCTTTATCAAATTCAGGAACCTTCATGGGTGAGTTCTTCCTTTTTGGCGTTTCAGAAAATGAGTCTTTTGTGCTTTGTTTTTGCTTCGTTTTTCCTGGTGAATTTCATAGTAAAAAAGAACGGGCTCAGTAAAGACAACGGTTATTCGATCTTTTTCTATTTATTGCTGCTGTTATTTTTTCCGACAATATTTAATAATCCAAATGTAATATATGCCAACTTTTTTATTTTACTGGCACTGCGAAGACTGATTTCACTTCAGTCATTAAAAGCCTCAAAAGAAAAAATATTCGATGCTTCTTTTTGGATTTTAATAGCTTCTTTATTTCAGTTTTGGTGTATTTTGTTTCTGATACTGGTTTTCATATCGATCATTTTTCACGTTTCGCGCGATTACAGAAACTGGGTTTTGCCTTTTATAGCGCTTATGGCTGTCGCGGTTATCTTTTTGTTGATATCACTAATCTTCCATATTGACGCCATTAATTTTTTCGAAAGGCGTGCTACAGTAGATTTTAGTATTGATTATTTCAAAAACAATTATGAAAACGGTGCACTCTCAATTTACGCTGCGGTTGTCCTGTTTTTTGTATTTTCCATGCTGACAACCTTATCAAACAGACCGCAAATTGTGCATTCATCGTATAAAAAAATTATAGCCTGCTTTTTTATAGCCGTTTTTGTTTATCTTATTTCACCGGATAAAAGCAATGATTTACTGCTATTTAGTATTGCACCATTAACAATTATGGCAGCAAGTCATGTAGAATATATGCAGAAAAGACTAAATAACGATATTGTATTTTATGTACTAATTGCCTGTAGTTTGTTTACTTTTTTCTCTCAATTATAATTTACTTCCATACGCAAGGTCACCTGCATCTCCTAGACCCGGAACGATGTAATTTTTTTCGTTCAGTTTTTCATCCAGAGAAGCTACCCATAAATGACAATTTTCGGGAAGACTTTTTTCCAGATAGGCAATTCCTTCAGGAGCAGCAATGACCACAACGATATGAATTTCGTTTGGAGTTGCATTCTGAACCAGTTTTTCGTGTACAGCAACAATAGACTGACCGGTTGCCAACATGGGATCGAGAAGCAAAACCGTTTTATTATTGATGTTAGAAAGAGCCTGATATTCAACCAAAATTTCAAAATAATCATCATTGTTCGGATGATGCCTGCAAGCAGAAACAAAACTGTTTTCTGCATGGTCAAAATAATTTAAAAAGCCATTATGAAGAGGCAGACCGGCACGCAGAATAGAACACAAAACCAGATCCTCACTTATCTCAGTCGTTTTTTTGATACCAAGCGGAGTTTTAATTTCTACGTCTTTGTAAGATAGACTTTTGCTTAGTTCATACGCCATTATTTCACCAATCCGCTCTATATTTTTTCGAAAACGCATACTGTCGTTCTGTACATTAACGTTTCTGATTTGCCCTAAAAAATGATTTAAGATGCTGTTATTTTCAGAGATATAATGAATTTTCATAATGTGTTTTTATAATTATTAACTTGTAATTGTTGTTGATAACGAAAAAACAAAGGATTTTTTCGCACTATAAAAGTATAAAAAGTATCTTTGTGTCTATAAAAAATAAAGACATGTTTTCAAAATTAGCATATTCAGTTTTCGAACAAAGTATAAAAGATTATCATCAATTTGATAACGTTGACCAGCCAATAAATAATCCTTATCCAAAAGATAAGTTTGAGCATTTATTGTATTTAAAAAACTGGATTGATACAGTGCAATGGCATTTTGAAGATATCATTCGTGATCCGCAAATTGATCCTGTAGCAGCTCTGACACTTAAAAGAAGAATTGATGCTTCTAACCAGGAACGTACGGATATGGTTGAATATATTGACGGTTATTTTTTGCAAAAATACAGTAATGTAAAAGCAAAAGACGGAGCAAAAATCAACTCAGAAAGTCCGGCATGGGCTTTTGACAGATTGTCTATTCTGGCTTTAAAAATTTATCATATGCAGGAAGAAGCTACACGTGCCGAGGCTTCGCAGGAACACAGAGATAAATGCCAGGAAAAATTAAATATTCTTTTAGAGCAAAGAAGCGACTTGTCTACTGCAATTGAAGAATTACTTACAGATATCGAAAATGGAGATAAATTCATGAAAGTGTACAAACAAATGAAAATGTACAATGATGATGACCTGAACCCGGTATTATATCAAAATAAAAAATAATTTGGCAGAATTGTCCAATAGAATTAAGCATATAGCCGTCATGAGACTTTCCGCAATGGGAGATGTCGCCATGACGGTTCCTGTTTTACGTGCTTTTGTAAAACAATATCCGACAGTAAAAGTCACAGTAATTTCCCGCCCATTTTTTAAACCTTTTTTTGAAGGAATTCCAAATCTGGATTTTTTTGCTTTTGATGAAAAAAATCGCCACAAAGGATTTTTAGGGCTTTTGCGTTTATATTCGGATGTAAAAAAATTAAAAATAGACGCTTTTGCAGATCTTCATAATGTGTTAAGATCTAAAGTTGTGAGTTTGCTTTTCGCTTTAAGCGGAAAAAAAAGAGCAACAGTTGACAAAGGACGCGACGGAAAAAAAGAATTAACACGACACGAAGAGAAGATATTCAAACAGCTCCCAACCATGTTCGAAAGGCATGCAAAAGTGTTTGAAGAACTTGGTTTTCCTTTGGATCTGACGAATCCTGAATTTCCAAAAAAAGCAGTTTTAAGTGCCGAGATTACCGATTTAGTTGGAGAACATTATCAAAAACTAATTGGGATTGCACCTTTTGCACAATACGATTCTAAAGTTTATCCCTTAGATTTAATGCAGGAAGTTATTGCAAAACTATCAGAAAATAAAGATCATACCATTTTACTTTTTGGAGGAGGAAAGAAAGAAATTGAAATTTTGGATTCGCTTTCTGCGTCTTTTAAAAATGTGATAAATGTTGCAGGAAAAATTAAATTTCAGCAGGAATTAAAATTGATTAGCAATCTGGACGTCATGCTTTCTATGGATTCAGGAAATGCTCATATTGCGGCGATGCTGGGAGTAAAAGTGATTACGCTTTGGGGCGCTACGCATCCTTATGCCGGATTTTTACCATTCAGTCAAAGTGCTGATAATACGTTAGTTTCAGATAGAAATATATATCCAAAACTCCCAACTTCTGTTTACGGAAATAAAATAGTAGAGGGATATGAAGATGCAATGAGAACTATTTCACCAAAGAAAGTAGTGAAAAGAATTCAAAACATAATCGAGAAAATCCAATAAAAAAAAATCCAAATCCCAAGCTTAAAACTGGAATTTGGATTTTTTTATACTTTAAATTTAACGAAGATTATACATCATCAAAATCTACATAAATAGTTTCTGATGTTGGATGCGCCTGACAAGTTAAAACTAATCCGTCTGCAATTTCTTTATCTGTTAAAATGGAGTTTTTAGTCATTTCTGCAGTTCCGGCTGTAATACGGGCTAAACAGCTACTGCAAATTCCGCCCTGACAAGAATACGGAGCATCAATTCCTTTTTTTAATGCTGCGTCAAGAATGGTTTGTTTTTGAGACATCTCAAAAGATACTTCTTCATCATCTACCAAAACAGTGATTTTTGTATGCCCCTCAAGCGAAGCTTTAATTTCATGTTCTTCTGTAGAAGAAGTAAAAAGTTCAAACTTAATTGCCGATTCTTTTACATTTTTCTCTTTCAGAATACCAGAAACAGTATTAATCATTTCCTCAGGTCCGCACAGGAAAAATTTATCAAATTCTAATTCTTTGTGTTTGTTATTCAACACAAAATTTACCGCCGATTTTTCGATTCGGCCAAACAAAGCATTTTCGGCTTTAGCCTGACTAAAAACATAATGTATAAAAAAACGGCCTACGTATTGTAGCTGCAGGTCATGTAATTCCTGATGAAAAATAGTTTCGTCAGGCGTTTTGTTTCCGTAAACCAATACAAATGAACTTTTTGGTTCACTTTTCAAAACTGATTTTATGATAGAAAGCACAGGAGTAATTCCGCTTCCTGCCACAAAAGCAGCATAATTTTTTTGTCTTTCAGCGTCTGGTTCAAAGGTAAATTTTCCTTCAGGATGCCCAACTTCAAGAACATCTCCGGCTTTTAATTTTGTATTTGCAAATTGCGAAAACAAACCATTTTTTACAGCTTTGACAGCAATTCTCAATTCGCCGCTTTCTGGAGCTGAGCAAATAGAATAAGCACGTCTTATTTCTTGATTATCAAGAGTTAATTTTAAATTTATATATTGCCCGGCAATAAATTTATAGTCCGGTTTTAGTTCTTCAGGAACATTAAAAAGTACAGAAACGGCATCGGCAGTTTCGCGTTTAACCTCTTTAATTATTAATTTTAAGAATGAAGGCATGATATTATATTTTCTGCAAAAGTAGCAAACAAGAGCTAATTGACACTTACTAATTATTTTTTTTTAACTTTTTTTGTAACGTTTGCATACATTTGATCTCTTACTATAAAACTGAAAACCAAATAACCATGATTAAAAAGTTTATTTATCTTGAATGGAAAGCCTTTACCAGATCTGCGTCGTTTGGAGCAAACCTGGCAATGAAAATTTTAATAGGTTTTCTGATGATTTATTTTTCGATTATTTTTATCGGAATGGGAGTAGGGGCATTTTATATTCTAAAAAAGATGAATATGGAGCCGCTGATTACAGTGAACAGATTTTTGATTTATTACTTTTTATCCGATTTGGTAATTCGGCTATTGATGCAGGCCATTCCTGTTCTGAATATAAAACCGTTGCTGGTTTTGCCTTTCAAAAAGTCAACCATTGTTTACTTCTCACTGGGCAAAACAGTTTTGTCTTTTTTTAATTGGGTTCATGCCTTTTTCTTTTTCCCTTTTTCTGTGGTTCTGATTATAGAAGGTTATGATGCTGTTAGTGTTGTTTTGTGGTTTGTGGCTGCTTTTTCATTAGTTTACATCAACAACTTTCTAAACATAATTTTAAGTAATATTGACAAATTGTTTGTGGTTTTCATCGTGCTAATTTTGGCGCTGGGTGCGGCACAATATTATAAGATTTTTGATGTAACTACTTTTACGACACCTTTCTTTGAAGGATTTTATGCTACAAAATGGATATTTCTTATTCCGGTTTTTGTCTTAATTGGATTGTATGTTTTTACATTCAGATATTTTAAAAACAATCTGTATCTGGATGCCGGACTTTCAAAAAAAGAAGATATCGCGACAACAGAAAACCTTTCCTGGCTAAATCAGTTTGGGACTTTAGGAACATTTCTTAAAAACGATATTAAACTGATTAAAAGAAATAAGAGATCAAAAATGACCATATTAATGAGTGTGGTTTTTTTGTTTTACGGATTTTTATTTTTTTCCGGTGGTATAGAAACATATGACAACCCTACGATGCATATTTTTGCCGGCATATTCGTTTCAGGAGGATTTTTATTTACTTTCGGACAATTTGTACCAAGCTGGGACAGTTCCTATTACCAGCTTATGATGACTCAAAATATTCCCTACAGAGGATATATTACTTCAAAATGGTGGCTAATAGTTATTGCAACAGTTATATCTACAATCGCAGCATCTTTTTACATTTATTTCGGATTACATTATTATATCATAATTGTTGTAGGTGCGATTTATAATATTGGCATCAATTCCCATTTGGTGCTCTTAGGTGGCGCATATACAAAAACGCCAATTGATTTATCTTCGGCCAGCGGTGCTTTTGGAGATAAAAAAGCGTTCAATATAAATGTAATGTTGCTTACGATTCCTAAGTTATTACTTCCAATAGTTTTATATTGGATTGGTTTTAAAATTAATGGACCAAATCTTGGTTTAGCGTTCGTTGGTTTGGTTGGAGTTACAGGTTTTGTATTAAGAAATAAAGTCTTTTCGTTAATAGAAAAAAGATACAAAATAGAAAAATACAGTACAATAAGTGCTTATAAGCAAAAGAATTAAATAATTAGAGAATGTGGCAATTTGATAATTTTTATCAGATTCAAATTTAAGTTCAGCAACAAACAATAGATTTTTTAATCTAAAATCAATCCCGAAGTTTCGGGACTAAAATCTAAAATTTATATGATACAGGTAAGCCAGCTTTCAAAAAAATATAACGATATAACAGTTTTAAATATCGATCATCTTGAAATTCCAAAAGGCCAGAGTTTCGGATTGGTTGGAAATAACGGAGCAGGAAAAACAACTTTTTTCAGTTTGCTTTTAGATTTGATCCAGCCTTCAACGGGAAATATTAAAAGCAATGAAATTCAGGTAAATATAAGTGAAAACTGGAAATCTTTTACGGGTTCTTTTTTAGATGAAAGTTTCCTTATCGGATATTTAACCCCTGAAGAATATTTTTATTTTATTGGAGATTTACGCCATCAGAATAAAGCTGATATTGATGCTTTATTGACAAAACATGAAGAGTTTTTTAATGGAGAAATTCTCAAAAACAAAAAATACTTACGGGATTTATCAAAGGGAAATCAGAAAAAAGTGGGCATAATTGCAACGCTTATTGGTAATCCGGAAGTGGTGATTTTAGATGAACCTTTTGCTAATCTGGACCCGACAACGGTTAGCAGGTTAAAAAAAATTATCAAAGAACTGGCTGACGATCCAAATGTTACGGTTCTTGTTTCCAGTCATGACTTACAACATACTGTTGAGGTTTGCGACCGGATAGTTGCACTAAGTAAAGGTGAAATTGTAAAAGATATTCAGACATCAAAAGAAACCTTACAGGAACTGGAATTGTTTTTTTCAGTTTAAGTTTATAAATAACAAAAAGAAGCGTATTTTTACAAGTTATTATACTAAAAATCTTATTTTGAAGTTAAATGATTTAAACTCTTTCAATTGAAAAAGATTACTCTTAAATATAGTTTTTTCATTGTGTTTCTCTTCTTTTTGATAGCCTGTTCTACCAAAAAAAACACTTTTTTGTCACGTAACTCACATGCGTTAAGTACGAAGTATAATATTTTGTACAATGGCGGTATTGGTTTAGACAAAGGACTGCAATCTATTCAGGGCAACAATCACGATAATTTCTGGAAAATATTACCGATTGAAAAAATGCAGTTTGATGAGAATTTTGCTGATGAAAACAAAGCAAAAAATCCTGATTTTGAAAAAGCAGAAACAAAAGCGACCAAGGCCATTCAAAAACACTCCATGAATATTGGTGGAAGGGAAAAAAACTATCAGATAGATGAAGCGTATTTAATGCTCGGAAAAGCCAGATACTACGATCAGCGTTTTATTCCTGCTTTAGAAGCATTCAATTATATTTTATACAAATACCCAAACAGCAGTAATATCTACACAGCAAAAATCTGGCGCGAAAAAACCAATATGCGTTTAGGAAATGATGCTATTGTTATTAAAAACATCAAGCTTTTATTAAAGAAAACCGATTTAGACAAACAGACATTTTCTGATGCAAATGCTTTGTTGTCTGAAGCTTTTTTAAATTTAGAAGAAAAAGACAGTGCAGTTGCGAAGCTACGAATTGCCGAAGATTTTAGTCGTGTAAACGAAGACAAAGCCCGATACCGTTTTATTTTAGGACAAATGTATCAGGAGCAGGGAAAAAAAGACAGCGCAATTTATTTTTTCGACGAAGTTATTGATATGAACCGAAAGGCTGACCGAAAATATATGATGCACGCTTATGCGAAAAAAGCTCAGTTGTATGATTATGAAAATGGTAACGACACTATATTTTTAAAAACCTATAACAAATTAACAGCAGATCGGGAGAACAGACCTTATTATGATGTTTTGTTGTATGAAATGGGAGTCTTTTATGATAAAAAGAAAGAAAAAGAAAATGCCCTGAAATTTTATAATAAATCATTAGCCAGAAAACCCAAAGATCCTTATCTGGCAGCTTCAACTTATCGTAATATTGGTAATATGTATTTTAAAGATACAGACTATACTATGGCTGCCAAATATTATGACAGTACATTAGTAAAGTTAGATCCCAAAACAAGAGAGTTTGTCTACATTGAAAAAAACAGAAAAAACCTTGACGATGTTATAAAATATGAAGCAATTGCAAAACGCAATGACAGTATTATAAAAGTATATGGTCTACCTGCTCCCGAGAGAAAAGTTTATTTTGAAAATTATATAGCAGAATTAAAAAAGAAAGACGAAGCCAAACGAATCCTTGAAGAAAAGCAAAAAGAAAAACTGGCAAATATAGAACGCAATACAAAAGCTGACAGTGACCCAACGGCAGTAAACCCTCAATCTCAACCGGGCAGTCCTCCGGGAGTTGGAGCCTATAATCCGCCTACAGGAAATGATCCGGTAAGTACATTTTATTTTTATAACCCAACGACAGTTGCTTATGGTAAACTGCAATTTAAGAAAACATGGGGCAACAGGATTTTAGGAGGTTACTGGAGAATGGCTTCGGCGAAAGCAGCAAACGATGATGCATTGCTAAAAGAATCCGAGATCAATCAGGACTCTTTAAACGTTGTAAAAGATTCAATAGTTATAGAAAAGTATACAACGGCGTTTTACGAAAAACAACTTCCGACAGCACCAACAGCAATGGACGGTATTGGTAAGGAGCGCAATTTTGCTTACTATCAGTTAGGTCTTATTTATAAAGAAAAGTTTAAGGAAAATAAATTAGCAAGCGATAAATTAGAGCAGTTATTAAAAAACAATCCGGAAGAAAAACTGGTTTTACCGGCCATGTACAATTTGTATAAAATTTATGAAATTACAGATCCGGCAAAAGCACAGGCTATAAAAGCTAACATTACAGCAACATATCCGAATTCAAGATATGCCCAAATTTTAAACAAAACAAATAGTGAAGACCTGGCATCTCCTGAGAAGGAATATCAAAAATGGTATAAGCTTTTCGAAGAAGAACAATTTAACACCATTTTGGACAATATTGATAATTTAATCAATCAGTATTCCGGAGATGAAATTGTTTCTAAATATGAATTATTAAAAGCCAATACTTTAGGAAAAGTAAATGGTTTGGCAGCCTATAAAAAAGGGTTGGAAGCAGTGGCAGATAATTATCC
Source organism: Flavobacterium sp. HTF (assembly GCF_003105115.1). Taxonomy (GTDB): domain Bacteria; phylum Bacteroidota; class Bacteroidia; order Flavobacteriales; family Flavobacteriaceae; genus Flavobacterium. The sequence goes on along the minus strand of NZ_QETH01000023.1, from coordinate 36,526 downwards.
TAACAGTGTTGAAGGAAAAAATGCGCGCGAACTTTTAGAGAAACAAGTTCCGGTTCTGGAGAGACTTAATTTTACGACAAACGACAATAAGAATTGGAAAATTATTTATCCGGTTGCCAATAACGATACAAAAACAGTTAAAAAAATAGAAGAAGCAATCAGAGTATTTTTATTGGTTGAAAATTTCGAAAGGTTAACAACTTCTTTTGATAAATACAATAAAACCGAAAGTTTTTTAGTTATACATGGTTTAAAATCTGAAGCTTATGCGAATGATATTGCCGGTGTTTTTAGAGATGATAAGAAATATAAAATCTCAAATCAGGCGATTATAATTTCGAGCGAAAATTATAAAATCGTTCAAATCAAGAAAAATCTTGATGCCTACTTAGCCCCCAAAAACCCATAATATAATGTTTGAAAAAGTTAAAAAACCCGGTACGGAACTGTTAGGAAAAACGAATAGAATTGTAGAAGGAACCTCTATAGTTGGAGACATTGTCTCAAAAGCCGATTTTAGATTGGATGGCGAATTGATAGGAAATTTTACTTCACAAGGTAAGCTCGTAATCGGAGCAAAAGGCGCAGTCAAAGGAGAGATTATCTGTAATAATGCAGATATAGAAGGTGAATTTGACGGAAAAATAAAAGTACTCGAAATCCTGAATATAAAATCTACTGCAAAAATACACGGAGAAGTTTTGGTCGGAAAACTTTCAATCGAACCAGGAGCAGAATTTACGGCAACTTGTACCATGATTACAACTTCGAAAGAAACCTCAGAAAAAAATGGAAAAGGAACCGAACAAAAACCAACGTAATAAATGGATCGCACTCATTAATATTCCGATACAAATGGGTGCGATTATTTTTTTGTTTTCTTATTTAGGAAGCTGGCTGGATGAAAACCACCCAAGCGAAAAAGTATACTACAACAAGATCCTTGTAATGGTTGGTGTGGCGCTCGCCTTATATAATGTGATTCGACAGGTAAACGAAATCAATAAAACGAAGTAATCTGCGTTTAAAAAAACTCTTGAAAAATAGTGCATCTTTGCAGAAAATTATTCAAAAATGTTTTTAAAAAATCTTAAGCTCATTTTCCATTTATATCTTATTGCCTTTTCTTCCTATATACTACATAAGGCAGCTTTTTTTGTTTTTAAGATTAACGACCTAAACTTTCATTATAGTCTTGAAGCATTGTATCTAATCTTTTTAATATTGGCGACAATACTGCTTGTAATTATATTAAGGTTTAAAAAAGATAAATTTGACAGTATCGGAATGTTCTTCATGTTAGGAACATTTATTCAAATGTTTGTGGCGTATATATTTTTGCGGCCGATTTTATCAGACACTATTCACAACATCCGTTTCGAAAAAATCAATTTTTTTATAACATTTATTTTGTTTTTGTTATTTGAGACGCTTTTAACTGCCCGATTATTAAATGAAAAGCGTTAAATTAGCGATTCTGTAAAAATAGGTTCAAAAATAATTTTTCATATCCTTTTGAATATTAATAAAAAATGTACCTTTGCACCAAATTTTAGAAACGTAAAAAATAAGAATTTCCACAGATATGGTGATTTCAAACAAACCACTCAGATTTATTCTTGCAGCTTTAGTAGCTTGTCTTCCACTAATGAGCTTTTCAAATACTGAAAAGGACTCAGCGCATGTTCAAACTGAAGAAGCTCATGGAGCTGTTTCAGAAGGGCATCATGCAGCAGAGCCAACAGATGTAAAATCTAAGATTAAAGCATTTGTAGGTCACCACGTTTTAGACTCTCATGATTTTACTTTTACTCAGGATGATGTAACTGGAAAATATTATGGTTTTCCATTACCAGTAATTATCTGGGATAATGGTTTGCATATTTTTTCTTCTTCTAAATTTAATCATGGTCACACAGCAGCAGAATCAAAAGGAAGCTACTATGCGATTAATCATCATGATGGAAAAATCTACAGAACAGATGCTTCCGGAGAAATAATTGAAAATGAAAAAACAGGTCACCCTGAAAATGTTCGTCCTTTAGACTTTTCAATTACAAAAACAGTAGTTTCTATTTTCGCAGCTGCTTTATTAATGTTCTTCTTGTTTTCTAGCCTTGCTAAATCGTACGCTAAAAACGGAGGAATTGCTACTGGTGCTGGTAGAATTTTTGAACCATTAGTAGTTTACATCCGAGATGAAATTGCTATTCCTAATATTGGAGTAAAACATTACAGAAAATATATGAGTTATTTATTGACCATATTTTTCTTTGTATTGTTTTTAAATATTTTCGGATTAACACCACTGGGAATTAATGCGACAGGTAACTTAACAATTACGTTCTCATTAGCAATCCTTACTTTCCTAATTACAAATCTTACAGCAAATAAAAATTACTGGGGTCACATTTTCTGGATGCCGGGAGTACCAAAGCCAATGAGAATTATCTTGGCTCCGATTGAATTGTTAGGAGTTTTCATCAAACCATTTTCATTAATGATTCGTTTGTATGCTAACATCTTTGCAGGTCACATCGTTTTAATGAGTATTATCGGATTAATGTTTATCTTTAAAAGCTGGATTGGAAGCAGTTTATCTTTTGGATTGTCATTTGTGCTTTCTATACTTGAAATTTTAGTTGCCTTTTTACAAGCTTATATTTTTACAATGCTGTCTGCACTTTATTTTGGTTCAGCAGTAGAAGAGCATCATCACGAAGAAGGTCATCATTAAAATTAGATTTCAGAATCAGATTTGCAAGAATCTAAGATCTAAAGTCTAAAATCAAATTGAATGTTTAATTTTTAATTTATATATTATGGAAATTCCAAATATCGTTGGAGCAGGATTAATCGTAATCGGAGCAGCATTAGGAATTGGTAGAATCGGTGGTTCAGCAATGGACGCTATCGCTCGTCAGCCAGAAGCTTCTGGAAAAATCCAAACAGCTATGCTTATCGCTGCTGCACTTATTGAAGGTATTGGTTTCGCTGCGTTATTCGCATCTTAATTAAAATCCAAAAAAACAATAGTTGCAACGGTTGGTTGTAACTATTGTTTTAAAATTAAAACATTACAAATTGCTTTTATAAATGCAATTTAAAAAAGACATAAATTAAAATTTATAATCAGAAATAATGGATAAGTTAATAAATCAGTTTGAGTTCGGTTTGTTCTTTTGGCAAATACTAATATTTGTTGGATTAATTCTTTTGTTGAAAAAATTTGCATGGAAACCAATTCTTGACGCAGTAAATGATAGAGAACAAGGTATTAAAGATGCTTTACTTTCTGCTGAAAATGCAAGACAGGAAATGCAAAATTTGCAAGCTGATAATCAAAGAATTTTGAATGAAGCCCGTGCTGAACGTGACGCTATGCTTAAAGAAGCACGCGAAATGAAAGAGAAAATGATTGCTGATTCTAAAAACGAAGCACAAGCTCAAGGTCAAAAAATGATCGAGCAGGCTAAAGCGGCTATCGAAAGCGAAAAAAATGCTGCAATGGCAGAATTGAAATCACAAGTTTCAACTTTATCATTAAGCATTGCTGAAAAATTATTGAAAGAAGAATTATCTAACAAAGAATCTCAGACTAAATTAGTGGAGAAATTGTTAGGTGACGTAAAGTTAAACTAAGATTATGGCAAGTACAAGAGCAGCAATTCGTTATGCAAAAGCAATTCTGGACTTAGCAAACTCTAAAGGTGTTGCCGAAGCTGTAAATAACGATATGAAATCAATTGCTTCTGCAATTGAAAACAATCAGGAATTGAGCACATTCATTCAGAACCCAACTACAAAAGTTGAAGTTAAAGAAAGTGCCTTATTAGAAGTTTTTGCAAATGTTAATGGAGTAACCAAAGGTTTGTTTCATTTATTATTTGAAAACAAAAGATTCGAAATTCTGGATGCAATTGCAGTAGAATATTCTAAAGTTTTTGACCAAAGCAACGGAGTTGAAGTAGCAAAAGTTACAACTGCAATTCCAATGGACGCAGCTTTAGAAGCAAAAGTTTTAGCTAAAATTGCAACATTATCAGATAAAAAAATAACAATAGAAAACATTGTAGACCCTGCCATTATTGGAGGATTTATTTTGAGAATTGGAGATCAGCAATACAATGCTTCTGTTGCAAACAGATTACAAGTTTTAAAGAGAGAGTTAAGTAATTAGTTTTATTACACATAAAAGTGTCTAAATTATAAATTAAGATGGCGGAAATCAAACCTGCTGAAATTTCAGCAATATTAAGAAAGCAAGTAGAAGGTTTTGAATCTGGTGCTACGCTAGAGGAAGTAGGAACAGTACTTCAAGTTGGAGACGGTATTGCTCGTGTTTACGGGCTATCTAATGTACAATATGGTGAGTTAGTAGAATTTGATAACGGTATGGAAGGTATCGTATTGAATCTTGAAGAAGATAATGTTGGGGTTGTACTTTTAGGACCATCAACAGGACTTAAAGAAGGATCTACTGCAAAAAGAACTCAACGTATTGCTTCTCTTAAAGTAGGTGAGCAAATGGTAGGACGTGTAGTTAACACTCTTGGTTTTCCAATTGACGGAAAAGGACCAATTGGTGGAGATTTATACGAAATGCCTTTGGAAAGAAAAGCTCCTGGAGTTATCTTCCGTCAGCCAGTTACTGAGCCATTACAAACAGGAGTAAAAGCAGTTGATGCTATGATCCCGGTTGGTCGTGGACAACGTGAGCTTGTTATTGGTGACCGTCAAACAGGTAAATCAACTGTTTGTATTGATACCATCTTAAATCAAAAAGAATTTTACGATGCAGGAAAACCTGTGTTCTGTATATATGTTGCAATTGGGCAAAAAGCTTCAACTGTAGCAGGAATCGCTAAAATGTTAGAAGAGAAAGGTGCAATGGCTTATACAGTTATCGTTGCTGCAAATGCTTCTGACCCGGCTCCAATGCAAGTTTATGCTCCATTCGCTGGTGCTGCAATTGGAGAATACTTTAGAGATTCAGGTCGTCCTGCACTTATTGTGTATGATGATTTATCTAAACAAGCTGTTGCTTACCGTGAGGTTTCTCTTTTATTAAGAAGACCACCGGGACGTGAGGCATATCCTGGAGACGTTTTTTACTTACACTCTCGTTTATTAGAACGTGCTTGTAAAGTAATTGCTGATGACGGAATTGCTAAAAACATGAACGATTTACCAGATTCTATCAAGTCTATCGTAAAAGGTGGTGGTTCATTAACTGCATTACCAATTATCGAAACTCAGGCTGGTGACGTTTCTGCATATATCCCAACAAATGTAATTTCGATTACAGATGGTCAGATTTTCCTTGACGGAGATTTGTTCAACTCTGGAGTTCGTCCTGCGATCAACGTAGGTATTTCTGTATCTCGTGTTGGAGGTAATGCTCAGATTAAATCAATGAAAAAAGTTTCCGGAACTTTAAAATTAGACCAGGCTCAATTCCGTGAATTAGAAGCTTTCGCTAAATTTGGTTCTGACTTGGATTCTGTTACTTTAAACGTAATTGAAAAAGGTAAAAGAAACGTTGAGATCCTGAAACAAGGTTTGAATGATCCTTACACAGTAGAAAATCAAGTAGCTATTATTTATGCAGGTTCTAAAAACTTATTAAGAAACGTTCCTGTAAATAAAGTAAAAGAATTTGAAGCTGATTTCTTAGCATACTTAAACAGCAAGCATAAAGATACTCTTAATGCGTTGAAAGCTGGTAAGTTAGATGACAACATTACTGATGTTATCGAAAAAGCAGCAAAAGAAATTTCAGCAAAATATAACTAATTAGATAATTCGTTAATTAGATAATTGGAAAATGCTCAAACATTATTCTAATTATCTAATTTTCAGATTGTCACATTTTCTAATTTAATAGATGGCAAATTTAAAGGAAATCCGTAATAGAATTACTTCCGTTTCATCGACGATGCAGATTACATCGGCTATGAAAATGGTTTCTGCTGCAAAGCTTAAGAAAGCACAAGATGCAATCACTGCAATGCGCCCTTATGCCGAGAAATTAACGGAGTTACTGCAAAATCTTTCTGCTACACTTGAAGGTGAAGTTGGAGGAGATTACACGACACAGCGTGAAGTAAAAAAAGTATTGCTTGTTGCTATAACTTCAAACAGAGGTTTATGTGGAGCATTTAATACAAATATTATTAAAGAGATTAAAAATCGTACTGAATTTTACGCAGGAAAACAGGTTGATGTTTTTCCTATTGGTAAAAAAGGAAACGATGTTCTGGCTAAAACCCATAAAGTTCATGGTCATCATAACGCTATTTTTGATCATCTGACTTTTGATAATGTTGCTGGAATTGCAGAAAATTTAACTGAAAAATTCTTGTCTGGACAGTACGACAAAATTGAATTGGTTTATAATCAGTTTAAAAATGCAGCTACTCAAATTGTACAGGTAGAACAGTTTTTACCATTAGCTCCAATTAAAACGGATAAACCAGTTTCTACCGGAGATTACATTTTTGAACCTTCAAAAGAAGAAATCGTGTTGACTTTGATTCCTAAATCATTGAAAACACAATTATATAAAGGAATTCGTGATTCATTTGCTTCAGAACATGGAGCGCGTATGACAGCAATGCACAAAGCAACTGACAACGCAACCGAATTGAGAAACCAATTGAAATTAACTTATAATAAAGCACGTCAGGCAGCTATTACTAATGAGATCCTTGAGATTGTTGGTGGAGCAGAAGCTTTGAACGGATAATATTTATTAAGAATAAAAGAAAAGGGTCAACATTAGTTGACCCTTTTCTTATTATAATAGTTTTTTGAAGTTTCCTGATTTTAAAATGGTGATTCTCGATTAATTCAAAAAACCGAGAATCAATACCATTTTAAGATTTATTGGCAGATCGTAGACACCTGCAGTGCTTTGTCTTTTATGGGAACAAACTAGCTTTATTAGTCCCAATGCTCTGTTTTTTTGAGGGTTACATTTCAGCAGAATCAATCCCTTGTGCTTTGTCTTTTGTGGGAACAAACTAGCTTTATTAGTCCCAATGCTCTGTTTTTTTAGGGTTACATTTCAGCAGAATCAATCCCTTGTGCTTTGTCTTTTGTGGGAACAAACAAGCTTTATTAGTCCCAGTGCTATGTTTTTTTAAGGGTTACAAATCAGCTGTTCTCAATCCCTGTGAAGCAAATTTAAGAAGAGTTTAAGAAAAAAATCTTACATAATTTTTAGCTTTAATTTACATATTTCACATGTTTAGTTTTAAAATTGTGTAAATGCCAGAATAAAAATTGAGTATTTTTGCTCTTTATCCTTTATAATCATGAAATTACAAATAAAAGAACTAACCACAATCCCAGAAATGCTGGCTGAAATTGATACGATTAGATTTCTATATCCTAACCTTTCGGTTGAAAAATATGAAAAGTTTCTTTCTGAGATGATACCGCATAATTATATACAGGTTGCGGTTTTTGAAGATAACGTTTGTTTGGGAATCACAGGCTGTTGGTCGGCAACAAAATTATGGACAGGAAAATATCTTGAAATAGATAATTTTGTTGTTAATCCGGAACACCGTTCAAAAGGAATAGGAAAATTGCTTACAGATCATATTGAGAAAAAAGCTTTGGAGCTGGATTGCAGCAGTATTGTCTTAGATGCATTTACAGGAAATTTTGCAGCACACCGTTTTTATTATAATCAGGGTTATGCGCCAAAGGGATTTCACTTTGTTAAAATATTAGATGAAAATAAATTAACGTTATAAATTTGTAATTACGTTTTAATTGAATCAACAAAACAATAATTAACCAAAGAAATGGTTATTTTTGTTGTATAAACTTTATTACAAAAAAAATTTTGGGATTATATAAAAATCTATTCAAACAAACCGCTATCTACGGGCTCGCGACTGTTTTGCCCCGCATGCTGAGTTTTCTATTGGTGAGACTATATACAGGTATTCTGCCAACTGCAGAATACGGAGAAGTTTCAATCGTTCTTTCCTGGATGGTTTTCTTTAATGTGGTATTGTCTTACGGAATGGAAACCGCTTTTTTTAGGTTTTACAGTGCCGAAGATGATAAGAAAAATGTTATAGCAACTTCTACAATATCAATATTTTGGTCTTCTATTGGTTTCTTGTTTGCGGCTTTAATTTTCAGAAATACGCTGGCAAGCTGGGCCGAGGTTGACGCACAATATATTACTTATTCTGTCTGGATTTTAGTTTTAGATGCTTTGGTGTTAGTGCCCTTTTCTAAACTTAGGGCGAATCAGAGACCAATGGTTTATGCGGCTATTAAAATTGGAAATGTAGTAATCAATATGTTACTAAACTTTTTCTTTTTAATATACCTGCCAAAACTTGCAGCAGCACACCCTAATTCTGTCTGGGACAGCTTATATGTTGAGAATTTCCAGATTGCTTATATTTTCATTGCTAATTTGCTGGCCAGTTTAGCTACTTTTATCGTATTGTCTCCAAACTATCTTTCGCTTGGACGAAAATTTGACCCTGTACTTTGGAAAAAAATGATGAAATATGGTCTGCCTATTTTGGTTGCCGGTCTTGCATTTGCCGTAAATGAGCATTTTGATAAAATTTTATTAGGTTACTTGTTACCAGAAAATTTAGCAAAGTCTGAAGTGGGGGCTTATTCAGCCTGTTATAAACTGGGGTTGTTTATGGTTTTGTTTGCAACGGCATTTAGATTAGGTATTGAACCTTTCTTTTTCAGCCATGCCAAAAATGAAAATGCACCACAAACGTATGCTGTAATTACCAAATATTTTGTGATTTTTGGTTCATTGATTTTACTTGGTGTAATTGTTTTTGCAGACATTTTGAAATTTCTCTTACTAGACAATAAATCGTATTGGGAGGCTATGAAAGTAGTTCCTCTTATTATACTTGCGAATTTCTTTTTGGGGATTTATAATAATTTGTCAGTTTGGTATAAACTTACAGATAAAACAAAAATCGGTGCTTATATCTCAATCGTCGGTGCTATAGTGACTTTGGTTTTAAATTATCTTTTAATTCCAAAATACAGTTATTACGGATCAGCAATTGCCACTATTTCTGCATATGGTTCCATGATGCTGATTTCCTATGTCTTAGGAAACAAATATTATCCAATCCCTTATGATACAAAGAAAATTGGAGCATATCTGGGTATTTCAATTTTGTTTTCGGCTATTTCTTTTTATGGATTTAGAGAAAAATATTATGTTGGAATTCCGTTACTTTTAATCTTTATATATTTTGTTTATCATAACGAGAAAAGTACAATAAAAGGAATTATGAATAGAAAATAAGATTGGATTTTTGTGAATCCAATTTCTGCATTTAAGAATTAAAGAATAAAAATGAAAATACAAATTATCAATAAATCACAACACGATTTACCAAACTACGAAACAATTGCTTCTGCCGGAATGGACTTACGTGCAAACTTAACGGAATCTGTAACCCTAAAACCTTTAGAAAGAACAATTGTCAAAACAGGACTTTTTATTGAATTGCCAATTGGTTATGAAGCACAGGTCCGACCAAGAAGTGGTTTGGCAGCCAAAAAAGGAGTAACTGTTTTAAATTCTCCTGGAACAGTAGATGCAGATTACAGAGGAGAAATTGGAGTAATTTTAGTAAATTTATCTAATGAGGATTTTGTAATTGAAAACGGAGAAAGAATTGCACAATTAATTATTGCCAGACACGAAAGAGCTGAATGGATTGAAGTTGAAGAACTTTCTGTTACATCCAGAGGTGAAGGCGGTTTTGGAAGTACGGGAGTAAAATAGTTTGCAATAACATTTCAATAAATCTTTATTGCATACATAAGTATTTTAGAGAGTAAATATATACTTTCAAAATACGCGAATTGTGTTAAATTAATTTGAACCAAACCAACACTTGAAGATTTTTAATCTTCCCATAAAAATAAAATCAAATGAAAATAATCGTTCCAATGGCGGGTCGTGGATCACGACTTAGACCACATACTTTAACAGTTCCAAAACCATTAATTCCTGTTGCAGGGAAATCTATCGTTCATCGTTTAGTAGAGGATATCGCTAAAATATTAAAAGAACCTATCGATGAAGTTGCTTTTATATTAGGAGACCCTGCTTTTTTTGGAGATGATCTTGTAGCAAGTTTAGAAGAGCTGGCCGGAAGTTTAGGAGCAAAAGCATCAATTTACCGTCAGGATTTGCCATTAGGTACCGGACATGCTATTATGTGTGCAAAAGAATCATTGTCAGGACCGGCAGTTATTGCTTACGCAGATACTCTGATCAGAGCAGATTTTGAATTAGATCCAGCTGCTGATGCAGTAATATGGGTTAAACAAGTAGAACAACCGGAAGCTTTTGGAGTTGTAAAATTAAATCCAAACAATGAAATTATAGAATTGGTTGAAAAACCAAAAGAGTTTGTAAGCGATTTGGCTGTTATCGGAATCTATTATTTTAAAGAAGTTGGAGATCTGAAAAAAGAACTTCAGAACGTATTAGATAATAATATTCAAAATGGCGGTGAATATCAGATTAATGACGGAATAAAAGCCATGATGGCAAACGGGAAAGTTTTTAAAACCGGAAGTGTAGATGAATGGATGGACTGCGGAAATAAAGATGTTACCGTTGAAACTAATTCCAGAATGTTAGGTTTTTTACATAATGACGGGGAACATTTAGTTGATTATAATGTTAAATTAGAAAACGCAACAATTATCCCACCTTGTTATATTGGCGAAAATGTTGTTCTGAAAAACGCAACTGTAGGGCCAAATGTTTCTATCGGAAATGGATGTCATGTAATTGACAGTACTGTTAAAAATAGCTTAGTGCAGACTTATTCTCAAATAAAAAATGCTAACTTAGATAATGCAATGATAGGAAATCACGTTATTTATGATGGCAAGTTTACCAGCGTAAGCATAGGTGATTACTCTGTTCTAGAATAAAATAGCAATTTAAAGATCCATTTTGTTTAAAATGAAATAATGAAAATGAGAAAAGGAGTTTTACTGTTTTTATTTATCACTTTGCTTGGCAGTATACCATCGGTTAAGGCTCAGACTGAACCGGAAGATATTGCATTGGCAGCAGATGAATATCAGGATTCTTTTTATGAATCATTAAAACAAAAAGGAATCGAAAATTATGATAAAGCAATTGTATCATTAGAGAAATGCATTAAGTTAAAACCCAATGATGCCGTAGCTTATTTTGAGTTGGGAAAAAACTACCTTGCATTAAAAGAGTATAGAAATGCACAGGATTTCTTTGAAAAAGCAACTCAGATAGATCCTAAGAATAAATGGTTTTGGCTTGGAATTTATGATGTAAGTTATGAAACCAAAAACTATCCTCTGGCAATAGAAACGATTCAGAAAATTATTGTTTTTGATGAAGAATATAAAGACGATCTGATTTCGTTATATATGATTACCAATCAATATGATAAAGCTCTTGTTGCTATTAATGAAATGAACGATAAATTTGGAAAATCTTCTGATCGTGAGATTTATAAAAACCAGATTTTATCCCAGGGAAAATATCAAAATGCAGAAATTGGTAATTTGATTGATCAGATTAAAAAGAATCCAAAAGAAGAATCGAATTATGTAAATCTGATTTTTTTGTATTCGAAAGCCGACGAGACAGATAAGGCGTTAGAAGTTGCAAAACAACTGGCAAAAGAAATTCCAAATTCTGAATGGGGACAAGTAAGTTTATTTAAAGGATATCTTGATGCAAATCAAGCCGACAAAGCAATCAAATCGATGAATGTAATTTTGTCAAGTTCAAAAATTGATTCAAAAATAAAACACCGAACGCTTAATGAATTTTTGATTTATGTAAATAAAAATCCGCAATATGCTCCGGATTTAGAAAAAGCAATTTCATATTTTGATAATGACAAACAAGTTGATGTTGCCAAAGAAATTGGTAAATTTTATCACAGCAAAAATCAATTTGAAAATGCGATTAAATATTATGAGAAGGATCTAAAAGCAAACTCAGATACGGATCGTGAGACAAATTTGCTTTTGCTTGAAGCTTATAAACAGGCAAAACAATTTGAGCCAATGACAAAAAGAGCGATGAACATGATTGAAGTGTATCCGAGCCAGCCTCAGTTTTATTATTATGCAGGTTTAGGAAACAACCAGTTACAGCAATTTAAAAATGCAAAAACGGTTTTAGAAATGGGACTTGATTATGTCGTTGACGATACTAAGCTGGAGGCAAATTTTAATATACAATTAAGTGAAGCTTACAATGGATTGGGAGACGCTAAGAAAAAAGAGGAATACTTTTTGAAAGCAAATGAGTTATTAAAGAAAAAAAAGTAAAAAGACTACATGCAGATGAAAAAATATATAATAATATTATTGGTTCCGGTTTTTATGATTTCGTGTAAATCTAAAGCTGTTGCCGTTCAAAACAATCCTACAGAAGTCGTAGAGACGAAAACAGACAAAAAAGCAATAGAAAAGCATTACGATAACAAATTAGATTTTAAGACTTTATACATAAAAGCAAGTGCAAAATATGTTGATGAAAAACAAAGTCAGAATGTTACAGCCGAAATCAGAATTGAAAAAGACAAACAGATTTTAGTAAGTGTTCGCTTTCTCGGAATAACAATGGCAAAAGCACTTATCACACCAACATCAGTAAGCTATTACGAAAAAATAAACGGTACCTATTATGATGGTGATTTTACAAGCCTGAGCAAATGGCTTGGAACTGAACTGGATTACAGCAAAGTTCAGAATCTATTGGTAGGAGAAGCTTTGGATGATTTGAGAAAAGGAAAATACACACAGACAATTGTAGAAAATCTTTTTAGTTTAGAGGATCAAAAAGAGGCAAATATCAAAAAAACATTCTTTTTGGATCCTGAAAAATATTTGTTGCAAAAAGAACAAATTTCGCAACCTGCAGAAAACAGAATGTTGGAGATTAAATACTCTGATAGCAAAGTTTTTGATCAGGGAACCATTCCGACAGCAATTGAAATTAATGCCGTTCAGCCTAAAGGAAAAACAGATATCAATCTGAATTATAATAATATTTCGTTCAACGAAGAACTTTCTTTTCCTTATAGTGTGCCAAGTGGCTATAAAAAGGTTATAATTAAGTAAATTTGCAAAAAGAAAATAGAAACATGCTAAAATTTCTCCTAAGCCTAATTTTTATATGCACCACTACATTTATGTGGGCACAAGACTCGCAACAAGAAAAACTTGAACAGCGAAAAGCTCAGATTCAGCAGGAAATTAGAGACAACGAAAAGATGTTGCAATCTGTAAAATCAAAAGAAAAATCGGCGGTAAATGTAATTTTAATTCAGGCAAATAAAATCAAACTGAAAGAAAAACTGATTAATACAACAGCAAAACAAGAGAAACTCTTGACCAATGATATGTATATTAATCAGCTTCAGGTTAATAAGTTAAAAAGAGAACTGAAAGTTCTGAAAGAAGATTATGCAAAAATGATTCTCAAATCATATAAAAGCCGCTCAGAACAAAGCCGGGCAATGTTTATTTTATCTTCTGAAAACTTTTTACAGGCCTATAAAAGAGCACAATATTTAAAACAATATACTTCTTTTAGAAAAAATCAAGGTTTAGAAATTCAGTCAAAAAGTGCACAATTATTAGATTTCAATGCAAAATTAGACGGACAGAGACAAGTTAAGAAAAAGATTATTGCTGAAAACAATAAAGAACGTGTCGCTTTGGAAGCTGAAAAGAAAGAACAACAAAAGCTTGTTAACTCGATCAAAAAAGATAAAAATAAAATTATTGCCGATACAAGGAGCAAACAACAAGAAGCAAAAAGAATTGACAGGCAAATTGATCGTTTGATTCGTGAAGCTATTGCAGAAGCAAACAGAAAAGCGGCTCTTGAGAAAGCAAAAGACAATCCGGGATCAACGGCTTCTACAGCAGCGGTTTCGTCATCAAAAATTGCATTAACCCCTGAGGGAAAACTTTTAGCTGCCGACTTTAAAGCCAATAGAGGAAAATTACCATGGCCGGTAGAAAAAGGATTTATATCGCTTGGCTACGGAGATCAGCCGCACCCTCTTGTTCCTTCATTAACGGTTCATAATTCGGGAGTAGAAATTACTACGGAACAGGGAGCAAATGCCCGCGCGGTATTTGAGGGAGAAGTTTCGAGTATTATTGTTTTATCACCAATCAACAGAGCGGTTATGATTCAGCATGGAGATTACTTTACCGTTTATCAAAACTTAAGCCAGGTATTTGTAAATAAAGGAGATAAAGTAAATATCAAACAAAGTATCGGGAAAGTAAGAACAAGTGGTGACACAGGAAAAACAATTATTAAATTTTTGATTCTTCAAAATACATCAAACAATAATCCGGAAGGATGGTTACAAAACAGATAAAAAAAGGGAGCTAATTTAGCTCCCTTTTTTGTTGAACAACTAATCATATTGTTCTATTAAATATCGAATAACATCTGTGGTGGTGACAATTCCCTTTAATTGCCCATTATCAACTACAGGCAAAGCATGGAATTCTTCTTTCACAAAAATTTCTGCCAAATCCTTAATAATAGTTTCTGAAGATATTGTTTTGGGTTTTGAAGTCATAATTTGTGAAATACTAAGCATATCCAAAATGGCTTCATCTGCACCTTCCTGACCATCAAACAAAGCACCAAAAGTTAAGCGGTTTATATCGGTACGGCTTATTATACCGATTACCTCTTTACCATTAACGACGGGAATATGCCGAATCGAATTTGATCTTAATTTAGTTACAACTTCTTTCAGGCTATCATTTTGATTTACTGTAACTACACTTTTAGTCATTATATGACTGATAGGCTCTCTTTTTTTCATAATGGACAGTTGTTATATTTCTATCAAATTTGTGCAATATTTCTGATAAAAAATATGACTTATATCATCTTTAAAACATTAGCTTTTAGGATTTTAATTGATCTATTTTTTTTAATTTTATAAAGCAGTACAAATTCAGGCAGTGATAAAAACAAATAACAATGTAAAAATCGTCCTATTGTTTATTCGAAATTGTATGATTGAATTTTAAAATAGTATTTTTGCACTATGGAAACAAACAGACAGAAAAAAATAGGCGGTGTCATCCAAAAAGATTTGGTTGATATTTTGCAAGGTGAAGTGCGAAAAAACGGAATTAGTAATTTAGTGATTTCAGTGTCCAAAGTTAGTGTGACTTCAGATTTATCAGTGGCAACAGTATATTTAAGTATATTTCCTCAGGAGAAAGCCCAGGAAACTTTAGAAGGAATAAAATCTAATACAACTTTAATTAAACACGATTTATCGCAACGTGTACGTTTGCAATTGCGCCGTGTACCAAATTTGGTTTTCTTTATTGATGACTCTTTAGATTATATCGAAAAAATAGATAATGCCCTTGCCGGGAGAGAAAACCCAATAGAAAATCGTGATCTTTTAGAAAAAAGAAGAAAATCATAAGTTGAATTTCCCTCTTTACATAGCCAAACGATATATTTTCAGCAGAAGTAAAAACAATGCTATTAATATTATCAACTACATTGCCAGCATGGGAATTATTGTTGGTACAATGGCTTTGTTTGTGGTATTGTCAGTTTTTAGCGGGTTAAAAGTTTTTAGTCTTTCGTTTACAAATGAAATTGATCCTGATCTAAAAATGACCATTACTTATGGAAAATCATTTTTGATTACTCCCGATCAGGAAAAAGAAATTAAAAATATTGAAGGTGTTGCCTCCTACACCAAAATCATAGAAGAGCGTGTATTGTTTTTGTTTAAAGACAAACAACAGGTTACCACTTTAAAAGCAGTTGACAGTAACTATGTGGTTGTAAATGACATTAAGAAAAAACTCTTTAATGGGCAATGGCTGAAACCAGATACCTATCAGGTAGTTGTTGGTTATGGAATTGCAAGGGATTTTTCGATGGGAATTTTAGATTTTGAAAATCCATTACAAGTATTTGCACCAAAACCCGGAAAAGGGGCTTTTGAAAACCCGGAAGAAGCATTCAATAAAACGGATGTTCTTCCTGTCGGGATTTATTCTATAAGTGAAGATCTGGATTCTAAATATGTGTTTGCAGACTTAGGTTTAGCGCAGGAATTATTGATGTACAAGCCCAATCAGATTTCCGGAATTGAATTCAATTTAAAAGAAAATGCAAATGAAAAATCTATTAATGCAGAATTAAAAAGGATTTTCAAAAACAAAATCACATTAAAAAACAGAGCCCAGTTAAACGAGTCTTTATACAAAATGCTCAACACTGAAAATATTGCCGTTTACCTTATTTTTACTTTGGTAATAATAGTAGCTCTTTTTAATCTGATAGGCGCATTGATTATGATGATTCTGGACAAAAAAGGAAACCTCAAAACCCTTTTTAATCTAGGAACAGATATCAGTCATCTGCGAAAAATATTTCTGCTTCAGGGAACTTTACTAAGTATATTTGGCGGAATTATAGGCCTTGTTCTCGGTATAATCCTGGTGCTTTTGCAACAAAAATATGAACTAATTATGATAACGCCTACTTTGGCTTATCCCGTAGTTTTTACCTTAGAAAATGTATTTGTGGTAATGACAACAATCGTTTCTCTTGGATTTGTAGCTTCTTTAATCGCCAGCAGCAGAGTAAGTCAAAAGCTATTAGATTAAAATTTCCTGTTAAAAAAATTATTACTTATATTTATCGTCTCAAAACTTTAAGCATATGATTGTTTCTGCTTAATCCTAATTCGTTTTTTTAAATAATTAGGATACTTACGTTTTTACTTCTGTTCAGGCAATAAATATGTCTGAATTTCTATCATTTATCCTAATATATCATGTCAGAGACAACAATAAAAAAGAGTTTATTTTCTAAAATTTTTACCACATTAAAATTAGCAATCAAAGGAGACGAATCTTTTGATTATACAACCGGGAGTATCAAAAAAGCAGTCATTTTATTAGCCATTCCGATGGTTTTGGAAATGATGATGGAATCTGTTTTTGCACTGGTCGACTTGTACTTTGTCGGACATCTTGAACATAGTAGTTTTGCTATTCAAACCGTTGGTTTAACAGAATCTGTGATTACAATTGTATACTCAGTTGCAATCGGAATCAGTATGGCAGCTACAGCTGTCGTGGCTCGCCGCATTGGAGAAAAAGATCCTGTAGCAGCAGCAAAAGCAGGTATGCAGGCTATTATTATTGCGTTTGTAATTAATAGTGTGATGAGTATTCTGGGTTTTATTTATGCCAAAGATATTCTGATACTAATGGGGGCATCTGTTGATGCTGCCGAGCATGGTTACATCTTTACACAAATTATGCTTGGGGGAAGTTTATGTATCATGCTTTTATTTTTGATCAACGGAATTTTTCGTGGGGCAGGAAATGCTGCCATAGCCATGAAAAGTCTTTGGTTAGCGAATATTTGCAATATTATTTTGTGTCCGGTTTTAATTAATGGTTTTGGTCCTGTTCCGGCTTTTGGATTAACAGGTGCTGCAATTGCAACTACTTTAGGAAGAAGCATTGGAGTTTTATATCAGCTGTACCATTTGTTTTTTGGAAAAGGTGCTTTAAAAATCATCGCTTCGTATTTTGTTCCCGATTTTAAACAAATAAAAGCCTTAATAAAAATTGCTGCCCCAGGTGTTTTACAATTCGTAATTGCATCCTGCAGCTGGATTTTTCTGGCTCAATTGGTTGCAACAACCGGAGGAGATCATGGTTCTGCAGGATACCAGACAGCACTAAGGATTATGATGTTTTTTATTCTTCCTGCATGGGGATTAAGTAATGCAGCGGCAACCCTGGTTGGGCAAAATTTAGGCGCCAAACGAATAGACCGTGCAGAAAAATCAGTTTATACAACAGCAAGATATAATGTTATTTTTATGGCTTCAATCATGATAATTACATTAGGATTTGGTGAGTATATCATTTCCTTTTTCACGAATGATGAAATGGTAAAAACCGTTGCTGTAGAAGCTTTGCAGATTATGAGTGTAGGATTTATTTTTTACGGAATCGGTATGGTATTGATTAATACTTTCAATGGGGCAGGAGATACCTGGACGCCAACCGGAATCAATTTCTTCGGATTTTGGTTGTTCCAGATTCCATTAGCTTATATATTGGCAAAACACTTTAAGATGGGACCGACCGGAGTTTTTATCGCAATTCCGGTTGCGGAAACTGCCATTACTTTAGCTGGAATCTTTTTCTATAAAAAAGGAAAGTGGAAACGTATTCAAGTATAATAAAAAAGGCCTTCAATTTTGAAGGCCTTTTTTTATACTTTTAAACAAACTCATAATCCGCATAAACCTGTTCAATTTCTTTCATAATGGCGAATAAATCTTCAGGAGCATCAGTGGTAACTAATTTTTGTTTGAATTCTTTGAATGAATGGATTCCTTTAAAATAGTTGGTATAATGACGACGCATTTCTACAATTCCCAAACGTTCACCTTTCCAGTCCATCGACCATTGTAAATGATTTCTGGCCGCTTCAACACGATCAATAACGGTTGGAGCAGGTAAATGTTCTCCGGTCTTAAAGTAATGTTTGATTTCATTAAAAATCCACGGATAACCAATCGCAGCACGACCAATCATGATGCCATCAATACCATATTCATTTTTATATTTTAATGCTTTTTCAGGACTATCTATATCGCCATTTCCAAAAATAGGCATTGTAATTCTCGGATTGTTTTTTACACGAGCAATATGCGACCAATCAGCATGACCTTTATACATTTGCGCACGTGTTCTCGCATGAATCGTCAAAGCCTGAACACCAATATCCTGAAGTCTTTCTGCAACTTCATCAATATTAATAGAACTTTCATCCCAGCCTAAACGTGTTTTTACCGTAACAGGTAAATCAGTACTGCGAATAACCGCTTTTGTCAGACGTACCATCAAATCGACATCTTTCAGAACTCCGGCTCCGGCTCCTTTACAAACCACTTTTTTTACCGGACATCCAAAATTGATATCAACCAAATCTGGTTTTACCGTAGAAACAATTTTAGAAGAAAGTGCCATTGCTTCTTCGTCACCACCAAAAATCTGTATTCCGACAGGACGTTCATAATCAAAAATATCAAGTTTCATTCTGCTCTTGATTGCATCACGAATTAATCCTTCTGACGAAATAAATTCAGAATACATTAAGTCAGCACCATGCGTTTTGCATAATCTGCGAAACGGCGGATCGCTCACATCTTCCATCGGTGCCAGTAATAAGGGAAATTCGGGTAATTCTATGTTGCCAATCTTGACCATCTTCAATATTTTGTGCAAAATTACAACATTTTAATCGAATTGACACAATTCGAGAGACAAAGGCTCAAAGTAACAAAGGGACAAAGGTTTTTTTATAGTCCTGATTAACAGCCTTTGAACCTTTGCCCCTTTGTTACTTTGTCCCCTATATTAAGACCTATAGTCAAAAAACCGAATGGGTTTTCGGCTCATTGGATTAAAAACCAGAGGATTTAAAATTTCTTTAGAAGCAAATTCTATTTTTGGAGTAACTCTCAATTTTGCCCTGAAATGATCTTTGATTTCCTGCAAAAATTCAGGAGTCTGATTTTTTACAGCAATTTTTATCACGATTTCATCAGTACCTAAATCATTGGTAGAAATCTCAATAATATGATTTTCGATGTTATCGAAACCGCTCAGGACATCATTCATCGCAGGCGGATAAAGCGTTGTTCCTTTATACTTAATCATTTGTTTTTTGCGCCCAATAACCGGACCAACACGAAAAGTATTTCTTCCGCAGGCACAAGGCTCATCATGAAGCTGGACAATATCTCCCGTTTTAAAACGCAATAACGGCATCGCTTCAATGCCCAAAGTGGTGAAAGTTAATTCACCCGCTTCACCATTTTTAACCGGATTATTATTTTCATCCAAAACTTCGGTAATAATTAATTCTGGATGATGATGACCTCCAATTCCGTGTTCGCATTCTGTAAAAGCAGTGCTCATTTCTGTGGAAGCATAAGTAGAAAACAACTTAATATTCCACTTTTCTGTAATTTTTTGAGATAAAGTGTTCATTGAAAAATCCTGGTTTCTTAAGGATTCTCCAATGCAAACAGCGCCTTTGATACTCGAATTATTATAATCTATTCCGTGGATTTCGGCGTATTCAATTAATTTCAGTAAAAAAGAAGGAACGGTAATTAAGTACGAAGGTTTGTACTTTAAAATAGAATCCCATTGTAATTCCGGTATTCCGGCGCCGACGCGAATAACGCCCACTTTTAGTTTTCTAAGCCCTAAAAAATAAGCCAAACCGGCCATAAATTTCCGGTCAATGGTTGTCATTAACTGAACAACATCTCCTTCCTGAATACCGGCACAGGCAAACGAAATGGCTTCATTATAAGCTAATCGATCCAAATCAGAATCGGTCAAACCAAAAGTTACAGGATCTCCCAAAGTACCAGAGGTTGAGGCATAATCAATAATTTTATGCTGTGGTACACACAAAAAATCATCGTTGTATTGCTGTAAATCTTCTTTGTTAGTTACGGGTAAATGCTGTAAATCTTCGAGGGTTTTAATCTTTGAAATATCAATATTTTGTCCGGCAAAAAGTCTCTTATAAAATGGAGAGTTCTGACTGATATAATTTAAAAGCTCGCTTAATTTTTGCTCCTGAAAAATTTTAATCTGTTCTAAAGAATCCTTTTCTATTGATGGGATCATGTTCATTTTCTTTTGATTTTTTTTAAATATTTTTCAATTGCTTCTTTTTGGGGAACAGTTGTAATTTCTTTGGTTAATGCTTTTTCAAAATTTTCCTTAGCAAGCAGAAAGTTTTTCTTTTGGTAAAAATACAATCCTGCTTTATAATACACAACCCAATAATCAGGGTTTAAAGATTGGTAGTTCTGAATAAAATCTGCAGGAATTTCTGTTTTATTTTTTAGAAAGCCATCAATCTTATGGTCTTCTTTTCTGAATTTCTGATAGTTTTTGCATGCCGTAGTTTCGATGAAGGGATCTTTTGTAATATTCAGGGTTTCATCTTCAAAAGAAATGAGAGGATTTTTTCTTTCGCCAAAAACAGAATCTAAATTATAACAGACAAATTCTCCCATTTGATATGGATTTGCCGAAACCCAAACCAGTTTTTCTTTCGGTTTAAAAATAATTCCGTGATGCGCCATCAGCTGATTCAACGCTTTTTCATTTCCGTAACCCAGTTCTGTATTTTGAAGACCCTTTTTATTTCTGAGAATTTCTGAAGCAATTTTGGGATTGATTTTTGGGTTTTCCTGAAAAAGTTCCTGCATTCTTTCAAAACGATATTTCGAATGACTATTTACAATTTGCGATTCATTTCGCTTATCGTTTTTAAAAGCATCACTCTGAAAATGATTGGAACAAATTAACTGATCACTGTTTGGAACCGTGTAAATATCCATTTTCTTGGGAGATACTTCAATTAAAACAGCCTTATCATCATTTGCACTTCCGACCATTATAGATTCAGAAACAAAAACGTTTCTTTTTTTGGCAATGCTGATCGCTTCCTCAATATTTTTTGCGTGTTCTAAAATCTCTCTTGTCAGAATAGAAATAGGGGTTTTGGCAACCAGCGGAATTTTAGATTTTCCGGCATTTATAGTTACCGTCAAACCTTCATTGTTCATTCCCGAAACGGCACCACTCATGCCTGGCCAGGTTACCATCATAAAAGGATATCCGGTTTTTGGTTTTATAAACGCCACGATTTTATTTTCCGCGAAAGCGTCATTGATATAAAAATCAAAATTGCGTCCCAGGATTAAATTTCCATTTTCAGATTTTTCGCCCCAGGCAGCAAAAGAAGAACAGCCAACCAAAGCCAAATCCTGAAGTGCATGACCAATGTCGTGCGCTCCGTGCAGATACAAATTGCGTTGATACTGCGGAGCCAAATTATCGAACTCATGAGACGTATATTGCGAAACACCATAAATCTCCGCCTGATATTCGTTTGCAACATTCTGGTATAATTTTCTGTTGTACCATTTTAGGAAATTCCGAAGCAGATTTTGCTGGAATTTTGACGGAACAAAATCTGTTACTTTGGAGAAAAAAGCCTTTTGCTGCTGTTTTAAAAGTGAATCAGTCAAGGCGCCGGTAGTAAGGCCAATTTCGAGCGGATCACCCTCAACATATAGTTCCCAAAGACCTTGTTTGTTTTTTAAAAATGAATTTTTGCCTGAAATAAAAACAGAATCAGAAAGTTTGGTAACAACAGGTTTTGTCGCATTATAATGGGTTAAATCTGGTAAATGACGTTTTGATTTTGTGATGCCGCAAGAAACCAACATCAATAAGAAACCTAAAAAGAAAAGTATTTTAATTCGATTCTTCATTTGCCTTTTTTTATTCAGAAGCCTGATTGATTTTGGTTACCAGATATTCTTTTCCGAGAATTTCCGAGCAGGTTACAACAGCTCCGATCGTTACGCCCAAAACACCATGCATATTGACACTTTGCCCGGTGAGGTATAAATTGTCCAGTTTTGTTTTTGAGGCAATGAGGGTTTTCATCGGATTATTTGAATCCTTTACGTAACCGTACATATTGCCTCCGTCTCCGCCAATATAATCCCGATAGGAGAGCGGTGTTGAAGTGTGTACGGATTTAATACACTGTTTGATGCCCGGGAATTTTTTTTCGATTTCATCCAAAAATATAGCAGCTTTTCTGGACTTAAATTCATCATAACTTTCTCCACGATGATTTTCTTCAGCGGCCGTATTAAAAGTGTCTGCCCAGGGCAAAACATCATCATATTTCATATAGGTAATAAAAGTCATTCCCTCTGCCCATTCTTCGTCTTGTTTGTATGCATTCATAGAAGCCATATAGGCCTTGGGCCATGAATTTTCATCATAATCATGTGCGGTCCAGACATCATCACTATTTTTAAAATGATAATAGTTATGATTGATGTATTTGAAACAGTTGGGTTTAAAAACAACATAAAGGCTAAAGGCAGAAATTACGCCTTCGAGACTTTGAATCCGACTGTAAAATGACTTTCTGAAACACTCTTCGCCAGCCATTTTTAAAGTGGTTTTTGGTTCAATGTTCGAAATAAAATAAGTTCCGGAAACCTCCGTTCCATCTTTCATTTTTACAGAAGTAACTTTATTATTTTCAACAGAAAAATGAACTACTTCTTTGCGTTTATAAAATTCGCCGCCGTATTTTTTCAGTTGTTTCAAAAGTTGTTTGGTAATCTGGCTTCCGCCATTAACACAGCGCCAAGAACTTTGGATATACGAGTTTACAGAAAGCGCATGAACATAAAAAGGAGATTTATCCGGAATTCCGGCGTACAAAAAATTAGAACCTCCCAATACCGCTCTTAGTTTTTCATTTTCAGTAAATTCGTCAATTGTATTTTTGGCATTTAATTCTAAAATAGCATTATCATATCTGCCTTGCCAGTTTAAATTAAAAAGCGGGAATGAATCACAGACGGATCTTATTTTCCGGCAGTATTCTTCCAGATTTGTTTTTTCTTCGGGGAAATAATTTTCTAATTGTTTTACAAAATTCTCATACCCCTGCGCATGCGGATATTCGGTTTTATCATGACCAAAAGAAATAATATCAAAACCGTCTTCGTCCATTTTTTTTAAATTCAAATGATCGATTATACCGAGATATTTAAAATATTTATAAAGATTCTGACCTTCACTCAAACCTCCGATGTAATGGATTCCGGTATCAAAAATGGTTTTGTCGCGTACAAAAGTCTGCAGGTTTCCGCCATATTGATTATTTTTTTCGAGCACACAAACGCTGTAGCCTTCTTTAGCCAGAATTATAGACGAAACCAATCCGCCTAAACCGCTGCCGACAATTACAACATCATAATGCTCTTTCATGCTGTTTTTTTCTTTAAAATAATTATCGAATTTTCATCCAGAACCGACTCAAAACCAAAGTTAATCAAACTAGTTTTTAAACCCGGACTATCAATTAAAATAACGGACGTTGCTGCAGAAATAATTTTCTCAAGATCATCATTATAATTTTCATCAGAAATCAAAACAACATCATATTGATTTTTTAATGCTGTTTCAAGATTTTCGAAATAAGAAATTTTTCTTTTTGTGACCACATAATTAGTCCTGGCAACAGCCAGTTTTTCTTCGTCTGAAGTATAAGAAAATATTTTTCGCTGCGGTTCCTGCAAAGTCAGCAAGACATCCAGCTGACCAAAATCATTAAATAAATGTAATATTCTGGCTTTCGCCGAAAGATGTTTGTTGAGATTATAATACGTTTCTAAATGTGTTTTCAGATTGCTTTTTACACTATTTATGATTTCAATTTCTTTGTAATCATAACTGTGAACCAGCATTTTTTTCCAATAGTCAACTCCTTCTAATTCCTGGCGGATTTTATGAAATTCGTCTTTAAAAAAAGCTCCGATTTGTTTTGTTCTTTCAGCATAATTTTTTCCAAACGAAAGATTTTCAGGAGTAATCCGATCTAAAACAGAAACGGTAAGATTACTGCTGTGAATGACAAAATCTCCTTTCGGAATTGCTTCTGAAGCACCATGAATCAAAACCGGGACAATGTCCAGATTAAATTCTTCGGCAAGATAAAAAGCACCTTTATGAAAACGCTTAATTTGATTGCTTTCTGAACGTGTGCCTTCCGGGAAAATCATTAACGAATATCCTTCATTTACTTTATGGCGCAGATGTTCAACACCGCCCTCAATTCCTTCCGACACCGGATAAAAACCTGCTTTTCTTACTGTAGCACCAAAAATTGGAGAATTGTAAACCCAGTCATTTACCAAAAATATAATTTTAGGACTCAGCATACCCATCGCCAAAATGTCGATAAAAGAAGAATGGTTGGCAATCAGTATGGCCGGTTTTTCAAAATTTTCGTTGAATTTATTAACGACTTTGATATGAAGAAAAGGATTGGAATACAATACCGATTTCATGAATTTAGAAATCATATATCTAAATCCTTTCATTTTCTTTTGTTCGCTAATGGGAAGGATTGGCATAATAATCAAACTAAAAAGTGACATTAAAATTCCGCCAAGGCCATAATAAGCAAATGAAATAATTCCGTGTATTAAACTGCGCAATGCAAAAGGAGCATTTCCTTTTTTAGGACGATTTGATAAAAATAATTTAAATAAAATCGGATAGAAAATAAACGTAATAATCAAAGCAGCAAAAACCCCAATTAAGGAAACCGACGAAATGGATCTCAAAGCCGGATGCTTCGCAAAAATCATCGCACCAATTCCTAAAATGGTTGTGATGACAGCCAGGATTATCGATGTTCTGTAAATCGCAATTTCATTTTTTCCGTTAGTATATTCTTTTTGAAGCGCGCTTGTCATGAAAATACTAAAATCAACCCCATGACCAAAAATCAATGTGCAGACAATCATACTGAAAATATTCATCTGAATGCCAAATATTCCCATAATTCCGGCAGTTACAATTCCGGTTAAAGCAATTGGGATACAGCTGACAATTACCAGTTCGATTCTTCTGAAAAAGAAAAACAGAATCAGGATTACGGCCACAAAAGAATAATTGACAAGCGAATTAAAATCGGTTTTTAATGTGCTGAAAAAAGTTTCATTCATTTGCTGACGGTCAATTGCAATCAGGTCTTTTTTGGAGTCGGCCGATTTTACAAAAGAATCCCGTTGTTCCGGAGTTACTTTTACCAAAGTTGAAATGGTATAAAAACCATTTTTCTGAGTTACAAATTCATGTAACTGCAACGCCTTAATTTTTAAATAATCGTTGGATGAAATAGGCTTAAAATTAAAATCCAGATGATCAAAAAACGACGAATAAGTTGTGGGCTTAAAACCAAGTTTTGAACCTTCTGAAATCAATTGCGATTTTAAAAGCTGTTTTTTGTTGGTATCCCAAAATGAATTCCACTGATCAATTTTCTTCTGCTGTTGTTTCAGCGAAAGCATTATTCCGCCAACAGAACTGAAATTTAAAATTTTGTTCTGTTGTTTTGCTGCAGACAAATCAGAAAAAAGACGGCTGTTGTTTTGCAGAACTTCTTCCATACTTTTTCCGTACGAAGCAACATAAATTGTTTTTGAAGTTAAACTGGAACTTTCTTCAAGATCTTTTTCGGCGGCTTTTATTTCTTTTGGAACAAAATTCAGTTGTGACAAATCATTATTAAAACCGACATTATTATAAGTAAAACAGCATACAATAGTAATCAGGACACAAAAACCAATCAGGAATTTATTATTGTGAAAAGAAAAATGGGCCAGTTTGTCGATTACATTTTTTTTATGCTCTTCCGGATTTTCTTTTGGTTTGTACAAATGCGGAACAATCAAGAGAGAGAAAAATGCAGAAGCCATTACAATGACAGCAGCAAAAATCCCCAGGTCATTTAGCGCATCGGACTTTACAAAAAGAAGACATAAAAAAGCAACAGCAGTGGTGGAGCTGCTCATAATCACAGGCATTGTAATGTCTTTGTACAATGTTTTTACATCGCTGTTATGTTTATAATGCGTCAGGATATGAATCGAATAATCAATGGTGATTCCCAATAAAATAGAACCAATTCCCAAAGAAATGGCTGAAATTTGCTCTTTCACAAAATATAAAAAGGCCACAGCGAACAAAGCACCAAAAACAGTTGGGAGAAAAATGATTAACGGGATTAATATTTTCCTGTAAAATAAAATCAAAATCAACATCAGTGTAAACATTGCAATTGATGTTGTTAAAATAATATCGCTCTTAATCTGATTGGCATTTGCAACAGCAATAAGAGCAGAACCAAAATAACTGATGGAAGTTTTATTTTTGAATTTCTGATTTAAATTTTCCTGAATCGATTTTAGTTTAGCAGCAAAAAGAGTATTTTTTTCGGTTTCGCTCGACGGAAGATTCGAGGTAATAAAAAGCAATAATTTCTTTTTGTCCTTCGTCATTACAAAACCATTGCTGAGTGTAAAATCATCACCAACATTTAGCTGTTGTAATTTTTTTAAAGCAATAAAAGAAATCCCAAGCGGATCCTGAAGAATGAAATCTTTGGTTACAAATCCTGATGGTGAAATAATCGACTTGTAATTTCCCTGAACGGTCTCCGCAATACTGTCTTTCTGAAGTTTATCCTGTATGCTTGCGTAATCTTTGTTTTCCAGGAAAAGAGGGAGATTATTGTAAACAAAATCAATTGTTTCCTGAATATTTTCTTCGTCAATTTTGCCCTGAATTCCTGTAATATAAGGCTTGCAGGAATGATTAACACTATCAGAAAAAGCGGTTGCCATTTCCTTTAAATCTTCTTCTGTGCCGTTTTTTTCCAGTTTGAAAATGACGGTAGTTTTATCAGCAAAATTAAGCTGTTTCAACACTTTTGCCGTCACATCAGACTTATCATTTGTTGGAATAAGTTTGGTAATGTCTTCTTCAAACTTAAGCTGTGATGCAAAAAATCCAAAAAGAACGAGCATAAGCAAAGCCAGTAAAACCGATAAAGATTTTCTGCGGTTTACAAATAAATGAATGGCATAGAAATAACGATGCATTATATTTTTTTATTTTTGGATGAACTAAATAAGCTCAAAAGCAAATAACTTAAGAGTCCGACAGTTAGGGCACAAACTGATGCTAAAATAAGACTTCCGACGATATATTGTGTTGCATTTTTCTGAATATCATCAAACGTAAGGGAACTGTCTAAAACCAAAGTACCTTCGGTGGGTACAAAATAGCTTCCCATTTTTAGCGATCCATAAATAATAAAAGGAATAAAAGGAGGAAAGCTCACATTGGAAGACAAATAGGCAATGACTTTGTTGAGCTTAAGAATAGTGGCAAAAAACAAAAGCAATACGGTTTGTAATCCCCAGAAAGGAGACATTCCGATAAAAATTCCCAAAGCAATTGCAGAGGCTTTATTGAAATTGGAGTCATTGCTTTCTAAAATATCTTCTAAAAAGAATTTTTTAAAACCTTTTTTTTTTGCTTTTCTAAAGAAATCCCTTGGTTTAATGTAGAAAATAGCATTGATGACCAGAACAGTATTTAAAATACTGATTCGGGTAAAATCTTTGAATGGACGAAAATGCGAAACTCGCTCTGCCGGATCATATAAAATCTGAATCGGAATATTTTTTACAACAATTCCTTTCCAGGCAGAACGCACAATTACTTCAATTTCAAACTCAAATTTATTGGTATAAAATAGTTTTGGAATTAGTTTTAAAGGATAAAGCCTAAAACCGGATTGCGTGTCACTGAGTTTAATTCCGGTTTCAAATTTGAACCAGAAATTTGAAAATTTGTTACCAAAACTACTTTTCTTTGGCACATTTTCCTGCGCCATATTTCGGCTTCCGATCAATAAGGAATTTGGTTCCCGTTGAATTTCTGCAATAAAATTTGGAATGTCGGAAGGAAAATGCTGACCGTCTGAATCAATCGTGATCGCGTACTCAAAATTTAACTCAATTGCTTTTTTGAAACCATTTCGCAAAGCCATTCCTTTTCCCGAATTTTTTGGGTGATGAATCTGTATTAAATGTGAATATCCTTTTAAGATTTCCCTGGTATCATCGGTTGAGCCATCATTCACAATAATGATGTTTTGGGTAAAATCTAAAATAGAATCCAAAACTCTTTTTAGCGTTTTGTGATTATTGTATGTGGGTACAATAACGCAAAAATGCGTCGAATTTAATAATTCCTGCTGAGATAGAGTAGGGTTCATGGATAGTGTTATTTACCTACTTTACGAATTGTTTTTCTTTTTCAGAAAAACTTTTAGATTGTAATACAAAGTCTTTTAAGTATTCTTTTAAAGGACCATTCTGTTCAGCATAATGCGTCGTAAGGTATTTTTTGTCTTCTTTTATATTTTTTTTGTAACCCGTAATTCCAGGAACATTTTCCTGAATACTCAGGCGGATCATTCTGATCTCGATGTTGTTGGGTTCGTTTGTAATTGTAGATTCTAGCAGTTTTGCACCTTCCTTAAAACGGCTGATTTTTTCGCCTAATTTTTTCTCGTATTTTGAATCCAGCAAAATCGAAGCCGCTTTATAAGCCACCATAATTTTATCATCAGTAGTAGAAATACCCGAAAGTTTTTCTACAAAATCTTTGGCATTTGCTTCAGATTTAGGCGCTTCTGTATACATTTTGCGAATACTCGCCAAATCGGGAGCACCAACAAAATTAATCCAGACAAATAGTGTCAGTAATAGTTTCATAACTATAATTTTTTATAAGTGTTGCTTAATTTCAAAGCAACAGTTTCGTTAAAATAAGTAGTATTTTTCACTTTAACCAAATTATCTTCACTAGTAACAACATCAAGTTCTAAACGCAATTCCGGAGTAGCTTCAGGATTTATAAGCGCCATAAATTTTACATTTGCAAGCGTCTGAATCATCAGCGTACTTTTTGTAATAGATTCAGTCAGTTCTTTAATAATCTGAATCATGCAAACTCCCGGCATAATCGGATTCCCCGGAAAATGGCCTTTAAAAACGTCGTGTTTTTCATTGACCAAAATCGTGATAACATATTTAGAATCGGATATTTTTTCTTCCGAAAGTATTTTGTAAAAATCTTTTAGAACCATCTATTTTATTTCATTTTAAAAGTATAACTAATACCGATCTGGAATACCTGATTCAGGATAACATCATCATAGTAATAATCTCCGTTCTCATCATAATTAAGACCGTCGTAACCATAAATATCAATCAGACCCTGTTTAATTCTGGCTTCAAAAGTCAGTCCGTTTGGTAAACTATAACCAACGCCGCCAACAAAAGCCAAATCAAAATTTACAGGGCTGTAATCATAATTACTAAAATTGTCATCTGTTTTAAAATCAAAGGAAGGTCCCGCTAAAACGTGAAAACCACTTCCTTTAAAATTAAACTTTGCCAGTGCTCCAAGCGTTACATAATTTAACTCGTAATTTACATTTCTGTAGGCGTTGCTGTCAAAAGCATATTCTCTTCCTTCTGAACCCTGTCTGGAATAATTTAGCTCCGGTTGAAGTGAAAAATATTTATTGAATTTTATGTTTACAAATCCTCCAATATAAAAATCAGATTTGGTATTGTTGTAGTCAATATTTGTTAGTCTCGAAAGGTTCAAACCTCCTCTAATCCCAGGACTAACAGTTACTTGCGCTTGTGTTGCAATGATTCCGATATAAAAAACGAAAACAATTAAAATTATTTTTTTCATCTTGGTTTGATTTAATGGTGAATTTAAATTTCTACTCTGGTTTAAAATAATTTAACTCGATTTTCAATTTAATATTTTGATGTACAATCTGAATTTTCTCGGCAAAAATATTGTTTTCTGAACTAAATGTAAGCGTTATTTTTTCTTTTGTTGCTGAAGCATGAATGAGTTTTTCAAATTTCTGGTCTTTTTTGGATAAAAACAGCAAATTGTAACGTTTCCCATCTATTGATTTGTAAATGTTATCTGATTCATTTTCAAATTGTTCCTGAATCAGATATTCCTTTTTAAGCAATAATCTGAAATCTTCTTTTAAGGTATTAATCAGGATTTTCCGGTCTAATTCTGATACAATTGAATTGACTTTAAAACTCTTTTCAGAAATTTCAAAATCCAGTAATTTATTTCCGAATTCAGTTGTAAAAACCACCCGGTGAACCGTGTCGTTTATTTTTTTTGCAATAAAAATTCCGGACAATTCATTTCCATAAACGGTGATATTGGTTTTGTAGACATAATCCGTTTTTGAATCTGAAAAATAAGGTGACTGATAAGACGTTTTGTCTAATTTTTTAGGCGTATAATTTTTTGTGACCGAGCCACAAGAAACTAAAACAATTGCCAGAAAGCAATTAATTAGTAAAAACTGAATCGTCGATTTTTGCATTTATTACTTTATTTTTAAGTACAATTCGGGTGTAATCTTCAGATGATTCTAATAATTTTACCTGAACAACTGTTGCTTCTTCTTTATCAAAAGTCAGTTCAATTTGTTTGATGTATTTTTTCAGCGTTGCATCTTTCGGGATAAACTTCGCCAGATTTTGCCCTTTCAATTTAAAATACGAAATGGTAAATTCTTTATCGTCAAACATATTTCCGCTCACGCTTCCAACAATTAATTTGTTGATTCGCCCAAAAATTTTGCTGTTGCCAATATCTACCGCACTCTTTTTTCCTTCATCATTGATCAGAATTTTTCCGTTTTTAAAAACGATGCTGTAATTGTATGGTTTTTTATATTGCCATTGAAGAAGAGCAGGTTCCTTAAAGATCATTTTTCCGGACGTTTCAATATCTTTCGATAAAAAATCCAAATGTTTATACTGAACAAAATCGGTGCTCAGCGTTTTGATTTTTTTGGCCACCACATTTACATCCTGTTTAAAAGCAGTAATTTCTGCATCAGTCATTTTTTGTTCCTGAGCAAAAACAGTACAGATATTTAAGAGTAAAACGAAAAAATATATTTTAGATTTCATAAGCTTTAAGATTCAAAAGTTCTTCGGTCGAAATTACTTTATAATTATTTTGCTGTAAAAATTGCAAAAACTGTTCCAATACTAAAACAGAATGCGGAGCCGTATCATGCAAAAGTACAATTCCGCCGGGAGAAATGCGTTTTATAATCCGATTGAAAATTAAATCCTGATTTTTAGTTCCTCCGTCAAGCGAACGAATATTCCAGCCGATTACTTTGTGCCCGGTTACTTTCAAAGCTCTTCGTATAGAAGGAGTTGTAACTCCGTAAGGCGGACGAAAAAAGTTTATTTTTTTGGAAGTATATTTTTCTAAAAGCAAATCCGTTTTCTGAATTTCTTCTGTAATTTTTTTAGCAGTATAAAAATCAAAAAAATCAGAATGAGAGTAGGAATGATTTCCAACCAGATGGCCTTCTTCAATCACCTTTTTAAGTATTTCGGGATGTG
This sequence comes from Flavobacterium sp. HTF, assembly GCF_003105115.1. GTDB lineage: Bacteria > Bacteroidota > Bacteroidia > Flavobacteriales > Flavobacteriaceae > Flavobacterium. Next base: position 4,475 of record NZ_QETH01000023.1, on the reverse strand, counting down.
CTTCTATATTTTTTCCGATACAGAAAAAGGTCGCTTTGGCATTGTATTTTTTTAAAAGTTCTAAAACTTCCAAAGTAAAAATAGTCGGGCCGTCATCAAAAGTAAGTGCAATTTTTTTTTCTGTTTCGGATGGATTATTGCAGAATGCCTTTACATGATAATCAGAAGAAATTAGTGAAGAACCGATCGCATTTATGCCCAGCCATATGAAAACAATACCAACAAACCACCAAAAATTAATTGCGATATAAAGGTTCAGGAGAAACAATAAAAGCAACAAAAGGATAAAAAATATCGATATGTTTTTATGCGTTATCATTTTGAAAGCAACGTAAAACTATGATTTTTTCCGTTTAACTGATTGTACAATAAAATAGTTTTATAAGCCGGTTTCGTAATAGAATTTACTTTGATAATTTCTGGAACTTCCTGTGTTTTTATAACTTTTGATGCCATCCAGAAGGCAAAAGCCGAAGCCGTATCATATTCGCCGCTCAAATGTTTGTAATACAAAACAGTTGTTTTGGCAAAAGCATTTTCTGCAAGATCTTTATAATAACTTTCGAAATCAGCATTTCCGTCAAAACCTAAAACCAGGGCATCAATATCTGAAATCTCCAGATTATTGGACTTTAAAAAAGAAACGATTTCTGCTTCAATTTCATTTTCTTCGAGTGTATTTACAATGGCAATATCCAGAAGTTCAGCGTATGTGTTTTCTTTTCTTTCGTTTTCTAAAACAAAAAAACTGGCTCCTTCTCCATAAACGGCACCGCTTGTTGTAGAATTTAAAACGTCATACGGAGCAGAATTATCTGCTTTGATGCGTCCGTTTAGTTTAAAAAGAGAAGTGGTATACTCACCATTTTCATCAACACCGCCCACTAAAATTGAATTGGCATCATCTTCTTCAATCTGCATTTTAGCATCCAAAAGTGCCGATTCAAAAGAAACCGCACCGTTTACATACGTAAAATTATACCCTTTGCATTGTTGTAAAAGGGCAATCTGTGCACCAACCGTATTATGTGTCGACTGGATAAAAGAAGTTGGTGTTAAAAATTCTTCCTTATTATCTAAAATACTTTTCAGGAATTTTTCAGAATCTTCTATACAGCCTAAACCCGTTCCGGTAATAATGGCATCAACGTTTTCGATATTGGCATCTTTCATCGCCAAAGCCGAAGCTACGATTCCATTTTTTACACCTTTTGCCATCCTGCGGCTTGCTGCCGGAGAAATATATTCTTTGTACGCCGGCGAAACAATTGCCAGTACATTTTCTTCATGATTTACAATGGCTTCTTCTAAAAAAACAGTATCAAATGTTTTTTGAGTCGAAATACAGCCTACTCCATTTATATATGTTTTTTTTGTCATTAGCTTTTTGAAAATATAAGGGTTGAACAATTTCCTCCAAAACCAAAAGAGTTGGATAAAACGTGTTCGATAGTTGCATTTTTTAAAGAGGTTTGCGGTTTAAGATCAAATTCTTCCATCGGAGTTTCAAAATTCAAATTCGGATAAACCACATTATGCTGAATGGCCAAAACACTGTAAACGGCTTCAATTGCAGCTGCTGCCGCTAAAGTGTGGCCTGTAAAAGGTTTTGTTGAACTGAAATCAGGAATTTTTTGATCTTCGTAAATTCGTCGTAAAGCTCTTCCTTCAGATAAGTCGTTGTTTGGCGTTGCTGTTCCGTGTACATTGATGTAATCAATTTCAGAAGGTTTTAAACCCGAAACTTCGAAAGCTTTTTTCATGGCCAAAAACGCACCATCGCCATTTTCTGAAGAAGCAGTCTGATGAAAAGCATCATTTGCATTTCCGTAACCGGAAACTCTTGCCAATACTTTTTTATTTTGTTTGGCAACAATTTCATCCGATTCTAAAACTAAAAAAGCGGCAGCTTCGCCAAGATTTAATCCTTTTCTGTTATTGTCAAAAGGTTTATTGTAATCGTCAGATAAAATCATCAGAGTCTTAAATCCGTTGATCGTAAATTTTGCCAGAGCATCGGCTCCGCCAACAATAACACGGTCTAATTTTCCGGTTTTGATTAATCTCGCACCCAGCATAATCGAATTTGCAGCCGATGAACATGCGGTACTTATGGTTGTTACCATACCTTTTAAACCCAGTTCTTCGGCAATTTTTTCGGCAACATCACCACCATCGTGACAGGTAATGTACTTTACAAGTTCCGGTTTTTCAAAATAATCGTAATAATGTCTTTCGGTCATATCCATTCCGCCCACACTTGTAGCCGAAATAAGTCCGGTCCTAAATTCGTTTATAGAGGTAATGCCCGCATTCTGAACAGCTTGTTTTGCTGCCAAAGTGCCAATCATTGCCGTTCTCGAAAAATTATTAGAAGCAGGAAGATTCAGTTCGTCAACCAATTCTGAATTGGTTTTTTTAATCTCACCGACTTTAATAACATTTGCATGAACAGTCGAAATATTTTGGATTTGAGAAACGCCGATTTTATTTTCGATTAATGAAATATAATTCTCCTCCACCGAATTTCCGATCGCAGAGATAATTCCCATTCCTGTTATTGCAACACCTTTTGCCATTTTAGATTTTAGATTTTAAAATTTTAGATTCAGACTATTACTTAGATTTTAAATATTTCTGTCTAAAGAAATCTAAAATCTAAAGTTTAAAATCTACAATCTATTTAGTTCTGTTAGCGCTGATATACGCCGCCATAGTTTCGATAGACTGGAAAATCGTTTTTCCTTCTTTCGGATCTACCAATTTGATTCCGTAATCTTTATCTAAAATCACGATTAGTTCAAGAGCATCAATCGAGTCTAAACCTAAACCGTCTCCAAACAAAGGATCGTTATCTGCAATATCTTCAACTGCGATATCTTCAAGGTTTAAAGTTGAAATGATTTTGTTTTTTAATTCTGCTTTTAATGCTTCCATGATTATTTATTATATAATGTATTGATATTTTCGTTTTTATATTTCCCGTTTTGATCCTTGCTGATAAGGCAAAGAAAAGCTTTATAATTTTCGTTAAAATACTCCACCCAGCCACACAGAACTGAATCTGCTTTATTTGTGTTTAACAGAATCTCCGAATACTTAGACAAAAATTCAGCGTTTAAAACATCAAATATAAAGAAAGAATTCTCACTTTTCAGCTGATGACGGATACTTATTTCGCCCAGACAGATATTTGGCAGCGTATAAACGAAAACTGCCGGACTCGGAAAATAGTTTTCTTTGTCTGAAATTGATTCCTGATGTTTGATATCGGTATCTAAACTCGACGATTTATTGGCCAGAACCAAAGCGATATTATTTTCTTCCTCATTTGAAGTGATCGGACTCAAAAGCAATTCTGATCCTAAAAAAGCCAGTTTGCTCAAAGCATCCATTTTGAAAAACTTTGGATACTGAATTTCAAAATTACGATACGCTTGCTTGGAGAAATCGGCAAAATCGGTTGGTTCAATTTTAAATACAGAAGTTCCGTTCAAAACAATTTCGTTGTTTTGGATGGTGATATAAGATTGTATGTAGGTTTTGTTTTGAGTCATTTTTGAAACAAAGTATTGGTCAGGAATTGATTTTTTTTAAAATCCCTATAACAATTGATTTATCTAACAATGTAGCTTTATAGACATAATTTTCATCATCAAGAATATCTATAATTTCTACATAAATTTTGCTGCCAATTAAAGAGTCTAATCTTTTGTTACTACCTTTTACATAGGTTAAACTATAGTTCGTATTATCAGACCACTCAATTCTAAACGTAGAAGTTTGATGTAAATTCTTTTCTGTTTGAAACTTATCATCCCTTATTATTGTCATTTCAGGAAAAGAGCCATCACTATATTTGAAAGTTCCGGTTTTTAAGTTGTCACATTTTGAAATTTTTGAAGCGTCAAGTTTTTTATTTTCATATTTTGTATTGGCAAATATGAAAATATAATCATAACAGTTATTTCTTAGTTTGCTGTCTTCAGAATAATAAATCTTTTTCAGGTTTTCTATAGCCTCATTTATTTTTTCCTGATTTTTATAATTTGTTTTTTCAGGATTAATAACGACTGAACTTATTTGACCATTATTATCCACGCAATAGTTAACAGCTAATAATTCTACATTTTTTACATCGTCAGTAAAATACTGTCTTTTTATTTTGGTCACACTTTTTTCACATCCCCAAAAGGAAATGATTGAAAGAAAAAGTAATAGGAATTTTGATACTTTCATAAACCTTATTGGCATAATTTTTTAATATCCGATTTTAAAACTATTTGCGAGAAAAGAACAGGAACATTCAGTTTTTGATTTTCTTTTATCATCGCAATATAAATGTCATTTTTGTCTAAAATAAATATTCTACTTGTTTGGTGTATTGGATTTATAGAAAGAAAATTTGGCTTATTATAAATTATTATGTTTTTTGAGTTTTTATATTTTTCAAATCCAAATTTCTCGCAATCATC
>NZ_QETH01000022.1 GCF_003105115.1 Flavobacterium sp. HTF | reverse complement strand
AATGACAAAATATAAAGACTAATAAGTACTATATATACTTTTTTTGTTTTTCTGATCAGATAAAATATAAGCGGTAAAACAAGATAAAAACCTTCTTCAATTTTTAAAGTCCACAGTGCTCCGTTTACAGCGCAAATCAGGTTGTTCTCAAACAGACCCGGCAGGCAGGGCTGCATAAAATTCATAAAAATTAGATTCCATCCTAAATATTGATACACATCAGGGGCTGAAAAATATTCTGAAAAGCTATAAGTACTAAAATAAGCAAAAACGACAACCGACAACAAAATAAGAACTATATAGGCTGGTAAAATTCTTTTGGCTCTTTTAATAAAATACGTTTTTAAGGAAGGAGTATTGACATAACTTTTTGCCACAAGAAAACCACTAATGACAAAAAACCCTTTAATACCGATAATTGCATTGGCAAAATAAGACAAGAAATAAAGGCTTTTATTCTCTGAAAGTTCACTAATGTGCGACAATAAAACATTTGCAGCAAAAAAGAACCTTAAAAAGTCAAAACAATTTTTATTATTCATAGTTGAACGGATAAGCATTGTATTACCTGACAATCATTACTTTCTTAACTTTTGTTTCGCCTCCATCCTGAGCAGAAATAAAAATCATATAAACTCCCGATGCTACTTTGTATTTCCCAAAAGCTGTTGTATCCCATTCTATTGTTCCGCCCTGCGAAGTCGTTTCATAAACAAGATTTCCTTCTATATCTGTAATTTTTATGTTTGCCTTATCTATTAAACCGGCCACTTTTACAGTTCCTCCATAATTAGGACGTAGCGGATTTGGATACACATATACATTATTCAGATCATCATTTGCAGCAGTAGAGGCTCCTTTGAATGAAATCAATCCTTTGTCTGTCGCAATAAAAACTTCTCCTGTTGCACTATTAATGTCAATGTCATTTATAGTATTACTTGGCAATGGTGAATTGTTTATGGTAAAATGATATTTGGTTTGCTGTCCATCGGGAGATACTAAAAACACTCCTGAATCTGCAGTTGCAATCCATTTGTTATTGGCTCCGTCTACGACAATATCTGTAATAAATTGTTCATACATTAATTCCTGGGCCAGACCGTCTTCAACAATAATAATTGATTTTGTTGTCGGTTGGCTATCGGTCTGAAAACTATTGACATTTGACAAAACCCTTAAGCCTTTTGTGGTCCCAATCCAAAGCTGATTGTTATTGTCAGGCGTTGCCACACGCGCATCTACAGAAGGAAGGTTACCCGCATCTGCACCCATTGTGATTTTCTTTAACACATTTCCCTTTTCATTAAACCCAACTATTCCATTATTAAAAGTTGCCATCCATTTTGTTCCATTCTTATCAATAGACATTCTTCCGAAAGGACAGCTTGGTATATTCATTATTATTGACTTTGTGGGATAAACCTGCCAGTCTCCATTTGGCTTAAGCACTTTTAAAGCGTTATCCACCAAACTATTATTCATCCATAAATTTCCGGCATTATCAAATACGGTTCCGTTTACCCAAACATCGTTTGTATTCGGAACTGCATCTAATGGACTATTTTCTGTACCATAAAGCAAAGTTGGAACGTCATTTTCTACTTTTAGTAACCCCGCATCGTAAGAACCTATATACACTTTATTTTGATTATTAGGATCTACAGCAATACGGACTAATGATTTTGCGCCCAAAACTTCTTCGTAAGGAATATTTGTCCATTGTGACTGACTAAATTTACTTATTCCGTAATTGTCTTTCGGGTATGGATTATAAACTCCTGAATAGTCTCCAAAAACAGTCCAAAGTGAATTTGTGGTAGCCTGAAGTGCAAAAACACTATTTCTTAAAGGTCCGGCCGGCGTACTGTTCTCAAACGTTGAAACTGATGCAAGACCTGAAGAAAACATTCCGTTTTCCTTTGTTCCGATAAAAATCAAATCACCAATCGCAGTTGCAGCTGTAAAACTCAGTTTATCATCCAAAACCTGAGTATTACTAATCTGACGGTTTAGAATCATCTGATTATTATAGATAAAAATGGTATTTGGCGTGGTCACAATCAAATTGTTATTTCTTGCGCGCATGTCTGTTGAAGGCTGCGGAAGCTGTATAAGACCAATAAATACATTTGAATTATACCGATGAATATAACCGGAGGAATTTATAGCTATTAATTCTGCACCTAATGTTTCAACACTTGACCAGTCGCCCGAATTTACCAAACTCCATTGACTGAAGTCAACTAAATTGGCATTGGCAATATCTGCTTTTCTGATTCCGCCTGAAGTTGCAGCGTAAATAAATCCGTTAAAAAAAGCGGTTTGTTTTATACTTATTTCTGCTCCGTTATCACCTATAAAATAAGTATCGCCAAATTGTGCTGTTTTTAAATTAAACTGCACGATTCCAAAATCACAAGAGACATAAACTAAATCGTTATACTCCATAAAATGATTGATTTTCTTGAGATTTGGCGCTAACTGTTTGTTAATGATATCTACTTTTTTTACAATACTTCCATCGCTTTCATTAATAATTATTAATAAACCGTTCTCATACCCAACTAAGGTTTTTTTAGATTTTTCGCTATAATAAAGTGCAGAAATGGTTTGCCCCGAAAGACCATCAATAGTGGTAGTTGTTTTTAAGATATTGGTAGCTGTATTTTTAGAAAACAATGCGTTTTCTGAAGCGGCAAAAACGGTTGTTGAGCTTTCTGAAATATCTTTTATTTCATTAAAAGAAAAATATCCCTGCCAGGACAGTGCATTCTGAGCAAAACTCAATTGCGCGAGCAATAAAAACAAAATATAGAAAAATCCTTTCTTCATTATAAATATGTTCAGATAGACAAATATACTACAAACGCCAGTATTTGAATTTTGTTCTCTTAAATAAATAATTGGATAAAATTCTCTTCTTTCCTTCATTGCATAAAATAAAAAAGCCTTCTATTCGGGATGAATGAAGGCTTTCTTTATTTTTTTGCAAAAATTACACTACACCCTGAGCGAGCATGGCGTCTGCAACTTTAACGAATCCGGCGATGTTTGCACCTTTAACGTAGTTTACATATCCATCTTCATCTGCACCGTATTTTTTACATTGGTTGTGAATTCCAACCATGATATCCTTTAATCTCAAGTCTACTTCTTCACTTGTCCAGTTAAGACGGATTGAGTTTTGGGTCATTTCTAATCCGGATGCTGCAACCCCTCCGGCATTGGCCGCTTTTCCGGGAGCAAATAATACTTTATTATCTAAGAAAAGTTTAATTGCATCTAATGTAGAAGGCATATTTGCAGCTTCAGTTACACACAATACACCATTATCAATTAGTTTTTTAGCATCTTCTCCGTTTAATTCATTTTGAGTAGCACATGGTATAGCAATATCAACTTTTACTTCCCAAGGGCTTTTTCCTTTATGAAAAACAGCATTTGGATATTTCTCTAAATATCTTTCTGCTCTGTTATCTCCGGTAGCTCTCATTTCGACCATATAATCGATTTTCTCACCAGAAATTCCTTCTTCGTCATAAATATATCCGTCAGGTCCAGAAATAGTAACTACTTTACCGCCAAGTTCGTTGATTTTTAAAGCAACACCCCAGGCAACGTTTCCAAATCCGGAAATGGCAACTCTTTTACCTTTAATATCATGTCCGATTGTACGCAACATTTGATCTGTAAAATATACAACTCCGTATCCTGTAGCTTCAGGACGTATTAATGAACCTCCGTAAGCCAAACCTTTACCGGTTAAAACTCCTGTAAATTCATTTCTGATTCTTTTGTACTGACCAAATAAATAACCAATTTCTCTGGCACCAACACCGATATCTCCGGCAGGTACGTCTAAGTCTGGTCCGATATGGCGGCATAATTCGGTCATGAATGACTGGCAGAAACGCATAATTTCAGCATCAGATTTCCCTTCAGGATCAAAATCAGAACCTCCTTTTCCACCTCCCATAGGAAGTGTTGTCAAACTATTTTTAAAAACCTGTTCAAAAGCTAAAAATTTCAATACAGATAAATTTACTGTATGGTGAAACCTGATTCCGCCTTTGTAAGGGCCTATTGCAGAGTTCATTTGAATTCTAAAACCTCTGTTTACAATTATTTCTCCTTTATCATCTACCCATGGAACTCTGAAAATTATTGAACGTTCCGGCTCAGCAATTCTAAGAAGTAAGTTTTTTCCATCATACTTTTTTCTCTCGGCAATAAATGGAATCACCGTTTCTGCAAATTCTCTAACGGCTTGAAGAAATTCTGGCTCGTTTGGATTTTTTGACTCAACAAGAGCCATAAATTCATTTATTTTTTGTTCCATTTTTTAAATAAATTATTCTAGTAAATTATTTTATTTTCACTCTTATAAACTCAGAAAATACGTTTAAGAAAACGTTTTCGTTTTGACACACAAAGATATGCTAAAATGATATCGGAATGTTATTTTTTTTCGTTTTCCTGACCGATTTGTATATTTTTCAAACAATCGGAAAAATAGTATTTTACACTTCTGAAATTACATCTAAACAACCGAATTAAAGTTAACAAATTAAGTATTTTGATACTTATTTTCTAATACGTTAATTTTAAATTTTGAATCGTATATGTTTTTTATATATTTGCCAAGATTTGAAAGCCCAAACTCATGTTTAAACCTATAGTACTCACATTATTCGCCTTGTTCGGAATCTCAACAACTACAAGTGCCCAATCTATTGCACACGAAGTAGGAATAATATTCGGCCCGTCTGTTTTTCAATCTGATTACGGCGAAAGACACGATTTCGAAACCAATATTGGAAACAAAGGATTTGGTGCCGGAGTTGTTCACTTTATTAACTTTTCTGCAAATAACAACCGCGACCGTTTTTTTTCTGAACATTTTAAAGTAAGATCTGAATTATCATTTAATAAAACGGAATTTAAGCATTACGGAATGTACGTCGACAGAAATCCCCCTAAGTTATCTACACTTCAACTTTTGGGAATGAAAGGGAGTACAACTTTAGTAAACGTTGGATCGCAGTTAGAATTTTCATTCATAAAAATACATGACTTCGAAAACAGTGTAGGCAGTTTTAGTCCTTATTTAAGTTTAGGATTTCAGGCAAGTTATTATTCAACAAAAGTGGGATCCTCTTTGGGGCCTTTAGGAATTTCTGACCATACCTACTTTAAGTACTTAACCCCTTCTGACGGACATAGATACGGATTTTCTACAGAACATGGTTTGGTTTTATCAGTCGTAACTGGTGTAGGAGTACATTATAAATTAACAAAAATGAGTGATTTAATGCTTGATGTCCGTTATCAGGGATTTGCTTCTGACTGGATTGATGGTATTAATATCAATAAAGATATTTATAAAGAAAATAAATCAAATGATTCACAAGTTTTATTAAACGTTGGTTACATATTTTACCTTGAATTCTAGATTTATAGTTTACATATAATTAAAAACCCCAATTCTTTCGAATTGGGGTTTTATTTTTTTATGCCAGTGCCTGTTCTAAATCGGCTATTAAATCTTCTGCATCTTCAATACCAACACTTAAGCGAACTAAGTCATCTGTGATACCCACTTCGGCTCTTTTATCTGCCGGAATAGACGCGTGCGTCATTAAAGCAGGATGATTCGCCAGAGACTCTACTCCTCCTAATGATTCTGCCAAAGTAAAAACTTTTAGCTTTTCTAAAAAAGCAATTGCGTCTTCCTTTTTACCTGAAGTAAAAGTGAAAGACACCATTCCTCCAAAAGCTTTCATTTGTTTTTTTGCAATTTCATGAAAAGGATGATTTGGCAATCCAGGATAATAAATTGTTTTTATTTTAGGGTGGTTACTTAAATACTCCACAATTTTTTCTCCGTTTTCACAATGTCTCTGAACTCTTAAAGAAAGCGTTTTAATTCCTCTCAAAACCAAAAAACTATCCATTGGTCCAAGTGTTGCACCGGTTGCAAACTGCTGAAAATGTAATTGTTCTCCCAAAGCCTCGTCTTTTACGATCAAAGCTCCTGCAATAACATCAGAATGCCCTCCTAAATATTTTGTAGCAGAATGCATTACAATGTCTGCACCCAGATCCAAAGGTTTTTGTAGATAAGGTGTAGCAAAAGTATTATCTACAGCAAACCAGATTTTTTTCTCTTTGGTAATTTTTGCAATTTCCTGTATATCGGCCAGTTTCATTAATGGGTTTGTTGGAGTTTCAACCCAGATTAATTTTGTATTTTCATTAATTAATGATTTCAGTTTAGCGATATCTGTCATATCAACAAAATGAAATTTAATTCCTGAATCTTTATAAACTCTTGAAAACATTCTGTATGTTCCGCCGTATAAATCGTCCATTGCAATTACTTCGTCTCCTGCTTTAAAAGATCTCAGGATACAATCTGTTGCTGCCAGACCAGATGAAAAAGCTAATCCGCGGGTACCATTTTCAATACTTGCTAAAGCATTTTCTAACGCTGTACGCGTAGGATTTGAAGCACGGCTATATTCATAATCACCCAAAGGCTTCCCCGGACTTGTCTGAATATATGTAGAAGTTTGATATACCGGAGGCATAACCGCCCCTGTAGTTGGATCATGATGCTGACCGCCATGTATTACTTTTGTATCGAATTTCATATTGTTTATATTTTAAAAATCGTAATTTTAGATTACAAATTTACCGTTTAATTTATTTTTCCTGCCTTTATACCTCATCTTTTAATATAATTAACACTTTCAGTCATGAAACCACATATATTTTTAGTCTCTTTATTTTTGACATGTATAAGCTGTAATAAAGAGCTTTCATTTGAAAATGAAACATTTGACAAAAAAACCTCTTTAGGCTGTAATAAAGATTGCCCGGAAATTTCTATTGATATCCCGATAGCAAAACAAAAAGGGATTACATCTGACAGCATCAATAAAAAAATCTTTTCTGTGATAAAAGATATTGTTTATTTTGGAGAAAAACCATTGAAATCTATTGATTACGATCTATTGGCATCATCATTTATTGATTCTTATGAAGAAATGCATAAAAAATTTCCGAGTGAAACTTTTGGCTGGGAAGCCAAAATTATTGGAAATATAGAATTTCAATCCGATCAGATTTTAAATATAAAAATTGACCATTATACTTTTACCGGAGGGGCTCACGGTTATCAGGGTTTTCGTTCGCTATTATTCGATCCGAAGACAGGAAAAGTAATTTTTAACGACCAGATTTTCAAAAATCCAAAAGAATTCAAGGCTTTCGTCGAAAAAGAATTCAGAATTAAATATGAAATTCCCGAAAAAGAAAACATAAATGCAACCGGGTTAATGTTTGAAAATGATAAATTTCAATTGCCGCAGAATATTTTTTATACCGATGAAGGACTGCTTTTGTATTATAACGCATACGAAGCTGCTTCGTACGCTGACGGTCCGAAAGAAATTCTGTTCCCTTACGAGAAAATCAGCAGCTATTTATTGTATCAATAATTCCGGTTTAACCTTTAGCACGGCAGTGCGCGTCTACGGTACATCATATTTCATTTTTCTCAAAATACGCAACGCTTCCTTAAACGATAAATATACCTGCCCGAAAGGTTTTAAAAGCAATTTAGAATCTATTAATTTTTGTTTGGCATCATCAAATCCGTTCAGATAACAAATCATAAAAGTAGAAGGAAGGTTTTCTAAGTCTGTCATTTCACGTTCAGAAAGTGCAAACCCTTTTTGGAGTTTCTGAAGTAATGCTATATTTGAATTGTAGATATGAAATAACATCCTTTTATTAAATTCAGGTGGCTGAAAAAGGATTTTACGGTCAATTTTATAATAACCGTTATCAAAAAACCGAATGGTCTGCTCTTCCAGAGGATAATAACTTGTTTTATCATTGAGTCCCAGCGGAACATATTCTGTTATTATAAAACTATCGTCATCGTATACAATTGTAACTACATCCTGAGCCGAATAAAAAAGTTTAATCTGCTCATTGATTAATTCAATATCAACACGGGATAAGAACGTTTTATCTCTTGATTTTTTAGGAACTCCAGCCCAGCAAATCACAAATAACTCTTTAAAAACATGGTATTTTGGCGACATGTCTTTGTGCCGGAAATTCATAAAATCAATAACGCCGTCGAGTGTATACTGAATACTGTTTCGGGAACTGTTTTCAATTCCGATAACGGTTTCCGTATTCTGATAATTCTTTTCAAATTCACCTTCTACGGGAATAGAATTACTGCCGCGTCTCACAAAAACACTATTGGCGAGAATGGTATGAATTCCTTTTTTAAAATAAGAGACTTTATTTTTGGGTTTTATAGTAACGAGTCCGATTACTTTGTCTTTTGGAAGATTCGGAAACGGAACATTTTCATACTGGATTTTTGGCGGATTTTCTAAAAAAGCATTTACCAGGTTCTGAATCCGGCTGTCATCAAAGAAATCATCGCCCACAATTTCGTTATCCTGGTCTTCTACCCCAACAACGATATACGAATTATTGGTTGGATTTGAGTTTGACAATGCGCAGATGTGTTTCAGAAATTTTCCTTTTCCTTCGCGGGTATGCAGATTCAACTGTCTTTTTTTATCATAAAAACTGCTCTCGTCGTTATGGGCAAGCAGGTTTTTTATTAAAAGGCGTTTGTTGATCATACTACGAGTTTATTTGCCACGAATTACACTAATTTACACTAATTTAATCTATTAAACCTTAAAAATAAAAAAAGACGCACTAGTGTGCGCCTTTTTTATTTTAAATATTTTTCTTTACAATTGTCGACGATGCCTGCGCCGTACTCATGACAACCAAATCGGCTATATTTACATGGTAAGGCCTTGTCACTACAAAATGAATAATATCTGCAATATCTTCTGCCTGCAACGGATCGAAACCTTTGTACACATTTGAGGCTCTGTCTGCATCACCTTTAAAACGTACTTCGCTAAATTCTGTTGCCACCATTCCGGGATGAATGGCACCCACTCTGATTCCGAAAGGATTTAAGTCAATTCGCATTCCTGCCGTAATCGCATCTACAGCGTGTTTTGTTCCACAATACACATTCCCGTTTGGATAAACTTCTTTTGCAGCGGTTGATCCGATATTAATAATATGCCCGGATTCTTTTGCTGTCATCTTCGGAATTATCGCTTTAGAAACATACAAAAGTCCTTTCACATTAATATCAATCATGGCATCCCAATCTTCTAAATCTCCGGTCTGAATCGGATCTAAACCATGTGCGTTTCCTGCATTATTGATTAAAACATCAATATTTGAAAATTCTTCAGGCAATGAATTAATACCTTCAAAAACATCATGTTTATCACGAACATCAAAACACAAAGTATGCACTTCTGTAAAGGCAGAAAGTTCTTTTTTGAGTTCATTAAGACGATCAGAACGTCTTCCGCAAATAATAACTTTAAAATTATTTTGGGCTAATATTTGAGCAGTGGCTTTACCGATTCCGCTTGTAGCTCCGGTTATTAAAACTGTTTTTTTCATTATTATTATTTTATTTTTTTGTCACAGATTAAATAATTCTGATTTTTAATTTCTAGTAATCATTTAATCCGTGGCTACTATTTTTATTTAAGCAACATCGTCACCCATACTTTCTGTCCAGATGGCAAACCAGTCTTCTTTATCCATTTCTAATTCTACAGCTTTCATTAATGACTGAATTCTGGCGATATTGACTGTTCCCGCAATAGGAATAACTTTCGCCGGATGTTTTAAAATCCATGAAAGTAAAAGTGTATCGGAACCAAAATGGTATTTTTCGACCAAAGTAGAAAGTAATTTTTTCAGACGTCGTGTTTTCTTGGTATCTTCTCTAAAAACTGTCCCAAGCGGATTCCATGATAACGGTCTGATTCCGTGTGTCTGCATATAATCCAGGCTTCCGTCAATCATTGGTTCAAAATGTGTTGCAGAAAATTGCACCTGATTATAACTTACTTCTGTTTTGCTTCGAATTAATTCGGTTTGAGAACTGGTAAAATTAGAAAGTCCAAAATCAATAATTTTCCCTTCCGATTTTAATTTCTCAACCGCCTCCGCAATTTCGTCTGCCTGCATCAACGGGCTTGGCCTGTGCAATAAAAAGACATCAACATAATCTGTTTTTAATTTTTTTAATGATTCTTCAACCGACCAGACAATATATTCTTTAGAATATTCGTAATGTTTAATTTTGTTTTCAGGGCGTTTTTCAGCAATCATCTGAATTCCGCATTTGGTAATTAACTGTAATTTTTCGCGATCAATTTTACTGGCATGAAATGCTTTTCCGAAATCGGCTTCAGTGGTATAAGATCCGTAAATATCGGCGTGATCAAAAGTGGTGATTTTATTTTCGATACAGACTTGTATCGTGTGTTCCATTTCTTTTGGTGTAAGATTTTTATCCCAGACACCCCAATTCATAGTGCCCGAAATTATAGGCGATAATGCTGTTTTGCTCATGGTAGTATTATGTTATTTTTGGTATAAATTATGCTTTTCTGAAACATAATCACCAAAGTTCTTAAAAATATAAAAATAGATTCACAATTCGTCCTTAAAATTAGGCCATTGGTCGAAGTTTTAACCATTCTTTAACATCTTACTTCTCAAAAAATATTCAATTTGCACTCTCAAAAGTTTGGCTTAAAAATCAACGTTTCAAAAAGGTTTTAAAAATATTTATATGGAAGAAAATACAACGACTTTAGACATAAGAGCGATTAATGAAAAAATTGAGAGAGAAAGCGCTTTTATAGACCTTCTTACAATGGAAATGAACAAAGTTATTGTGGGCCAGAAACACATGGTCGAACGTTTATTAATCGGGCTTTTAGGACAAGGACACATCTTACTGGAAGGAGTTCCGGGACTGGCCAAAACTTTAGCAATAAATACTTTATCACAGGCGGTACAGGGGTCGTTCAGCCGTATTCAGTTTACGCCCGACTTATTACCTGCCGATGTTATCGGAACAATGATTTATAACATCAAGGCAAATGAATTCTCAATAAAAAAAGGGCCTGTTTTTGCCAACTTCGTACTTGCCGATGAGATTAACCGTGCTCCTGCAAAAGTACAATCTGCCCTTTTGGAGGCGATGCAGGAAAAACAGGTTACGATTGGTGACACTACATTCAAATTAGATCGTCCGTTTTTGGTACTGGCAACTCAAAATCCTGTTGAGCAGGAAGGTACATACCAGCTACCTGAAGCTCAGGTCGATCGTTTTATGCTAAAAACAGTTATCGATTATCCAAAAATTGATGAAGAACGTTTTGTAATCCGTCAAAACCTGAAAGGAAGTTACGAAAAAGTAAATCCGGTTGTTTCGGTTGAACAAATTTTGCGTGCGCAGGAAGCTGTCCGCGAAGTTTACATGGACGAAAAAATTGAAAAATATATCTTAGATATCATCTTTGCTACCCGTTATCCGGAAAAATACAAACTTGCAGACTTAAAACCTCTTATCAGTTTTGGAGCATCACCGCGTGGAAGTATCAATTTGGCAAATGCTGCAAAATGTTACGCTTTCATCAAACGTCGTGGATATGTAATTCCAGAAGATGTCCGCGCAGTTGTACATGATGTGTTACGACACAGAATTGGGATAACCTATGAGGCTGAAGCCGAAAACATTACTTCTGTAGACATTATCAACAAAATCGTAAACGAGATTGAAGTACCTTAAAAATTTGTTTCAGGTTTCAGGTTTCAGGTTGTTGCAAGACTAACCTGAAACTTTTAAACTTTAAACTTTAAACAAATAAAATGGATACAAAAGAGCTTTTAAAAAAAGTACGAAAAATAGAAATCAAAACCAAAAGACTCAGCAATCATATCTTTTCGGGAGAATATCATTCTTCTTTTAAAGGACGGGGTATGACATTTAGCGAAGTGCGCCAATACCAATATGGTGATGATATTCGTAACATTGACTGGAATGTAACGGCTCGCTACAATGAAGCTCACGTAAAAGTTTTTGAAGAAGAACGCGAGCTGACCATGGTTTTAATGGTTGACATTTCGGGTTCTGAAAGTTTTGGTTCGAAAAATCAGTTTAAAAAAGACATTGTGACCGAAATTGCGGCAACAATGGCTTTTTCGGCTACACAAAATAATGACAAAATTGGTCTGATCTTATTTTCTGACAATGTCGAGTTATACATTCCGCCAAAAAAAGGGCGTTCCCACGTTTTGAGAATCATTCGCGAATTGATCGAGTTTGAACCAAAAAGCCAAAAAACAGATATTGCCCAGGCTCTAAAGTTTTTATCGGGAACCCAAAAGAAGAAAGCTATTGTTTTTATGATTTCCGATTTTATGTCTGAGAATTATGAGCAAACGCTTAAAATTGCTTCTAAGAAACATGACCTTACGGGTGTACGTGTGTATGATATTCGCGAAGAAAAAATTCCAAATTTAGGAATGGTAACCATGCTTGATGCCGAAACCGGAAAAACACAATTGGTTGATACGGGGTCAAAAACAGTGCGAATGAATTATGAGAAACATTATCAGGATAGACTAAATTATTTTAAAGATACATTTCGTAAATCAGGAGCAGGAATTGTCAACACCAGAGTTGACGAAAATTATGTAACCAAACTATTAGGCTATTTCAAATCACGATAAAAATCTGGCAATTTTGATTAACAAATCAAAAATCGTTAATCTAAAATCAACAATCGTTAATCAAATGAAATTTAAACTTTATATATTTTTATTTCTCTTTTCTACTATAGTTTTTGCCCAGCAGAAACAAGTAGAAACCAGTATTGATACCACAAAAAATAAAATTGGGGCCGAGTTTAAGTTAACGCTTAAAACAGTCGTAAGTTCAAAATCAAAAGTAGTTTTCCCTAATCCGAAAACTATCGGATCATTGGAAGTTATTCAATCTTACCCTATTGATACGGTTAAGAAAAATGACACGTATGAACTAATCAAAAAATATGGATTAACTCAATTTGATTCGGGAAGATATACAATTCCATCCATCAAAATTTTAATCGATAAAAAACCTTTTTTATCAGATTCCCTTAAAGTTGAAGTTGCCAATATAAAAGTAGATACTTTACAGCAGAAAATGTATGACATTAAAGACATCACTACTGTTGAAAGCGGTATTGGTAACTGGTGGAAATATGTTTTAGCAATAGTACTGATCGTCGGTATTGGTGTTTTTGTTTACTGGTATGTCAAAAAAAACCAGAAGAAAAAAATCGAAGAAGAAGTTTATAAAACACCTATTGAAAAAGCAACAAGTTTGCTAAACAATCTGGAAAAAAAAGAACTTTGGCAAAAAGGCGAAATAAAAGAATATTACAGTGAATTAACTGATATTGCAAGAAATTATATTGAAGAAGCAATTCATATTCCAGCGATGGAAAGCACTACTTCTGAGTTGATTCAGGCAATCAGAACTGCTACCAGCAAAAAGAAAATGGCGCTTACTCCGGAAATTGTGGAGAATTTAGAGCGTGTTTTGCGTCAGGCGGATTTAGTAAAATTTGCAAAATCTAAACCTTTGGATTTCGAAATTACCGAAGACCGAAACAAAATCCAGAAAGTAATCTTAACGTTTGATAACGCAATTCCAACGGAAGTTCCAAATGAAGAAGACGAATTACTAAATGAAGCCCAGAGACAAAAACAAATCAAACTTCAATTGCTGAAAAAACGAAACAAACGTATTGCAATTGCGGTTGGAACTGTTTTCCTTTTATTATTAGGAACAACAGCTTTTTTTGTTATCACTAAAGGTTTCAGCTACGTTAAAGACAATATTATCGGTCATCCGACAAAAGAATTATTAGAAGGGGAATGGGTTAAAAGCGAATACGGAAATCCTGGTATTTTAATTGAAACTCCAAAAGTATTGAAACGTATGGACACTCAAAAAGCGTTACCAAAAGAAGCTATGGCTTTGATTAAGGAGATGCAGCTTTTTGCTTATGGAAGTATGATTGATAACTTTTATATCGCAGTTTCTACCAGTAAATTCAAAAATCCTGTCGAAATAGATTTGGCAAAAGCATTAGAAGGTTCATTAAAAATTATTGAATCACAGGGTGGTCAGAATTTAATTGTAAAACAAGAAGATTTTCAGACGAATGAAGGTGTTCAGGGGCTAAAAGGTTATGGAACAATGACAATTTTAAACCCTGTTAATAAAACAAGTACAAAAGCTTACTATGAAATTCTGCTTTTTAAACAAGATCAGGGATTACAACAAATCATAGTCCTGCACGAAGAAGGTGATACTTATGCAAATGATATCACAACCCGTGTTTTAAATTCTGTTGAACTTAGAAAAGCAAGTAACTAATGAGTAAAATAACTTTTTTAAATCCGGAATTTTTCTGGTTGTTTCTGTTAATTCCAATTGCAATCATTTGGTTTTTACTAAAACGCAACCAGCAGTCGGCTACCTTAAAAATGAGTTCTACGCAGGGTTTTAAAAATAGTGAATCACTACTTGTAAAACTAAAACCATGCTTATACGTTTTTAGGGTTATTGCTTTATCTTCTTTAATCATTGCACTGGCAAGACCAAGAACTGTTGATATCAGCAATCAGACAAAAACGACAAAGGGAATTGATATTGTTATGGCAATTGACGTTTCGGGAAGTATGCTGGCAAAAGATTTAAAGCCAAACCGTATGGAAGCTTTAAAAAGAGTAGCAGCCGATTTCGTCGAAGAAAGACCAAATGACAGAATAGGATTGGTTTTGTACGCTTCTGAAGCTTATACCAAAACACCGGTTACAAGCGACAAAGCAATTATTTTAGAAGCGATTAAAGGAATTAAATACGATACAACACTACAGGACGGAACCGGAATTGGAATGGGACTGGCAACTGCGGTAAATCGTTTAAAAGATAGTAAAGCAAAAAGCCGTGTAATTATATTACTTACTGATGGTGTCAACAATGCCGGTTTTATCGAACCGGAAACGGCTGCCGATATTGCAAAACAATACGGAATAAAAGTCTACACAATTGGTCTGGGAAGTAACGGAATGGCAGAATCGCCATACGCATATGCGCCAAACGGAGGATTTTTATTTAAAATGCAAAAAGTAGAAATCGACGAGCAATTAATGAAAAGCATTGCCCGCAAAACCGATGGAACTTATTTCAGAGCAACCAGCAATGACAGGCTGGCTCAGATATATAATTCGATTAACAAATTAGAAACAACTGAAATCCAGGAGCTAAAATTCTACGATTACGACGAAAAATACAGAAGTTTTGTTTTACTCGCAGCGTTTTTATTATTGCTGGAAGTGGGTTTAAGAAACACCGTTTACAGAAGCTTTATTTAATTTTTTCAAAATTAAAAAATTCCAAATTTTAAATTCCAAACTCCAAGTTGAAATTTAGAATTTAAAATTTGGGACTTAATTCAGTATTAAAGCAAAAAGTTGGAAGTTGGAATTTATCCCCGCAATGATGGGATTGGAATTTTAAAAATTATATGGAATTAGACGAAAAAAAATATTTATACCTTTTATTCTTACTCCCAATGTTGGTGTGTGTTTTCCTTTTCAATATGTATTGGAAAAGAAAAAAACAACGTGAATTTGGTGATCTCGAAATGGTAAAAAGACTGAGCCCTGACCGTTCTGTTTTTAAACCCGTGTTAAAAATATCGGTAATCCTTCTTGCTCTTGCCTGCTTAATTATTGGGTTAGTAAACCCGAAAATTGGTACTAAAATGGAAACCGTAAAACGTGAAGGTATAGATATCGTTTTTGCTGTTGACGTTTCAAAAAGTATGCTCGCCGAAGACGTGGCACCAAGTCGTTTAGAAAAAAGTAAACAGCTTGTATCGCAAATTATCAATCAGTTGGGAAGTGACAGGATCGGAATTGTAGCCTATGCAGGCAGTGCTTTTCCTGTTTTACCAATCACAACAGATTACAGCGTTGCCAAAATGTTTCTGCAAAGTATGACTCCGGATATGGTTTCATCTCAGGGAACTTCGCTTGACGAAGCGATCAGGCTGTCTTCTACTTATTTTGATGAAAAAAGTAAAACCAGCAAATTATTAATCCTGATTTCTGACGGGGAAGATCATTCTGAAGGCGCTTCTGCAGCTGCAGAAGAAGCCAATAAACTTGGAATGAAAATCATTACTATCGGGATTGGAACTGAAAAAGGAGGAACAATTCCGTTAAAAGAAAATGGTATTGTAAAAAATTACCAAAAAGACCAAAACGGCGAAACAGTAATTACCAAACTAAATCAGGAAGGATTAAAAACTATTGCGAAAGCGACCAAAGGCGGTTATGTATATGGCGGCAATACAAAGGAAGTTTTAGAGTATGTGAAAAATGCATTAAACAACATCCAGAAAACAGAATTTGAAGCGACACAAATGGCCGATTTTCAATCACAGTTTCAGTGGTTTATTGGTTTTGCATTTCTGCTACTGTTTTTGGATATTTTCCTTTTGGAAAGAAAAACAAACTGGATAAAAGAGTTGAATTTATTTAACGAAAAGAAATAATTGTTCCAAAATTCAAGGACAAAAATTAAAAAAATTAGAATGAAAAATTTACTTCTTTATATTTTACTAACGGTTTCTCTGGCGGTTTCTGCCCAGGAGAAAGACAAGACATTGCCTAGTGCCAATGAAGAATATAAGCAGAATAAATTTGTTGATGCTGAGGCCAATTACAGAATTTCAGAATCTAAATTTCCAAAACGCGGTATTGCTTCTTATAATTTAGGGAATACAATTTACAGGCAAAATCAGGCTTCAGAAGCCAAACTGGCTTACGCGAAAGCAATAAAAAATGCCAAAACGAGACCTGACAAACACAAAGCTTTCCACAATCTTGGAAATGTCTTTATGAAAGAGAAAGATTATACGCAGGCGGTTGAAGCATACAAGCAAGCGTTACGCAATGATCCCACAGATGATGAAACCCGTTACAATTATGCTTACGCAAAACAAAAACTAAAAGAGAATCCTCCGAAAAACGATAAAAACAAAGACAAAAATAAAGATAAGGACAAGGATAAAAATAAAGACAAAGACAAGGACAAGGACAAAGATAAAAACAAGGACAAGGACAAGGATAAAGATAAAAAAGACGACAAAGGCGATAAAGACAAGGATAAAAAAGATGGTAAAAACGATCCGAAGAAAGATGATAAATCAGACAATAACGGACAGCCAAAACCTATGCCGGGAGGAATACCAAAAGATCGTGTTCAGAATTTATTAGATGCCGTAAATAACGAGGAAAAGAAAGTTCAGGATAAAGTTAACGCCCAAAAAGTAAAAGGAAATCCTAGAAAAACAGAAAAAGACTGGTAGTTTTTAGTTAAACCCTTTAAAAAACGATTAAACAATTAATGAAAAGATATTTAATTTTATTACTATTCACTTTTCAAGGGCTTTTGGCTCAAGTTCAATTTGAAGCCAAAGTAAGCAAAAACACGCTTGGCCTAAATGAAAGGCTTCGAATTGACTTTATCATGAATGTTGATGGAGACAATTTCGACCAGCCTTCATTTGACGGATTCAGAGTTGTTGCCGGACCAAGCCAACAGGTAAGTCAATCCTGGATAAACGGAAGAAGCTCTTTTCAAAAAATATATTCTTATATCTTACAACCGGCTCAAAAAGGAACGGTTATCATCAAACAGGCCTCGATTGAATTTAATGGGCAGGTATATAAAACCTCACCTATAAAAATCGTTGTTACAAATGCAGTTGCGCAGGAAAGAGACCCTAATGACAGACCTCAGGGATCCGGAAGTGAAACGCTGAATCTTGTGGCGGAAATTTCTAAAACCAATCCGTACCTGAATGAACCTATTACAGTGGTTTATAAATTATATTTCAATAATATTGGTGTTACCGGTTTTAAAGAATTGGCAAAACCAAAATACAATGATTTCTGGAACCAAAATATTGACATTAAACAATTGACGATTGAAGAAGGAAGTTATCAGGGTCAAAGATGTTATTTTGTAGTTCTGAAAAAGACTATTTTATATCCGCAGAAATCCGGAAAACTTACTATTGAACCACTTTCATTAGACATTGGTGTTCAATTGCCAACAAATCGTCGTGATATGTTTGGTCAGATGATTCTTTCTGATGACAATAAAATTGTTTCTGCAGGAGCTAAAACAATCAATGTAAGACCACTTCCTGAATCAGGCAAACCGGAAGATTTTAGCGGTGCTGTTGGTAAATTCACTTTTACTGTAACACCAACCAAAACAACTCTGAAAAATGGTGAAAGCCTGGATCTTGTGGTAAGTGCTACCGGTGCCGGAAACATGAAATTATTTACTTTACCAAAACCTGTTGTACCAAATGCATTAGAAATGTACGATCCGGTTCATGATGAAAAAGTAACCACTTCACTGGCAGGAATGTCCGGAAGAATATCAGATAAATATACGATCATTCCGCAGTATAAAGGAAAATATGCTATTAAACCAATGCAGTTTTCTTATTTTGATCTGAATACCGGTTCTTATAAAACGATTACATCTCAGGAAATCATGATCGATGTATTAGACGGGCCAATGCAGGCTGAGGCTAATACCACAGCAAACGCATCCAAAAATGTAATTTCAAAAACAGAACAATTCAAATATGTTAAGTTAAAAACAACATTGGTAAGTATAGACAAAAACGATTTTTACGGATCTGATCTTTATTATGCCTTGTTGTTTGCACCTTTTATAATTCTGCCGATCATTATTTTGGCTAAAAAGAAAAAAGAAGCAATAGACGGTGACGTAACAGGCAACAGAATTAAAATGAATAACAAATTGGCGAAGAAATATTTATCTGAAGCCAAAAAACAAATTAATAACAAAGAACCGTTTTATATCGCTCTGGAAAAAGCAATGCACAATTTCCTAAAAGCAAAATTACATATTGAAACCTCCGAAATGAGTAAAGACAATATCAGGGAATTGCTTTTATCAAGAAACGCAAATCCGGAAGCTGTACAAAGTTTTATTACACTGACAGAAAACTGTGAATTTGCCCGATATGCTCCGGCATCAAGCGCGTCTATCCAGCAGGATTATAATAAAGCTGTTGTAATCATTTCTGAATTAGAAAAACAAATTGTTTAATTTTTTTAACCGCAAAGCTCGCTAAATTGATTTAGATTGCGATTTAAGTTCGCAAAGTTGAAAATTTATTACACAAGAAAATGAAAAATATATTATATCTCTTTCTGTTAATCTCTCAGGTTTTCTTTGCTCAGAACAGCTTTGAAAAAGGAAATACTTTGTATAAAAACGGAGAATATCAGCAAGCTATTGATGTTTATGAAGGCATTATAAAAGAAGACAAACAACAGTCGGCAGAATTGTATTTTAATCTGGGCAACAGTTATTATAAATTGAATAAAGTTGCGCCTTCTATTTACAATTATGAGAAAGCTCTGGTTTTAAAGCCGCATGACCCCGAAACATTGAATAATCTGAAATTTGCCAAAAAGCTAACAATTGATGAAATAAAAGAAGTCCCGAAAGTGGGTTTTGCAAAGCTGATTCAGAACTTTACGGGAATTTTTGATTACAATACCTGGGCAAAAATTTCTGTTGCCATTGGTTTTGTTTTTTTACTGTGTTTTATTGGCTATTATTTCTCACAGCTTACACTTTCAAAAAGAATCTATTTTATCGGAATGTTTTTTCTTCTGGTTGCGTTACTTTTAAGTGTCGCCGCCGCAATGACTGAAAAAGATCATTTTGATAATGATCGCCCGGCGATTGTTTTTTCTGAAATAAGCGAAGTCCGAAGCGAACCACAAAAAGCAGGATCTCCTATTTTCTTATTGCATGAAGGAGCAAAAGTCTATGTCAAAGAAACTTTGCTGAACTGGAAAAAAATAGAATTAACAGACGGAACAGAAGGCTGGATTGATTCTTCTACAATTAAAGAAGTAAAATAACAATTCTTTAAATTTCTAAATAAAAAAAATCCCAAATTCCAATTGAAACACAGTTAGGATTTGGGATTTCTTCTTTCTTATAATTTTCTTTAATTCTTTTTACTTCATCAAAGTTTGTTATTCTAAAGGAACAAAGAATCTTCGTTGCAAAATCGACAAAGAAAGAATTATATTGTGGAACTAGTTACTAAGATCCCTCGTTCCTCAGAATGAAAAGTTTTAGCTTATTTAACGTTAAGTATTTGTTCTTTCTTAGACTTTCTTTTAAAATGATATAATTAAATTTTAATTCAATTTAAATCAAAACTTAAATTAGCTTATATCACTTATATGGTTAAAACCTAAAAAGTGTAGGT
The DNA here is from genome assembly GCF_003105115.1 of Flavobacterium sp. HTF. Lineage (GTDB taxonomy): Bacteria > Bacteroidota > Bacteroidia > Flavobacteriales > Flavobacteriaceae > Flavobacterium. The sequence continues at coordinate 38,006 of NZ_QETH01000022.1, read as the reverse complement.
TTTTAAAGGCGTGACGCAATAATCTAATTTTACATCAGATTCAAAGACATCTTCAATCTGATTTTCGGACTCGAAGAACGAAAGTCCAATTTTTAGTGTTTCAGGTTTACATTCAGACAGGAATTTATCATAAAATCCTTTTCCGTAGCCAACACGGTTTCCTAAACTGTCAAAAGCCAGAAGCGGCACAAAAACAACTTCTATCATTTCCGGCGCAACGGGCAAACCGTTTACAGGTTCAGGAATATTATATTCGTTTTTTTTTATTTTAGTATTATCCGTTAATAAAAAATGAGACATTCCGCGGGTTTGAAAATCACTTTTAGAAACCACAATTTCTTTGTCTTTTCCAGAAAGCAAATGCAAAATATATTCTGTATTTACTTCTTTCTGTTCTTCAATCGGAAGAAAAACATGATAATAGGTTTTATCCCAAATTGGCAACTGAATCAAATTATTGGCAATTGCCAGACTTTTTTCTTCGATTGCATCAGTCGAAAATTCTTTTCTGAATCCTTTATATTCTAATCGTAATTCTTTTTTATTCTTCGGCATCTTCTTCTGGGGAATTTTTAGAAATGTGATAAATCGCGTCACCTTCATACACTATTGGCGAATGATTGGCATTAATCACAAACCCATCGTGAGGTGCTTTTACTTTTTGTTCAAATTTACCAAACGGATCGGTTATGATGGCCAGGATTGTTCCTTTGGTTACAAATTTACTTATCATATTAAAATCATGCAGCAAACCGGAACATTTGGCACGCAGCCAAACTGAATTTTTAATATAGATGGAAGGTTCTTTTGCTTCTTCGACAACCTGATTGGGATCCAGCATATTTAGATAATTCAGTAAACGCTTCACTCCCATCACGCCTTCATTGGCAATTTCATTATTAATGTCTAATGATTTACCACCTTCAAAAAGCAGCATTTTTACATTTGCTTTCTCAGAAGTATTTCTAAAAGACCCGCTGATATTTTTAGAATACAAAGTAAAAGGCGCATTAAAAACATCTGCCAAAATTTTCAGTTCCGGGTTATTTTCTGTGATTCGAATTTGTGGCGCATTAAAACGGCTTGCCCCTCCGGCATGAAAATCGACCGCATAATCTAAAATCGGTAAAATTTCTGCCACTATATGAAATGCAAAACGACTCGCCAGCGAACCTTTTTTACTTCCGGGAAAAACACGGTTTAAATCTCTACCATCAGGAAATTCACGTGACTTATTTACAAATCCATAAATATTGATAATCGGAATACAAATAATAGTTCCGCGGGTTGGTCTGTTTATTTTTTTGCTAATAACCTGACGTACAATCTCAATTCCGTTTATTTCATCTCCGTGAATACCGGCTGAGAATAAAACTACCGGGCCGTCAAGTTTTGAACGGCGCACAATAACCGGAATATTAAGCTTTGTGGTTGTATGTAACCTGGCAATTTCAACGTTTATTGTTCTATGTTCTCCTGGCAAAATCGACTCGCCAAAAATAATCATGGGTTTGTTATTTTTCATATAGAATTATAAAATCTAAATATAGAAATTATTCTTTTGATTTCGTAAATTTGGAACTAAATCACTGTCAGGCAAATTATCAAAATCGGAATGGTTTTTGAAAAATGTTTTTCAGCTATCTTCAGAAACAAAACAGAATGTCAAAACCGTCTTTAGATCTTCAAATTCAAACCTTGCCCGACAATCCCGGCGTGTATCAGTATTACGATAAAGACGATAAAATATTATATGTCGGAAAGGCAAAAAACTTAAAAAAAAGAGTTTCTTCCTATTTTAATAAAATTCACGATACCCGAAAAACAAATGTTCTGGTTAGGAAAATCGTAACCATAAAACATATTGTCGTTCCGACGGAAACCGATGCTCTTTTATTAGAAAACAATTTAATCAAAACTTTACAGCCGCGCTACAATGTATTGTTGCGTGACGACAAAAGTTATCCCTGGATCTGTATCAAAAAAGAGCCTTTTTCGAGAATATTTTTGACACGAAGAATGGTCAAAGATGGCTCTGAATATTATGGCCCGTACACCAATTTCAAAATGGTGTATACTATTCTTGATTTAATTAAAGAATTATATCCATTGCGAACCTGCAATTACGATTTAAGTGAGTCTAATATCAATGCCGGAAAATTTAAAGTCTGTCTGGAATATCATATCGGAAATTGCAAAGGCCCGTGTGAAGGTCTGGAATCTCTGGAAGATTATCAGAGACAAGTTGACGCTATCCGCGAAATTCTGAAAGGAAATTTTAAGGAGAGTATGAAAGATTTCAAACGTTTAATGACAAACTATGCACAGGATTTACGTTTTGAAGAAGCTCAGAAAATCAAAGAAAAAATTGATATTCTCGAAAATTATCAGTCGAGATCCACTATTGTAAATCCTAAAATAACCAATATTGACGTCTTTTCGATTGTGTCTGACGAAAGTGCCGCTTATGTCAACTTTCTTCAGATTTCACACGGATCGATTATTCGTTCGCATACTTTAGAAATAAAAAAGAAACTGGACGAAAGCGACGAAGAGTTGCTCGAGCTTGCTATAATTGAACTTCGTGAACGTTTTCAGTTATTGTCTAAAGAAATCATTGTGCCGTTTGAAATCAATTTAGGTGAAAACATCAGGGTAACAGTTCCACAACATGGAGATAAAAAACAGATTTTGGACCTGTCCATCAGAAATGCAAAATTCTACAGAATTGAGCAGCTCAAACAATTACAGATTGTAGATCCGGATCGCCATACCAACCGAATCATGGCACAAATGCAGAAAGATTTACGTCTTCCTGTAGAACCCCGTCATATAGAATGTTTCGATAACTCCAATATTCAGGGAACAAATCCTGTTGCGGCCTGTGTTGTTTTTAAAGATGGTAAGCCCAGCAAAAAAGATTATCGCCATTTTAATGTAAAAACGGTTGAAGGCCCGGACGATTTTGCTTCGATGACCGAAATCGTAGGCCGCCGCTACAAAAGATTATTAGAAGAAAACGAACCTTTGCCGCAATTGATTATTATTGATGGTGGAAAAGGACAGCTTTCTGCTGCCCTAAAAAGCATAGACGAACTCGGATTGCGTGGTAAAATTGCTATTATTGGAATCGCAAAACGCCTCGAAGAACTTTTTTATCCCGGAGATTCTATTCCGCTTTATTTAGATAAAAAATCGGAAACGCTAAAAGTAATCCAGCAGTTGCGAAATGAGGCGCACCGTTTTGGAATTACTTTTCATCGCAACAAACGAAGCAAAGCGGCACTTAATTCTTCGGTAGAAAGTATTCCGGGAATTGGAGAAAAAACAATGCTTACATTAATACAACATTTTAAAAGTGTTAAGAGATTAAAATTGGCTACAGAAAAAGAAATTTCGGATGTTGTAGGAGTATCAAAAGCCAAAAAAATTGTCGACTTTTACAAAACCAATTAGTACTTTTTTTTATGCGCCTAATCCAGCTGTCCATTTATAATACTCAGTCAAACAGATTTTTTTATTCTTTAAAAAAAGGAACTTCTGCTTTCGTTCTTTTTTTGCAGGAAAAAATATCTTTTTGTCTCTCACAGCTTTTCATTTCCATCTGGGCCGTTCAGGTGATTTTTTGTGCACTTTTATTTCTAAATCCGGAAAATTCTTTTTCTCAGGAAAATGAAAAAAAAGCGGAACAGGATAGTGTCAGAAGACCAAAAATTGGTTTGGTCTTAAGTGGCGGAGGCGCAAAAGGTTTTGCACATATCGGAGTTTTAAAAGTTTTGGAAGAGGCCGGAATAAAAATAGATTATATCGGAGGAACCAGTATGGGATCAGTAATTGGCGGACTTTATGCTTCCGGATACAATGCTGCTCAAATTGACTCTATTTTCAAGAAAACCAATTTTGATGAATTGATAAACGACTATATTCCGCGGTCGTCCAAAAATTTCTATGGCAAAAAAAATGATGAATTATATGCGATTGTTTTGCCCTTTAATAAATTCAGGGTTGGTATTCCGGAAGCACTTTCAAAAGGTATGTATAATTATAACTTACTGACCAGCCTGACCCGAAACGTTCGTCATATTCGTGATTTCAATAAATTGCCAACTCCTTTTTTGTGTATTGGAACCAATATAGAAACAGGCGAAGAAGTATTGCTTAATAAAGGAAACCTGGTTCAGGCTATGGTGGCAAGTGCCGCTTTCCCTTCGTTATTTACGCCGGTAGAAATTGACGGTAAATTATTAGTTGATGGCGGAGTTGTCAATAATTACCCTATAAAAGAAGTCCGAAATCTTGGTGCTGATATTATCATTGGGGTTGATGTTCAGGATGATTTACTCAACAGAAAAGGCCTTAAAAATGCTACCAGAATATTGGTTCAGATTACCAATCTTCAGTCTATTGATAAAATGAAAAACAAAATAAAAGACACCGACGTTTATATAAAACCAGATATTCGTGATTATGGTGTTATTTCTTTTGATAAAGGTGAAGAAATAATCAGAAAAGGTGAAGAAGCTGCTTTTGCCGTTTATGAAAAAATCAAATCGCTGACAGATGAAAATCATTTTTATAAAAAACCAAAATTAAAAATAAGTTCAGATACCCTTGAAATAAAATATATAAATAGTGATCGTCTTGATAATTTTACCCGCGAATATATTCGTGGTAAACTACGTTTCAAACCTGGAAGTACTATAACTTATGATGATCTGAAAACCGGAATAAACAATCTGAACGCTACACAAAACTTCAGCACAATCTCTTATTGCCTGCAGCCAAACGGAGATAAAGACGATTTGGATCTTGTCCTTCGTGAAAATCCAACCCATACGTATTTAAAACTTGGCCTGCATTATGACGGCCTTTATAAAAGTGCCATTTTATTAAATCTTACTCATAAAAAAACATTCTTAAAAAATGATGTTACCTCGGTAGACATTATTTTGGGAGATAATTTCAGGTATGATTTAAACTATTATGTCGAAAATGGTTTTAATATCAGTTTTGGATTTCGTTCCAGATTAAATCAGTTTAACCGAAATGTGGCTAATAGTTTTAGCTCTCTGCTTCCTGAAAATCCAAACGGAAATCAGATAAATGTTGATTTTCTTGATTTGACAAATCAGGCTTATTTTCAAACCATATTTGTTCAGAAGTTTTTAATGGGCGGTGGTTTAGAACATAAATATTTAAAAATAAACTCACCTACCCTTTCAGATGATGATAACGTAATTGAAAAAAGCACTTATCTTAGTGTTTTTGGATATTTGAAATATGATTCTTTTGACAACAAGAGTTTTCCGCATTCGGGATTATATTTCTCTACCGATGTGCAAACTTATCTGGCTTCATCAAATTTCACCGGTCAATTTAAACCATTCTCAACAGCAAAAGCAGAAATCGCATTTGCCAATAAACTTTTCAGAAAAGCGACTTTTAAAATTGAGGCAGAATCGGGATTCAATATTGGCAGTGACAGTGTTCCTTTCTTCGATTATATTCTGGGTGGTTATGGTTATAGCAAAATCAATAACTTCAATTATTTTTACGGATACGATTTTCTGAGTATCGCAGGAAACAGTTATATAAAAACAGGTCTGACACTGGATTATGAAATCCTTAAAAAGAATCACGTAAACATTTCTGCCAATTATGCCAACCTTGGTGATGATATTTTCAGCACTGTTGACTGGATCTCAATGCCTAAATATTCTGGATATGCCGTAGGTTACGGACTTGAAACTATTATTGGCCCAATTGAGGTTAAACATTCCTGGTCTCCTGAGATGTCAAAAAGTTTTACCTGGTTTAGTATTGGATTTTTGTTTTAATTTGTAATTTAAATCAATAAAAATTACGACATTTGTTATAATGAAAACAAAATGGACAGGTTTATTGGAGTATCTTCAATTTCTCATTAAGAGAAACCCGGAGTAATGCTATCGAATTGAATAATTAGCCAATTTAGAAAATGGGCTGATTATCTGTTCACAATTCACATTTTCTAATTATCTAATTTATAAATTATCTAATTGAAAAAGCCATGCCATTATATCATAAACTTGGAGATTTTCCTCAAAAAAGACACACCCAGTTCGAAAAACCAAACGGAGGTTTTTACTACGAACAATTATTTGGAACTGAAGGTTTTCACGGACATTCGTCATTATCTTACCATGTTCACAGACCAACACAGGTAAAAGAAATTCTAAATTCTTATTCGGTTGAACCTAAAATTGCAATCGGAAAAAATATAAAATCATTATTATTTAAAGGTTTTGAATTAAAACCCGAAAATGATTTTCTGGACAGCAGAAAAGCAATGATGGTCAATAAAGACTGTATTATTGGTCTTGCTGCTCCAAAAGAATCGCTTCGAAATTATTTCTACAAAAATGCCGATGCCGATGAAATGCTTTTCATCCATAAAGGAAAAGGAAAGCTACGCACCATGCTCGGTAATATTCCTTTTGAATATGGGGATTATTTAATTATCCCAAGAGGGATTATTTATCAGATCGAATTTGAAACAGAAGAAAACAGACTCTTTTATGTAGAATCTTATTCTCCTTTCTATACTCCAAAACGGTATAAAAACCAATCAGGCCAGCATTTAGAACATTCTCCATTTTGTGAGCGTGATTTTATTCTGCCAAATGAATTAGAAACACATGACGAAAAAGGTGATTTTTTAATTAAAATCAAAAAAGAAGGCATGATTCACGAAGTGGTTTATGCTACGCATCCTTTTGATGTTGTGGGCTGGGACGGCTACAATTTCCCTTACGGTTTCTCAATTCATAATTTTGAACCTATAACGGGGCGTGTTCACCAACCGCCTCCGGTACACCAAACTTTTGAAACGGCAACTTTTGTTGTTTGTTCTTTCTGCCCAAGACTTTACGATTATCATCCGAAAGCAATTCCGGCGCCCTACAATCATAGTAATATAGATTCTGACGAAGTTCTTTATTATGTTGATGGCGATTTTATGAGCCGTAACAATATTGAGCAGGGCCACATCACTTTACATCCAAAAGGAATTCCGCACGGTCCCGCACCAGGTGCAATGGAACGCAGTATTGGTCACAAAGAAACGCTGGAATTAGCCGTAATGGTTGATACTTTCAGACCGCTTATGGTTACGGAAGAAGCAATGGGTCTTGACGATGGTCAGTACTATAAGTCGTGGACGGAGTAATTAGTCTTTTCGATCTAACCGCAAAGTCCGCAAGGATTTTACGCAAGGATCGCCATGAATAACTTAGCGAACCTTGCGATTTACTTAGTGTCTTTGCGGTAAAAAAACATTTAAACATCAATTTCGGTTTAATCAAATAAACGATTAACCGGTTAAACAAATAAACATCATGTCAAAAGAAGTAAAATCAGTAGAATACGGATTAGAGAAAATATTCGAAGGAGCACAGGATTTCCTTCCTTTATTAGGAACAGACTATGTAGAATTCTATGTAGGAAATGCAAAACAATCTGCACATTATTATAAGACTGCTTTCGGATATCAGTCTCTGGCCTATGCGGGATTAGAAACCGGAGTAAAGGATAAAGCATCTTATGTTTTGAAACAAGATAAAATCAGAATTGTTTTAACTACCCCATTAAACGCAGACTCTCCTATAAATGATCATCTTAAAAAACATGGTGATGGTGTAAAAGTTGCCGCACTTTGGGTTGAAGATGCCAGAAGTGCTTACGAAGAAACTATGAAACGCGGAGCCCGTTCTTTTATGGAGCCAACTGTTGAGAGTGACGAATTTGGAGAAGTAGTACGTTCGGGAATTTATACTTACGGAGAAACCGTTCATATTTTTGTAGAAAGAAAAAACTATAATGGTATTTTCTTACCAGGTTATAAAGAATGGAAATCAGATTACAATCCGGAACCAACAGGATTAAAATATATAGATCACATGGTAGGAAATGTGGGCTGGAACGAAATGAACACCTGGGTAAAATTCTATGAAGAAGTAATGGGATTTGTTAATTTCCTGTCTTTTGATGATAAACAAATCAATACTGAATATTCCGCTTTGATGAGTAAAGTAATGTCAAACGGAAACGGAAGAATTAAATTTCCAATTAATGAACCGGCAGAAGGAAAGAAAAAATCTCAAATCGAGGAGTACTTAGATTTCTATGGCGGTCCCGGAATTCAGCATATTGCCATCGCAACCGATGATATTATCAAAACCGTTTCGGCATTAAAAGCCCGCGGTGTAGAATTTTTATCACCTCCGCCACATACTTATTATGAAGCAATTCCTGAAAGACTTGGAGTTCATATGGACATGATGAAAGAAGATATTAATGAAATTGAAAAATTAGCCATCATGGTTGATGCCGATGAAGATGGTTATTTATTACAAATATTTACCAAGCCAGTTCAGGACAGACCAACACTATTTTTTGAAATTATTCAAAGAATGGGTGCAAAAGGATTCGGTGCAGGAAACTTTAAAGCACTTTTTGAGTCAATTGAAAGAGAACAAGAATTGAGAGGAACTTTGTAAAATCGCAATATTTTTACATTATATAGAAAAATTCTCGGTAAAACGATGCTTTTTATGCAAATGTTATGTTAAACTCACTTTTTGCTATTTATTTTTTGAACTTTGTATCTATCTTTGCACTCGCAAATCAGGAAGGGGTGGTTTCCTTCCGAATTGATATAAATTTCATAATTTATAGTTTTTTGGTTAGTTAATAGCATAAAAACTCAGTCATTATTTGACTGAGTTTTTTTGTTTTAGTAACTTTTGGAATAAAATTTGTCATTATCTTTATATATATAACTGTCAAAATTGTCCTATGAAAAAAATAGTCCTACTCCTTATAATCCTCACCACCTTTAGTTTTGATTCATTTAAAGAAGATGCATTCGATGTCGGAGAGTATTTTAAGTTTCGTATTCATTACGGAATCGTAAATGCCGGATATGCAACTCTTGAGGTAAAAGATGCCACAATAAATAACAAAAAAGTGTTTCATGCAGTTGGTAAAGGCTATACCACCGGTATGTCAAAACTTTTCTTCAAAGTTGAAGATTTATACGAAAGTTACTTTGACAAAGAAAACGGAAACCCATATCGTTATGTTAGAAAAATTAATGAAGGAGGATACACCAAAAACCAGGAAGGTTTTTTTAATCAGAGTGAAAACCGAATTTTGGTTAAAGATTACAAACGAAAGTCAGAAAAAACTATCTTAATCACTGAAAATGTGCAGGATATTGTTTCGTCATTCTACTACTTACGAAACCATCCAAATATAGACAAACTTAAATCGGGAGAAGCGATTACCATCGACATGTTTTTTGATGAGGAAATCACAAAATTTAAGTTAAAATATGTAGGTCGTCAGGATATTACAACTAAATTTGGAACCGTTACTACAATGGTTTTTAAACCACTGGTACAAACGGGAAGAGTTTTTAAAGAAAAAGAAAGTTTAACACTCTGGATCACAGACGACGACAACAAAATCCCTGTTAGAATAAAAGCAGATCTTGCCGTTGGAGCGTTAAAAGCTGATTTAGATGAATACAAAGGATTAAAGAATCCATTTAAAGTAAAAAAGTAATGAACACCACAGATAATTCTGAATCAATTTTAAGAGAAATTGATCTTAAATTTCAAGCTATAAATCAAAAAACCGATGTTCAGCTTGAAGGTTTGCTTTGGTCAAAACCAATCACTTATTGGGATTATATCCAGACCGATGCTCTTTTAAACCTTCAGATACAACGCACTACTCTTCCTGACGAAATGGTATTTATTATGTACCATCAGGTTAATGAGCTGATTTTTAAAATGATTTTATGGGAAATCGATCAGATTGCTGACACCGAAAATATTCAGGTTGATTTTTTCAGTGAAAGACTTTCCAGAATTACCCGCTATTTTGATATGCTGACCAATTCGTTCAGTATTATGGAAAATGGAATGGACATAGATCAATACATGAAATTCAGAAATACGCTTACTCCTGCAAGTGGTTTTCAGAGTGCACAATACAGAATGATTGAATTTGCATCTACAGATGTAATCAATCTGACCGATCACAGATACAAAGCAAACTTTGACGCAAATACAGATCCTGAAACCACTTTTGAACATTTATACTGGCAGGCTGCAGGAAAAGATTATCAAACCGGACAAAAATCATATTTGCTAAACGAGTTTGAAAAAAAATACAAAGGTCAGTTTTTAAGACAAATGTCTTCGTTCAAAACGAAAAACATCTGGCAAAAATTTACACAGTTACCGGTTGAAGACCAGCAAAATGAGGCATTGATTTCTGCTATGCGCCACTATGACAAAACGGTAAACATAACATGGGTAATGCAGCATCTTAATACAGCAAGAAAATACATTCTGGAAAGCGGAAAAGGTAATGGTGAAGCCACAGGAGGAAGTGACTGGCAAAAATATATGCATCCAAAATACCAAAGACGCATCTTTTTTCCTAAATTGTGGACCGAAGAAGAATTGTCCAATTGGGGAAACGAAACCACCGTTTAATTTCTCAACAAAAATTTAAGAGTTTGAAAAGAGCAGTCGTAATTGCAATAATATTGTTTTCAATATTTTCATGTAAAAAAACAGAAGAAAAAGTCGAAACAAAAATTACAAAACCAAAGACTAAAAAAGTAGAATTTGGTTTTAATTATGCTGATTATAATGTTGTACAGGATACTATTAAAAAAGGAGATTCTTTTGGATCCATTTTTCAGAGCCAAAATATCGGAGACAAAAAAGTCTATGATATTGTAGAACAGGTAAAAGATTCTTTTGATGTAAGATCGATCCGATACAATAAACCTTATACATTACTTCGTTCAAAAAACAAAACCAACAAGCTGGAAGTTTTTATTTACCAGCCCGACGCATTAACTTATTATGTTGTTGATTTCAGGGACAGTATAGCAAAAGCTTACAAAAAAATAAAGCCTGTTACCTTTAAACGCAAAATTATTGGCGGGGTTTTAAAAAGTTCATTATCCGAAACTTTAGGAAATGAAAGTGTTGAAACTGCACTTGCCAATAGAATTACAAAAGTATTTTCATGGTCGATTGACTTCTTTAAACTAAAAAAAGGAGACCGTTACGGACTAATATTCACCGAGCGTTTTATAAACAACAAAGTTTACGACGGGGTTGAAGATCTTCAGGGAGCCTTTTTTGAATATAAAGGCAAAATTATTTACGCTTTCCCTTTTGAAAAAGATACCCTTTCAGGAAAAATAGAATATTATGACGATCAGGGAAAAACTTTAAAAAACTTCTTTCTGAAAACGCCAATCAAGTTCAGCCGAATCACTTCAAGATTCACAATGAACAGATTCCATCCTGTACAACATACCTGGAAAGCGCACAAAGGAACAGATTATGCAGCACCAACAGGAACTCCTATCTCAACCACTGCTTCGGGAGTTGTAGAAGCCACCGGATATACTGCCGGAAACGGAAACTTTGTAAAAGTAAAACACAACGGTACCTATTCTACCCAATATTTGCACATGTCCAGAATTCTTGTTCGTCGCGGACAACGTGTGACACAAGGACAAACTATTGGTTTAGTCGGAAGCACCGGACTAGCTTCCGGCCCTCACGTTTGTTATCGTTTCTGGAAAAATGGCGTTCAGGTAGATGCACTACGTCTTAATTTACCAACCGGAGAATCTTTAACCGGAAATGACAGAACCCGTTTCATGAGTCAGATTGAACCCCTGAAAAGAGAATTGGACAGTATTGGAAATTTATAAATGATTATTTAGAACTACGTTCAAACGCTTATTAATTTACGCAAACGTTTCCGTCACTTTTTGTTATATAATTGTGAACCGACAGGCTATTAAAACTAATTTCAGTATTTTTGCTTTTCATAACCACTTTTATAATTAAACAAACAAATGGCTTTAAACACAACAAACCCAACCGGGACTGAAGCGTGGAAAAATCTGCAAAATCACTATAACGCAATTCACGAAACAACAATACAGGAATTATTTCAACAGGACAGTGCGCGTGTTGAAAAATTCAATTTACAATGGAATGATTTTTTATTAGATTATTCTAAAAATAATATCAGCGAGGAAACTATTTCTCTTTTATTAGAACTGGCAAATTCTATTGGATTAAAAGACGCGATCTCTCAATATTTTGGGGGAGAAATCATAAACCAGACAGAAAACAGAGCGGTTTTACATACCGCTTTGCGAGCACCGCAATCTGCAACTGTAAAAGTTGATGGCGAAAATGTAATTCCTGAGGTTTATGAAGTAAAAAACAAAATCAAAAACTTTACACAGGAAGTTATTTCCGGAGAAAGAAAAGGTTATACGGGAAAAGCTTTTACAGATATTGTTAATATTGGTATTGGAGGTTCTGACCTTGGACCTGTGATGGCGGTTGAAGCTCTTCAGTTTTACAAAAATCATTTAAACATACATTTTGTTTCGAATGTAGATGGTGATCACGTAAATGAAGTAATCAAAAAGTTAAATCCTGAAACGACACTTTTCCTTATCGTTTCTAAAACTTTTACAACACAGGAAACCTTAACCAATTCTGAAACTATCAGAGAATGGTTTTTAAAATCTGCAAAACAGGAAGATGTCGCAAAACATTTCGTGGCCGTTTCTACAAATATTCAAAAAGTTACAGAATTCGGAATTAATCCGGACAATGTTTTCCCGATGTGGGACTGGGTTGGAGGAAGATTTTCTTTATGGAGCGCTGTTGGTTTAAGTATTGCATTGGCAATTGGTTTTGACAATTACAATGATTTATTGAATGGTGCCAATGAAACCGACGAACATTTTAAATCGGCAGAATTTGACAAAAACATCCCGGTAATATTGGCTTTATTAAGTGTTTGGTATAATAATTTCTTCGGAGCAGAAAGTGAAGCTTTGATTCCATACACACAATATTTGCAAAAATTAGCGCCTTATCTACAACAGGCAACGATGGAAAGTAACGGAAAAAGTGTTGGTCGTGACGGGAAGCCCGTAAACTATCAAACCGGAACCATTATCTGGGGAGAGCCGGGAACAAACTCCCAACATGCATTTTTCCAACTGATTCATCAGGGAACAAAAGTAATCCCAACAGACTTCATCGGATTTGTAAAACCTTTATACGGAAATGAAGATCATCATGATAAATTAATGTCAAACTTTTTTGCTCAGACAGAAGCCTTGATGACCGGAAAAACAGAATCGCAGGTTCAGGCAGAATTTGACAAACAAGGATTGTCTGCAGAAAAAGCTTCGTATTTACGTCCTTTCAAAGTTTTTACAGGAAACAAACCAACGAATACTATTTTGATTCAGAAGCTGACACCTAAAAGTTTAGGATCATTAATTGCTTTGTATGAACATAAAATTTTTGTTCAGGGTGTAATCTGGAATATCTTTAGTTTTGATCAGTGGGGAGTAGAATTAGGAAAACAACTGGCGAATTCTATTTTAGATGAGATAAATACTAAAACAGTTAAAACTCATGATAGTTCTACTTCATTCTTATTGAATCATTTTTTGAAGAATAAGTAAATTTATAATTTTCATAACTTACTGGAAACGTCTTAATTTAACACAAATTAAGGCGTTTTTTCGTATAAACTACTATGATTTTCACCTTAAACCATTGATTTTTGCACGTTTTAGACTACAATCCTATTCACATTATTATGATTTTAACAAAAAACTCCCCTTAAAATTCAAAAAAAAGATATTTTATCTAATACAAAAAAGGAAAATCATTTTAATGTTCAACGGATTAAACAAAACTGTCTTTTCTTAACATTTTGATAACATTATCTGATTTTATTGTTATAATTTTGCCAAAAACAATAAACTAAATAAACAAATGAAGACAATGAAAAATTGGTTACTTACTGGACTATTGTTCATGATAGTTTCAACCGCATTTTCTCAAGGTAAAGTTACAGGTATGATTACCGATGACGCAGGTGCAACTCTTCCTGGCGCAAACGTAGCTGTTAAAGGTGCCGCAGGCGGAACTTCAACAGATTTCGACGGTAAATTTACAATTGATGTTAAATCAAGTGTTGGGGAATTGGTTATTACTTATCTTGGATTTGACTCCAAAACAGTAAAATTTTCAGTTTCAAACGGTGCAACTACAAATTTAGGTTCTATCGTATTAGTTAGTAACTCAAATGAATTGAGTGAAATCGTAGTAAAAAGTACTGTAGTTGATATCGCTAAAGATAGAAAAACTCCTGTTGCTGTTTCAACAATTAAAGCTGCTGAAATTAGAGAAAAACTTGGTACTCAGGAATTTCCGGAAATCTTAAGAAACACACCTTCAGTATATGTTACTAAATCAGGTGGTGGATTTGGAGATTCAAGAATTAATATTCGTGGTTTTAATCAAAACAATATTGCTGTTATGATTAATGGTATGCCAGTTAACGATATGGAAAACGGTTCTGTTTACTGGAGTAACTGGGCTGGTTTATCAGATGTTACTTCTGCTATGCAGGTTCAAAGAGGTTTAGGTTCTTCAAAACTTGCTACACCTTCTGTTGGAGGTACTATCAACATTGTTACTAAAACTTCTGACATGAAAGAAGGTGGGTCTTTCTCATCTGGTTTCGGAAATGCAAGAAACTTTAAAATTCAGGGTTCATACAACACAGGAAAATTAGAAAATGGATTTTCTGCTTCTGTATTATTATCTCAAACAATGGGAGATGGATACGTGAATGGAACTCCGTTTGAAGGATCAAACTATTTTGTAGCTTTAGGATACGGAACTAAGGATGACAAACATAACTTCCAACTTACTGTAACTGGTGCTCCACAATGGCACAACCAAAGATCTACAGTATCTACTATTGCAACTTACCAAAAATATGGTTCTCTTGATGAGCCAAACATTAAATACAATGCTGACGCAGGATATTTAAATGGTGAAGAGTATAATATCAGAAAAAACTATTACCATAAACCAGTTGCTTCTTTTAACTGGGATTATAAAATCAACGAAACTACAAAACTATCTTCTGTTCTTTACGCATCTATGGGTCGTGGAGCCGGAGCAAGTGCAACAGGTGGTGTAGGAGGAAATACATACAATAGTTCTGTTTTCTTATTACCAAACGGAATGGTTGATTATGACAAAATACAGGCTTGGAACTCTGGTCAGGGAAGTGTTTTCTTCAATGGCGCTAACAATACAAGAACAAAAATTGGTGGTGTTTACCAAAACAGTTCTTCAACAGGTAGAACAGGATCTGGAACTACAGCTTCACCATATGTTTACAACACTACATCAGGAATTTCTCAAACTTCATCTATCAACTCTCATGACTGGTTTGGTGCAGTAATCAATTTAAACAAAAAATTGAGCAATACATTAACATTGGACTTTGGTATTGATGCAAGAACATACACAGGATACCATTTTACAGTTGTAAATGATTTATTAGGAGGTGGAGAATTTTATGATAATACTGTTGCAGATTTAAAACCAGCAGGAAGACATATTACAGAAACTTATGCTACAGATGTTCAATGGAATGTTTTTGATAAAAAAGATTACGAAAAAATCGCATTTAACAGTACTGGAAAAGTTAGATGGTACGGTGCATTTACTCAATTAGAATATTCTAAAGATAATTTAACTGCTTTTATTCAGGGAGCAATATCTCAACAAGGATTTAAAAGAGAAGATAATTTCGTTTACAAATCAACAGATCCATTAAAATCTACTGATTATGAAAATATCTTAGGTGGTAACGTAAAAGGTGGTGCAAACTACAACATTGACGAAAAAAACAATGTTTATGTTAATGCTGGATACTATTCAAGACAACCATTCTTTAATTCAGTTTATCCAAACAACAAATCTACAGTAAACCCTAACCTTACTAATGAGAAAATCATTGGATTTGAGGCTGGATATGGTTTCCGTTCAAGATTATTTAATGCAACTGTAAACGTTTACAACACAACTTGGAACGACAGATATTTAAAAGGTAATGCATTACCAACTGACAACAATACTTACACAGAATACGTTGGACTAAACGAAGTACACTCTGGAGTTGAAGTTGAAGCAAATTCTAACATTACAGAAAAATTAAAACTTAATGCTATGTTCTCTTACGGTATTTGGGAATATAAAGGAAATGCTACAGTAAATGCTTACTACCAAGCAGATAATACTCCTGTTGCAGGATACACTGCAACTCCGGTTTACATGGACAAAGTAAAAGTAGGTGATGCTGCTCAAATGACTGCTTCATTAGGTGCTTCTTACGAAGTTTTAACTAGAGTAATTGTTGATGCTAACTACAACTTTAATGATAAATTATATGCAGGATTAAGCCCAATCAACTTCTCAGATCCAAACAACAAAGGAGCTTTAGAATTACCTTCTTACGGATTAGTTGATGCTGGTTTCTCTTACAAAATGTTAGTAGGTAAAGACAAAGATAAATCTGTTAACTTCAGATTAAACGTAAATAACTTATTTGACAAGATCTATATTGCAGAAGCAAGAACTAATACTTTTGCTGATGATAATCTTCCAGTGGCAACAGGACAAACACCAGGTTCAAAAGGTACATATGCATCTAATGGAATGCTTTATGACGGAATTGCCAATGTTAACACTGTATTCTTCGGTTTCGGAAGAACTTGGAACTTTAGCTTACGTTACGATTTCTAATATTTAGAATCTAAATAAATACCAAAAACGGCATTGACTTTTAGTTTAATGCCGTTTTTTTATATTCCTTTTTTGCTATATTTGTTTTAAACAAAATAATAATTTATGTACCATTTTATACAAAAACTCCACTCGGGCTGGGCTTATTTAGCATTGCTGCTTTTATTGGTTGCAGTTGTAAATGCCCTGATTGGTTTTAGTTCGAAAAAAGAATTTACTGCAAAAGACCGCAAAATTGGTTTGTTCGCTCTTATTGGAACACATACACAACTTTTAATCGGGATAATACTTTATTTCGTATCTCCATTAGGAAAAGCTGCATTCGGGCAAATGTCAAACGCAGAATTGAGATTAACTTCTTTAGAACATCCTCTTATCAACCTTATTGCTATAGTACTAATTACTATAGGATGGTCAAAACATAAAAAGCTGATAAATAGCGAAGCTAAATTTAAGACGTTTGCTATTTTCTATGGCCTGGGATTATTATTGATCCTTAGCAGAATACCGTGGAACCTGTGGTTTCAATAAAATCAAAGTCCTAAAATTGTAGGACTTTTTTTATCTCGGCACATTATTTGTACAAACTCCCCAAGTCTGAAAAAAATAAACTATGAGAATTAAAAAAAGCATTTCAACCAACCTATTTACATTGGTCTTTTTAAGTTGTTTTACTTATGTTACAAGTCAGAATAAAACAGCAGAAACACCTAAAATTGCTCAGGATACTGTAAAAATTGTTAAGCCAAACATTATCGAAATTCCAATCGATTCTGTATTTACAGACAAAGGCTTAAGATTAAAACCATACAAAAAAAACGCTCATGCCTCCTACTATGCAGATCGTTTTAATGGAAAAAAAACAGCAAACGGAAGCCGTTTCAACAATAGCAAATACACAGCTGCTCATAAAAAACTCCCTTTTGGAACAAGAGTAAAAGTGACAAACGAAGCCAACGGCAAATTTGTGATTGTAAAAATTACCGATCGGGGGCCGTTTGTAAAAACCCGTGAAATAGACCTTTCAAAAAGAGCGTTTATGGACATCACCAAAAGTAAAGGTGCCGGTGCCATGAAAGTCACGATTGAAACGATTATAGAATAAGAAAATCCCGCAAAAGCGGGATTTTTTTATTTAAACAAGCTTTCTAATACTCATCGCAATCCCGGTATGAATACCTTCGTGATAATTATTAAAACTTAAAGCGTCCTGCACATTATGAAGCGTAAATCCCATGCTGGTCGTGTATTCGTTAAAATCAACAAAAAGACCACTTGTAAAGTCATTTTTTGTTTTTTCTAATGTTTCTGAAAGCAATTCTTTGATTTCGTCAACTTCTTCCTGAGAAACATCTCCTTCCGGCTTTGTTCCTTTCTTATATTTCGCAATAAATTCTTCCGAAACCATAGTTGGCAGACCAGATAATTTATAAACCAGAACTTGCTGCGAAGAAATACAATGTCCAATATTCCAGATCAGATTATTATTGAATCCTGGCGGAATTTTATTTAATTGTTCTAACGAATGATTTTCTAAAATTTTCAGAAGAATACTTCTAATAGTTTTGTGCACTTCAAAAACTGAATCCATGTTTGTATTTTTTTTATAAAATTAGGCAATTTTAAGTTTCAAATGGATTTTCTTTGTATTCTAAAACTTCAAAATCATGAACAAAATATATTATTTAGCGTCTTGCGATACGTGCCGAAAAATCATTAAGAATTTACCGGAAAACGACCTGTTTTTTCAGGACATACGCCAGAATCCGATAACAGAGGAAGAATTGGAAGAGATGCATAAACTTTCCGGAAGTTACGAGGCTTTGTTTAGCAAAAAAGCGCAGTTATACAAATCAATGGATTTGAAAAACAAATCATTGACAGAAGCTGATTTTAAAAAGTACATTCTGGAACATTATACTTTTTTGAGCCGTACGGTTTTTATCATTGATGGTAAAATTTATATTGGCAACAGCCAGCCAAATATTCTTCAGGTTACAAAAGCTTTGCAAAAATAAGAAACCCAAAAGTTCTTAGAATTTTGACTGCGTTAGGGATAGAAGTGGAAATCCTTTTTTGGAGCTTTTTCTGCTCCAAAAAAGATTGGAACGGATAGCCCGACCGAAGGGAACGCCCAAAGACTTTTTCTTTTAATTCAGTACGGAAAAACTAGAAACCCTCGCTGTGAAGTTTTTTAGTATCTTTGCGCCTTTATATTCAATTATATGATACAATCTATGACAGGGTTTGGTAAAGCTTCTTTGCAATTGCCAACAAAAAAAATTACCGTTGAAGTAAAATCTTTAAATAGTAAAGGTTTGGATCTGAATGTCAGGATGCCGTCTGTTTATCGCGAAATGGAATTAGGTTTGCGTACTCAAATTTCTACCAGACTAGAAAGAGGAAAAATCGATTTTGGGATTTATGTAGAAAGTACCGCTGAACAAACTTCGACTAAAGTAAATGTTCCTGTTGTAAAAAATTACATCGCACAGCTAAAAGAAGTTTATCCGGATGCTGATGAAACTGAATTGATGAAAATGGCCGTTCGTATGCCTGACACGCTGAAAACCGAGCGTGAGGAAATTGACGAGAATGACTGGGAACAGATTCAGGGGATAATTGAGGAAGCGCTGCAAAATATCCTAAGTTTTAGAAAAGACGAAGGTGAATCTCTTGAAAAAGAATTTAATCTTAGAATTGGAAATATCCGCCAGTATATGAATGACGCTCTGGCACTGGATCCGGAACGCGTTCAGGCAATAAAAGACCGTTTGCAAACTGCCATTGCTGAATTGCAGGTAAATGTTGATGAAAACCGTTTTGAGCAGGAATTGATCTACTATTTAGAAAAACTGGATATTACAGAAGAAAAAGTTCGTTTGACAAATCACTTAGATTACTTTTTAGAGACTATTAAAGGAACTGAAGCTAATGGTAGAAAATTAGGTTTTATTACTCAGGAAATGGGCCGTGAAATCAATACTATGGGTTCAAAATCGAATCATGCCCAAATGCAAAAACTTGTGGTGATGATGAAAGATGAACTGGAGAAGATTAAGGAACAGGTTTTGAATGTGCTTTAAAACATGAAGTTTTATTTTCTTTTGTTTTTTCTAATGATATCCAATTGTTTTGGTCAAGAAATATCTGAAATAAATAAAGTTTTAGAAATACCTGACACACTGGGATTTGAAAAAGAAATTCGCATTTATAAAGATTACTCCATTACAAACACAATGGAAATATTTAGGATGTATGATGAAGGAAAAGACAATTGGATTGTATATATTTTTTCTTTTTCTAAAAAAGATAAAACTGTAACTAAAATCGATCAAATACAATTTCCTAAAGAGATTATTGGAAAATTAAAACCTAAAAATGCATATCTGATTTGGTTAAATTTACTTCTATCTAATGTAGAATATTTGCCAAGTCAAAAAAATATTGATTATAAACTCAAAACTGCTAAAGTAATATCTGAAGATGGAGAATATGGAATATCTAAAAATCGAAAACGTGCATTAGATGGTGAGTCTTATAAAGTATTCATCAAAAACGGGATCATTAAAAATGATTTTTCTTTTGACAATCCTACTATCTATTTGAAATTTTATCCAACAGTTGATGAGTTAGTCTCGTATAATGAATTATTATCAATCATTAAAAAGGAGTTTAACCTTTGGGAATGATTGATCACATATAAATAAATAATGAACAAAGGGAAATTAATTGTTTTTTCGGCACCTTCTGGATCAGGAAAAACAACTATAGTAAGACACTTACTTGGGAAAGAGGATTTAAATTTAGAATTTTCAATCTCGGCGGCTTCGCGTGATCCACGCGGGGAAGAAGTTAACGGAAAAGATTATTATTTTATTTCGTTAGAAGAATTTAAAAAACATATTAAGGCTGAAGATTTCCTGGAATGGGAAGAAGTGTATCGCGATAACTTTTACGGTACTTTAAAATCGGAAATTGAACGTATCTGGGCTTTAGGAAAGAATGTTATTTTTGACATTGATGTGGCAGGCGGATTACGTATTAAACATAAATTTCCGGAACAGACTCTGGCCGTTTTTGTAAAACCACCAAGTGTTGACGAACTTAAACGCAGACTGAAAGAACGTTCTACTGAAAGTGACGACAAAATCAATATGCGTATTGCAAAAGCCTCTGTAGAATTAGCAACTGCACCACAATTTGATGTAATTATCAAAAACTATGATCTGCCAGTAGCGCTTGAAGAAGCACACCAATTGGTTAAGGATTTTGTTTCTAAATAGTTATTTAGTAATTAGTGAATAGTAATTAGTGCATAGTATAAATGAGTGAAATAAAATCTTATAAAGATTTATTGATTTGGCAGAAAGGAATTAGAATTGTCTCCTGATTTATCAATTAGTAAAATCATTTCCTAAAGAGGAATTATTTGCTTTAACTAGTCAATTAAAAAGAGCTTCCGTATCTATTCCATCAAATATAGCCGAAGGTTATGGTAGAAATACAGATAAATCTTTTAGTCATTTTTTAAATATTTCCAGAGGCTCATTGTTTGAAATTGAAACTCAATTACTCATTGCAAATGATCTTGGTTTTGTAACCAATCAAACTCTTTATGAAGAAATTTTAAATCAAATTGAAGAAGAATCGAAAATGATTAACGCTTTTTCTAAGACACTAAAAGACTAAGCACTTTTTACTAATTACTAGTTACTTAACTATGAAAATAGGTCTTTATTTCGGCACTTATAATCCCATTCATGTTGGGCATTTGATTATTGCCAATCACATGGCAGAATTTGCCGATTTAGATCAGATTTGGATGGTTGTTACTCCTCATAATCCGCTAAAAAAGAAATCTACACTGCTTGATGATCATCAGCGTCTGGAAATGGTTTATCTGGCAACAAAAGATTTTCCGAAGATCAAGCCATCTGACATTGAATTTAAGTTACCTCAGCCTAATTATACCGTAAATACTTTGGTGCATTTACATGAAAAGTATCCGAACCATGAGTTTTCATTAATTATGGGTGAAGACAATCTGAAAACGCTTCATAAATGGAAAAACTACGAAGTGTTACTGGATCATTATGATATTTATGTTTATCCAAGAATTTCGTCTGAAGAAGAAAATACCGAATTAAAATCGCACCCGAAAATTCATATTATTGACGCGCCGATTGTAGAAATTTCTTCTACTTTTATTCGAAATAATATCAAGGAAGGAAAAAATATTCAGCCTTTATTGCCTCCAAAAGTTTGGGAATATATTGATCACAATAATTTTTATAAAAAATAATGATATGCGCAATCTTGTCATTCTGAATGCGAAAAAAACAAATTATAAAAAAAGCCTAAATGAAAATTCATTTAGGCTTTAACTTTTTAAGCTGTTGTAAGCTCTTTTTTAACGTTGTTTCTAATTTCAGAAAGTGATTGGTCGATTAATAATTTTCCGTCTCTGAAAACTTCTTTAAGTTCTCCTTTCTTTTCTTCTTCCCAGGAAACATTATCGGTTAAATGATACACACCGTCAACTAAATCAATTTTCATTAATCCTTTGGCTGATTTTTTGGTTCCGTCATCCGTAATCGGATCTTTGAAGATGGCTCTTCCCTCTCCGTTTACTTCTCCGTAAGTCGCTTTCATCGCAAAACCAAATGTATCTCTTGTATTGTATTGATAGGTAAAAGATCCTATTCCTAACACAACATTGGTAGAAGCAAATCCTTTTAGTTTTAATCTTTCGCAGATTTGAGTTGCTCTTGGTACCGTAATACTATCTCCGTAAATAGCCCCAATCTGTGGTACTAATTCTTTAAATCCTTTAGCATTTGTACTTCCTCCGAAAACATCCCAAAGCAATTCGATAACCCCTTTCTTTTCCTGTTCTGTTTTTCCGTTTGGATTTCCGCAGATGATATCTACCGGATCACCACTGTCAGGACGAATAACCACTTTACCTTCTCTTGAAACGATTTCATCTTTCAGACGAGGTAAATAATCGGTTAAAACTTTCCATAAATCCCAGGTATCGGAAACAATAGAAACAATTCCTTTTGGATAAACATCAGAAATTAATCTTCTGAAAGTCTCATATTCCCCTTCTGTAGTTCCCATACACATTACAGAATGTTCTGTAGCCGCAACTGAACCGGCAATTAATTCTTTATCTGAATCAGCTCTGTAATATTCCTCCATAAAATCAATGGCCGGAATTGTATCAGAACCTGTAAAACTCAATAAATGTCCTGCAGATGAAGTTAAAGATGCTTCGATTCCGCCCATTCCTCTCATAGAGAAATCGTGTGCCTGCCAATCTACAAATTCCGGAACTGATGACGTTTCGCCAGCGTATTTGTCCAGAACTTTTCTGTACTCTTTTGCAATTGTAGCAGAATTACAAGGAAGCCATACTACGGCAGAAAGAAGTGTTTCGAAATAATTTGTCAGCCAGAAAAATTCAGGCAGCGTATTGTACATCGTAAACATTGGTACACGAATCGGCACGCTTGTTCCTTCCGGCAATGCTTTAAAAACCATCGGAATATATCCTAAATCGTGTAAATCTTCGATATGTTTGGTTCCAACCAGGTTTTCGCCTAAATAATTATTAATTCTTCTTGAGTATTTTTTTACTACTTCTTCTTTTGGCTGTTTAAAAAAATGCAGTTCAAAATCCTGAATAATATATTTTTTGATGAAATATTGTAATCCGAAAAATACAACTTCATCGACTCCTTCGATTCTTGATTTTCTTGGTGTCCAGTTTGAGTACACTAATGTTGTTCCGTCCGGATATTGTCTTCTGTGGTCAACTTTGTAACCGTCTGTTAATAATAATGGATTCATAATTTTTAATGGCTTTTAGTTCTTTTTACTATTTTGGAACAAACATCCAAATCATAGCATTGGTAAATATATTTTTTATTTTAATTAGAATGGACTAAGTATCCTGAAATCTTTTGAATATGGAGAATAAGATCCATAAATAACATCAAATTTTGTTTGCAGATTTTCCGGTTTAAAGGCTGTTTCTGTCTGATCCAGACACGTTACAACAAGATTTTTTTTATTTGGACTAACGTAAGCTGCATCTAATTGTAAAGCATAATCCAGTAAATTATAATCTAAATCTCCAAACCTAAGTTCTTTTTGATATTCATTAAAAACACAGGTCTCTTCTTCGTTGTTTTTTAATACAATTTCATTTTCGCTACTCATCCAGCCGCTTCCGTGTCGAGTTGCATAATTTCTGGTGACATAAAACATTTCAATGTCGTCAATGTTTAAGAACTTACAAACTTCAAAAGCATTTTTTGAGGTGGTATTGGCATATGTAACATTCGGAAAAACTCCATGATCCATATCGAGTAAAATTCCCTGACTGCCTTCAAAAATAAGCGTATCAAATGATTTTAGAAAATTATAATCACTGATCTTCCAGTCTATTTTGTCAATTGCATGTAAGAAATCATCCAATTCCTGTTCGATCTTACTACTGTCAAGAAATCCGTAGAAATAAGCAATTGCTTTTAATTTTTCAATTAACATTGGTCTTGGTGCAATTAAATCTATGGCAAATAATTTATACGGACTTTCGTGTCTTTTCATTGTTGCACCGACGCCTTTTCCGCAGGTTCCGTGTTCTAAGTTTTTGACATTTTTGCGATTTTGCCAGACATCAAAAGGTGTTGTAATTTTTGCCAAAGGATGAATGTGCAATTCTGTATTTCCGTTCTTTTCTTCCAGTTCTTCTCTTTCATTAAATAAAAAAGTCGGATGAGTGGTGCAATGTTCTGTAAAATAAGAAGGTAATCCACGAAGCGCGCCGCTGGCAAAACTGGAATGAATGTGTTTTTTATTCTCAATCATAACGGTATGTGCTGCCTGTTGTCCTCCCGAAAATCTAATAACTATAGCACCCGGATTTTGCTCTGAAAGAAAATCTGTAGTGATTCCTTTTCCTTCATCACCAAAACCCAGACCTATAACTATTTTTGCTTTTTTCATTTTTTAAAGCATATCAATATTATCTAATCCTCCTAAGTTCACACTTCCTGCAGAACCGTTTTTAAATTTATCACAGATAATGCCTTTAATTACATTCGGGATTTCTCTATGGTCTTCTATAGACAAACAATTTTGCCCGAGCAATTCTTTCCAGGCAACATCTGATCTTACAGCCTGATCTGAATGTAAAACGCTGATGTGGTAAACATCATAATATTTTTTTGCTTCAGCCAAAAGTTCCTTAGCTGTATAAGTTTGCTGTCCGGCACCCATAATTTCACTAATTGCAGATGCAGGAAGAACTTCTAAGTTAGGTTCATCACCAACCGTAAAAAGCAATCCTTTTTGGTTTCTTTTTTCGAAAGCATCGGTTTTGGTATGAAAAGCGGCAAAATACCACGCCAAAAGGTAACTTTCTCCGGCATTTCCGCCACCACCTGATTCTATATAAGTACGTGTCAGCCACATATCTAATTCCTGATCTCCAGACTCAAACTGACCCACCTGCAACGGATAATTATCGCATTCGTGATCCCCAATTCCTAAAAATAAAAGGGCAGGATCGGGAACTCCGCCTTGTATAATTCCGCCCATCAGTTTAGGAAGACCTTCTTTGATTAATTCATGCGGAATATGTCCCATACTTCCTGTAACATCCAATCCTAAAATAATTGGAACTGAGTTTGGGTGAACAGCTGAATCTCTGGCTTCTCTAAAAGTTATCCCTTTAGGATTCATAGATTCGTGAGCCATTCTTTTTGCATTCTGCGTAAAAATTTCACTTGCAGATTTTTTTCCGTAACCTGCTGCTTCTGCTCTGCTCAAACGAGCACCTATATCATATCTTGTACCTCCCATAACTAAAATGTTTTACCAAATAAATATTCAAATCTCTTTTTTGTAACTTCTAACTGGATATTTAAATTTCTGATTGTTAATGATAATTCCATGTCTTTCTGCACAAATGCTTCGGGTTGAAAATCTGCAAATGTCAAACTGTTTTTATCCAAAGGGCTGATATCAATAAGGCCTTCCTGCTCGCGTTCAAGTCTTTTTATTTTTAGTTCGATATCTTCTACTCTTCGTCTGTATATTAATTCAGAATCCTCACCAATTGTTCGTGCCCTGTCTTCTCTAATCTGATCATTGTTTCTGCGTAATGACTCAATAAATCTTGGTTTTAATTCGTCTTCCATTTTTTTTAAATTTAGTTGTGTTGTTTTAAAATCTACTTAAATTCAATATATTTTGCAGGAACCTCATCGGTAAGCCAGACTTCATTTTCGGACAAATAAAATTTAAATCCGTCTGCGTACATTGCTTTGGAATCGACCGTCAAAATGATTGGTTTCCCTCTTCTGCCCCCAACTTTAATTGCTGTTTCTCTGTCTTTGCTGAGATGAACATGCTGGCGGCTCATTTTTTGCAATCCGTTTTCTTTTATTCCGTTAATGCTGGTTTCTACAGTTCCGTGATACAAATATTCAAGTGGTTCGGATTCTTTCAAATTCAGTTCAACTGAAATAGAATGTCCTTGGCTCGCACGGATTTTGGTTTTATCTTCGTTAAAAGCAAAACGTTTTTTATCATTCGTTTCAACTACAATATTCAGTAAATCTGAATTCAATTGTTTTTGATATTGATTACATTTTGCAATCAATTCGTCCACATCTGCCCAGCCATTTTCATCCAATTTTAACTGAATGGTTTCCGGTGAATGTCTCAGAACAAAACTTAAAAACTTGCTTGTTGATTTTATTTCTTTTTCATCCATAATTTTTAAAAATCATAAACTACAACTTCGATATCATGATCCGAAAGTGTTTGAAGAATAATTGGTTCAATCATTTCCCATTTCCCTCCGGCTAAACCACATCCAATCCTGGGCATATGTACAGCTGCTTTATTTGTTTTTGCAAAATCAGAAACGGCTTTTAGTCCTTCTTCAATGGCATTATACCGAATTGGTGCTCCGCCATTTTCATCTTTATTGATTTTGTGCTGTCCAATTAAATTTGCTACCCATAAATCTTCTTCGACCTGAACAAACTGTACTTTTCCCAATTCAAAATTATCTTTTGACTTAAACCAGCTTCTATACTGACTTTCCGGTTCTTTCCATCGTTTTGAAATTGCCATGACAAATCCTTTTCCCCATCCTCCAATATCATTGCATACATGTACAATTATTTTGTTGCCTGCTGTTTGAGGTGATGTAGCATCTCCTTTTGTATATTGAATGTCTTGCATCTCTTTTATT
Organism: Flavobacterium sp. HTF; assembly: GCF_003105115.1. Taxonomy (GTDB): domain Bacteria; phylum Bacteroidota; class Bacteroidia; order Flavobacteriales; family Flavobacteriaceae; genus Flavobacterium. The sequence continues at coordinate 10,997 of NZ_QETH01000022.1, read as the reverse complement.
TTATAATTTAAATCAATCGATCTAAACCAACAACTTCAACTCTCTCATTATCAAAATCTTTAAAAGAGTTAGTTGTAAATATTTTTTCGAAACAGTCCAAAACTTCAAAACCTTTATTGAAAATTCCGTGGCTAACTGCTAAATATAATTTTCCTGCATTTTTGTTTTTTAATTCTTCCGCAAGACCTACAAATGTGCCGCCACCGTCGCAAATATCGTCTACAATTAAACAGTCGATTCCGTTTAGGTCATCTTCATAAACTTTAAAACCAGATAATTTTCCTGTTTTAACATCACGGCTTTTACTGCATTCTACCACTTCTACTCCGCCTAAAAATTCAGAAACTTTGTAGATTTTTTTTAAAGCTCCGCCATCAGGAGAAATCAGTTTTACATCGTTACCAATACTTTTAATTACTTGCTGAATAAAAGTATGATTCGGAATCACTTCGCAGTTATTTACCAAAGCTGGCGTCACTTCAGAATGGGCATCAAAAACATACACTTTATTTAACTGCATTGCGTTTAGAATATCTGCATACACTTTTACAGATAATGGTTCTCCTTTTATCATAACTCTGTCCTGGCGCGCTGCCGGAAAGTACGGAATAAAAAGATCAATGATCTTAACATCCATTCTTCTTAAAGCGTCAACTGCAAGGCATAACAAGCCGAAATCGTTAAAAGAATTTAGTCTGTGTGTAATGGTAATTTTTTGATTAACATCAAAATCAGGATTAATTTTGATATGGGGTTCACCTCCTGAAAAAGTAAAGTTTTTGAATTCTATCTCTTTTTGATTTGGAAATGGTCTGAAATTTTGGTCTAGATTAAGTATCATAGTTTTTTAGTTTGCGTTAATTATACGCAAATATAGATTAATATTTTTATTAAACAATTTATTTTGTGTAAAATTTACGCAAACTTTATTTCGAAGTGAAAACCTCCCTCTATTAAATCATTGTATTTCTGTTTATTGAATCGAAATAATTTGGCAGGACGCCCTGTTTTTACTGGAGAATAATGATCTGTTTCTTCTACTATTCCGAAACTGAGAATTTTTTTTCTAAAATTTCTACGTTCGATTTCCTTATCTAAAATCGTACAGTATAAGTTTTCAAGTTCAGAAAAAAGAAACTCTTTTGGCAATAAGTCAAAACCAATAGGTTCATAAGTCAGTTTTGCTTTTATGCGTTCTATAGCTTTTTTGAGAATTATATTATGATCAAATGCCAATGCGGGAACTTCATTTATCATACACCATTGAACATTTTCAGCATCGGAATCGGCTTTGATTTCTACTTTTGAGGGATTTACCAAAGCAAAATAAGCAACAGAAATAACACGATTACGAGGATCGCGGAAGATATCATCCCCAAACGTAAATAATTGCTCAAAATAATCTACCGAAACATTGGTTTCTTCTTTTAGCTCTCTTTGCACAGCATCCTGTAAAGATTCATCATCTTTTACCAATCCTCCCGGCAAAGCCCAGTATGAATCACTGGTGCCAAATTTCTGTTGAATTAAAAGCACATATAACTGACTGTTTTTATAACCAAAAACAATAGCGTCTACAGCAATTCTAATATTTTGTAATTTTTCCATATCTATAACCTGTTACCAAAAAACAACTTTAATTCTTTAGCAATAGTCTCAAAAAACGAATTTGCATTATTATTTTTTGCTGTCAATAAATACACGAACTCTTCGGGAACATGAAAACTATTCCATACTAACTGCAATTTATTCTCCTTAATAAGATCTCTTGCATTACAGTTCCATGTCACCGCTACTCCTTCATTTTTGGACAACAACCTTAACATCTCGGATTCTGTTGGAATAATATAATTTGGAACCATCGAAGGTCTTTTTTTATTAAAAGCATGAAGCCAGAATAATTTTATATGAGGAATTCGTGCATCATGACTGTACCATTTTTGCTCATTTAGCCATTGTTCGATTTCTCCATAATTATCTGCTTTCAGCCTCTGGCGGAATTCGGTTATATCTAAACTTGTGGGCGCCACCATTATCAGTTTAATTTTTCCGACAATTTCATACATCGTATCAAATGTCTCATAACCTTTTGTGACAATTGCAAAATCCAGTTTTTTGGAATCGACTAATTCAAAAAGCGCATCGTTATCGGCAAAAGTAAAATCGATTAAATCAAATTTCGAAATCAAAAGATTTCCGATACAACTAAAAAGGTGCTGCGATATACCAACCGAAATTAAACGATTGGCATCCTGGGCTTTTGTGCGAAAGCTTGTTTCCACATTTTCAAGCCTTTCCAATGCATCTATTATCAAATTATTCAGTAACTTAGCATATTCAGTCGGCTCTACTCCTTTTGATTTCCGATTAAACAATTTATTTCCTACGTGCGCTTCTAACATAGAAATTTGCTGACTAACCGCTGGCTGACTCATAAATAATTCCTTCGCAGCGACTGAAAAATTGCCGTTTTTATAAACTGCTTTAAAGGTTCTGTACCATTCTAGATTTACCATGATATAAATTAATTTATAACAAACATAGTTTATTTTATTTTTACTAATATCACATAAGACGTAAATTTGTTAAAAATTTAAATCATATGAAAAAAATAACATTACTAGGAATTACATTATTCACTGCAATTAGCTTTTCAGCTACAGCTCAAAAATCAAATAAAAAGATGAAAAAAGTATTATTTGTTGTTACCAGCAACGATAAACTGGGCAACACCGGAGAAAAAACCGGATTCTGGTCAGAAGAACTTGCTGCACCTTATTATGAATTGTTAGATAAAGGAGTTGAAATCACCATTGCATCTCCTCTAGGAGGACAGCCGCCAATTGACCCTAAAAGTTCAGATCCTGCTTCGGCAACGGAAGACACAAAAAGATTTGATTCGGATAAGGCTTTACAGGAAAAATTAAAGCATACTGTCAAACTTTCGACAATTAATCAGGCAGATTATGATGCTGTATTTTACCCTGGAGGTCATGGACCATTATGGGATTTGGTAGAAGATCAAAATTCAATTGCTCTGATCGAATCTTTTTACAACCATAAAAAACCGGTTGCTTTTGTTTGTCACGCTCCGGCTGTTTTAAAAAATGTAAAAGTAAACGGTAACTATTTGGTAAAAGGTAAAAAAATTACCGGATTTACAAACGAAGAAGAAGAAGCGGTTGGATTGACCAAAGTAGTTCCGTTTTTACTGGAAGATGCTTTATCATCAAAAGGAGGGATTTTTTCTAAAGGACCAAACTGGCAGCCATATGCTGTTGAGGACGGACTTTTAATTACAGGTCAAAATCCGGCTTCATCTAAACTGGTAGCTGGAAAATTATTGCACAAACTGAGTGAATAACGCGCTAAGGAACTGAGGCACTAAGGTTCTAAGTTTTTTCTTAGTTACTTAAAAACTCAATATCTTCTTTACTTCAAAAAATAAAAATAAACACCGATGCTAAGTTTTCTGGGTAAGTTCAAATAAAAACTTAGAACCTCAGAATCTTAGCATCTTAGAACCTCAAAAAAAATGCTAAACTTTGAATTATATAATCCGACGAATTTAATCTTCGGAAAAGGGCAGATAAAAAAACTTTCAACTTTAGTTCCAAAAGAGGCTAAAATTCTTTTGGCTTACGGCGGAGGAAGTATTTTTAAAAACGGAATTTACGATCAGGTAATCAACAATCTGAAAGGTTTTGATATTGTAGAATTTGGAGGAATTGAACCAAATCCAAGGTTTGAAACTTTAATGAAAGCTGTTGAAGTAATAAAAGCAGAGAAAATTGATTTTATACTTGCTGTAGGAGGAGGATCTGTAATTGACGGGGTGAAATTTATTTCGGCAGCCGTTTATTTTGCAGGAAATCCGATTGATATTCTTCAAAAAAAGATTTTAATTAAAGAAAACGTAGTGCCTTTTGGAACCGTTCTGACACTTCCGGCAACAGGAAGCGAAATGAATTCAGGATCTGTTGTTACTATTGGGGCAACACAGGAGAAACTGGCTTTTGGCGGAAGTTCACTGTTTCCTAAATTTTCAATCTGCGATCCTACAGTTATAGCTTCTTTACCAAAAAGACAAATCCAAAATGGTGTTGTTGATGCTTACACACACGTTATGGAACAATATTTAACCTATCCGCATGAAGGTTTTCTTCAGGACAGAATTGCTGAGGGAATTTTGCAGACTTTAATTGAAGTTGGCCCAGGAGTTGTAGAAAATCCAACAGATTATACATTAGCTTCTAACTTTATGTGGAGCTGTACAATGGCACTAAACGGACTGATTCAGAAAGGGGTGCCTACCGACTGGGCAACACACATGATTGGTCACGAATTAACCGCTTTATACGAAATTGACCATGCCAGAACTTTGGCAATTATCGGTCCTAGTTTATATAGTGTTATGTTTGAAACCAAAAAAGGGAAATTAGCACAATATGGAAGAAGAATTTTCAACCTGACGGGTTCTGATGATGAAGTTGCCAAAGAAGCAATCGATCATACTGTTGCATTTTTCCATAAAATGGGAATGGACACTAAGCTTTCACAATATACCAACGACTATGATAAAACAGCAGAGTTTATTGTAAAACGTTTTGATGAAAGAGGCTGGAAAGGTTTAGGTGAAAACCAATTGGTAACTTTAGACAAAGTAAAATCTATCGTTGAGATGAGTTATTAATAAATTACAAATCCTAAAACTCCAAATTCCAAGAATATCTAAATTATTGGAATTTGGAGTTTTTATTTGGAATGTAATTTTTGGTGTTTGGAAGTAAAACCGGAATTTAAATAAAAACAGAAAAGGCGTTCTTATGATTTATAGGAACGCCTTTTCAAAATACTAAAACAAAACTAACTAACTCAATTTTTGCTAAACTCATTAAAATTCTAATTTACAAATACTTATAACGTAAGCATCGTGTCTTTATTGCATCGCTACTGAATGTTTTTACATTTTTTTTTGAAACTGCCTGAAAACCATTGTAATTCAGTAGAGTTTTTAAATTTCTTAAATCAGATTTTGTATTATTACTACATAATTAAGTACTTTTGTTTTAAATTATTAAAATAATGAGCGAAAATTTAAAATTTGCAGTAATTGGAGGAGGGAGTTGGGCAACGGCAATTGCAAAAATGCTTTGTGTAAATCTATCTGAAATTTCGTGGTACATGCGCAACGATGCTGCTATAGAGCATCTTGAAAAATACAAACACAATCCAAATTATTTAAGTTCGGTAGAATTTGATACCAAAAAACTTAAACTGACCAATAATATAAATGAAGCTGTTGAATATGCAGATTATATAATTTTTGCTATTCCGTCTGCATTCTTAGATGCAGAACTTAAAAATCTTACTGTTTCTTTACAGGATAAAATCATCTTTTCAGCAATTAAAGGTATTGTTCCTGAAACAAGTTTAATTGTTGGAGAACATTTCCATATTCAATACGACATTCCTTATTACAATATTGGTGTTATTACAGGGCCTTGTCACGCTGAAGAAGTAGCGTTAGAAAGACTCTCGTATTTAACAATTGCCTGTGGAGATCCTGACAAAGCTTGCATTGTCGCTAAATCTCTTTCAGGAAACTATATCAAAGCTAAAATCTCAGACGATATTATCGGGACTGAGTATGCTGCAATGCTTAAAAACATTTATGCTATCGCTGCCGGAATTGCACATGGTTTAGGTTATGGAGATAACTTTCAATCTGTTATGATGAGTAATGGAATCCGTGAAATGAAGAAATTCATTAGAAAAGTGCATAAAATGAAACGTAATATTAATGATTCGGCTTATTTGGGCGATTTATTGGTTACAGGATATTCGGTCTTCTCCAGAAACAGAATGTTCGGAAACATGATTGGAAAAGGATATACGGTAAAAAGCGCCATGATGGAAATGAGCATGGTTGCCGAAGGATATTACGCAACAAAAAGTGCTTATAAACTAAATCAGGGTTACGGAGCAAAAACTCCGATTATTGATGCTGTTTATGCCGTTTTATATGAAGGAAAAGATGCAAAATCGGTTTTTAAGAAATTGACTGAGTCATTAGACTAATTCTATTTTTATAGACATAATAGAAGGAAGAGCCAGGAAAACAGACAAAACTTTAAAATTAAAAGAGCCGGAAAATATTTCCGGCTCTTTTAATTTCAATATAAATAGAAAAATTACCTCATACTAAACATCGAAAAATTTGTTTAGAAAGCTATTTAAGATTCAGGTTAACATTCTAATAAATCAGCTCATTATTACTCACTTCACAATTCTACAGTAGAAAGATTTATTTAATTTTGCTGTGGTAACTAAGTCATTAAATAATTTATGAGAATAAGTCTATTGATAAAAAATATTTCTAAACATATTACATTAAGTCCCGAAGAAATTTCGGTTGTCGAAACGTTTTGGACAGAAAAAACTTTTGAAAAAGACGAATATCTTTTACGAAATGGAGATATCTGTCGTTTTGATAGTTATGTGGTTTCGGGAGTATTAAAAGCATTCTACATCAATAGCGAAAACGGAAATGAAGAAATTATATATTTCGCTGTCGACGATTGGTGGGCAACCGATATCAATAGTTTTTCTAAACAAAAACCATCGATGTATAATATACAAGCCGTAGAAAAAACTACTGTTTTACAAATCAATTATCATTCTTTTCAAAAATTATTAAAAGAGATCCCTTCACTAGAACGCTTTTTCAGGATAATACTTGAAAATTATCTGGGAGCATTACAAAAAAGAATTATTGATAGCAAGGTTTACGATGCTGAATACAGATATTATGATTTTTTGATAACCTACCCAAACATAGCTTCCAAAGTACCTCAATATTTAATTGCTTCGTATTTAGGAGTGTCTGCTGAATTCATAAGTCGTATTCGAAAAAAAAATAAATCATCTTGAACTACATCAATTTTTACTAATTAAATAACCATGAATTTTGCTTCATTAAAATTTAAGAAGCAATGAAAATATTAATTATCAATGCCAGTACGAGAGAAGAAAAATCTCATAGCAGGGCACTTACAAAATTATTTGTAGAAACATGGTCAAAAAGCTATCCTAAAGATACTTACATATATCGCGAAGTTGGTTTAACGCCTGTTCCTCATATTACTAATGAATGGATTGGCGCTGCCTTCACAAAAGTTGAAAACAGAACTGAGGAAAACCAAAACGCTTTGGCTTTAAGTAACTTACTGATTAAAGAACTTAAAGAAGCAGATATTTATATTATTGGAACGCCCATGTATAATTGGTCCATTCCAAGTGGGCTAAAATCCTATATAGACCAAGTCATGCGAATAAATGAAACCTGGAAATTTAAGTCTGGAGTACCTGATGGTAATTATGTTGGTCTACTAGAAAACAAAAAACTATTTATTCTATCTAGCAGAGGGGATACAGGTTATGGAGAGAATGAGAAAAATGAAAAAATGAATTTTCAAACAACTTATTTAAAATTCATCTTCGGTATTATGGGTGTAAAAGACATTACTTCTTTGTCATTGGACAATGAAGAATTTGGAGGAGAAATATTTGCTAAATCTCAAGAAGAGATACATCGCCAAATTACAAAAATAAAATAACGAATGGTTTTGTTCCTATATTCAAAAAAAAGCGTCTAAGAAATATTTTTTTAGACGCTTTTTTTAATACTGTAAACCCAAAACTGCGATTGGCAAGTAAATTATTTAACCATAATCCCTTCAACAAAAAGAATCGGCACTTCTTCTGTATTGTTCTCGTTGATTAAATTCGATTTGAAAATAAACTTCTTATCGTACAATGTATTTCCGATGAAGAATGTTACCATAAATTCGTTATTCATTACCAAAAGGCTTTTCTCTATCATTTCTATTTTAACTACAGAAACAGCAGGAACTTCGACAAAAGCATGACGCAGGATCGACGTTTTCTTCATTTCTCCATCTATGGTTCCAAATGCTTTAGAAACGACCATTACACTGTCTAAATTAAAGTCACTGTCGTTTACCAAATAGGCATACCACACTTTTTCCATAAAATCGTCGCTCCATTCCTGAACAGCGGCCAGGAATACGTTTTCTACTTCTGGAATTACTATATCTTTTTTCATTTTTAAAAGTCATAAAGCCGAAAGTCATAAAGTCGAAAGTTATAAAGTTCCAATTTGAGACTTTTGACTTTCGACTTTATGACTTTTGACTTAAAATTAAATATTTGCTTTAAATTGCTCTAAGAAACGAACATCGTTTTCATAAAACATACGAATATCTCCAATTTGGTATAAAAGCATTGCGATACGTTCTACTCCCATTCCGAAGGCAAAACCATTATATTCGTCAGGATTAATATCACAGTTTTTAAGAACGTTTGGATCTACCATTCCGCAGCCTCCAATTTCCAGCCATCCTGTTCCTTTCGTAATACGGTAATCGGTTTCTGTTTTTAGTCCCCAGTAAATGTCGATTTCGGCACTTGGTTCTGTAAATGGAAAGTATGACGGACGAAGACGGATTTTTGATTTTCCGAACATTTCTTTAGTGAAATAAAGTAATGTCTGTTTTAAATCTGCAAACGAAACGTCTTTGTCAATATACAATCCTTCTACCTGATGGAAGATACAGTGCGAACGTGATGAAATTGCCTCATTACGAAAAACACGCCCCGGAGAAATAGTACGGATCGGCGGTTTGTTGTTTTCCATATATCGAACCTGTACAGATGATGTGTGCGTACGCAACAAAACATCAGGATTAGTCTGAATAAAAAATGTATCCTGCATGTCACGTGCCGGGTGATATTCCGGTAAATTCAATGCGGTAAAGTTATGCCAGTCGTCTTCGATTTCCGGACCTTCAGAAACATTAAAACCAATATTGGCAAAAATATCAATAATCTGATTTTTAACTATTGATATAGGATGGCGGGAACCAATAATAACCGGTTCTGCCGCACGCGTTAAGTCTCCAAAAATACCTTTAGATTCTTCTTTACTTTCCAAAGCCTCAACAATTGTTTTAACTTTTTCCTCAGCAGTATTTTTTAAAGCATTTATTACTTGTCCGAATTCTTTTTTCTGATCGTTTGGTACGTTTTTAAATTCAGCAAAAAAGTCATTCAAAACACCTTTTTTTCCTAAGAATTTAATACGGAATGCTTCTAGTTCAGCTGCGTTTTCTGTCGAAAAAGCTTCTGCTTCACCAATATAATCTTTTATCTTATCTATCATTTTCCTTCAATAATTGAGAGTACAAATTTAAGTAATTTGTTTTAAGTTTAAGGTGTAAAATTTCCTTTATATCCCGAGTTGAACCTTGTTAGCGAAAATTTATACTTATTTTACCAGACTTAACTTATTTTCAATTTCTCTGACCCTTTCCAGCCAATAATTTATACCTTCCTGATTAGAAATAATTTCTTTTCTGCTTTTTTGGGCTATATATCCCAATTCAGCCCAGTTTTTATTCCAGTCTTTATCTCTTTCTTTGTTATCGGAAGGCTCAATGCGGGCACGCCAGAAATCTATATTTTTAAGATAACCCGTTTTTAACTGTTCAAAATGTTCAATTAATTTTTCTTTTGAATTCGGAATATAACCGGGGCCGCTACATCCGCAGGAGTGAAATGTTATACCAACAGAATACAAGCTTTTGATATGTTCCCATTTTTTCAGATTTTCCATTTTTGGAGATTCAAAATCTAGTCCCATATTTGCCATTAATTCTCCACATTGTGGACATTTCGCTTCATAAACTGATTCTATACCGTCTTTTATATCCTTCTTAAGTCTTCTTTTAAAAGTTTTATGGCAATTAAAACAAGCATAATGTGGCTTATATAATGTCATCGCATATCTACACATCCCAATTTCTCTTCAGTTTTTTAATCCTGGTTTTAATTTATGCTGAACTGGAAACTATTCAATAAGATTTCTTTCTAAAAAATAATTTACAATCGCTTCTTTCATCAAAACAGATTGTTCTCCTGCTTTTAACGGCGGTAATTCTTCTTTTACTTTGTAATGCGGCCAGCCGTCTTCATCAAAATATTCGAATTCATAAAATCCGTATGGTTCCAATAATCTGCAGATGGCAATATGCATTAGGTTTAATTTTTCGTCTTTCTTGTATTCGCGGTGTATTTTGCCATATTCCTGAACTCCGATTAAGTAAATAATTGCATCTAAGTCAAGATCTTCACCTTGCGAAAATTGATTTGAAAGTATATCGACGAGCTTTTCCCAACGCTCTTTTAATTGTGTATCTCTGGACATTTTTATATATATGAATTTAGATTTCAGATGTTAGATTTGTGTAATCTAACATCTGAAATCTAAAATTAGTTTTGCAAAGATACGGAGTTGAAAATCCAATCAGACTTAAAAGAAATAATTATTGAGATTTTCAGGAATGTCTATATCATTATTATGCAGCTTATATTATTGATATTCAATAATAGTCTTTGAAATCAAAACATTATTTTGTTTAGCAATCTTTTTTATTTCTATTGGAAACTTATCATCATTATAAACTATTTGATATACAAAATAAGTTGGGACTTCTGCTGAAATCGGATAATAACTTTCTCTTGAAACGACATTATTGGTTGCTTTTCCATCAAATCCTTCAATAGAAAAAGTAAGTCGATAATATTTATTCATAAACTTCATAGGATGATTTTTATCATCATAGAAATATTTGTTTTTTGAAATTGTTTGGGAACCAGACGTAGATGATTTGTTTATTTTTTCTGTGATATTTTTAACCTGATCAAAATTATATTCTATTTCATTTTGAACTATATAACTCCCATTATTAAAGTACCCTGATATTTCTGAAACAAGAATTCCGTTATTATAAAAATATTCCGTTTTTTCATCCTGATTTTCGCCTGACAATGTGGAACTTAAAAGATTACCTGTGTAATTAAATGTTGTAAAACCGGAAGCAGTACCATTTTTAGAATAATTTATTTTACTTATT
>NZ_QETH01000021.1 GCF_003105115.1 Flavobacterium sp. HTF | reverse complement strand
ATCAATAGTTACAATTGCCAATTCAATTGTAGTTTCTTTTTCAAAATCAATAATTAGATTATCTAATTTTTCTTTCTCACTAACAGAAAAAATTCCTTCGTAATCATTTGTCCAGCCTACTGGTTGTGGTAAACTATCCCAAAATACTTGTCTGTATTGAGTTAGATTTTCAATTGCAGAATTCGATTTTTCTTTTTCAGAAGTTTGCCCAATACATTTAAATGTAAGTAAAAATATAAATAATAAAAGGACAGATTTTTTCATTTTGGAACAAATTAACTGAATATCAAAAAAACTACAAAAGTCCATTATATTTCCTTACAAACCATTCTGTTGTTAAAAGAGCAGCAATTAAAACCAACAGCCAAATCCAGTCAATTATGGGAGTTTTGGTTGAAATGTTTTTTTCAATTGATTTGTATTCTTTATTTTCTAAAAGAGTATTAATTAACTGATCTGCCTGATTTTCAAAGAATGCTTTTCCATTGGTTTGTAAAGCTAATTGTTTCAATTTCAAAACATCCGGATTTACAAATTGCTTTTCAATATCAAAATCTAAAATTTCAAAATGACCTGAATAACTGGTGTTTGTGTTTAATTCTTTTACTGAAAAATTATATTTTCCTGCAGACAATCCATCCAAATTTACAGAAAAAGAATTGTTTCCTTTTAATAAATCGTAGTTTTTAGTCTGCTTGGTTTCAGCATTTGTGATACTGATCGTAAGTCTTGCTTTTTCGTCAAACTCGTAGTTTTTATTGAAATATTGTGCATTTATTACGATGGCTTCTCCTGAATTGTAGAAACTTTCATGCGTTACCACCAATGATTTTCTGGAAGTACTTGACGCCAGGTATTGAATTATTTTATCTATAAAAACATCATATTTTTCAAAAGACTGGTTGTCTATATGACTTTGCATACGCCATTTCCAGCTATTTTCACCCAGAAGAAATGCGGTTCTTTTATTTTGATTTTCGGCGAAAGCCAATAAAGGTGCATTTGTAGAAACATTTCTGATTTTTGAAGAAAGCAAAACAGATACATTTCCGTTTGTAGAAACTGTTCCGAATACATTTTGTAGTGGCGGGAAATTTTCAAAACCGATATTGTCAATGGCAAACAAATTAAATTGTGACTGAAATTCGTTTAAATAATCTTCTACCTGCCCGCTCATTTTAAAAACCAGGTTGTTCTGTTGCTGGTTAAGGAAATTAAAATCTGTATTTTTTCCGGTAATAATAAAGGTATTTGTTCCGGCTAATTTATTGTTGTCAAAAATGGCCCTAAATGCCGTGTTTGGCTGATACAAAACTAAAACAGAAACATCCTGTAATAAATTGATTTCATTTGGCTTAACCAATATTACTTTACGTTGTGCATTAGATTCTATGGAACGTTTCAGTGCTGCAATATCCGGGTGGTTTATGGATGAAACTATTGCAATTGTTGACTTTTGATCAATTACTTCAACAGCAAAATTCTTGATATTATTATAGCTGTTTTTTTCTTTTGTATTAGAAGAAATACTGGCTTTAAAAATCTGCAATCCTACTTTGTCTGCAGGTAAAAGCAAATTTAGAGTTGCCGTTTTCTTTGCAGATGAAAAAGAAACTTTTTCTTTTGCGACAACTGAATTTCCCTGCATAATAGAAAAATCGGCCGTTGTATTTTTATCTCCTGCATATTGCAGAAAAACTTCGACAGGGAATTTATTTTTGTGAAATGCGTATTTATTTACATTCAGCTGATTGATTTTTAAATCAAAAAAAGTGGTTGTATCTCCCACAACCAAAGGATAAACTTTATTGACAGGATCAAAACGATATACGTAATCATTTCCTGTAGTCTGATTTCCGTCTGTAATAATAACGGTCGGAAAAATGATATTTCTGTTGATGCTTTTTAAATCCTTCGCGACTGCGTCTAAATTGGTCTGCTTTCCTTTAAAATCAAATTCTTTTGAAGATTTTAAGTCCGCATCAAACTGATACGACTGAATATCGAATTTTTCCTGAAGTGCAGCATTAGAAGTTAATTCTTTATACAATTCAAGAACTTTTTTATCTGATTTTAAAGCAGTGACAGATCCTGAATTATCTACTGCAATTGCCAGGGGTGTTTTTGTTATCTCCAGGGAGTTTTTTGTCACAACCGGATTTATCAGTAAAACCAATAGTCCAAAAATGGCCAAAAAACGTAAAAAAGCCAAAAGTATAATCACATTGGATTTACTTTTGGCTTTGAAAAAATATTGAAAATACGACAAACCACCCGCTATTACTATTGAAAGTAATAATAATAAAATCGTGTTTGTAGTCATATATATTTTAGTTTATAGTTTTGAGTTTATCGTTTTTGGTTGCAGAACAATAAACAACAAACCATTAACAATTAACAATTTTAGGTAAGCATTCCTCCGCAAACATTAAGAACTTGTCCTGTAACGTAACCGCTAAGGTCTGAAGCCAGGAATAAACATGCGTTTGCAACATCTTCCGGAGTTCCTCCTCTTTTTAAAGGAATACCTTCTCTCCATCCTTTTACTACATCTTCACCTAATTTTGCAGTCATTTCAGTTTCAATAAATCCTGGAGCAATTGCATTGCAACGAATATTTCTTGAACCTAATTCAAGTGCTACAGATTTTGTAAAACCAATTGCACCGGCTTTAGACGCTGCATAGTTAGTCTGCCCTGCATTTCCGGATACTCCAACTACAGAACTAATATTGATAATTGAACCTGCACGTTGTTTCAGGAAAGTTTTCTGAATTGCTTTTGTCATATTAAAAACAGATTTCAGGTTAACATCAATTACCTGATCAAAATCGGCTTCAGACATACGCATTAACAGGTTGTCTTTTGTGATTCCGGCGTTGTTGATTAAGATATCAACGGTTCCAAAATCAGCCAAAACAGCGTCAACAAAAGTTTGCGCTTCATTAAAATCAGCTGCATTTGATTGGTATCCTTTTGCTTTTACGCCAAGACTATTAAGTTCAGCTTCAAGTGCTTCAGCAGATGCTACAGACGAACTATATGTAAATGCTACGTTTGCTCCGTGTTTAGCAAAAACTTCAGCGATTCCTTTTCCAATTCCGCGGCTTGCGCCAGTAATGATGGCAACTTTTCCTTCTAGTAATTTCATATTTAGGTATTCGTTTTTATTTTTTGAAATACAAATATAGATTATTTGGGCGTTTAATAAAATTTGTCATTGAAAAAATGGCTTCAATAATCCTATTGATTAGATAATCAAATTAAAAAAAACCGTTTTAGAAAGTAAAACGGTTTTTAATTTTTTAACATTCAAATTTTTAACATTCAATAATAGTTCCGTCCGGTAAAAATGTTGGAAGACATGGTACTGGCTCATAAATATCTGCACATGGAAAATTTGGATAATTTGCCGGATTTGCCCCCACGGGAGCCCAGTTACCATCTGAACAAACCGGATGTACCGGTGCTCCTTTTCCGATAATGTTTTTTTGCTCTTCTTTACCAAGCACTTCAACTCCTCTTGAATTTAAAATTGATTTCAACATAATAGTAAATGTATTAGATATTCATTAGCTCAATCATTTTATGTCCGTTGAGATTCAGACTAATCGTGTTAAATTAAAAAACCAGAGAAAAAAAACAGCTCAAAATTGAGCCGTTCTCTTCAAAATAAAAATTAAAACTAAAACTTTATATGTGATCTTGTTTTGTGATAAAAAAGAAAGCTATCATTATTACAGCCATAAACAACATGCTGTAGATTGACGATTTAAAATTTTCCGTATTATTGATTTTGTCTTCTTTTCTTTGCTTATTTAAATTATAAATCGCAAAGGGAATTGCAAGGATTATCGATAGATATTGATAAGGCCTTAGGTACTCATAGTAATACTGGTTTATTAATAAATGTCCAATTCCCCAGATAAGAACTACAACAAGAGCTGGTGTAAAAATTTTCTTGATCATATTATCTTTAATTTTTTAATAGTGAGCAATTAAAAGAGACAGTTCAAAATTCTGAGCTGTCTCTTCTCAAAATAAATTAAAAACTAAAATTTTCTACAACTGATAAGTAGTCATTCTAAAACTGCTTGATGCACTGGTAAATGTATAAATAGTGTTAGTGTACGTAATTTTAAAATCTTCTCTTTTTACATATAATCCTGCGGTAGTCAGAAATTCTGCATCCAGTTCGGCTAAGAAGCCAGGTGTTGGAATTATTGCTGCGCCATCATCCCAATAATCATCAGTTAAAACAATTGTTTTATTGGCTGTATTTTCACTGGTTGTTACTGTGTGATACAGGCTTGGTTTTCCTCCATTGAAACGGTATTGTATATAAGTTCCAAAAGGTGAATTAAAATAAATCTGGATTCTGGCAATTTTTTGATTAGCTGGTAAAGTTGCATTTGCTTTATCAATCAAGTATCTGAAATAATCAGAAGTTGTAGAAGCTGTATATAGGTTAGCTGCTATATAACCAACTACCATTTGTGGCTGTCCATCCAATAATTTTTTGTAATCATCTGTAATTATTGGCGGTGAATTTGTGAATTTAATAGTTGCACTTACTCCACCCGTTCCTGTTGCTACAAAATTATTAGTTGCGGCGTCATACACAAAGTTTGATAATTTTTGACCTTTTACTACTACAGCCGGTTTTACTATTGCTCCTGTAGGAGTATAGGATAAAGCCAAATTGTGACTATCATCAGAATCTAAAGATGTTGCAACACCAAATCGGGCATCAGAATTAAAATCAAATTCATATTGATGTACTGCTGCTCCATCGTTTATTTCTAAAAGCCTGAATAATGGGCTTTCCATGTCTCCGGTAATATGTTCGATAATTGGAGTATTTCCGGCTAAGTCTGTCCAATCCTGAGAGGTTGCTTTGACAAATCTTATTTCCTGAAAGTTTCTGTTTGTTCTAAAAATAATCTCTCCATTTTCCTGTCCATAATAGAAAAACTGAAAATCACCAAGATATCCTTTTCCCAAAAGTGCTGGAGTTGGAAAATTATCAGACTGAGACAACAAATGGATTCTGTTGGCAGTAGTAAAAACTAAACTTACGGCACTACCCAACTGGATATCATACTGGCTTCTGTGAATAGAAGTATCACCATCATAATCTGATGCCATATCTACTTTCCCGTCAGGAAGAAATTTAAATAAATGGGTAAAACCTCCTAATTGTGTACTGTCTGTATAATAAACTAATTTCCATCCTTTATCTGACGAAAGTACAAGATCCTTTAATTCTTTTTTCTGAGCATTTAGACGCTCTGTTGGTGTACTGTCAAATTTATCGTCAACTTCTGTGTTGTTACAAGAAGCCCATAATATTGCTGTAAAAACAATAACAAGGTACTTAAGTATATTTTTTACTTTCATAATATTAATTTTTATAATTAATGTTCAGGATGTTTTATAGTTCAATAACTTCATCTGTATTCTTTTGTGCTTCATCTCTTAAAGCATAAAAATCTATACCGAAAGCATCTTTATAATACTGAACAACAATAGCTTCTTTTTTAATCAGATTCGCTTTGGCTGTCGGGCTAACCACACTTGCCAGAAACGCTGCATATTCTGCTTCTGAATATGTTAATATTGTTGATGCTGTTTCTGCAAAATCTTCGTAAACATTTAATCTCGCATAACTTGTAATAAATCCTAATTCTCTTGAAGTTGCAAGTGAATAAATATACCAGCTTGAAGTATATCCCGATGGTGTTAATTTTGACCAGGCCTGTACATCAAATGGTTTTGTCTGATTTAGGATGTGAACATACTCATGCTGAATAGTATGAATAAATTCGGTTACATCCGGTCTGCTATTTTTGTTCAGATAATCTACCTGAAAAAGCGTAACCCTTTGTCCTCCTTCTGCTAAACCTAATATCTGTGTACCTGTTGTATTAAGGTTTGTTCCTCCCACTAAAACAAATTCTCTTGGTGAAATTTTCTTAACAAAATCAGCTCCTCCGATAGTAGAATAACTATCAATCCAGATTCTTTTTACGATCTCAAGTGCAGGCTGTACTTTATCTACTGTTGGCGGAAACAAGAAACGATTGTTGTCTACCAAATTCTGGTTCCACTCATAATATACTTTGATATTGTAAGGATCTAAAAAACTACTCGTAATCCATTGATCTAAAGGAGTTTTACTAGGCACTGAATAATCTAACTGACTTTCTGTAGGCTGATCTTCATGAGCACAGGCTGCAAATAATACTGCTCCGGTAATTATTGCAATAAATCTTTGTACTTTTAATATTTTCATACTATTTAAAATTAAATTTTTATCTAGGATTTTTTTCGATACCATTATCTGATGCTCTTTGCGGTATTTGCAACGCTCTTCTCTTATCTCCTTTTGTCAAAACATTATTTCTGACTACTTGTCCGAATTGAACTGTGTTATGTGTTACAACAAGATCAAAACGTTTGATATCAAACCATCTCATTCCTTCCTGAATAAAATCTCTTCTTCTTGCTTCTGCAATAGCTTTGATGTAAGATGTTTGTAGCGGTGTCAAAGCATAAAACGGAGTGAACTCGTTTGCAACAGCCGGATATGTATCGACAATATATTCTTCAGTTAAGATATCTGTTGAAGGATCATAATCTTCAATTCTTGTTCCTAAAAAGTATTGCAATTCAGCCCTTGCTTCTGACAATTGATTTTTCATTACATGAGCTTCAATTCTGTTTAAGAAAAATTCATCATTACTCAACAGTACTGTTCCTGTGTAAGGCTCTCCAATACCTGCAGTTACGTTTGTATACTTAAAGTATTCGTAAAACTTAGGCATCAAAACATTATTTTCATAAAACTGTGATGTATAGATTAACCACGGTTTTCCAAAAAGATACGTATCAGAACCTAAAATTTCGTCTGCTCTGTTGGCAGAAAGATAAAATCTGTTTACATACCCTCTTCCTGCAATAGAGTTTGGATAAGCCACCAACAGGTTTGTTGGATTCTCAACTCTTGAATACACAATTTCTTTTTCAGCAGATGGTGCAGCATTAAAAGCATCATAATCTCTAAGGTTTGTTGGTTCTGAACCCAGATCTTTTGAATATTCCAATACTTTATCCCAATCTCCTTTTACTAAATAAAAACGGCTGGCAAAAGCTTTCGCAGCTTGTACATTAAAATGGTATTTTGGTTCTTTGTAATTACTTGTTACATACTTCATCCCTTCTGTAATATCCTGCTCAATAAAATCAAACACTTCTTTGACACTATTACGTTTGTATTGTGCCAGCAATGCTGTTTCTGGTTTTGTTACGTATGGTATACCCAAATCTGTTGCCGCAGTTGCAGGATTATAACGTTGTGACCAGAATGAAACCAACATAAAGTGCGAGTATGCTCTTGCAAATAATGCTTCTCCTTTTTGCGGATTTAAACTGGAAGGGTTTCCAAGTTCGTCAATTGCAACCAATGCCTGATTTGCAGCTGCAATGGCTCTATAGCATGAATTCCAGAAATCTCCTTCGGTATCAACACCAAACTGAGTTTGCATTTCCCAGTTAAAACTCTGGGCATTATCTATATTAGATGCCGCCATTTCACTGTCAAAAACGTTGTCAGACATTGTTTCTGCAATTACTGCATAAGTTCTGTCAGGATAGGCAGTTACTAATAATTCTGATATTTTTTCCGGTGTATCTATTTGAGTTCTGTTATCTGGTACTTCTGATAAAAAATCATCACAACTTGTGAGCGTGATCAATATCAATAGCGATAAAGTTATTTTTATATTTTTCATAATCAATTTATTAAAATGAAATATTTATAGCAAAAGTATATTGTGATGTAATAGGCAAAGCTACCCCTCCGGTATTACGGAATTCCGGATCTTGTCCGTGTAAAGCTTTGTCTGAATAAATCAACCAAGGGTTTACTGCTGATCCTTTTAGCGTAAATGTGCTAAGACCTAATTTTCTTTTGTAATCTTTTGGAAATTCCCAGCTAAGTGAAACATTTTTCAATCTTACAAAATCACCATCAGCAACTCTTACATCAGAAAAATTATAGGTATTGTATGCAATTGCTAAATCATTAGTTCCATAATTTCTGTTTAATAATCTATCTGCAATTACAGGAACGTTTGTATAATTTTCGTCTCCCGGATTAATCCATCTGTTTGTATATTCTTTTGTAAACACAGTTAAATCATTGTATTCATTACTGTAAACCGGGTTTAAACGAACTTTATTTCCTCCTGAACCTACTACAAAAACATATAATGACCAGTTTTTATAAGTAAATGTATTCGCTAAACCAATAGATTTATTTGGCTCAATAGACCCTTCATATTTCAAATATTTGGTAACATCATTTGTATCCTGAAAATCAGCTCCGGTAATGTTACTCCCTGCTCCGTCCTGTAAATTAAAGGTTGGTAAACCCTGATTATTCAATCCTGTAAACTGGTAAGAGTAAATAGAATTTCTAGGGTGTCCAACTGCATTTCCTCCATTTGAATCTACTAAATCAAAAGCTGATGGTCTGTTGGCTAATTTTGTAATTTTCTGATCATAAACTGACATGTTTAATGTTGTTGACCATTTAAAATTATCTGTTGAAATATTTTGTGTTGTAAAACCAAGCTCAATACCTTTTGTCTCCATATCGGCATTATTACCTTGTTTTACGTCTTCTCCACCTACACCAGAAGTAATTACATAATCAACTAAATCAAACGCTTTACGGCTGTAAACGTCTGCAGTCAACTGTACTCTGTTATTAAACATTCCTAAATCAACACCAATATTAGTTTCAAATTGTTTCTCCCAGGTCAAATCGCTATTTTGCAAATCTTCAATGTTTATTGCATTTTCTCTGTCTGAAAGATTAAAACGATCTGTGATATAACTTTTATAAATAGCTAATGAATTTGTCGCCGGACCAGCAGTTGCAGTAAGTCCGTATGAAGCTCTTAGCGCCAGAGTATTTATAGATTCAACATCTTTCATGAATTTTTCTTCAGCCACATTCCATTTTCCACTAAAAGTATATGTTGGAAGCCATCTTCCTGAACCGCTGTTTCCTTGTCTGTTAGATCCGTCATAACGTCCTGTGATAGATCCTGTATAACGACGATCGTAAGTGTAACCTACTTTTCCAAAGAAACCTACTGTTCTTTCTCTTTCTTCACCAAATTCATAATAAGAATCTCCTCCGTTTACAATTTTTTCAATCATTCTAGGGTCAATAAAAGAAGTAAGACCTTTGTCATATTGAATTCCGACAGCAGTAAAATTGTCATTTTTTCTGTCTACTGATCTAAGTTCTGTACCAAAGAAACCTTCAAGTTCATGTTTATCTTTAATTGTATTTCTATAAGTAATACTATTTCTGATATTATATGAAGTCATATCATTAGTGAATTTTCTTAAGAATCCACCACTTGGCAATACAGATACTTTTGGAGCAGTCGGATCATTTGGGTCCTGATACAAGAATACGTTGTCATCTTGTATTTTAGTATTTATATTATCCCCTACACCAGCATTATAGGCACCTACAACATTTGATCCTTCCATAACTTTGTGCTCTCTCGAGGTATTGGCATAACGTGCAGAACCAGTAAGATTATAAGTTAAGTTCTTGTTGATTTTATAATCAACATCCACCTGGAAACGAATATCATTTACTTTTATATCTAATGTATTGTTTTGTAATTCGTTAACAATATTCATTGGAGCCCAGTTGTTTTGGTAGTATTCAAAATTACCATTTTCATCATAAGGCCTCAAAGTTCTGCTGGTATTTAAAACATAATTAAATGGATTAATATCAAAATCCCTTGTAGTACGACCGTATACAACGTCTTGTTTGCTTTCATAAGCTCCAGGAGCACCCTGATTACGAATAGATCCTAATGTGGATAAAGTAACATTTAATCTGTCATTTACATAAAAAGTTCCTTTTATGTTAGATGACAATTGTTTAACATTATCAGCAATAGTCCATCCCGGATCTCCATAGTATCCTAAAGAAGCATAAAATGTATTGTTTTTTCCACCACCTGAAAAACTTAAGGAATGAGTTTGAGTGATCGAAGGTCTGAACAAAACACTAAACCAGTCTGTGTTTGCTAATTCATATTTTTTTAGAAAATTATTGATGTACGGCTGTTCATTTTTAACGCCAAACTGACCATTTGATGTATCGTAGCGATTAATTTCTTTTGCAAGAATATTATATACTCCACCAAATCTTCCAGTATATGAAGAACTTAAGTCAAGATAACCTTTTGCTTTCATTTCCTGAAAAACACTCATAGATTCCTGAGAATTCAGGATATCATATTGTGTATAACTAGGCACAGTTCTTACGGTATTCTCTACAGAATAAGTCACTTTTAGAGGTGAATCTCTACGACCTTGTTTTGTAGTAACAACCACAACTCCGTTTAAAGATCTTGAACCATAAATAGAAGTTGCAGATGCATCTTTAAGAATTTCAATACTTTGAATATCATTAGCATTTAAACCTGCTACAGAAGAACTTAACAATGTTGATGAATTTCCTGAAGCTAAATCTGCAAATGACATATTGATAATATCTTCCTGTACAACACCATCAATAACCCATAATGGTTTTGTATCTCCAAAGATTGAAGAAGATCCACGAACAGTAATTTTTGGAGCTGTACCAAAAGTTCCGGTAACGTTTTGAACCGTAACCCCTGCTGCTTTTCCTTCAATCATTCTGCTGACATCTACTACACCATCAACTTTTAATTCGGCACCTGAAATTTTACTGATTGCTCCGGTAAAAGTTCTTTTAGATGTTTTTTCGTAACCTGTTGTTACAACAACTTCTTTTAAGTTTTGGCCAGCTTCACTTAAAATTACTGTAGGAGACGTATTTTCTATTCCGATTTCTTTAGTTTCCATACCAACATAAGAAATCACCAATGCTGTACTGTTTGCAGGCATGTTGATCGAAAAATTTCCATCAAAATCTGTCAGAACAGCAATTTTTGTTCCTTTAGCCAAAACAGTTGCACCCGGAAGCGGAACACCGCTTGGGTCAGTTACTTTTCCTTTAATGATTGGCCCCTGCGCTAAAATATCAAATAATGTATTTTGCGTTTCTGCGCCTGTAAAAAGATTTTTATTGCTTTTTTGCAATACAATCTGATTACTAATTTCTGTATAAGTGATATTTAAAGGCTCCAGAATTCTGGACAAAATATCCGATAATGCTTCGTCATTAGCCTCTATACTAATTTTCTGGTTCAGTTGAGTTATTCTTGAATTATAAGAAAACTTTACGTGAGCAGATTTTGAAAGTTTAGATAGTGTATTGTCCAAAGTCAAATTTTCAACTGTAATTGTTACTTTGGTATCTAATTTCTTTTGTCCATTTATATCGTTAGCCATAGCAACACTTGAAAATACAAGCGCTAAGACAAACTGAAATAGTGTTATTTTCATGATTCGATGGAGTAATCGTTGTTTAACAACTGGTTTTTTCATAATTTTGGTTTGTTTTGATTAATACTGTTTAGAGCGTATTTTAAGAAACAATTGAATTCCTTTTTACAGAAAGAAATTCAACCTTATTGAGTGTCGGAATGTTACAGCATTTCGGCACTTTTTTTTGCATTCTAAATTCACATAGGCGTTTATTTTAAATTTTTAAATACTTTATTCAGGGGTTTAAATTTTACTGTTTTTAAAGAAATACATTATGTTTTATTTGTTAAATCATGAGATTTTACATCAAAAAAATTCAATTTAAAACAACAGAATCAGACATAATTAATTTCAAAATTGGTATTAATTACATCCTTCCGATGTTATGATAATCTGATTTCCGTTCATCTCAAAATTGGTATTATTACCAATACTTCTACAGACAATTTTTAATTTTTCTGTTAGCGGCTGATCACTAAGAGAAGTTGTAAGATGACAATCTTTTAATTTGTTTTCAGGATAATCAATATCAATCAGGTAAGCCTGCTCTATTGTCTCAAAAATTTGAGAAACAGGGATATCATTAAATTCAAAACTTAATTGCTCAATATTTCCAACACTCTTTACGAGTACTTCATCCTGGGTAATATTTGTAATTTTCTTAAAAACCAAATCGCTGCGCACGAAACGCAACGCCTGGTTAGGAAGCAGGACAACCTCCTGCTCAGAGGATGAAACTAGTTCATTAGATTTTACCTTAACTTTACCGGTGCGAACAAGAACTTCCACATTGGGCTGATCAGAATAAGCCTTAACTCTAAAGCTGGTTCCGACAACTTTTGTGACAATTTCATTTGCATAAACGTAAAAAGGTTTTTTAGGATTTTTACTAATTTCAAAGAAACCTTCGCCGGATAAATAAACCTTTCTTTCGTTTCCGGTAAAGATTTTAGGATAACTTAATTTACTATTGGGTTGCAATAAAACAGAACTTCCATCAGATAAGGTAATAATTTGTGGTTTGTCCGAATTATTTGTTTGTTCAACCAATCCTTCACTATTGGTATCAATAAGTTCATTATAGGTTACAGCTTCGTGGGTAACATTGATTGTATTTCTATAAAACCAAACTGACATTAAACCAAACAGCAATGATGCAGCAACACCATAAAAGAAATATTTTCTAAGAAATCTTAAATTACTGTTTTTGGATAAATCAATTTTATTTTCTTTGTTTTCAATTTTCTGCCAGGTTGTCTGCAACGCATTGTAAATATCAGAAGGTGATAATTTTGAATTTGGCACTTTCATGGCAAGTAAAAACAATCTTGCGTCTTCAACCAATTTTGCACGTTGTTGACTCTCTAATGTCCATTCTTCCCAGTTGTCTTCATCTACTTTAGATAAAATCCACAGCTGAAATGATTCATCAGATAGAAAATCTTCAATTTCGGTATATTTATTACGTTTTTGCATGTATTAAATGAGGTTACAAAAACATAGAGGACAGAACTCTTATTATATACTCACCAAATTGTGATTTTTTTTTATTTTTTTTGAAAAAAATTAAAAAGTGCCTGATGATAATACCGCTATTAAGGAAAAAGCTCCTTTCCATTCCTTACGAAGAGTAAGTAAACCGCGATATAATAAGTTACTTGCCGACTGGTAATTTACATCCAGCATTTCTGCAATTTGCTCTACCGTTAGTCCCTGATGGTATCTCAGATATAGAGCTTCTTTTTGCCTTTCTGGCAAATCATTTAATAATTTATTAAGGTGAGAAACTTTTTCTTTTGTAACGTAATCATCGTCAATAAGATCATGTTCTACCGAAAATTTTAATAAAAAAGCAACAGAATCAGTACTTGCGGCTTTACGAAAAATATGGTCTCTTTCGTTTAAACGCGCAATTCGTTTACGAACACTTGACAGCAGATAGGCTTTTACGACTACTGAACTCTGCAAACTATTTCTATAAACCCAAATATCTGTAAATACATCCTGCACGCAGTCCTGTACTTTCTCTTCAAATGGAGAGAGCGAATTCCCATAACTTACTAAATCACTATAATACCTCTCAAACAAAATAGAAAATGATTTTTCATCACCCTCCTTGAGGCTTACCCAAAGTGCATTATCATCAAAAGTGGTTAGTGAAATTTTAGTTTTCATAATTTGATTGGGATAGTATTATTAAAAATAGCTCCTTTTGTTAATGCAGAGAAAATATTTTTTTAACATTATTATTCTACATTGTGCGATAAATATATAAAAGCAAAAATTTAAAAACAATTTATTTACAAAAAAGAGACAGTTTTCTAACATTGAAAAACTATCTCTTTTTCCTATATTACAGTGAATAACCATAATTTTTAAGGTAAAATAAAATTGTTATTTTTTAAAAATTGTAAGATTTAACCTAAATTCGTTTTTAAGACAATTTTAACATTTTATTGCAGTTTGCACTGAAAATGAAAAAAAAATCTGAAAAATAAAAAAGCCCTACTAATTATAGCAGGGCTTTTTTATTCTTGATCGATTGCTTTTTAGAACGCAACATTCCATCTTGGCAGTTTTGCATTTTCATCCAGAAAATTTTGCAAAACCTGTCCTTCAACAGTAGTCGGAATACCTTTTGAATCAGCATTAAATGTTTCATACCAAACTACTTCTAAAGCTGAAATGTTTTCCAGCTTCATTTGTGCAGGCCATGAATATTTTCTTCCTGTCTTAGCAAATTGATGTCCATTTACGATTTTATCATAAAGACCGCCATTCTTACTTTTCAAAGTTCCATCATTTTGGACAGTCCCTGTTGAACCTACCATGATTAATTCTTTTGCATCACCTTCAACAGCATAAACAACAAATACTCCTGCGCCAGATTCCGGTGCGTTACAAGCCTGTTCTAAGCTGTCCTCTACTGTAAAAGTAAAACTGTTGCTTACTTTAAACTTTTCTAATTCTTTGTACATATTATTTTTTTAAGCTTCTAAGATACTGAGGTTCTAAGACGCTATGTTTTTTTGTTTATACCTCAGTATACTAAAATATAAAAAAGTCTCAAGAAATATTGAGACTTTTTTGAAATTTGATATTTCATTCCGTTCCGAAGTTTCAGGATCGGAAATGAAAATTATCCAAGTATTTCTTTTACTTTTTTACCAATTTCAGCTGGTGAATCAACAACGTGAATTCCGTTGTCTCTCATAATTTGTTTTTTAGCAGCAGCTGTATCATCAGAACCACCAACAATAGCACCTGCGTGACCCATTGTTCTACCAGCAGGAGCAGTTTCTCCAGCGATAAAACCAACAACTGGCTTACGGTTACCATCAGCTTTAACCCATTTAGCAGCATCAGCTTCTAATTGACCTCCAATTTCACCAATCATGATGATAATTTCAGTTTCAGGGTCATTCATTAATAATTCAACAGCTTCTTTAGTTGTAGTTCCAATAATTGGATCTCCACCAATACCAATAGCCGTAGTAATTCCTAAACCTTGTTTTACAACCTGGTCAGCAGCTTCATACGTTAAAGTTCCTGATTTAGAAACGATACCAACTGTTCCTTTTTTGAAAACAAAACCTGGCATAATACCAACTTTAGCTTCACCCGGAGTAATAATTCCAGGGCAGTTTGGTCCGATTAATCTTGAATTTCTTTCTTTAACATAATTATTTGCTTTAATCATATCTGCTACAGGAATTCCTTCTGTAATAGCAATAATTACCTTAATTCCGGCGTCAGCAGCTTCCATAATTGCATCAGCAGCAAAAGCCGGCGGAACAAAAATGATAGATGTATCAGCACCAGCCTGATCTACAGCATCTTTTACTGTATTAAAAACTGGACGATCTAAATGGCTTGTACCACCTTTTCCGGGAGTTACACCACCTACAACATTAGTACCGTACTCAATCATTTGAGAAGCGTGGAAAGTTCCTTCGCTACCTGTAAATCCCTGAACAATTATTTTGGAATCTTTATTAACTAAAACACTCATGATATATATTTTATGTAGTTTTTAAAATTGTGTTGCAAAAGTAAGGTTTTGTAATGTATTTTAACCTTTTTGTCATCAAAAAAATCAAGAAAATTGACTCATCTGATAACCACGATATAATTTATTGTCTTTAATTTGCCAAATGGTAGAAAAATGAGCCAGCAACATTTCTTCTCTCGGGTTTTCTATAGTTTTAACGTAGTGGGAATAACGTATTGATACTAAATCATCTTCAGCTATAATATGGCTAATCCTGACTTTTGAACGGACATACGCACGACTAAGCTCATTAGCCATATCTAACATCGTGTTATAATCCATTTCGATTAGACCTTTGGTGCTATGCCAATCTAACTTTACATCAGGATGTAAATACGTTTTCATGATCTCGCTGTCAATCAGGGCATCCGACTTATAAAATTTTTGAACAAATTCTTTTATCGACATATTACTTCAATTTATTTAAAATTTCAGGAATCTTTTTGATATTGGCTAATTGTTTTAACTTTTCTCTTGATTCTTCGATTGGAGTTCCAAAATAAGATTTTCCTCCTTCAACCGATTTTGTCACTCCTGTTTGTCCCATAATAACAGCCTTCGCTCCTATTGTGATACCACTTGTTGTCCCTACTTGTCCCCAGATAGTTACTTCATCTTCTATAATCACACAACCCGCAATACCGGTCTGTGAAGCAATAAGACATTTTTTACCAATTACTGAATCATGCCCAACATGAACCTGATTGTCTATTTTAGTCCCTTCTCCAATGGTTGTATCTCCTGTAACGCCTTTGTCAATAGTACATAATGCACCAATACCAACGTTATTTTCAATAACAACTCTTCCTCCGGAAATCAGCTGATCAAAACCTTCTGCACGTTTTTTATAATAAAATGCATCAGCTCCCAAAATACTACCGGCATGAATAATCACATTATCGCCAATAACCGTATGGTCATAAATAGATACATTTGAATGAATCAGACAGTTCTTTCCGATTTGTACGTGATTACCAATAAATGAATTAGGCTGAATAACAGTTCCTTCTCCAATAACCGCAGAAGCTGAAACAGCAACATTTGCAAACTGAAAAGGTTTAAAGTGTTTGGTTAAAGTATTAAAATCTCTAAAAGGGTCATCAGAAATTAAAAGAGCTTTACCTTCCGGGCATTCTACTTTCTTATTGATTAAGACAATAGTCGCAGCCGATTGTAAAGCTTTATCATAATATTTTGGATGGTCTACAAAAACTATATCTCCAGGCTCAACAACATGTATTTCGTTCATGCCTAAAACCGGAAAGTTTTGGTCACCTATAAATTCGCACCCGAGCAAATTTGCAATTTCTTGTAAAGAGTGAACTTTTGGAAATTTCATATTTTATAATTAGAAAATTTGTCAATTAGAAAATGTGTCAATTAGAAAATGAGTCAGCCAGAAAAATGAATGTTCAAAATTATGTCTATTCAAAAATTTTCTAATTGACTCATTGACAAATCATCTCAATTAAGAAACTACTCTTTTACACGCTCCATATAAGAACCCGAAGCAGTATCAATTTTAATTTTATCACCTTCGTTGATGAACAACGGAACGTTTACTGATGCTCCGGTTTCTACCGTAGCAGATTTTGTAGCATTTGTAGCTGTATTTCCTTTTACTCCCGGCTCAGCATAAGTTACTTCAAGAATTACAGAAGATGGCATATCTACTGATAAAGGTAAATCAGTTTCAGTATTTACCTGAACCATTACACTTGTTCCTTCTTTTAATAAACCCGGAGCATCTAAGATATTTTTATTCAAAGAAATTTGCTCAAAAGATTCTGTATTCATAAAGTGAAATTCATCACCTTCAGCATACAAAAATTGGTAATTATGCGTTTCAACACGCACATCGTCAATTTTATGTCCGGCAGAAAATGTATTATCTAATACTCTTCCTGTAGTTAAACTTCTTAATTTTGTTCTTACGAATGCAGGACCTTTTCCAGGTTTTACGTGAAGAAATTCAACGATTTTATAAATATCGTGATTGAATTTAATACACAATCCGTTTCTAATATCTGATGTAGACGCCATTTTGTTTTTTATTTTAGATTTTAGAATGTAGATTTTAGATTCTCAACAAGATTAAATTCTACATTATTTTATTTTTATTTTTTTTAATTTACAATTTAGAAATCTAAACTCTAAAATTAATAGTTTCCTGAATAACCTTTCATGATTCCTCTTGATGAATTTCTGATAAAATCTAAAATTTCATCTCTCTCTGGAGTAGCTTCCATTTCAGCCTCAATTATACTCAAAGCTTGTGTTGTATTGTAATTTTTTTGGTATAAAATTCTGTAAATTTCCTGAATTTCCCTTATCTTATCAGTACTAAAACCTCTTCTTCTCAGACCTACAGAGTTTATTCCTACGTAAGATAATGGTTCTTTTGCAGCTTTTGTATATGGAGGAACATCTTTTCTAACCAAAGATCCACCAGAAATCATAGCATGGTCTCCAATATGAATAAATTGATGAATAGCAGCTAAGCCACCAATTACAGCATGGTTACCAACAACCACGTGACCTGCCAGTGCAACCCCGTTTACGATAATAGCATTGTTACCAATTTCACAATCGTGTGCAATGTGTGCATAAGCCATAACCAGACAATTATTTCCCAGAATAGTTTGCCCTGAAGCCACTGTACCCCTGTTGATAGTTACACATTCTCTGATGGTACAATTGTCACCAATAATAGCCAAAGAATCTTCACCTCCAAATTTTAAGTCTTGTGGAACAGCTGAAATTACAGCCCCAGGAAAAATATTACAATTTTTTCCAATACGGGCACCTTCCATGATGGTTACATTTGAACCAATCCAGGTACCATCACCAATAATAACATTATTATGAATCGTTGTAAAAGGTTCAATTACAACATTTTTAGCGATTTTAGCGCCAGGATGAACATATGCTAATGGTTGATTCATCTGTATGTTTTATATTTTTAATTAAAAATAGTCTGATTTGGGCAACAAACGTAAACAATAATTTTGATTAAACTATTATTGTTTTTTTACAATTTGCGCCATTAATTCTGCCTCAGTAACTAATTTTCCATTTGCGTATGCATTTGCCTGCATATGACAAATTCCTCTTCTGATAGGAGAAATCAATTCACATTTGAAAATTAAGGTATCACCAGGCAATACTTTATGCTTAAATTTAACATTATCTATTTTCATAAAATAAGTCAAATAATTTTCCGGGTCCGGAACTGTACTTAGAACTAAAATCCCTCCTGTTTGTGCCATTGCTTCTACAATTAAAACTCCTGGCATCACCGGAGCTTCAGGGAAGTGACCTACGAAGAAATTTTCATTCATTGTTACATTCTTCAAACCAACCACATGACGATCAGACATTTCAATAATTCTGTCAATCAATAAAAATGGTGGCCTGTGAGGAAGCATCGCCATGATCTTATGAATATCCATCAGGGGCTCCTGATTTAAATCATAAACCGGAACATGATTCCTTTGTTCTATTTTAATAATTTTAGCCAGTTTTTTAGCAAATTGAGTATTTACAAAATGCCCTGGTTTATTTGCAATAATTTTTCCCTGAATACGAACCCCAATAAGAGACAAATCTCCAATAACATCAAGTAATTTGTGTCTTGCAGCCTCGTTTGGGTAATGTAAAGTCAAGTTATCTAAAACACCGTTAGGTTTTACGGAGATTTCATCCTTACCAAATGCTTTCTTTAAATTTTCCATTGTAGAAGCAGAAATTTCTTTATCTACATAAACAATTGCATTATTTAAATCTCCACCTTTAATAAGTCCGTTTTCTAATAATGATTCTAATTCATGTAAAAAACTAAAAGTTCTTGAACTTGCGATTTCTGCTTTAAAATCAGAAATACTTTTAAGTGTGGCATTTTGAGTACCTAAAACTTTAGTACCAAAATCTACCATTGTTGTAACCTGATAGTCATCACTTGGCATTACAAGAATTTCACTTCCTGTTGCTTCGTCAGTAAATGAAATAACTTCTTTTACCACATACACATTACGACTAGCATCCTGCTCTTCAATTCCTGCTTTTTCTATCGCTTCAACAAAATATTTTGATGAACCATCCATAATTGGTAGTTCAGAGGCATTCAGTTCAATAATAATATTATCCAAATCGCAACCAACTACTGCAGCTAAAACGTGTTCCGGAGTCTGAATTTTTACTCCTAATTTTTCAAGATTTGTACCTCTCTGCGTATTAACAACATAATTAGCATCAGCTTCAATAATTGGCTGACCTTGCAAATCAACTCTCACAAAAGTGAAACCATTATTAATTGGAGCAGGTTTAAAAGTCATTGTAACTTCTTTTCCAGTATGTAGTCCAACTCCTGTTAGTGAAATTTCATTCTTGATGGTCTTCTGTTTAACCATTATTTCCATTTTTTGGGTTTATTACTTGTTTTTTTAATTCTTCCAGTTCGGTCACAATTTTAGGTAAGTTCTTAAAATGAACATATGATTTGTTAAAATCTGTATACCCAAGTGACGGCGTTCCCTGAAGGATTTCATTATCCTTAATGTTTTTTGCTACTCCCGATTGAGCCTGCAGCCTCACATTGTTTCCTATAGTTAAGTGGCCTGCTATACCAACCTGCCCACCAATCAAACAGTTTTCACCAATTTTTGTAGAACCCGCAACACCTGATTGTGCTGCAATTACAGTATTTTTACCAATTTCTACATTGTGTGCAATCTGTATCTGATTGTCCAATTTAACTCCTTGTCTGATAATCGTAGATCCCAGAGTTGCTCTGTCTATTGTAGTATTGGCACCAATATCTACATTATCCTCTATAATAACATTACCAATTTGTGGTATCTTGCTATATACACCTTCTTCATTTGGCACAAAACCAAAACCATCAGCACCAATTATAGTCCCTGAATGTATAGTGCAAAAATTGCCAATTATAGTTTCAGAGTATATTTTAGCGCCTGCAAAAATATACACATTATCACCAATAACAACATTATCACCAATAAAACTGTTTGGATATATTTTTACATTATCACCCAAAACCACATTTTGTCCAATATAACTAAAGCTTCCCAAATAAAGATTTTCTCCGTATTTAGTTCCTTCCGTCATAAAAGATTGTGGTTCTATCCCGTTTTTATTCAATTTTACCTGATTATAAAACTGCAAAAGTTTAGAAAAAGAAGCATAAGCATCTTCAACTTTTATGAGAGTAGTAGTGATTTCAGATTCTGGTATAAAGCTGTCGTTAACAATAGTTACTGATGCTTTTGTAGTATATATATAGTTGATATATTTAGGATTAGCCAAAAAAGTAAGGGATCCTTCCTCACCTTCTTCGATTTTAGATAAACGGGAAACTTCTGCGTTGGGATTCCCAACAACTTCTCCTTCTAAAATTCCTGCTATTTGTTCTGCTGTAAATTTCATCGCGACAAAAATATAAAAAATAGATTTTAAATGTTAATTTTAGATAAGTTGTTTTGGAAAACAGATGTAATATTTTGTCACCAATTTAGATAACGATTTCAAATTCAACTGATCAGAAGCTTCAACAACATCTTCAATTGTTTTGTCTTTTTTCAAAATCCTTATAGGTTCAGCTTCCTTGCTGTAGGCCTGATTTTTTATTTTTCCTCTAAAAATAAAATAACCTGCATCTACTGCCGATATATGATGTTGTTCTGCAAATTCTTCTTTTAACGATTGTGATTCCTCCATCGGAATTTTTTCTGCACTCAGTTTTATTTTAAGCAAATCCCTGTTAATGATCATTTTACTCAAAGTAGAAAGTATGAAATCATCTTGTTTCTGCCATGCCTTCAGAGCGCTTATGATATCAAAATCATCCAGTTGCGAAAACAAATCCAGCTTATCAGCATCAAAGTTTTCTAATGTGATTTTGTTCTTCATAAAATACTGAAGAGGCTCGCTGCATGGTAAATTCACTCCTTTCAGCGTTAATTCTTTGGCTCTTTTTAATACTTTCATTAAAATTAACTCTGCCACCAAACTTGTTTTATGCAAATAAGCCTGCCAATACATTAATCGTCTGGAAAGCAGGAATTTTTCAACAGAATAAATCCCTTTTTCTTCAATAACCAAAACTCCGTCAACAACATTCATCATCTGAATTAATCGTTCAGAATTTACATTTCCTTCAGCAACACCGGTGTAAAAACTATCACGTTTTAAATAATCCATCCGGTCCATATCCAACTGACTCGAAATCAGTTGCAGCATGAATTTCCTATGGTATTCACCCTTAAAAACCTGAATGGCCAAACTTAATTTACCGTCAAATTCATCATTCAGCCTATTCATAAACAATAATGAAATAGCTTCATGATTGACATCTTCAACTATACTTTTTTCCATGGCATGCGAAAATGGCCCGTGACCAATATCATGCAGCAAAATAGCTATATATAGTGCATTTTCTTCTTCAGAAGAAATCGCAACACCTTTGAAACGAAGGGTTTCAACTGCTTTTTGCATTAAATGCATGCAGCCCAATGCATGATGAAAACGAGTATGATTGGCTCCCGGATATACCAAATAAGACAAACCCATTTGAGAAATACGGCGCAAACGCTGAAAATACGGATGCTGGATTAAATCGTAAATAAGCTCGTCTGGGATGGAAATAAACCCGTAAATGGGATCATTGAATATTTTTAACTTATTAATGTGAGTCACTATTTGGTTATTTTTTAAGTCAACAAATATAAGTAAATAACTATAAAGAGTTTTCTGATTTTTACTTAAAAATATTAAGTTTTAATACTAATCGTTAATTAAAGAAATTTCATTCTAAAATAATTTAAATAAAAAAAACGCATTTCTTTATTCTGAATTTTATACTATTTTTAATACTTTTTAAGTTCTATACCTTGTAAATTGCAATAAAATTAAAATTCGTTTATGGATAAGATAAAAATACTTTGGGTTGATGACGAAATCGACCTTTTGAAACCACATATATTATTTCTTGAAAAGAAAAATTACCATGTTACCACCTCCAATAATGGTTTAGACGCCATTACTTTATTTGAAGAAGATAATTTTGACATTGTTTTCCTTGATGAAAATATGCCCGGAATGAGCGGTCTGGAAACGCTTTCTGAGATGAAAGAAAAAAAATCAGCTATTCCGATGATTATGATCACTAAAAGTGAGGAAGAATACATCATGGAAGAAGCTATAGGCTCTAAAATTGCCGATTATCTGATAAAACCGGTAAATCCCAATCAAATCTTATTGAGTTTAAAGAAAAATCTCGATGATTCAAGGTTAATTACCGAGAAAACTACTCTTGATTATCAGAAAGAATTTAGAAAAATCTCCATGGAATTAGCGATGGTTAATTCGTATGAAGACTGGGTTGAATTGTATAAAAAATTACTTTTCTGGGAATTAAAGCTGGAAGACATTAACGATCAGGCGATGATTGAAATCCTTGAATCACAAAAGGTTGAAGCCAACTCTCAGTTCGGAAAATATATCGAGCGTAATTATGAAGACTGGTTTGCACCCAAAGCAGACAAACCTATTCAGTCGCATGATTTATTTAAAGAATTAGTTGTTCCGGAAATAAAAAAGAAAGACAAACCTATTTTATTTGTGGTAATTGATAATTTGCGTTACGATCAGTGGAAATCTTTTGAAACAGTGATTTCAAATTATTATAAATTAGAAAAAGAAGTTCCTTATTTCTCTATCCTTCCAACAGCTACTCAATATGCCAGAAATGCAATATTTTCAGGTTTAACGCCTTTGGATATGGAAAAAAAGCATCCTGAATACTGGAAAAATGACGTAGAAGATGGAGGGAAAAATCTTTATGAAGCCGAATTTTTGTCCGCACAATTAAAACGTTTAGGACTTAATATTAAGGAAGATTATTTTAAAATTACCAATTATGCAGGCGGTAAAAAATTAGCCGAAAATTTCAAAGCCTTAAAAGGAAATGACCTTGTTACAGTTGTTTACAACTTTGTAGATATGCTTTCGCACGCCAAAACAGAAATGGAAGTGGTAAAGGAATTAGCTTCTGATGACAAGGCCTACCGTTCGCTGACCTTAAGCTGGTTTAAAAACTCTCCTTTGTTAGAAATCATCCAACAGGCACAGCTTTTAGGCTTCAAATTAATCCTGACAACCGACCACGGAACAATAAATGTAAAAAATCCGTCGAAAGTTGTGGGAGATAAAAATACAAGTTTAAATTTGCGTTACAAAACCGGACGTAGTTTGACGTATGAGCAAAAAGATGTGTATGTGGTAAAAGAACCAAAAGTAATTGGTTTGCCCGCTATAAACATGAGCAGTTCGTTTATTTTTGCCAAAAATGATTTCTTTCTGGCCTATGTAAACAACTACAATCATTATGTGAGTTACTACAAAAATACCTACCAGCACGGTGGTATTTCATTAGAAGAAATGATTATTCCGTTTTTGGTTTTTAATCCTAAGTAAAGAAAGCCGCTACGAATTTCACAAATTTGCACTAATTTATTTTTAAAACTAAAAATTAAATTTTAATTCGTGAAAATTCGTGAAATTCGTGGCAAAAATAAAATATACAATGAACATCGTTTTTTCATTAGATCAAATTCAGGAAGTTGCCGGGCAGATTATTGCTTCAAATCCAAAAAAAATCATTCTTTTTAATGGAGAAATGGGAGTTGGAAAAACTACTTTAATCAAGCAATTATGCAAAACTTTAGGAGTTGAAGGCGCGACAAGCAGTCCTACTTTTTCCTTAGTTAATGAGTACTATACTTCTAATAATCAAACCGTTTATCATTTTGACTTTTACCGATTAAACAAAGAAACAGAAGCACTCGATATGGGTGTTGATGATTATTTGTATTCAGGAAACTGGTGCTTTATCGAATGGTCTGAAAAAATTGCCAGTCTAATTCCGGAAGAACATTCTACAATTACTATTGAGCTATTGGAGGATGGAAAAAGAGAACTAAAACTAAATTAAAATCTTTGTGAATCTCTGCGGAAATTTTGAGAATCTTTGTAAAAAATCACACAGAGATAAAATGAGGAATTTATCACAAAGAAAGACAAAAAAACATCCGAAATGAATTCTCAAGACAATGTAGAAATAATCCCTTTTTCATCTGATTTAAAAGAACATATCAAAACTTTAAACAAAGAGTGGCTTCAAAAGTATTTTAAAGTTGAAGAAAAAGATGAACTGACACTTTCTAATCCGCAGGAAGAAATTATTGATAAAGGCGGAATGATTTTTTATGCCAGATATGATAACGAAATTATCGGTACTTTTTCCCTGATAAAAGTGGATGAAGATACATTTGAGTTAGCAAAAATGGCTGTTTCGGATAAAGCGCAAGGCTTGGGAATTGGAAATAAAATGTTAGTTTTCTGCCTGAATCTGGCCGAAAAAAACAATATCAAAAAAATACTTTTATACTCTAACAAAAAACTCTTACCAGCGCTGCATTTATATGAAAAGTTCGGTTTTGTCGAAGTACCATTAGATGCAGGACTTTATGAAAGAGCCGATATAAAAATGGAGAAAATATTATTATGAACTAACCTTGTTTTAAGAGCAGAAAATTAATACTAATTTTAAAACTTTTTGCGTAATTTGCATCTTTAAATTTTGTAATCATCCCATGTCAATAACCTTAACTCCATTTACGAAACAACAATTACTTCCACAGGAAGAAAAACTTGAAGTTGGCCGTTTTAAAAGAGAACTTTTCATAGGAATTCCTAAGGAAACAAGTTACCAGGAACGTCGTATTTGCCTGACTCCCGATGCTGTTAATTCATTGACATATGAAGGACACCGCGTTATGATTGAATCCGGTGCAGGAGAAAGTTCAAGTTATACAGACAAAGAATACAGCGATGCCGGTGCAGAAGTTACAAAAGACACTAAAAAAGTTTTTGGCTGTCCGTTTTTACTAAAAGTAGAGCCTCCAACTTTGGCAGAAATTGAAATGATAAATCCTGAAACGGTTATTATTTCTGCTATTCAGTTAAAAACAAAAAAGAAAGCTTATTTCGAAGCTTTGGCCCAGAAAAAAATCACCGCACTTGCTTTTGAATATATTAAGGACGAAGACGGATCTTATCCGGCTGTAAAATCATTAAGTGAAATTGCGGGAACAGCTTCGATCTTAATAGCTGCCGAATTAATGATTACAGATGAGTTCGGAAAAGGACTTTTATTCGGAAATATCACAGGCGTACCTCCTACTGATGTTGTTATTTTAGGCGCAGGAACAGTGGGCGAATTTGCAGCTAAAACCGCAATTGGTTTAGGTGCAAACGTAAAAGTTTTTGATAATTCAATTACAAAATTACGCCGTTTACAAAATAATTTAAATCAAAGAATTTTCACTTCTACTGTTCAGCAAAAAGCATTATTAAAAGCTTTAAGACGCTGTGATGTTGCTATTGGTGCTATGCGCGGAAAAGAACGCTGTCCTATTATAGTTACTGAAACCATGGTAGAACACATGAAAAAAGGTGCTGTAATTGTAGATGTCAGCATCGATACCGGAGGTTGTTTCGAAACATCAGAAGTAACAACCCACGAAAAACCAACTTTTATAAAAAGCAATGTTTTGCATTATTGTGTACCAAACATTCCTTCCAGATATTCCAAAACTGCCTCATTATCAATCAGTAATATCTTAACTCCTTACCTTCATCAGATCTCAGAAGACGGAGGCTTAGAAAGTGCTATAAGATGTAATAAAGGCTTAAAAAACGGAATTTACTTATACCACGGAATCCTTACCAACAAAGCCATTGGAGAATGGTTTGATTTACCTGATAACGATATTAATTTACTTGTATTTTAAAAGAACTTTAATGTACCTTTGCAAAAATTTTATTTCATGAAGTTCGTACATCGTTTTGCTTATTATTTGATTGGTCTCGTAATGGGATGTTTTGTTGTAGCAGCTATTTTTAGCGGAAAAGACACTCGCTGCAATTATTTTCCAAACGCCAGAGTTCTAAACAACCTTCGAACAAAACCTTTTCAATATTCTGATAAAGCTATCCAGACTTTAAACGAAAAATGGGTTGACACAGCAGATATTAAAAATACATTAACTTACGGAGATGTTGATTTTGACCAAAGCAATGTATCTTTCAAAAAAGGAAAACTTTATATTATTGAAGGAAAAACGATAAAAAATCAGGAAATTATTCTAAAAGTAATTAATTACGAAAACAAAGCCATTCTTGACGAGATTGTAAAAAAATAAAACAAATTAAGTCTTCTGTTTTTGCAGATTTTGCAGATTCAGAAGATTTTTTTTTAATTAAAATATTTTACTTAAAGTCACAAAGACGCAAAGTTTTTCCTTTGCCCCTTGTCGCTCTGAAACTTTGTCACTTTTAAAAAATTACCACTCAATCTCCTTTAATCCCTTTGATTTTAAAAAGTCGTTTGTCTGACTAAAATGCTTATTCCCAAACCAAAATCCGCGGTTCGCACTCAAAGGTGAAGGATGTCCGGATTTTAAAATATGATGTTTTGAACCATCAATCAAAGCTGCTTTTTTCTGGGCAAAACCTCCCCAAAGCAGGAAAACAACATTTTCTTTTTCAGCTGAAATTTGCTTAATTACTGCATCTGTAAATTTTTCCCAGCCTTTTCCCTGATGACTTCCTGCCTCAGATTGCCTAACCGTCAACGTAGCATTCAAAAGAAAAACACCCTGATCTGCCCAGCGTTCCAAATTACCTGTTTTAGGCATTGGCTTGCTCAAATCAGTTTCTATTTCTTTGAAAATATTATGTAATGAAGGAGGAAACGGAATTCCGTCATTCACAGAAAAACACAAACCATTCGCCTGATTTGGTCCGTGGTAAGGATCCTGACCTATAATAACAACTTTTACCTGATCAAAATGACAATGATCAAAAGCAGAAAAAATCTGACTTCCTTTTGGATAACAAACCTTAGTAGTATATTCTGATTTTACAAAAGCAATTAATTCATTAAAATATGGTTTTTCAAATTCTTCATTCAAAACCGGTTTCCACGAATCATGCATTTTAACGTCCATATTTTTTTTAGGCTAAATTCGGAAATTTTCTAATAAAATCATATTCGCCTGACAATAAAATTTAGGTATACCGTTTGTAGAATTCAATCATATAGTTTTTGTACTTTTGTGTATACTTTGTTATAAAAATTAAATGATTAGCATTACAGAAAAAACATTACAGGATTTACAATTTCCAACGGTTCTTGAAACCATTTCAGCAGGATGTAATACTGATATCGGAAAAGAAAAAGCCTTAAATATAACTCCATTTAAAGATAAAGAAACTCTGATGCAGGCTTTGATGCAGACATCTGAGTATGTTTCATCGTTTCAGAATAATAACGCAATTCCGAATCACGGTTTTGATGCTATTACGAATGAAATCAAATTCCTGGCAATTGAAGATAGTTTCCTGGAAGTCGGTAGTTTTAGAAAAATTGCTACACTTTCGTCAACATCAAATTTTCTTTTGAATTTCCTTAAAAAATTTGATGATTATTATCCAAACCTAAATGCAAGAGCTTCAAGAGTAGAATATACAAAAGATATTGTAACCCTAATTGATGCTATTGTAGATAAATACGGAGAAATAAAAGACAATGCTTCTCCTGCCCTTTTGAGTATTCGCCAAAACATGAATATTGTTCGTGGAAAAGTAAATCAAAGCTTTGGAGTGGCACTTACGCACAATAACAGCCTTGGTTATTTAGATGATATTAAAGAGAGTTTTGTACAAAACCGCAGAGTTCTAGCGGTTTTAGCCATGTACCGACGAAAAGTAAAAGGCTCTATTTTAGGAAGTTCCAAAACCGGAAGTATTGCCTATATCGAACCTGAAGCCACATTGCAATATTCTCGTGAATTAAGTAACCTGGAGTACGAAGAAAAAGAAGAAATCACCAGAATTCTGAAACAATTATCAAACGCAATCCGACCATTTTTGCCTTTGCTAATTGAGTATCAGGATTTCTTAAGCGATATTGATGTTGTTGCCGGTAAAGCAAAATATGCTAACCGAATCAACGGAATTCTGCCGGCAATTACCGAAGAAAGAAGATTATTTTTCAGAGAAGCGTACCATCCGATTTTGTACTTAAATAATAAACAAAAAAACGAAGTAACGCATCCGCAAACTATTGAATTAAAACAAGATAACAGAATAATTGTTATTTCCGGACCAAATGCGGGAGGAAAAACAATTTCGCTTAAAACGGTTGGATTACTACAATTAATGCTGCAATCAGGAATGCTGATTCCTGTTCACGAACGAAGTGAAACTTTCTTGTTTGACAGGATTTTGACGGATATCGGAGATAACCAATCTATTGAAAATCACCTAAGTACTTATAGTTACCGATTAAAAAACATGAATTATTTCTTGAAAAAATGCAACAAGAAAACCATGTTTTTAATTGATGAATTTGGTACAGGATCAGATCCGGAATTAGGCGGGGCCCTGGCTGAAATTTTCCTTGAAGAATTTTATCATCGTGAAGCTTTCGGAATTATTACAACGCATTATTCAAACTTAAAAATTCTCGCAAACGAATTGCCTTTTGCAACAAACGCAAATATGATGTTTGATGAAAAATCGCTTGAGCCAATGTATAAGTTAGCTCTTGGTCAGGCCGGAAGTTCATTTACATTTGAAGTGGCTTTGAAAAACGGAATTCCGTTTGGATTAATAAATCGTGCAAAAAAGAAAATCGAAGTTGGAAAAGTTCGTTTTGACAAAACGATTGCAACGCTTCAGAAAGAACGTTCGAAGCTGGAAAAAACTTCCATCAATCTTAAAGAAGAAGAAACCAGAGCACGTGAGGAAAGCAAAAAGATGGAAAACATCAATGTAAAAATCAAGCAAAAACTTGAAAGTTATCAGGAACTATATGACAGCAACCAGAAGACAATTTACATTGGTCAGAAAATTGAAGACATTTCAGAGAAATATTTCAACAACAAAAATAAAAAAGAACTGATTGGTGAATTTTTGAAAATCGTTGAGATTGAAAACTCAAAACGTAAAAAAGCAACTCCAAAGGAAAGTAAAGCTATAATTGAAAAGAAAAAAGAAGTTATCGCGGAAGTTTCTGTAAAAGTCGAAGAAATTCGAAAAGAGAAAAAAGAAAAGAAACTTAAACCGGTTATAGAGAAACCAAAACCAATCTTAAAAGTCGGTGACCGTGTAAGAATGCTCGACGGAAGATCGGTTGGAAGTATTGATTCAATCGAAAAAAATAAAGCAACCGTCAATTACGGGATTTTTACTTCTAAGGTTAGTTTGGATGAGTTAGAACTTGTTGAAGCTGCAAAAAAATAAATTTCCGTGTTTATTACGATTTTTCATCCTTGAAAATCATGAAAATTACTCTAAAATTAAAATAAGACGATTTAAGAAAGTATTTCAAAAAAGATAATTACAAAGATGGATATTTTTAAAAAATGGCTTAAAAATAATTTATGAACACTGTTTTTGATTTAAAAAAATTATGAATAATATTTTTTCAATAGAGAAAATAAATGATATGTTTTTATGATAGACCTTCCAAAAAACAAAAAGATAATCCTGTTTGATGGTGTTTGCAATTTATGTGACAGTGCTGTACAATATATCATTAAGCATGACAAAAAAGATATTTTTAGGTTTGTAGCACTACAGTCTGAATTGGGTATTTCGATTTGTAAATATCTTGGAATCAGTTTTTCTAAAATGGACAGTATCATATTATATGATCCCGGGACCGCTTATTTTTATAAATCTTCGGCAGTTATTGAAATCGCCAAAAACTTTGGCGGATTTTGGAAGTTAATTCCGGTTTTTAGAATTGTGCCAATATTTATCAGTGACAGAATTTATGATTATGTTGCAAAGAATAGATATAATTGGTACGGTAAAAAAGAAAGCTGTATGATTCCCACTCCGGAATTGAAAGCTAAGTTTTTGTAAATTCCAATTTTTACGCAATATTGTCATTGTCGAGCTTCTCGCGAAGATTTCTCCTTCGTCGAAATGACAAACAAAACGGAAAAGCCTAATAGAAACAAAAATCCCAAACTCAAATTTATTACAATTTGGAATTTGGGATTTTAAAAATTTGAAATTAACTAAAGTTATCTAATCAATTTTCTGTATTTCAAACGTTTTGGAGTTAAATCACCACCAAGGCGTTTCTTTTTATTTTCTTCATAATCAGAGAAACTTCCTTCAAAGAAATAAACTTCAGAATCTCCTTCAAAGGCTAAAATGTGCGTACAGATTCTGTCTAAGAACCATCTGTCGTGAGAAATAATTACAGCACAACCAGCAAAATTTTCTAAACCTTCCTCAAGCGCACGAAGTGTATTTACATCTAAGTCATTCGTTGGCTCATCCAGTAAAAGTACATTTCCTTCTTCTTTCAATGTCATGGCTAAGTGCAAACGGTTACGCTCACCACCAGATAACATGGAAACTTTTTTATTTTGCTCACCTCCGCCAAAGTTGAAACGTGATAAATAAGCTCTTGAATTAACCTGCTTTCCTCCCATCATAATCAATTCCTGACCATCTGCAAAGTTTTCCCAAATTGATTTATTCGGATCAATATTTGAGTGAGACTGATCT
Organism: Flavobacterium sp. HTF; assembly: GCF_003105115.1. Classification (GTDB taxonomy): domain Bacteria; phylum Bacteroidota; class Bacteroidia; order Flavobacteriales; family Flavobacteriaceae; genus Flavobacterium. Next base: position 28,449 of record NZ_QETH01000021.1, on the reverse strand, counting down.
ACGTAAGCAATTTTCACCGTTTCACCAACTGAAAATTCTCCGCTGTCAGTAGCTTGTTCACCCATAATCATTTTGAAAATAGTAGATTTACCAGCACCGTTTGGTCCAATAATTCCAACAATTCCGGCTTGCGGCAAAGTAAAGTTCAAATTATCGTATAATAATTTTTCTCCAAAAGCTTTGGCAACATTTTTAGCTTCGATAACATTCGTACCTAAACGAGGACCATTCGGAATATAGATTTCCAGGTTTTCGTCCAGTTGTTTTTGGTCTTCATTTAATAATTTATCGTAATTCTGTAAACGGGCTTTTTGTTTCGTCTGACGTCCTTTTGCACCCTGACGAACCCACTCCAACTCACGTTCTAATGTTTTTCTGCGTTTAGAAGCTACTTTTTCTTCCTGAGCCATACGGCTTGATTTTTGGTCCAACCATGAAGAATAATTTCCTTTCCAAGGAATACCTTCTCCTCTGTCTAACTCTAAAATCCAGCCTGCAACATTATCAAGGAAATATCTATCGTGCGTTACAGCAATTACAGTTCCGGCATATTGTGCCAAGTGCTGCTCTAACCAAAGTACAGATTCAGCATCTAAGTGGTTGGTAGGCTCATCAAGTAACAATACATCTGGCTGTTGCAATAACAAACGACATAAAGCTACACGACGACGCTCACCTCCGGAAAGGTTTTTAATAGGCGTATCACCTTCAGGCGTACGCAAAGCGTCCATTGCAATTTCTAATTTTGTATCGATTTCCCAGGCACCAAGAGCATCAATTTTATCTTGTAATGCTGCCTGACGGTCCATCAACTTATCCATTTTATCTGGATCTGAGTAATTTTCTTCAAGACCAAATAAATCATTTATCTGATTGTACTCTTCTAAAACTGCCATTGTTTCTGCAGCTCCTTCGCGAACAATTTCTATAACTGTTTTAGAATCATCAAGAATTGGCTCCTGCTCTAAATATCCAACAGTATATCCTGGCTGAAAAACTACATCACCCTGATAATTTTTATCAACTCCTGCAATAATTTTTAAAAGAGAAGATTTTCCTGAACCATTAAGTCCCAAAATACCAATTTTAGCACCGTAAAAAAAACTAAGGTAAATATTTTTAAGCACAGGTTTGTCTGCTCCCTGATAGGTTTTACTCAATTTCTGCATTGAGAAAATTACTTTCTTATCGTCTGACATTCTATTTATTTTTAATTTTAATAATTATTTTTTATTGATTTTCTACTGTAATTGATTGTTGCAATAGATATTGAAATTGTTTAAACTCTACCTTTCAATGCATTAAAAACCCAGGCATTGGCAAAAAAACCAACACCAACTGCTACAAATCCCCAGCCGGAAACATCTCTGTATCTAAAAGCTCCAAGACCTATAAGTAACAATCCCATAAGTACCATTATAAAAGTAGCCCATCCTAAAACGGTATTTTTATTCATTCCCATAGTTGAAATAAATATTTTTTAATGTGATTTAATTTTAGAAATGCAAATATCGTGAATTATAACGGCTTAATTAAATATTTTGTAAAGCATTTCTTTTAACAAGTCCGACTGAGGCAGGGCATTTGCTCCAACCCCTTTACTTTTTACATCAATATCACGCAAAGCCCCAACAATCTGGCTCACTTTTCGCATTGGATAATTCTTTACAGCCAAATCATATTCCTTTAAGAAATAAGGATTTACGCCAATGGCAGCCGCCACATTTTTAGGGTTTTTATCTTTTAATCCGTGGTATTTTAAAAGCTGTACAAAAAATCCAAAAACCAATCCGGTTGTCATAACCAATGGATATTCTTTAGGATTATGGGCAAAGTTTTCAGCGATTTTATAGGCTTTAACCTGATTTCTTTCCCCAATCGCTTTTCGGAGTTCAAAAACATTATAATCTTTACTAAAACCTATATTTTCTTCAATATGTTGTGGCGTAATCATGGTTCCCTGTGGCAAAATAATCTGAAGTTTTTCAAGTTCGTTATTAATTTTACTCAAATCAGTACCCAAAAACTCTACGAGCATAGCATTTGCTTTGGGATCAATTGTATATTTTTTGCCGGCAAGAACTCGTTTTATCCAGTCACCAACCTGATTTTCATATAATTTTTTGCTTTCGTAAACAATTCCATTCTGAGCTAATAACTTCGTTACTTTTTTACGTTTATCGAGTGTCTTGTATTTATAACAAAAAACAAGAACTGTCGTTTTCATCGGATTATTGACATACGATTCAATTTTATCAATGTTTCTTGATAAATCCTGTGCCTCTTTTACGATAACAACCTGACGGTCAGACATCATTGGATAACGTTTTGCCGTTGAAACAATATCTTCAACAGAAACATCTCTGCCGTACAATACCGTTTGATTAAACCCTTTTTCATCTTCCGAAAGTACGTTCTGCTCAATATATTCAGATAATTTATCAATATAGTATGGCTCCTCACCCATCAAAAAATAGATAGGCATGATATTTCCGGCCTTGATATCATTAACAATTTTTACAACTTCGTCCATTCAATATTTTTGTTTCATGTTTCAGGTTGAGTTCCAAAACCTGAAACTTTATCGCGAGACTTCGGGAGAAACCTGAAACTATTTTATATTTTTGCTTTATGTTAAAACTAAATTTTCCTAATTATACTTTCCGATTCAAAAATAGCGAAAATAAAGTGTCTATTTTTGATGAAATAAGGAAAAAATTTATCATTCTGACACCCGAAGAATGGGTTCGTCAGCATGTTGTTCATTATTTAATGAAGGAGAAGAAATATCCCAAATCACTAATAAATGTAGAGAAAGTTCTAACCATCAATAAATTACGAAAAAGATACGATATCGTAGTCTTTAATCCTGATGGTTCTATACATATATTAGTAGAATGTAAAGCACCCGAGGTAAAAATTTCACAGGCAACTTTTGACCAGATCGCCCGTTATAATATGACAATGAAGGCACGGTTTTTGAATGTCACGAATGGTCTGAGCCATTATTATTGCCAGATGGATTTTGAAAATGAAAAATATGAATTTTTGCAATCCTTACCGGATTACAAAATAGAATTATAAATTAAAAAAAGGTACTCTTGAATAAAATAGCAGTCGTCATTTTAAATTGGAACGGAGTAAAATTATTAGAGCAGTTTTTACCCTCCGTAATTCAATTTTCTGCAGAAGCCACTATCTATGTTGCAGACAATGCATCAACAGACGATTCTATCCATTTCGTCGAGAAAAATTTCCCCACAGTAAAAATTATCAGAAATGATGGCAATCATGGCTTTGCAAAAGGCTATAATGATGCCTTACAGCATGTAGATGAAGAAATTTATGCTTTGGTCAATTCTGATATTGAAGTCACTGAAAATTGGTTAAAGCCCATTATAGAAACATTTGATAACGAAAAACAAACTGTAATAATTCAGCCAAAAATTCTTGATTTCAAAAACAAGGAATATTTTGAATATGCCGGTGCAGCAGGCGGATTTATTGATAAGTATGGATATCCTTATTGTCGCGGACGAATTTTTGACACAGTCGAAAAAGATAATGGACAATATGATGATAATTGTGAATTATCATGGGCTTCAGGAGCTTGCTTTTTTATTAGAAAAGAAGTCTACAATGAATTAGGAGGATTTGATGAAACCTTTTTTGCCCATCAGGAAGAAATTGATTTATGCTGGCGTGCGCTGAATGAAGGTTACGTTATAAAATACAACTCACAATCAACTGTTTATCATGTTGGTGGTGCAACGCTGAATCAGAGCAATCCTAAAAAAACGTATTTGAACTTTAGGAATTCCTTATTAATGCTGGTGAAAAACCTTCCCAAAAAAGACCTTTTTTTCATCATTTTCTTCCGTATGGTTTTAGATGGAATTGCAGGTATCCGTTTTCTTACACAAGGTAAATTCAGGCATACTTATGCGGTATTACATGCCCATTTTTCATTTTATTGTATATCTTTAAAGTATATAAGAAAAAGAAAGGATTTCCAGATTCAACAATACTATACTGTAAAAAGTATCGTTTACTTATATTACATAAAGAAATTGACTTTATTTAAAGAAATCTTTAACAGTATTCAAAATATTAAAAACTAAATTTGTAAATAACGTCTAAAATTAAATTTAAATTATGAGAAAAATAGTAATTGCACTATCAGTATTAATGGCTTTAACTTCGTGTGTTTCAAAAAAAGAATACGCAGCTTTGGAAGCTAAAAACAAAGAGATTCAAGACTTATTAAATTCTTGTACTGTAAAACTTAATTCATGCCTTGAAGAAAAAGCAGGTCTGGCAGCTACAGCAGAAAGCTACAAACAACATAATCAAGACTTAATAAACAGTTCTAAAGATTTAACAGTTTTAACTACTAAAGGTGCTGAAAATCTTGAAAAATCTCTTGAAAGTTTAAAAGAAAAAGACTTGAAAATATCAAGACTTCAGGATGCTTTAACTAAAAAAGACAGTGTAACTTTAGCTTTGGTAACAAGTCTAAAAGGAGCTGTTGGTATTAATGATCCGGATATCGAAATCAATGTTGAAAAAGGAGTTGTATTTATTTCAATCGCTGATAAACTATTATTTAAAAGTGGTAGTTATGATGTAAGCGATAAAGCAAAATCTGTTTTAGCTAAAGTTGCAAAAGTTGTAAATGACAAACCAGATTTCGAATGTATGGTTGAAGGTCATACAGATGACGTACCGTACAAAAGTAATGGTGTTTTGTTAGACAACTGGGATTTAAGTGTTAAACGTTCTACTTCTATCGTTCGTGTATTATCAGGAGAACTAGGTGTTAATCCGGCTAAATTGATTGCTGCAGGTAGAAGTTCATATGTTCCATTAGTAGCAAATGATACTGCAGAAAACAAAGCCCGTAACAGAAGAACACGTATTGTTGTTATGCCAAAAATCGATCAGTTCTATGATATGATTGAAAAAGAAATGAAAAAACAACAAAAATAATTTAAGGTTTAAATACTTTATAATACAGAAAAAGCAGGTCTAATGACCTGCTTTTATGTATCCTTAACTTTTTTAATAACCAATTAAATATAAATCAAGAATAGCATTATTTTCAATTAACTAACTAAATTTTAACTTAACTAAAGTTAGTTAATATTTTTAAAACCTTTACACTATTTAGGTTTTTTTTTACAAAATATCAATATCTCCTTTTCCTTCTCTGACAATAACAGGTTCATGTTCTGATAAATCTATGATTGTTGAACCAACATTATCTCCATAACCACCATCAATTACCAGATCTACAAGGTTTTGCCATTTTTCAAAAATCAATTCAGGATCTGTAGTGTATTCAATTACATCATCCTCATCACGTATCGAAGTTGACACAACCGGATTTCCTAATTGTCGTACAATTTCCAGGATGATATTATTATCCGGAACACGAATTCCGACTGTTGTTTTCTTTTTGAACTCTTTTGGCAAATTATTATTTCCAGGCAAAATAAAAGTATAAGGCCCGGGTAAAGCTCTCTTTAAGATTTTAAAAGTAGCTGTATCAATTTGTCGTACATAATCTGAAAGATTGCTCAGATCATGACAAATAAATGAGAAATTAGCTTTCTCTAATTTTACTCCTTTAATTTTTGCAATTTTTTCTAAAGCCCTTGAATTGGTTATATCACAACCTAAACCGTAAACAGTATCTGTTGGATAAATAACCAAACCACCATTTTGAAGCACTTTTACCACTTTTGCAATTGCAGCTTCACTGGGTTTATCGGGATATATTTTTATAAATTCGGCCATTCTGTTTTTTTGTTTAAAGTTTGATTTGTTTCAGGTTTCACTTCTGTCAGGCTGAGTTAACCCCGTAAGTTAATAAGCTCTTAGACTTTATTCAGAGTGACAGACGTTTTCCAAAACGTAATTTATATTTAGGACATTAACTAATCAAGTCTTTAATAATCTATTAAACCTTCAAAATAGTAAACATCATTATTTTCAACTTTTGCATCTGACGGTTTTTCAGAAAAAAACACCTCATTAACATTAGAAAAACTATAATTGATTACAGTTAAAATATGAGTTCTCGAATTTAATTGATAATATTTATCATTATCTGTCCACCAAGTTCCTCTTTCATTCCAAACTTTTATTTTACAATCAATAAATGATGTAAATACAATAAAGTAATTTCCATTTTCTTCTCTATTAATAGTCCAGTATTTTGTTTGGATCAGTGTTTCATCATCAAACTCAGCTCCTTTCCAATATCCAACTAATTTTTTATCATTTTTTTTTATTACTATCTCTGATTGTCCACAAACACTAAAAGAAACTAAAAATATTAAACAGCATAATAGTGTATTCATACTATCCAACTATATCTAATTTTGCAAACCTCAGTAAAAGTTTCTTAATACCTCCGACTTCAAATTTGATTTCTGCTTTTTTATCAGCACCAACTCCTTCTAAATTTACTACCTCACCTTTTCCAAAGCGTTCGTGCATAACGACATTTCCAACAGTAAGTTTACTGTCAAATAAATTTGCATTTGTAGAAATTGGCGCATTTCCTGATACAGGCTTAAGTTTACGGATATTTAAATCCGGCCTTGGCTCGTTATCAGTGATATGTTTGGGCGGGGTTCCTCCTACCGGTTTTGCCAATCGCAATTTAGACTTATCAATATCTCCAAAAATATCACTATCTATCATTGGTTTATATCGATAATTGCTTTCAGCAGGCGTTAAGTATTCCAAATATTGCGGATCAATTTCTTCAATAAACCTTGATGGATCACTATCTGTAAGTTTTCCCCAACGATATCTTGATTGTGCATACGTTAGATAAGCCTGATGTTCTGCGCGGGTCAGCGCCACATAAAACAGACGTCTCTCTTCTTCCAACTCACTTCTTGTACTCATACTCATGGCGCTAGGAAATAAATCTTCTTCCATCCCGACAACAAAAACATGAGGAAACTCAAGTCCTTTTGCTAAGTGAATCGTCATTAATGCCACACGATCTTCATCTGTGGTATCTTTATCTAAATCGGTTGCAAGTGCTACATCCTCCATAAATTCAGATAAGGCACCTCTTGCTCCGTCTATTTCTCTTTGTCCTTCCGTAAAGTCTTTTATACCGTTCAAAAGTTCTTCGATATTCTGGATTTTTGCCATTCCTTCCGGAGTAGCATCTTTCTTTAATTCCTGAACTAAGCCGGTTTTTTTAGCTACATAATCGGTAATATAAAAAGCATCCTGATTTTGGTCAATAACCTGAAAACTCTGAATCATGGTCACAAAATCATTCAGTTTTTGTTTGGTTCCTGAGTTTAATTTCAGGTCGATTTTGTCAATATTTACCATTACTTCCCAAATCGAGCGTTTGTAATGATTCGCTGCAATGGTCAGCTTTTCAACAGTAGTATCTCCAATTCCGCGTGCCGGATAATTGATGACACGAATTAATGCTTCTTCGTCTTTTGGATTGATTACCAAACGCAGGTAGCATAAAACATCTTTAATTTCCTTACGTTGATAAAATGATAATCCGCCATAAATCCTGTACGGGATATCTCGTTTTCTCAACGCATCCTCCATGGCACGGGATTGCGCATTTGTACGATACAAAATAGCGAAAGAACCATTGTGAAGCTGATTTTGCATTTTCTGTTCAAAAATCGTACTTGCCACAAAACGTCCTTCTTCTGCATCGGTCAAACTGCGGTGAATTTTAATCTTTGGGCCAAAATCATTGGCTGTCCAGACAATTTTATCCAGTTTGGTTTTATTCTTATCAATAATGGTATTCGCTGCTTCAACAATATTTCGGGTGGAGCGGTAATTTTGTTCTAATCGAAATGTCTTTACCCCTTCATAATCCTTTTGAAAATTCAGGATATTATTGATATTCGCTCCACGGAAGGCGTAGATACTCTGCGCATCGTCCCCAACCACGCAAATATTCTGGAATTTATCAGATAAAGCCCTTACAATCAAATACTGAGAGTGATTCGTATCCTGGTACTCATCAACCAGTATATAGCGGAAACGATTTTGATATTTAGCCAATACTTCCGGAAAACGAGTCAGTAATTCATTGGTTTTCAATAATAAATCATCAAAATCCATTGCTCCGGCCTTAAAACATCTTTCAACATATTGCTGATAAATATCTCCCAGTCTTGGTTTTTTTGCCATAGCATCGGCTTCAACCAGTTCAGGATTGTTAAAATATGCTTTTACGGTAATCAAACTGTTCTTGTAACTCGAAATCCTGCCTAAAACCTGCTTTGGTTTGTAGATATCACGATCTAATTGCATTTCTTTTATAATGGAAGAAATCAATCTCGCAGAATCCTGGGAATCATAAATTGTAAAATTGGACGGATAACCCAAATGCTCTGATTCTGAACGAAGAATACGTGCAAAAATCGAGTGAAAAGTTCCCATCCAAAGATTTTTTGCTTCAGTTGGTCCAACAATATCAGAAATCCTGTGTTTCATTTCCCTTGCCGCTTTGTTGGTAAAAGTCAGCGACAAAATATTAAATGCATCAACACCCTGATGCATCAGGTAAGCAATTCTAATCGTTAAAACACGTGTCTTTCCTGAACCTGCACCAGCAATAATAATCATTGGCCCGTCCTTTTGTAAAACGGGTTCTCGTTGCGCTTCGTTGAGCTGGTCTATATATTTATGCATGAAGTTTTCTCCTTTTAGGCAAAAATAAGAATTAATCCTCTAATTAGCTACTAAGTTTCTGAGGTTCTAAGCAGCTAAGTTTTTTACTTTTTGAAGCCAAAAAACAGGCTTTTTATTAAACATGGTTTCCCGCTTTCGGCTTTATCTCTGCGAGGATATCGCCTCTATCGGGGCTAGAATTAAACAATTTGTTTTCTTTGAATATTTTGAAAGAAAATTCTTTAATTTTTAAAAACCTTTTATATTTGTACAACTTATAAACTAATAATGAAAGTAAAATTAACCGAAATTGCTGAAAAGACTTATTTTCAAATTATTAGTAAATATAATGATTCTAAATCAGCTAAATTCTCGAAGCAAACTATTGAAACGATAGAGATGATTGTACAAAACAATCTTATCGGTTCAAGGTATAAAAAAACTTCCTTTCGCAAGTTTCTTATATCAAATCAAGTTTATTTATTTTATATAATCGAACAAGAAGAAATATACATAGTTCTATTCTGGGATAATAAAAGGAATCCAGCTGAATTAGATGTTATACTTAGCTCTTAGTTTTTGTTTGAAATCTTCAAAATCAATAGTTCTGCCGGCTTTAATATCTTCTTCGCTTTTTTTCAATTCCTGCATTAAAATTTCTTCAGGAAACAATAAGGTCGTAATTAATTTCACTTCTTGATGCGTAAAACTATTCGATTTTAATTTCCGATAATAAGTTGCATGTTTTAAGCCTAATTTTTGCATAAAAAATTCAGCTTTATAATAAGATTTACTAATCAATTCTGGTAAACTACAAATGTAATTCTCGTAATTTTGGACTATTTCTATCATTAAATGATATTTTCTGTATTATTATTTAACAAAAATAATCTAATAAAATGATATTTAGTAGAAAAATAAGTTAAAAAAAATTAGTAGTCCGGAATCTTAGTATCTCATAACCTTACTTAAAAAACACGTCGTACGCAAAGCGAATCAGTGTTCCAACGACAACAACCAAAAAGAAAATCCTGATAAATCCGTTTCCTTTATTGATCGCCAGTTTAGCACCAACCCAGCCACCAAGTCCGTTACTTACCGCCATTGGAATTGCTATTGACCAGATGATTTTTCCTTTGATCATAAACAAACAAATTGAGCCAAAATTTGTCGCCAGATTGACCATTTTAGCATTCGCGGAAGCGTGAAGAAAATCAAAACCTAAAAGCGCAATAAAAGCCACTACAAAAAAGCTGCCCGTTCCGGGACCAATAAATCCGTCATAAAAACCAACAATTACACTAATAATAACGGCATAAATAATTTGTGTTTTAGCTGAATGATCTTTGGCAACATGTTGTCCGAAGTTTTTCTTGGCGTATGTATATATGAATAATAAAGATAAAACCACAAGCAAAAGCGGTTTCATAAAATCATTGCTTACCAAAGTCAAAATAGTAGACCCCAAAAACGCTGAAGGAACGGCTAAGCACATCATTATTAAAAGCAACTTCCATTGAATCACTACTTTCTTAAGATATTGAAAAGCAGCAAAAGCCGTACCGCTAAAAGCCGGGATTTTCAAGGTGCCAATAACTGTAGAAACTGGGAGATTAGGTAATAAGATTAACCCCATTGGCGTCTGGATTAATCCGCCACCACCAACAATGGCATCAATAAATCCTGCAGCAAAAGCCGCTAAACAAAGTAAAATTATAATATATGAATCCATTTATGATTGGTTTCGGTCGGTTTATAATGTTGCATGCAAAAGTAAACTTCCCTTTTATTTATTACAATAAATTTAAAGTGGATTTCTCCTCAAAAAGTATATTTTTGTTGAAAAATTTACAAGAATGGATTTTACGAGAATTATAGAATTAGCAAGTTATACTTTGCCAGCCATTGTTACCGGATTTGTGGCTTACAGTTTTTTTGAATTACATATTAAGAACAATGACAGAAAGCGGGCTTTTTTATTAAACAAACAGGCTCATAAAGAATCTCTTCCGATACGCTTGCAGGCTTACGAGCGTATGACTTTGTTTTTGGAGCGTATCAATCTTACTAAATTACTGATCAGAATTACGCCTATTTCTACTGAAAAACATGATTATGAGAATTTTGTAATTGACCAGATTGAGCAGGAATTTGAACATAATCTTACGCAGCAAATTTATATGTCTGATGAATGCTGGACGATTATTACCACTGCAAAAAACTCTACGATTCAAATGATTCGTAAAGCAGCAATGAGCGAAAGAGTTGACAGCGCAGACAAATTGCGTGAAGTGATTTTAAACGATTTATTAGAAAAACAATCTCCAAGCAATGCTGCTTTAGGTTACATCAAAAATGAGGTTGCCGAATTGTGGTAACAAATTTACTTTCTGATACCTTTGCTTCTTCAATAAAATACATAAATAACTAAATAACAATTAGTTAAACAACTATTTTATATTATACCCTTTCATTATTTGGAAGGGTATTTTTTTTATGCCCTATTTCTCTTCTTTCATGACATAGAATTTCCTGCTCATGCCATTTCTTCCCTACAAGGCTAATTAGCCAGGTAATTTTATTTCCGAATAATAAATTAAAAGCTAGCATTATTAATTATTCGGCTTATCAAATAAAATGATTTACGACAATAAAACCAACATGTGCTTACATGACATCGCAAATTAAAAATATTGTCAATCAGTATTATAACGATAAGCAACCCCACCAAAACATAGGGAAGAAAACCGAAAAACCCTGAAAAAGAGTAGGTATCTAATCAACCATTAAATTATGTCTAAAATTTCAAACGTAGAAAACGGGGCTGTGTACGAAGGGTACGATAGCCTTGCCGCTTCAGAGTGGTGTACGCCCTCATTCCTGGGTTGTAGTGCGTGTATCTCTGCCAGTGCCGTAAAAGGTCAGGTTACAATTACGATAGGATTAAAAACTCCTTTTGGAAGTGTAAGTAAAAGTTTCAGCTTTAACACCAATACAAGCTTTACATGGCAGCCATTTAGCAAATTCAAAATTACAGTGAGCATCACTAACTTCAATGAAGCCGGTGGTGTTTTTAGTTTTGATTTAGGTCTGAATCCATGCATTGATGTTCCGTTCCTTGGATGGAAATGTTTTAACTATAGTCATACATTTACAGTTCCTCTATTACTTGCTGGTATCCAAAGTGATATAGATGATAGTCAATTTGTAAGTCTGTTAACACTTCACGCAAGTGGATCGTTAAATGCACCTTGCCAATGTGATGATCATTCCGGATCTTCTTTACTAAAAGGAGATATTTATAGTAATTATTTAAACAATCAGGCAGCAATACCTACATTACCGATCAGCCAGTGTATACCAACTGTATCTTGTACAGGTATATCTCCTATTTGCTCTCCACAAGAAACGGGAAAACCTGTTACGATATTACCAACAATGCCTTGGCAGTGCTTGATTCCTACAGTTACACTTTGTACAACTATTCCTGCTATATGCCTTTCACAACAAGCACCAGAAGCAGCCTCTGCTGGTATACCAACATTGCCAATAAGTCAATGTATACCTACAGCATCTTGTACGGGTATTTCTCCTATCTGTTCTCAACAACACAGCGTTGGAGCAAATGCAGCTGCAATACCTACATTACCAATTAGCCAATGTATACCTACAGCATCTTGCACAGGAATACCTTTCATTTGCAGTGCTGCTCAGGTCAATACAGGATATTTGAATGCAGGACCACCACATTCAGTAGTTTGTTGGCCGACTGTGCCAATGGCATGCAAGCCAGGAGTTGCTACAGATAGTGCAGCAATACCTACATTACCGATCAGTCAATGTATACCGACAGCATCTTGCACAGGAATACCTTTCATTTGTGCTGCGCAACAACAGGCAAATACTGCAGCGATTCCAACATTGCCAATTAGCCAATGTATACCTACAGTATCATGTACAGGAATATCTCCTATTTGTCTGCAACAACAACAGCAGGCAAATACTGCAGCAATTCCAACATTGCCAATTAGCCAATGTATACCTACAGTATCATGTACAGGAATATCTCCTATTTGTTTGCAACAACAACAGCAGGCAAATACTGCAGCAATTCCAACATTGCCAATTAGCCAATGTATACCTACAGTATCATGTACAGGAATATCTCCTATTTGTTTGCAACAACAACAGCAGGCAAATACTGCGGCGATTCCAACATTGCCAATTAGCCAATGTATACCTACAGTATCATGTACAGGAATATCTCCTATTTGCTTGCAACAACAACAGCAGGCAAATACTGCAGCAATTCCAACATTGCCAATTAGCCAATGTGTGCCTACTGTATCATGTACAGGAATACCATTCATTTGTTAACCATCCATTTTTAAAAATCGCAGGACCTTAAAAGTCCTGCGATTGTTTTTAAACTTTAAAACTAACATTATGCGATTAACACCCGAATCTGTATATCAGTACTTACATAAGCGTCAACTTATAAATGAAGATGATGTTGTTAAAGGTCGTTTTATGGTTCATCCGGTAAAAACGAGAAACAATATTATGAAAATTTTAGTTCAGCCGCATAACTCTCTATTTGTAAAACAAATGGATACTGATTTGGTATCTAATAATTTATTTCTAAGGGAAATAAATACCTATAATTTCTTTAAAAATAGTTCTGAGTTTGCGTCAATAGCGTCTTTCGCTCCTGAACTTTTAGATTATGATGATGAAAATAATATTGTGATTACTGAGCTTTTATACAATGCCAGAAACTTACATGAATATTATATGCTTACAAAAAACTTTGACATTAATCTCGCTTACGAGCAAGCCACAATATTATCAGAATGCCATATTATTCCGGATTCCAAAACAGATATTTCTGAATTACCAAAGACATTGCCCTGGGTTTTGCAACTGGATAAATATAATGCTAATCAGTTTTTTTTAAATAATGAATTCAGTGCAAATATCATTCAGTTAATTAAGGAAAACCATGTATTGCAAAACACATTAATTGATTTAGCCACGTCCTGGCAATACACGCACTTCATACACGGAGACATTAAATGGATTAATTTTTTAACTATTGAAGATAATGGAGGTTTCACACAAAAACTAATCGATTGGGAATTAGCTGATATTGGAGACCCTATGTGGGATGTAGCTGGTTTAATGCAATCGTATATTACAGTATGGCTCCTTGGTTTCGACAATAATGATCCTTCCAGTTATAAATTACCAGAGTATATGCAACCTTATGATCTTAAAAACACACAATCATCAGCTCAGGCATTTCTTTATAAATACATGCAATTAAAAGAGTATCCAGAATCTTATTATACCACTTTTTTAATTAAAGTTATGCAATTCACAGCGGCAAGAATTATTCAGACCAGTGTCGAAGGCATAACTTATAATTCAAAAATAGAAGCCAATAATATGCGCTGTATTCAGCTTGCTTTTAATATTATGAATGATCCAATTGTTGCATTAAATGAATTGTTTAATATAAAAGTGTATGATTATGTTCCAGGATAAAGTCATTATTAACGAACTTACACGGCTTATTAGTCAGTTACATATTTCAGACGCGTTTATAACGTTTCGAAACAAACAGTATGCGGTTACCTCTGAAAATAAACTATCCTATCTTACCAGTATACTGTATTCTGAATGTTATGCTTTAAAAGAAAGTTGTCAATCAGGAACAGACAACAGACAATTTGATTTCACCGAAACTGATGATGCTTTTACAGAGATGTTATCACAAAATAATCATAGTAAAAATAAGACTGAAGAGAACTGGATAGTAAAAAGTATTTATCCCAACGGCTATTTAGAAATTGCAAAAGAGACCGAAATTCGAATTGTTGCGGCATCTGCATTATTAAATATACCTGCAGGTGCAACAGCAGAAACTGGACAAATTGTAACGGTATTATTTCCAAAAGAAGACAAATACAGGCAACCCACTTTTTATTATGTTTTCAGCAATCAGTATTTTAATGCATCACAAAAATTAACCCGTATTTACTGGAATTGCACCAGTGAAGGCGCAGCTGTTCTTGTTAATGCTGTTACCAGCAAACTAAATCATTATAATATTCCTTTCCTTTTTAAATGTCTTAATCATCCTAATTTTTATTTCCGTCGTGATGCCGCTGTGTTGTACATAGAAGATTCAATGCTTTCTATCATTAATATGATTTTGCCTGAAATTTGTGAAGAAATGAAAGAATATCTTGAGGAAGATGTCCCGCTTTTTGCCTACGCTTATGCAAAAGGTGTTGGTATAGCCGAAAGTCCAAACGAATATGAAAGTTTCGGAATGAACCGGGCAGCAATTATAGCGGAAACTTTACTACAAACAGCATCAAAAAATCAGGATGCAAATGCAATTCTAAATGAAATTACAACCGCATTTAGCAATAGAGGAATAAGCCCAAAAGCAACTTACCTTAATAAGGGATCAAAAATAATATTCAATTAAAAAAAAATACCATGAACCAGACCGACAAAAATAATTTTCTTGAAACTGCCTGGAATATTGGCTGTCATTTAATGAAAAGTAGTATTTGGCATAATAAATCCTGTACGTGGCAAGGGTATTCATTTGAACCTTTGGATGGTACTTATCAACCTGTCATGAAGACCTTTGGCCCTGATGTGTATTCCGGAACTGCCGGTATTGCTTTGTTTTTGAATGCTTTATACAAGGAAAAAAAAGACCCGATTTTACTTAAAACGATAGAAGGCAGTATAGAACAAGTCAAATCAACTATGTACGATGCTATCAATCATGGTTTCTATGCGGGAAAACCGGGAATTGCTGCTGCTCTGATAAAAATAGGAAAAGAAATGGAAAGGGAAGATTGGGTAAAAGATGGAATCGATTTACTGAATAGCATTCCTTCTGAATCTCTTCAATCATATGAAATTGATATTATCAGTGGTGCAGCCGGAACAATACCTGTTCTTTTAGATTGCTATACAACGTTCAGACAGCAGGCGTTTCTTGATAAGGCTATTGCTTTAGGCCATTTACTATGTAATGCCGCAGTTAAAAATAATAACGTCTGGTCCTGGGCAACAGTGCCTTCCAAAAAGAATCTGACAGGTTTCTCACACGGTTCGTCGGGAATAGCTTTGGCATTGTTGCAATTGTATCAGGTAACGGGAAATCAGACTTTTTTAGAAGGTGCAGAAGGTGGCTTTAATTATGAGCGTCAGTCTTTTGATGTCTCACAGCAAAACTGGCCGGATTTCAGAGATGATGTAACTTCGGTTTCTACAGGAAATATATGCAGTATTGCATGGTGTCATGGCGCACCCGGTATCACAATATCCAGATTAAAAGCCAATCAGCTTTACCCTGATCAGGTTTTTACAAATGAAATGAATACTGCCCTGACTACCACATCCAAATCTATTTATAATAGTCTGATAGAAAATCTCAGCAATACCAATTACTCTATCTGTCATGGTATAGCCGGAAATGCCGACATTATCCTTGATTGTGGAGGAACTGAATACCAACAACTTGCAGAAGCCGTAGGAAATGCCGGCATTAGCAAATATCAGGATAATAATATTCAGTGGTCAACAGGATTAAGTACAGGACATTACACCCCAGGACTTATGATGGGTGTTGCAGGTACTGGTTATTTTTATCTCCGTCTCTTTGATAAAGAAAAACATAAAAGTCTCTTAGTACCGCAACTGGGACTTTCCTAATATAGAAAAGGTCGTAAATAAATAACTTTACGACCTTTTCTATTTTACTATTTTAAAGAATGAATTTATTTGTTATCACTCATCACTTCAGATTTATTCTGAGCATACTCATAACCTTGTTCCCACCACTCTTTCATGACTTCTTTGTTAAAAATCAGAGCATTATCCGTTAATTTTGTCGGGGTGTAGTATAAGTTAAGTTTCACATTCTTATTGTTTGCCATAAGTTTTCCTATAGCAATATCGTGTTTTTCAACCTGATCCAGTGCAATTCTAAACAAATCGATCATCAGTGAAAACGGGTTTTTACCAATTACCATTTTGCTTGTATTGACTTCTGTTTCGAGAATAATAACGTCTATTTCGGTAGCACCACGATTTATAGCTTCACGGATTGGCACTAAACTGGAAAATCCTCCGTCGCCATATTCATAATTATTTTTGGTTACCAAACTCATAAACGGAATATAATTACTGGAAATCCAGGTCCAGTCACAAAATTCTTCGTAACTGCACTCTTTTACCGATTTATACTCTGCTTCGTTTTTGGTTAAATTGGTAACGGTAACAATGACATCCGAATTTAGTTTTTTGAGTTTATTAAAATCAGACAGTGAAAAGTTGCTTTTGATATATTTCTGCAAGCCTTTACTTTCGCCAAAAGTTCTTTTTCCTTTAAAAAACTGACGTAAAACATTAAAGTGGTTGATGGTAACAATATCAATTCCGTCTTTAACTTTTACCACAAAAGGGCAAATATTAAAGATTTTATTCATCGTTACATTTGTATAGACCCAATGAATTTTTTTAATATGCCCAAGAGCCAAATGCGGAATTAATAAACTTCCTGTCGAAGTTCCTAAATACATATCGTACTCGTGCCTTTTTTCTTCTATTAAATACTGTGCGACACCACCGGCAAATGCGCCTTTACTGCCGCCACCGGAAATAACCAATGCTCTCATAAACTTAATGTAGGTATTTTTTTGTTTTGGGGTTGATGAGTAATTTTTAACAAAATCATTCTTTTAGCAAACGATTTAACTGGAACTGTTCATCGGGGGTCAAATTAGGCAAAATTCTTTCAAACGACGCACGCATTTCCGAATTTTTTAATAAAATTCTAATAGAATCTCTTCCAAATTTCGAAAACTGCCACATATGATGGGTAGTAGAATTCACTAAATTACTCAAAACCTGATCGTTAATCAGTTTAAAAGCAATTAGTTTCTCCAGTGCATTTTGCCGTGTGGTGGCTTCGTATTTGGTTGAAGAAAAAGCAATTAATTCAGAAATCAGAGTTTCGGGATTTTCACTGTAATCCGGAGTTGATAATGCCAGTGAAAGCCACAAAGTTCGAAGATTATAGTCGTTGAAACCAATCCAGTTCTTTGATTTATTTAAGTATGCTGTCCGGTGATCAGGAAAGTTTTTCCATAAATAGTATAAAGCAATTTCCTGTGTCTGATACGATTTATCATCTAATAAAGTTTCATATTCAGTTCTGAAATCTTCCGGAATCTGACTAAGCGTACCAGCAACTGCCTGACGAACCTGCAAATTATTGGTATGCATTGCAAGCTGTAAAAGTTCTTTTTTAGCTTCATATTTTTCAGTCTGAACCTGGTCAACAATCGCTTCTTTTACAGTATGATATACATCTGATTTTAGCGTTTTGATTAAAAAATCCTTTTTTTCAGGCAAAGGTATTTTCTTTAATTTATCTACTTCCAGTCGAATTTGAATTGCTTTATTTTTACTCAATAAAGCATTTGCAGCCGGGGTATCAAAAGCAACCGATTCCAGCCATGTTTTCTGAAACTGAACCAGGTCAAAATCAGAAACTTTCCTTATTTCATCAAAGAAATTCTCCGTATTTACGGTTTGATAGGCATATTTTTTCAGGTAACTTTTGATTGCTTTTTTGAAAGCCTTGTCTCCAATTGATTCATGAAGAACAAACAATGCCCACGCCCCTTTTTCATAAAAAGTCAGCGAACTTGCTTTTGCATTCAAAACCGGAATTGAATCTGTCCTTGACGCAAACTTAATCTGCTGTGCCGTTTCATATAATTTGGAATAAAAATAATCATCTCCAAAAATATCCCTTTCGGCAAGTAAAGCATAATAAGTTGCAAAACCTTCCTGAAGCCAGTGATGTGTACTGCTTTGAGCGGTAATCAAATCTCCAAACCAGTGATGTGCCAGTTCGTGTGCATCGACATTTGTGTAATTTCTGTCTGTAAAACCTGTAGAGTCCACCACATAACGGGTTGTAAATAATGTTGAAGTCGTATTTTCCATTCCCCCGTAAAGAAAATCACGAACAGGAATTTCCCTGTAAATTTCCCAGGGATATTTTACTCCTATTTCTTTTTCCAGAAAATCAAAAATGCGTTTTGAATATCGATAAGTCGGTTCAAAACGGTCTGCGTCTTTATTTTCCAGATAATATTCTAACGGAATTCTGGATTTTGACTGCAATTGTTTTTTATCAAATTTACCAATCGCCAGCATTAGCAAATACGAACTCATCGGATTTTTCATTCCGTATTGCCAGTGAAACTGATTGTTGTTTTCTGTTTTATTTTGTAAAACTCCGTTAGAAATTACCTGATATGCTGCATCATACGTAATTCCGAGATTAAAAATCACTTTTTCATTTACATCATCAAAACTCGGAAACCAATTGCTTGTGTACCTGCCCTGCCCCTGCGTCCAGATTTGTACTTCCGAATTCTCAATAGCAACAAAATACAAGGCTTGTTTTGGTTTAGCCGAATACTCAAAAGTCAGGTGGTTTTTGCCTTTTTGAAAATTATAAGCAATCTTTAATTCTTTCCCGGTATTTACAAAAATCACTTCTTTTCCATCTATTTTCACTTGTGTGAATTCCATGTTTTTCGCATCAATTTTAATGGTATCAGTGGGTTGCAGCACATCAAAAGCGTAGTCTATAGAACCGGAAAGTGATTTTTCCTGAGCATTTAATTTTAATTGAGCCGAAACTGATTTAAAATCAACAAATTGGGTTTGCTGTGCAAAAGAAAAACAGCTTATAAAAAAAAGAATATATTTCATTGAAAATAAATTAATACCAAAATTCCAAAGTTACAAAGGTTTGATAAACAAATCGAATGAAATTTGTATGTTTACTATACAAATTTCAAAATCGTGTCAAAACCAATCAAGGCCATATTTAACTGGAGCAGCGGAAAAGATTATGCTCTTAGTCTGTATAAAATTTTACAAAATCGTGATTATAAAATTGAATATTTGCTGACAAGCGTCAATGAGCAGTTTCAGCGAATTTCAATGCACGGCGTTCGTGTCGAATTACTTGAAGCACAAGCCAAAAGCATTGGTTTGCCATTAAAAATCATGCAGATTCCTGAAATGCCAACAATGGAAGTTTACGAAAATATAATGATACAAACCTTAACCGAATTAAAAAGAGAAGGAATTACCCATTCTGTTTTTGGTGATATATTTTTAGAAGATTTGCGAAAGTATCGTGAAGTTCAGCTCGCAAAAATTGGTTTTGAAGGCGTTTTTCCAATCTGGAAAATCCCATCGGAAGAATTAATTCAGGAATTTATACAATTAGGTTTTAAGACTATTGTGGTTTGTGTAAATGAACGCTATTTGGATAAAAGTTTTGTTGGCCGGATTATAGATCAGGATTTTATAAATGATTTGCCTGAAAATGTAGATGTATGTGGAGAAAATGGTGAATTCCATACCTTTACATTTGACGGTCCTGTTTTTTCCGAACCCATTAATTTTGAAATTGGTGAGATCGTTTACCGGAAGTATGAAAAGCCAAAAACCGAAAATTCATCAGATACTGCTTGTGACACGAGCGCTTCTGATGCTTTTGATTATGGATTTTGGTATTGCGATCTGATTTCCAAACAGATTATCAGTCCTGAATAAAATACTTTAATATAATTGTTTATGATTGCATTAAAACAAAGTTTAGAGGTAAAAAAAGTTTTATCTTTCCTTGACGAAATCAAGATTCAGGTTGTTGAAAAAGAATTAGATGGCACCTTTTTACCCGGATTAGATTTAGGACCGGACTGTATTTATATCGATTTTGAAAAATTATTATATCCGGGAGATATTCTGCACGAAGCCGGACATTTGGCAGTAACAACAGCTTCTGAAAGAAAATGGATCGGAACAGATAAAATCTCCAAAGACTGGCCAACAGACGGTGAAGAAATAGCAACAATTCTCTGGTCATTTGCAGCAGTAAAATACCTGGATTTGCCACTTGAATTTGTGTTTCATCCCAATGGTTATAAAAATGATTCTGAATGGCTTATTTCGAATTTTTCTACAGAAAATTATATCGGACTGCCTTTTCTGGAATGGATTGGACTGACTTTGGGTAAAGAACGCGCAGAAAAAGAAAACAAAGAAGCATTTCCTGTAATGCTAAAATGGTTAAGAGATTAAATTTATGGATACACTAATACGCTCAATTAAATTTCCGCTTGTTTTTGATACTGAAAAGCTAAAAAAGGATCTTTCCCTTATCATGAACAAAAACTGGGTAGATCATTATAATACAAATGATTATACCGGAAAATGGACTTCGGTTGCCTTAATGTCGAAAGATGGAAAATCAGAAAGTATTTATGCTTTTTCAAGTGGTAATGATGAGATTAGAAATACCGAAATTTTAGATTCCTGTACTTATTTCAAAGAAGTTCTGGATGGTTTTCTTTTCGAAAAAACAGCAGTACGATTGTTGCAGCTGGCAGTTGGCGCAGAAATAAAACCACATTCTGACCATTGCCTGGGGTACGAAGACGGTTCATTCAGATTACATATTCCGATTATTACCAATCCCGATGTTGAATTTATTCTCGACGGAAAACGCCTGATTATGAATGAAGGCGAATGCTGGTATATTGATGC
The DNA here is from genome assembly GCF_003105115.1 of Flavobacterium sp. HTF. Lineage (GTDB taxonomy): Bacteria > Bacteroidota > Bacteroidia > Flavobacteriales > Flavobacteriaceae > Flavobacterium. Next base: position 7,095 of record NZ_QETH01000021.1, on the reverse strand, counting down.
CAATTTTGAGCACTCAGTTGCCAACAGAGGGCAACAAGACCGAATTCACCTGGTTATCGATGGCGTGCGCAATGACTGGACAGATGAATTATTTTATAAGGAAGCGTCTGAAAACCAGTTTCAAAAACCTGAAATCGTAATGAGCGAAGAACAAAAATCATTGATGATTGCCGAACTTGAACGAATGAATACCAGCGCGGCAAATGACATAATAAAGACTTTAAAATAATTTTTAAAGCCTTTATTCTTCATACATTTTCAACAGGTTTGTAACGGTATTCCAGTTTCGTATTGTGCCTGTAATATTTAGTTTTTTCTCAATATATTTAAGTTCCAGTCTTGTTTTTCCTGCGCCAATGGCATATTTGATAAAAATCCTGTTTTCGTCAATAACTGCTTCATCTGGTTTAAACTGACTGATTTTCAGATCATGAATGTTTTCTTTTTTAAGTACACTGGCAACAAAAACGACATATAGCTTTTTGATATCAATGTCCTTTTCTTTTACGAAAGGATTATTTTTAAAACACAATTCCAAATCTTCTTTGGCAATCACAATAGCAGGAACCTCATGACCAAAGACCCTGAAAATTTCCTGTTTGATCATGAAACCCACTTTTGATGCACTTTCTTCTTCCGTGTCAACAAAAACATTTCCGGATTGCAAATAAGTCCTGACATTTTGAAAACCTAAACTTTCGAGCATTGTTTTTAATGCCTCCATTTTCATCATATTGTGACCTGAAACGTTGATGCCGCGTAGCAAGCATAAGTGTACCATACTTTGATTTTTTATATTTATGTTTGTATTCAAATTACATTTTATTCTATGTCTACAATCAATCTGGCGATATATGTGAGGGTTTCTACACAGGAGCAAACTTACTCACGCCAAGTCGAACTAATACAGAATTATATTTCATCGCAATATAGAGATATTGAAGTTAATATTGATATATACTCCGAGAAAATATCAGGATTTAAAACCGCTAATAAAAGACCTGAATTAACAAGACTGCAATCTGTAATTGAAGCTGACCCTTCTTATTATAAATGTGTTTATGTAACAGAACTCTCCAGAATCGGCCGTAACCCAAATGAAGCACGTGTAATAGTAACATCAATACTAGAAAGAGGGATTGATGTTTGTGTAACATCAACAAATGGCGGTTCACACTTCTTAAATCCAGATGGAACTATTAACGATGTGCAATTTGCAGTACTAGGTTTACTGATGGACTTCGCTAAAATTGAAATATCAATCTTTCGGCAAAGAACTGCAACTGGTTTAAGAAGTAAAATTATGAAAGGTGGTTCAGCAGGTGGAGTTCTTCAACCCTTTGGATATACAAAAGATGAAAATAAAAAATTGATTATCGACGCTGAAGAAGCGAAAACAATTGAATACATATTTCAACAGTATTCTGAAGGTGCTGGAATGGGACAAATCGCCAACGAATTAAACAAGAATAAAATACAGACAAGAACGAATAAAGCATTAGAGGGTAAAACATTTAAAGGTCGAGAAGTTGAATTTATTAAATGGACTTCCAACCAAATTTATACAATACTAACAAACACAATTTATTGTGGTGTTAGAATATTCAGAAGGCGACCAAAAAAGAAAGATGAATCTAACAAAGACCCTGTTGAACCACCTGAACCGTTTGATGCACCAGAAGTAGCAATAGTGTCAAAAGAATTGTTCGATAGATGCACTGAGATTAGAGAAAATAAGAAAGGTAATGGAAGAAATATTGATACCAAAAATGTAATACTACTCCAATATTTGACAACGTGTGGTGTTTGTGGCCGTAATTATACTCATCGAGTGTTAAAGCAAAACCAAACTTACATTTGTTCTTCTAGGGTGGTTAACGGATTTAAAGGTTGTGAAAATTTAGGTGTTAGTATTGACCTAGTTGACAGTTCTATTTATGATATACTTTGCAAGACGCCAACTGTATTACAGTACCTCAACGATACGGCCAGTATTAAAATAGATTTAGAAAGTAAAATAAAAGCTCTGGAATCATCAATTCCTTCACTTGAAAGGGAACTAAAGAATAATGAAATTAAAATTGATAGACTACTGGATGCTAAGCTTAACAACGAAGTAAAACCAGAACGTTTTAAGATTAAGAATGATGAACTTGAGGCAACATCAGAAAACCTGATTTCACAACTTGAAACAAAACAAAAACAATTAGAATCATATCGAAAATCAATTGCCAATCTTACTGGTGCAAGATTAGATAACAAAATTCTAATTGATGCTAAAAATGATAGAAACAAACTTAAGTCAATCTACAATCAAATAATCAAAAATGTTACAATAACAGCAATCAACTTTCAATTCATTCGATTGGATATAACACTTCAAATTAACGGCCAAGTATTGGACGGAACGCTTCGTGTTGTTGTCGATAGAAAAGGCGTGAGAAAAAAACCGTTCCTGTATCGATATCAAGATAAATATCTCAAAGTTTACAATCCTAGTGAAGTTGCTGATGAAGATTATTACGAATATGTGACAGACAACAGCGAATTTGAATATAGGAACTTAGCCGACTATAATAACATCATAAAGGATTTTAAAATCATATCAGATAATATAATCAACATATATCAAGAACAAAAATAATCACATTTTTAAAAACATTATTATGAGCAACATTACAAATGACCAAAAGATACAAGCAAAATTAGATGCCGAAATTGCAAAAGTAACAGCGCAAGCAGAAAAAGACCTTGCTGAAAAAATTGAAAAAATTAAACTGTCAGCTGAAATCGACATTGCCAGAAACGATTTAAAGGAAAAACAAAGCAGTGAAGCAATTGCACTCTGGACAAAACACTCAAAAGAAAAAAGAGAACTTGAAGCAAAGCACGCAAAACAACAAAAAGATTTTAAAACAAAGCACGGTGTTGAATATCGAGTTGCAAGTATCAATAAAGTTCGAAATGTAATCTTATCAACGGACGAAAAAATAAAGTTAATAAAATCTATGAGGAACACCGATAATACACCAAAGTATACTTTAACCGCAACAGGTGAAATCGTTGGCAGCAAAGGTGAACCTATTAAGTCAACAATTGTATTTAAAAATAATGGAAAGAAAGAAACTTTAAGTGTTTCAGCATTAGCAACTCATTTGAAAAATGAATATGCAAACACAGTACAAGAACTTAGCGCATTAAATTAAAAATAATCCTACGTAATAATACGGTAATTAATACATCACATATTTACATTACCTTATAAATTACCTATGTTTGTTGTAATAAACTAAAACATTTAATCTATGAAAAAACTTTTACTATTTGTTCTTATAATAATCTCAATTAAAGCACAAGCACAATTCCCAGGAAACCATCCTGAACTTTTACTTAATAAAGAGGTAAAAGTATTACCACTTGCCGACGTTTTACAGCAATACGGTTATCGTAATTTTCATAAAAATAATGAAATGAAAATAGTTGATAAACCAATTAAACACGACTTACTAGCTGACAAAACTTTCAAAGTAACTGAGATTACACCTTTTGAAAAATATGGTTCGAAGAAATTTATTCTGAAGTTAGAGTCTGGTAAAGATGCTTACTATTACGAGTATGACCCAAAGCACGATTACGAATATAACTTAGAAGCCATTGGTGGACTTCAACTTCCAGAAGGAATTTATTGCGAAGATATCAAAACTGAAACTGATAAGTTTACTGGTGAAGTTAGAGCAAACAGTCCGTACTCTGAGGGTTTTAGTTTTATGAAAACAATTAAAGATGGTAAGACGACTATTTATTTAGCAGTAAACGAAGCTGGGGCAACAGCAAATGTTGGTGGCAAAGGATTATTTTTATTATTAAGCAATGGGAAAAAGATTGAAAAACCGAATGCTCCAATTGATGTAAAAGTAAACAAAGGTGCTAAAGGTTTTTTATATAGTGCTTTCGTTCCATTAACAACCGAGGATATTAAACTATTAACTGAAAACCAAATTACAGATAATAGACTTTACATCTATGATGGCACTGTTAAAAATGGTCAGAAGTTATCTGAATATTTAAAATGTTTAAGTAAATAAAAATTGTTAATTCACAAAATTATGACAATTGAAGAATGGAATAACCTAGATACTTTTTTCGATGAGATTGATTCAGAGTTTTACTTCGCCTACTCTGATTATAAAAATGGTTCAAATCAAAAAAAGAGAGCTGAAGCTGAAAGAATCATTCGACAAGTAGTCGACAGAGCAGACCGTAAAGTCAAACAGCATATAGAAATTTACAATCAATATACTGGTGGTGAAAATGCAACACCTTATGCCAGAGTTTGTGCTTACGAAGATTTCAAAAGTTACAGCTTTTTCAGAGGAAATATATCTCAGATTCGTGGGATAATAAAAGATGAAATAAAAAAACTTTCGTAATTGCAGTTGATTTAAATATTTACAAAATGAATATTAATTAATATGGGAAATTTAAAATTTGACGTTACTTCAACAGCAATTGAAAAAGGAATTGACTTAGTTGCTGGATTTATTGAAAAACTTGCAGGGTCATCCCTAGAAGAAGCTGGTTTATTGTTGGCAGACAAAATACGAATACGAAGATTAAAAAACCAAATTAAAATATTCTCTGATGCAAAAAAAATTGCTGAAGAAAGTAGTATTACTTTAAAACAGGTAAACTTAAAAACACTCGTTCCTTTATTAGAACTATCATCACTGGAAGAAGATGAAACATTACAAGAAAAATGGGCTAATTTAATTGTAAATTTTAGTGATGCAAGCAAAAACTATGAATCTTCCGTTTTTCCATTTATTCTAAGTCAGCTTTCACGTCAAGAAGTAATTGAATTGGAAGCAATCTATGAAAAGAAAAAATGGCATTCCTTTACTAAACCATTACTACCAGCAATTCATAGAGCAAATTTTAATAGGCTTGGTTTGACAGATTCATTAATTTATACTTCGCAAAACAAAGATAGTGATGACTTAGTTTTTGATACTTTTACTGGTGGTGTAAAGATAACAGCATTAGGAAAAGAATTTGTAGAATGCTGTCGCAGTAAAAGTAATTCAGCAGGTAACCATCAATAGTTAAAGTACATTAAACGGTAGCTTAATGGCTACCGTTTTCTTTTTTATCCAAAATGGCTTTGACCCTAGTTACAGTTGATAATGAACTATCACATAACTTCGCAATCTTGCGCATTGAATTAACACCAGTTTTAATTTCTTTCACAACGTTATCATACTTCTTTAGAAAGTCTTTATCTGATATGGTTGTTCCTTTAATCCTACCTTTGAAGCGACCTTCAGCTTGTGCGATTTTGATACCTTGTGCCTGAGATTCTCTAATGTTGTTTCTGGTAAGTTCGGCCACGTTGGCCAACACATCCGCTATCATTTTGAATATTGGATTTGGTTTGTTATTAGCAAACGATTCTATCCCTAAGTTTTCCACCTTAAGATTAACACTTTTGGAATTGAGGTATTGAATAGTGCTCTGGATATTGAAAGCATCACGACCAATTCTGTCTATTGATTCAACCGTCAAATAATCGACTGTACCAGCTTCAATTGCTTTTATCAGTAGTTGTGCTTGCGGTCGGTCATTGAATGCAACAGCACCGCTTATAACATCAATAAAGACTTGTTCATCTTGGTGTTGTTTAATCGTTTGCCTGATGGTGTTTTGTGTGGCACTTGAAACCCTGATATAACGTGCTTTTTTCATAGTGTGTTTGTATTAGTATATTAAGAAACCACCACAGCACCTCATCCTTTCAGGTTAGAAATTATTTATAATCTTCAATGTATTCAATGTCCTTATCCAATCTATCTTGAAGTTCATCAAAATAAACATCTGTCACTTCTTTCTTGATACTCTTAACATCTTCGATAAGATAGTAACTGTATGTATCATTCCAGCCTAACACGATAAACACCCATCCTTTATGATGGTGTCCGTTAACCAATAAGAACAAACCTTTGTTCCTAACTCTAAGGACTTTCTCAACGCCCCAACTCCAGAATACGTTCTGGTTTTGTTGAAGAAGTTTTAGAGTTTCATCAACATCGAATTCACGTTGAACCAATTCTTCGATATTCTCATATCTTTTATTTAAATTTGCCATAGTCATATGTATTAAATTCGAAAGAATTTGGTGCTGATAAATTAAGGGTTGTTAGCGCAACCCTTTTTTATTTGGTGGTATCTCAATATGTCAATTAACTTGTGTTCCTTTTTTGAACAAGTCAAAGATACAAATAAATAATAATTGTATCCAAATTAAAGTATACTTATTTTTGAATACATTTAAAAATGTTTAATCAGTGAGTTTATTGGGTTGAAAATGTATTCATCAAACAAGGTCTAATTTGAATACAATATTTATTAGCAGTAGCTTTAAATCCTAAGTGGTTAAATTCTTAATGCGTTAAACATCGTTAATATTTGCGCTTTGTGGAAAATCGAGCGTTATATGTAATAATTAATATATATTTGTACATCAATTGTTTATAATAAACAAAAAACCACTCCGAAGAGTGGTAAAAATTAATTTTTCATAGCTAGAATAATTGTTAGTATTACCACTAACACCACTATAACTTTATTCATATGGTTTATTTTTTTAATTAATAATAAGCTATACCCAAAAAACCCTGTTCCAGAGGGTTTTTTTTGTCCCTAATAGTAAGGAAATGATTTCCTAACTCGATGTAAAACTACGATGACAATCATAATATTGGTATTTTTACTCTGTAACAAACTTAAAAACTCGTTGAAGTGTATTAAAACTGTTAAAAAACACCTCGAAAAAGACATTTGTGGAAATTGACTTTTATGCACGCTTTTCTATACTTTTTATGAGGCTAATTTTTATATAACCCGTAATAATATTTTAACATAGGATTATACTTATATATTATTTGTAATTTTACCAAATATTAATCCTAAAAATAAAATAAAGAATGGAAGATAAACACCAAAAAAATTGCAAAGTTCTTAGAGAATTTGTAGATGTTAATGATTTGATAGATAATCATTCAAATATAAATTTCTCTTGTGAATTCGATATTACAACAG
>NZ_QETH01000020.1 GCF_003105115.1 Flavobacterium sp. HTF | reverse complement strand
GGTTGTTTTTGAAAACTCCGGGGAAGCATCAAAAGCAGTTGCCAAAGAAATTGCCGCATTAATCAAGGAAAAGCAAAAAGAAAACAAACCTTGTATCTTAGGACTGGCAACAGGCTCATCCCCAAAAGGGCTGTATGCAGAACTAGTACGTTTGCACAAAGAAGAAGGTTTGAGTTTCAAAAACGTAATCAGTTTTAACCTGGACGAATACTATCCGATGGAACCCAATTCCATCAACAGCTATGTTCGTTTTATGAAAGAACTGCTGTTTGATCACGTCGATATTTTACCCGAAAACGCCCACGTTCCCGACGGACTTCTGACCAAAGAACAGATTGCGGATTACTGCCACGAGTATGAAGCCAAAATCGAAGCTTTGGGGGGAATCGATCTTCAGATTCTGGGAATCGGAGGAAACGGACATATTGGTTTTAACGAATCCGGATCCCTGCAAAACTCAAAAACACGATTAGTCGCACTGGACCATATCACCAGAGTGGCGGCAAGCAAAGACTTTTCCGGATTAAGCAATACGCCAAGAACCGCCATCACCCTTGGAGTCAAAAAAATCATGGAAGCCAAACAGGTTATCCTAATGGCCTGGGGAGAAGGAAAATCAAATGTGATTAAAAAATCAGTTGAAGATGAAGTAACCAACCAAATTCCAGCCTCTTTTTTACAAGAGCATGACAATGCTGTTTTTGTTTTGGACAAGGAAGCATCTTCAAAACTAACCCGAATCAACAGCCCTTGGCTGGTAGAAAAAGTAGTATGGACAGACCAACTGACCCGAAAAGCAGTTTTAGGCCTGGCCTTAAAACTTAAAAAGCCAATCCTAATGCTTACCGATGCCGATTATATCGAAAACGGAATGAGCGATTTACTGGCAGACTCGGGCCCGGCTTATGACATCAATATCAAGATATTCAACAAACTGCAAAATACCATCACAGGATGGCCCGGCGGAAAACCAAACGCAGACGATACCAACCGTCCCGAAAGAGCAGAACCGGCAAGAAAACGAGTACTTATCTTCAGTCCGCATCCCGATGACGATATCATCAGTATGGGCGGAACCTTTATGCGTCTGCAGGAGCAGGGGCATGAAGTACACGTAGCCTACCAGACCTCAGGGAACATTGCGGTTGCAGATGACGAGGCACTGCGATTTGCCAGCTTCGTAATTGACTACAATGAAAAATTCGGAATCCAAAGCCCTCAGGCCGATGCGATTTATGAAAAAGCAGTTACTTTCTTAAAAAATAAAAAAAACAGCGAAATTGATATTCCCGAAGTCCGTTACATCAAAGGCCTGATCAGAAAAGGAGAAGCAAGAGCCACCAGCCATTTTGTTGGATTGCCGGACAGCCAGATCCATTTTATGGAACTTCCGTTTTATGAAACCGGAACTATCGAGAAAAAACCAATCGGAGCTGAAGATATCCAATTAACAGTTGATTTAATCGAGAAAATCAAACCCCACCAGATTTATGCAGCCGGAGATTTGGCAGACCCGCACGGAACACATAAGGTTTGTCTGGATGCTATTTTTGAAGCGGTAAAAGAGCTAAAACCAAAACCGTTCATGGATGATTGCTGGTTATGGCTGTACCGCGGCGCATGGCAGGAATGGGGAATTGACGAAGTAGAAATGGCCGTACCGATGAGCCCGGATCAGGTTTTGGAAAAACGCCACGGAATCTTCAAACACCAGTCACAAAAAGACGGAGTGGTTTTTCAGGGAACAGATGCCAGAGAGTTCTGGCAAAGAGCCGAAGACCGTAATCACGAAACAGCTGCATTGTACCAACAGTTAGGTCTGGCAACATACGCTGCGATGGAAGCTTTCGTGAGATGGCATTATTAAAAAAGTTACTAAGGTTCTAAGATGCTAAGATTCTAAGTTTTTTCTACAGATTAAAAGATTCACATAGATTTTGGTATTCTGTTTTCTGTTACGAATTGAATGAATTTTCACAAATTAAATTCGTGATAATTTGTGTAATTCGTGGCAAAAAAAAACATTTTAATCTTGTAATCTGTGGCATAAAAAAGAAAAATAATAATAGCTTTGTAAATAATTAGAAGCAAGAGGAGAGAAAATCTATGTTCTTTCATCTTGCTTCTTTTTCTTTAAAAAATATGGAACAAGACAAAAAGCTTCTCATAAAATTAGCTCACACCAAAATGCCCTTCGGAAAATACGAAGGACGTTTTCTAATAGATCTGCCAGAATATTATGTGGTATGGTATCATAATAAAGGCTTTCCAAAAGGAGAATTGGGCCAGCAGTTACAATTGATTTACGAATTAAAATTAAATGGACTGGAAGAGTTAATCCGAAATATTAAGAAACAATATCCGAAACCTGTTAAATAGTAAGAAAAATCTTTGGCTATTTAATTTTTTTTGTATAAGTTTGAAATACAAAATATTATAATTTTCAAAAACAAAATGATACCACAGAATTCAAGCCTGAATTCATAAATGTGTACAAGTCAGTGTTTTTTAAATTATAATATTTTTTTTGTTTAAAAGCCTGCCTTTGCGATAATATTTATTTTACTTCGAAAAAACACGGCCGGTACTTTCTGGTTTTATATTTATTTTGTTTTAAAACTTCCTCAAAAATATTTTAAGTCAGAATTAAGGACATTCCTCAAAAAAAATCTCTAATTAAAAGTTAAAATTATCGATTACAAAACCAAGTAATCGATCTGTTTAAAAATTTGCAAATTATCTCATTCTCGAATTGATAAATTGTCTAATTAAATTTGTACTTTTGCCAAGTTTTTTACACAACTACTTACAAACAACAACAGAATGAATCAAACAAAATATATTTTTGTTACAGGCGGTGTGACTTCTTCATTAGGAAAAGGGATCATTGCAGCATCTTTAGCAAAATTGTTACAAGGCAGAGGATACCGTACAACTATTCAAAAATTTGACCCGTATATTAATGTGGATCCGGGAACTTTGAATCCGTATGAGCACGGAGAATGTTATGTAACAGATGATGGTGCAGAAACAGATTTAGATTTAGGTCACTATGAGCGTTTCCTAAATGTTCCTACTTCTCAGGCGAATAACGTTACAACAGGAAGAGTTTATCTTTCGGTTATTGAAAAAGAAAGAAGAGGAGAGTTTTTAGGAAAAACAGTTCAGGTTGTACCTCATATTACAAACGAAATCAAAGACAGAATGCAATTGCTTGGTAAATCAGGTGATTATGATATCGTTATTACTGAAATTGGAGGAACTGTCGGAGATATTGAATCTCTTCCATATATAGAATCTGTACGTCAGTTGGTTTGGGAATTGGGAGAAAATAACGGAATCGTTATTCATTTAACTTTAGTTCCATTTTTGGCTGCTGCAGGGGAATTAAAAACAAAACCAACACAGCACTCGGTAAAAACTTTGATGGAAAGCGGTATCAAAGCTGATATCTTAGTTTGTAGAACAGAACACGAATTGTCTCAGGAATTACGCCAAAAACTGGCTTTGTTTTGCAACGTAAAGAAAGAAGCCGTTATTCAGTCAATTGACGCTTCAACAATATATGAAGTTCCAAATTTAATGCTTGAAGAAGGATTGGATGTTGTGGCTTTAAAGAAATTAGATTTACCTAAAAAAGCATCTCCGGATCTTAAGAACTGGAATACTTTCTTACGCAGACTGAAAAATCCAAAACAAACTGTCAATATTGGTCTGGTTGGTAAATATGTAGAAATGCAGGATTGTTACAAATCTATTTTAGAGGCGTTCATTCATGCAGGTGCTGCAAACGAAACTAAAGTAAACGTAATTTCTATTCACTCAGAGCATATTAATGCTGAAAACGTAGAAGAGAAATTAGGAACTCTTGACGGAGTTGTAGTAGCTCCCGGATTTGGAGAAAGAGGTATTGAAGGAAAAATTGAAGCAGTTCGTTTTGTACGTGAAAACAACATTCCGTTTTTCGGAATTTGTTTAGGAATGCAAATGTCTGTTATCGAATATTCCAGAAATATTTTAGGTTACGCTGAAGCGAATTCTACTGAGATGAACGAGAAAACTCCTCATCCGGTTGTGAATTTGATGGAAGAACAAAAAACAATTACCGATAAAGGTGGAACAATGCGTTTAGGGGCTTGGAAATGTAACATCAAACCAAACACCTTAGCGTATAAGATATATGGAGAAAAAACTATTTCGGAGCGTCACCGTCACCGTTATGAGTTCAATAATAAGTACGCAGACGAATTGCAAAAAGCAGGTTTAATTGCATCCGGAGTAAACCCGGATACAGGATTGGTTGAAATTGTTGAACTTGAAAATCATCCGTTTTTCATTGGAGTACAATACCACCCGGAATACAAAAGTACCGTTGCTAATCCGCACCCAATTTTTGTGAATTTTGTAGCTGCTGCTGTAAATGCGCATAAAAAATAATAATTATATTCTGAGAAGATGTAACTTTTGAGATCAACTCATAACTAATAGCCTTTAATGAATAACTTTTTTAAATAATAATGGAAGAAAAAAAATTTGACTTTAATTCAATCATTGGTTTTGTATTGATATTTGGAATTTTGATTTGGATTATGTATCAAAATCAACCTTCTGAGAAGGAAATTGCTGCTGAAAAAGCCAAGAAAGAATTAGTTGCTAAACAAGAAGCCCAGGCTAAAACGGATAAAACTAAAACGGCTGCTTTGCCTGTTGTTGCAACAACTCCCGGAGATACAGTTCAATTGGCGAAATTGCAAAAAACGTTAGGTGGTTTTGCTTATTCTGCTACGCTTCCTTCAGCAAAAGAATCTTTTACTACTGTTGAAAATGAAAAGATAAGACTAAAAATCGCCAATAAAGGTGGTTATATTGTTGAAGCTACCCTGAAAGAATTTGAAAGGTTTGAAAAAGGTTCTAAACAATTGGTTGAACTGATAAAAGACAATAACTCCCACTTGAATATTCAGTTTCAGACAACTGACAACAGAACATTAAATTCAAAGGATTTGTTTTTTGAGCCAACATTAGAAAAAGTGGGTCAGGATCAGGTTTTGTCAATGCGTTTAAAAGCAGGTGCCAATGAATATCTGGAGTACAAATATGTATTAAAACCAAATGATTATTTAATTGGTTTTGATGTTCGTTCCCAGGGATTGAATAAAGTTTTGAATGCTTCTAAACCATTAGATTTACAATGGGATTTAAAAACATACAGAAACGAAAAAAGTATTTCGTATGAAAACCGTTATTCTCAGATTGATTACAAATACGAAGAATCAAAATACAATAACGTAAGTCCACAAGGAGAAGGAAAAGAAGAAACTCCTGTAAAAGTAAGTTATGTAGCATTTAAACAACACTTCTTTACCACTATTTTATCTTCAGAAAAACCATTTGAGACTTCAAAATTGTATTCTGATAATTTAGTTAAAGATGAAAAAATTGATACTGTTTTTACAAAACAATTCAGAGCTAATCTGCCTTTAGCATTCTCAAATGGTGAGGTTGACTATAAAATGCATTTGTATTTTGGTCCGGCAGACTATAAAGTTTTAAAATCTTACGATAAAAATTTCGAAAAAATTATCCCGTTAGGATGGGGGATTTTCGGATGGATCAACAAATTGATTTTTATTCCTTTATTCGGGTTTTTAAGCTCAACAATCGGATTGTCATTAGGAATTGCAATCATTATTTTTACTATTATTATCAAATTGGCTATGTCGCCAATTACCTATAAGTCATTCCTGTCTCAGGCAAAAATGAAAGTTTTGCGCCCGGAGATTACAGAATTGGGAGAAAAATTCAAGAAAGACCCAATGAAAAAACAACAGGAAACAATGAAACTGTACAACAAAGCAGGAGTAAACCCAATGGCAGGATGTATCCCGGCATTGATTCAGCTTCCGTTTATGTATGCATCGTTCCAGTTTTTCCCTGCGGCTTTTGAACTAAGACAAAAAAGTTTCCTTTGGGCAAACGATTTATCTTCATTTGACTCGGTTGTAAAACTGCCGTTTACTATTCCATTATATGGAGATCATATCAGTTTATTTCCGATTTTGGCAGCAATTGCAATTTTCTTTTACATGAAAATGACATCAGGAGACCAGCAAATGGCAGCTCCTCAACAGGAAGGGATGCCGGATATGGCTAAAATGATGAAGATCATGATTTATGTTTCGCCATTAATGATGTTAATTTTCTTCAATAGTTATGGTGCAGGTTTGAGTTTGTATAACTTTATTTCCAACTTAATTACAATCGGAATTATGTTTGTGATTAAAAACTATATTGTAGATACAGATAAAATCCATGCTCAGATTCAGGAGAACAAATTGAAAGAGCCTAAAAAGCAAAGTAAATTTCAACAACGTCTTCAGGAAGTAATGGAACAACAGGAAGCTACAAAAGCACAAAATAAGAAAAAATAAATTTCATAAAAAAATCTCGATTTATCGGGATTTTTTTATACCTGTAATATACTTTATAAAGTACAATGTCGTTTAAGTTTAAAATTGAATTTATGATGAATTTAAAAAGAATAATTTTTGGATTAGCATTGTTAAATGTTTTAATAATAAATGCTCAAACCGACTTCAATAAACTGGATGCTGACGGTAAAAAAGACGGTGTGTGGAAAGGAACTTATGAAGTTTCTAAACGTCCCCGTTATGAAGGAACTTTTATTCATGGAAAAGAAACAGGAATCTTTAAGTTTTTTGATGATACCAAAAAAGGAGATGTAATTGCAACACGTGACTTTAGTGCCAATGACGGAAGTGCTTACAACATCTTTTATGATCAGAACAAAAACAAGGTCAGCGAAGGAAAAGTAATAGGCAAAAACTACGAAGGCGAATGGAAGTATTATCACAAAGCTTCTAAAATTCTTATGGCCGTTGAAAATTATAAAAACGGAAAGCTGGAAGGCGCAAGAACTGTTTATTATCCAAACTCTAAAGTAGCAGAAGAGATGGTTTATGTAAATGGTTTGAAAGAAGGTATTTATAAGAAATTCGGTCAAAATGGAATTATCTTAGAGCAGACGACATACAAAAATGATGAATACAATGGTGACGCTGTTTTTTATGATTCAGATGGAGTAGTAGCTTCTGAAGGTAAATTTTTAAAAGGAAAAAAAGCAGGAATTTGGAAGTTTTATGTAAAAGGGAAACTTACTAAGGAAATAAACATGAGCGATCCGAAAAATGTCAATAAAATTTCTGAAAAAAGCGGAACCAAAAAAAATCTGCCCGAAAAAAAGCAGTAAAAAGTACATATTCAATGAAAGGACAAAAACCTGCAATGGAATTTAATGCGTACGATGAAAAAGCATTTTATTGGACGGATGGCAAGAATGTATTTTTTCGTGAAATGGTAATCAAAAATGCTGATATTGATTCTTTTGAACATTTTCCCGGATCATGGGCAAAGGATAATAAATATTGCTATTCAGGAGATACAAAGATAAAAGGGGCAGATGTTACCACTTTTAACGTGCTGAATTTTGCATATGCAAAAGATAAATCTCATGTCTGGACGCTCGCAGGTCTGATTCCACAAGCTGACCCGGAAACTTTTGAAGTTTGTGACAGCGGTAAAAAATTATTAGGAATCACTTTTTATCCCTCAAATAATAATAAAAAAAATAGATTTGAATCTTTTGTACCATACGGATTCGCTAAGGATTTAAATAATGTGTATTACTACGACTTTCAGGGCACCGCAAAGATTATAAAACAAGCCAATGCAGCATCTTTTCAATCTTTAGATGATGGCTATTTTGGTTTTGATGAGAAGTCTGTCTTCTGTGGAAGCCGGGTACTCCCGAAAGCAAAACCGGAAACATGGAATAAATTGCAGGCAGGATATTTTTATTCTCAGGACAGCAACAGGATTTATTATTTTAATAGATTAATTAAAGAAGCAGATGCAGCTTCTTTTGAAATTGTAGTGGTTCCTTCCGTATTTGAAACTCCAACCCAATATGCCAGGGATAAAAACCATTATTATTTTACTGATCAGATTTGTTCAAAAGATGATTTTGATAAATGGACAGAAGAAGAAACTGCCCAAAATCAAAAGTATATTGAGGAAAATAAAATGCAATAGCTTTTATCTACTTAAGCATTGCATAAACTAATTAAAACTACTGTAATTATCTAGATTTTGACTTACCTTTGCACCCTTATAAAAATATAAAGGAGTTAAAATGAAACGTGTAGTTGTTGGACTTTCCGGTGGAGTAGATTCTAGTGTTGCTGCTTATTTGCTTCAGCAGCAGGGATATGAAGTTATAGGCCTTTTTATGAAAAACTGGCATGATGATTCGGTTACCATTTCTAATGAATGTCCGTGGTTAGAAGACAGTAATGATGCTTTATTAGTAGCGGAAAAACTCGGAATACCGTTTCAGACTGTTGATTTAAGCGAAGAATACAAAGAAAAAATCGTTGACTATATGTTCAACGAATATGAAATGGGAAGAACTCCAAATCCTGATGTGCTTTGTAACCGCGAAATCAAATTCGACGTTTTTATGAAAATTGCTTTAAGTCTTGGTGCAGATTATGTGGCAACGGGACATTATTGCCAAAAAAGCGAAATCGAAGTTGACGGTAAACCCGTTTATCAGTTAATTGCCGGAGCGGACAATAACAAAGACCAATCCTATTTTTTATGTCAGTTATCTCAGGAACAATTAGCAAAAGCATTGTTCCCGATTGGAGCTTTAACCAAACCGGAAGTTCGCGAAATTGCAGCCGAAATGGATTTAGTTACAGCAGAAAAGAAAGATTCTCAAGGACTATGTTTTATCGGGAAAGTACGTTTACCTGAATTTTTGCAACAAAAGTTACAGCCTAAAGAAGGTAAAATTGTTCAGATTGATAAAAATGACCCGATTTATAATTTCGAAAAACCAGCCGGTTTAACGTTAGAAGAAGAGTTAAAATTAGAATCTCAGAAACCAGACTACCTTCCGACAATGGGGAAAGTAGTGGGAAAACATCAGGGAGCGCATTATTTTACAATCGGACAGAGAAAAGGACTTAATGTTGGCGGAACAACTGATCCGTTATTTATCATTGCGACAAATGTTGAAACAAACACTATTTATACCGGTTTAACAAGCCAGCATCCGGGTTTGTTTAAAAAATCATTATTTATAGAAAAATCAGAAGTGCACTGGATTCGTACCGATTTGACTTTAAAAGCCGGAGAAAGCATGGAAGTAATGGCAAGAATCCGTTACAGACAGCCTTTGCAAAAAGCAACATTATACCAATTTGAAGACGGAATGTATGTTCGTTTTGGCGAACCGCAATCTGCTATCACAGAAGGACAGTTTGTTGCCTGGTATTTCGATAACGAATTAGTTGGTTCGGGAGTAATTTCTTAGCTTTATACTTTTTAGAAAGGATTCCTTTTAAAAAGTATCATATGAAACACTACTACTTTACAGTAATACTATTATTATTTTCTTCTGCGATGTTTTCGCAACAAGAGGCATGGGTTTATTTTTCGGGTAAACCAAACGCTCAGCAATACTTAGATGCTCCTTTAACAATGCTTTCGCAGAAAGCTTTAGACCGGAGAATCAATCAAAATATTGCTTTGGATATT
Organism: Flavobacterium sp. HTF; assembly: GCF_003105115.1. Lineage (GTDB taxonomy): Bacteria > Bacteroidota > Bacteroidia > Flavobacteriales > Flavobacteriaceae > Flavobacterium. The sequence continues at coordinate 54,854 of NZ_QETH01000020.1, read as the reverse complement.
ACAGATGCTCCTGTAGAGAAATCGTATATAAACCAGATAAAATCAAGTGCAGGAATAACCATTATGGCACAGTCAAAATGGTTGAATGCCCTGCATATTCGCGGTAATCAGGCTGATGTTAATGCCTTAAAACTGCTTCCTGTTGTGAGTAAGGTAGTTTTTGCGGATAAGACTTTAAATACTTCAAAAAAAGTTCCTGAAACTGTAACTGCAAAAACAAATAAAACACTTAAAACCACTGTTGATTATAATTACGGAAACTCAGCAACTCAGATCCAGATGCTTAACGGGCAGGTTTTACACCAGCAAAATTATACCGGTTCAGGAAAAATAATCGCAGTTTTTGATGCCGGTTTTCCCGGAGTAAATACAGCACAGCCTTTTGAGAATCTCAGAAATAATGGACGAATTTTGGGAGGTTATGATTATACAAACAGAAATGATAATTTCTATACCGGAGGCGATCACGGTACTTTGGTTTTATCTACAATGGGCGGATACAAAGAAAATGCCCTGATAGGAACTGCTCCGGATGCTTCGTATTACCTTTTTATCACAGAAATTAACGCTCTTGAAAATCCGCTGGAAGAATCGCTTTGGGTTGAAGCAGCCGAAAAAGCGGACAGCCTGGGGGTTGATATCATAACCACATCGTTAGGATATTTTGGCGACAGGGATGAACCCAGGTACAATCATACCTATAGTGATATGAACGGGATAACCAATTTTGTTTCTCTGGGTGCTGAAGCTGCTTTTAGTAAAGGAATGATTGTTCTGGCCTCAGCAGGTAACGAAGGCGATAGTCCGGAACCACATATTGGCAGTCCGGCAGATGCGGCTTCTGTGCTTGCAGTGGGTTCTGTTATGGCATCAAAAGTTAAATCAGTCTTTAGTTCGACCGGGCCAAGTTATGATAACAGAATAAAACCCGATATAATGGCAATGGGAACCGCTTCGGTAGTTTCGGGCGCTACGGGAAATATAGGAACTGCAAACGGAACTTCTTTTTCGTGCCCTATTATGGCAGGAATGGTTGCTTGTTTGTGGCAGGCTTTTCCGTCTAAAACCAATACAGAAATCCGAAAAATGATTTTAGAATCGTCAGACAGGTATACACTTCCTAATAATAATTACGGATATGGAATTCCGAATTTTGGTTCTGCTTTGGGAACAGAAAGTTTTGTAACGGAGAACATTTTTTCAGTATATCCAAATCCGGTAAAAAATGATATTTCTTTTTCATTTTCAAAACAGACAGGAACAGCTTTAGTCTCTGTGTATTCTGTTTTGGGACAAAAAGTAATTGAAAAACAAATTACCAGTCAAAATCCAATTCTTTCCTTGCAATCCTTAAAAAGCGGCCTCTATTTTTATACTTTTGATGCCGAAGGTTTTCACAAGACAGGAAAGATTATCAAACAATAACGGCATTTTTAAATGAATAGAATTACGCAACTTTTTAATATAAAATATCCAATAATTCAGGGAGGAATGATTTGGAACAGTGGTTATAAATTAGCCAGTGCCGTCAGCAATGCGGGAGGGCTGGGGCTAATTGGTGCAGGTTCTATGTATCCGGAAGTATTACGCGAACACATTCAAAAATGCAAAAAAGCTACGGATAAACCTTTTGGGGTCAATATTCCGATGTTATACCCAAACATTGAGGAAATCATGAATATTGTGGTGGAAGAAGGTGTAAAAATTGTTTTTACATCTGCAGGAAATCCTAAAACATGGACCGCTTATTTGAAAGAAAAAGGAATAACCGTAGTTCATGTAGTGAGCAGTAGTATTTTTGCCTTAAAAGCGCAGGAAGCAGGCGTTGATGCAATTGTAGCGGAAGGTTTTGAAGCCGGAGGACATAACGGACGTGATGAAACGACAACACTGACATTGATTCCGATGGTAAAGGAAAAAATTCAGATTCCGATTCTCGCTGCCGGCGGAATTGCAACCGGAAGAGGAATGCTGGCTGCCATGGTTTTGGGTGCTGATGGCGTACAGGTTGGAAGCCGTTTTGCCGCATCAGTAGAATCGTCTGCACACAATAATTTTAAAGAAACTATAGTTACTATAAAAGAAGGGGATACGCAATTGACTCTTAAAGAGTTGGCTCCGGTAAGATTGGTTAAAAATAAATTTTACCAGGATGTTCAGGCATTGTATGAAAAGTGTCCCACAAAAGAAGAATTAGTAGCGCTTTTGGGCAGAGCAAGGGCAAAAAAAGGAATGTTTGAAGGTGATTTGGAAGAAGGGGAACTTGAAATTGGTCAAATTGCCGGACTTATTCATGAAATTTTGCCTGTTGAGAAAATTATTCAACAAATGATGACCGATTTTGAAATTGCCTGCAAAGAAAAAGCTAAATTTGAGTTCTAATAGCCCTAAATTACATGAATATTTTACGTAACTATATATTAATCCTTTTTTTGGGACTTTGTTTTCAGCAATCTTATAGTCAGTCTTATCGCTTTAAAACATCCGGTTTTAGCGTGCTGGAAAAGAATGAAAGAGGAAAATGGGGCGAATGGTCAAATCTCGATTTGGTCAATCTTTCTGTAATACTGGACACAGATAAACACCGGATTGTAGTGTATTCTCAGGAAATCCAGCTATTCAACATTATAGAATATATAGAAAGGGAAGAAAATGATACCGATATTGTTTATTCTTTTCTCTGTAAAGACAATAACGGAACCGATTGTAAAATATCAATAATCACCCGAAAGAAACAGGATTATCGTAAACAGCTTTATATTAATTATGATAATCAGATTGTTGTCTATAATATTTTTACCGTTTAATAAAAAAACAAACCCGCTATTTTTTTGAAAACTGGCGGGTTTGTTTTTATGGCTTATTTTAAATTCAGAAAATTAAGATTCAATATCCTTAATAAACTCATCATATTCCAGATAAAACATTTCCAGGGCATGCATTTTTTCGTTGAAGAAATCAAAAATTGCATCCCAGTTATTTTTATTACTGAATCCGACTCCTTGTTTTTCAACCCAGATTCTGCTGATGGTTTTGCCGCTTTCCAAAGTGTAGTTTTTTTCGAAAACCAAGTCTTTAATAAATTCTTCTTCCAGTATATTTCTTAAAGCCTCTATTTTTTCAAAATAGGCAGTTCTTTTCTCATCGCTTCGGTGTTCGATATCAATTAAAACCTGGGCTTTTTTATTGTCCACAAAAAACTTAAAAGAGAAATCTTTAATTTTTGTATCATAAAGCACCCATTTTCTTGGGTATTTTTCGGCGAAAGCCACCCAAAACTCCCTCTTTATCCTTTGTGATTCTTCTCTACTGTACATTTATTATGGCTTTAGATTCCTGAAAACTTGTAAAAACGCCTTTTCTGGACTATATTTATATTTTATTTGAAAGTACAAAAATAAACTTTGAATATGGATTTTCAAGATTTTTTGCAATATGTTCCTAATATAATTCCGGTAAAATTGCCGGCCACTTCAGCCCACTTAAAAATGGCGCCAAAAGAGCGGGCAGAAGGTTTAAAAAATTTAGATATAAATGCATTAAATCCCAGAGTTGCCGCAGTTATGATGCTGCTTTATCCTAAAAATAAAGAAACACACCTGGTTTTAATCGTTCGCAATGCTTACGATGGGGTACATTCCTCACAAATTGCCTTTCCGGGAGGAAAATATGAAACCACAGATTCGGGATTTGAAGAAACGGCTTTGAGGGAAACACATGAAGAAATTGGGGTTTTACCAGAAAACATCAAAATTATCAGAGAATTCAGCCCGATGTTTATTCCTCCGAGTAATTTTTTGGTACATCCTTTTTTAGGTATTTCATCAGAAGAACTTTCATTTTATCCTGATGTTCGGGAAGTTGCTGCAGTCATAGAATTGCCGCTTTCTGTTTTCCTTGATGATGAAATTATCATCGAAGCCACATTGTCAACTTCTTACGGTTCTAATATTCGCGTTCCTGCCTTTAATATTCAAAATCATATCGTGTGGGGGGCAACGGCGATGATATTAAGCGAATTACGAGAGGTTTTGAAAATAACTTTTGAACAAAATTTGCAAAAACAATAAATTAACAATTTGATATTCATTACGATAACGATTTGTTCCTGAAATTGCTTAAAGATTTTGCTAAATAAATAAATTTTGTATGTTTGCGACTTAACTAGAAAACACAATACACAGCTATGGGATTGTTTAAACGAAATCCTTTCGGACATATATTATTCATCAAGAAATGGTTAATCCGTATTTTGGGTGCCATGACTCACAGAAGATATAGAGGTTTTAACGACTTACAGATCGAAGGGTCTGAAATCATAAAAACGTTACCGGATACGAATGTTCTGTTTATATCAAATCATCAGACTTACTTTGCAGATGTTGTGGCGATGTTTCATGTTTTTAATGCCAGCTTAAGCGGGCGTCAGGATAATATTAAAAACATTGGTTATTTATGGCAGCCTAAAATGAACCTGTATTATGTTGCTGCCAAAGAAACGATGCAGGCAGGATTATTACCAAGAATTTTAGCTTATGTGGGAGCCATTACAGTAGAAAGAACCTGGCGTGCGAAAGGGGTTGATGTGACAGAAAAACGTGATGTAAATCCTAATGATACTGAAAACATCAAAATTGCTTTGGAAGACGGATGGGTAATTACTTTTCCGCAGGGAACAACAAAATCATTTAAGCCGGTTCGTAAAGGAACAGCTCATATCATAAAACAACACAAACCTATTGTAATTCCTATCGTAATTGACGGATTCCGTCGTTCTTTTGATAAAAAAGGGTTACGAATGAAAAAGAAAGGCATACTTCAGTCTTTTATTATCAAAGAACCGCTTGATATTGACTATGAGAACGACACCATTGACGAAATCGTAGAAAAAGTAGAGTATGCAATAGAACAACACCCGTCATTTTTAAAAGTGATTCCTGCTGAAGAATTAAAAATACAGGAAGAACTGAATCAAATGAGAAAATGGGATTATTAGGCAGTTAGTTTTTTTTGTTTCAGGTTTCAGGTTTAAGATTTGAAAAACCTTTGCACCTTTGCACCTTTGTACCTCTGACCCTTTGAGCCTAAAAAAACCTTAGTCCCTTAACTAAAAATCTATCTTCTTCAACTCCTTATAATTTGCATATAACCTGCGTAGAAGAGTTCCGTATAACAATCTGTAAAAGCACCAGAACGCACCTAAAAAGGCTAAAGTAACCAGAACCAGAATTCCGCCTGTAACAAACATTGCCTTGCCGTTTGTGGCTATTTTTTCCCTTAAAAAAGTCATGTCAGGATTGTACACAAAAGCAATGAAAAAGCTGATTATAGAACTTATTACGGCCATTCCCAGATTATACCATACATAATACTGAACCGTTTTTCGTGTTTTTAAAATACTGCTCATCAGTAATTTGGTAGATTCCGTAGTAGAAATAGTCTTGTAGTTTTTGTAGAAAAACCAGACAAATATTAAAACAACAACATAATTAAAATATGTCATCACTTCAAGATAAAAAATCATCTCCGGGTGTTTTATCTTAATCAGCATTTCATCAGTGCTGAAAAATAAATTGGAGACTGTCCAGAATAAAATTTCCAAAATACTAATAATCAATATCCATTTTACAATAGAAGATGATTTTTTATGAATCATTTTATAGATTTCATTTTCTGAAATTTGTTGAAAAGAATCGGCGTTCTTTTTCCAGTCTTTTTTTAGTAAATCCAGTTCTTTCATAATAATTTTTAAGGATTTAGTATTTTTTTAAGTTTCCCTTTAATTCTGTTCATTTTCACACGTGCATTCACTTCGCTGATTCCTAGGGTTTCTGCTATTTCCTGATAATCTTTATCTTCTAAATACATAAAAACTAATGCTTTTTCGATGTCATTAAGCTGGTAAACCGCTTTGTACATCAGTTTAATCTGCTCTTCTTCTTCATAATTATAGTCAACATCTTTTACAAAATACTGATGACTTTCATAATCTACGGTAGATATGGTCCTTTTGGTTTTTCGATATAAGGTAATGGCTGTATTTAACGCAACGCGATACGTCCAGGTCGAAAATTTACTATCGCCTCTAAATTTAGGATACGCTTTCCATAACTGAATGGTAATTTCCTGAAACAAGTCTTTATGAGCATCTTCTCCAGCAGTATACAACCTACAAATTTTGTGGATTATATTCTGATTTGCCTGCAATTGCGCAACAAATGACTGTTCTAGATTTTCGCTCATATAAGTATTAGTAGTTATGAAATCATTTTTGTTACAGTTGAATTAAAGTTTTCTTGTCTTATAATAATTCAGCGTTAAATCTATAAACTTGCTGTAGCTTTCCATACCATCTTTTTGGTTATTTGATTTTAAGAAACTATCCCAAAGGAAGTGAAAACCCTCATCAATAAAAGTGTCGTATTTTTTCCAGAAATCCCAGCTTTCCTGGTAATTTTTTAAAATTCCGATATTGACTTGTTTCTTTAATGCCTTAAAGATTTTTTCGTCCTTATGCTGCCAGATGCTAAGACAATAACTCAGGGTAAAACTGTATCCTGCATATTGGTAATATAAATTATCATTTTTAACCGATGCCAAAACGCCAATAAAATTACATTCATTTTCACTGGCAAAGCCAATCTGATGCGCCATTTCGTGGGCTGTAGTTAACGGGAAAGTATACATGGGCATTAAATCATTGACCTGGGCTTCATTTGTAAATGGATTTAAATAACCGCCAAATCCCATGTAAGTCAAAGGAAGGCTGAACAGCGATTTTTTGACACTTAAAGTTTTATACTTAAAATAAGGATGTTCTTTTGCCAGGTTGTCATAACCATTCAAAATCATTCGGAATGATTCTTTTTGAGAATACGGAAAAACAATCTTTGCAGTGTCGCTTTTTGTAATTTGGTACTGAATTTCGTTGGTTTTTACAATTAATCTCTTTGTAAAAGCCAAAAGATCGGCATCAGAATATTCCCGTTTGATTTCCATTTTTTGAAAAAGGGGCTCGCGGTAATAGTTGAAAGCCCAAAGGAGATGAAATAAAAAGTAAAAAACAGAAATTTTACCGACCATTTTTAAAAGATGGTCTTTCCAGTCTGTCTTCCATGTTTTTCTGATTTTCCAAAACCAGCTAAGAATAGAAATCATTAAAATTGCATAAATGCAGTCGCCAACAGAAAACGGAATTTTGCCTAAAAGGTTTCTTGAAAAGTGTGAAATCCTAATGTATAAATTGTTGCTGTAAAAGCCTTCAACAAAATCTGAAAAATACGGCAGGGTTCTTAAGAAGATAATCTGAACAAGAAGAAATAGGGGTAAAATGTATTTTCGTTTCACAGTTTAATTTTTAGATACGTAAATATAATAATTACAATATTGTCTGTTTAAAAAAAGTTGACCATCAATTCCACAAATTTTAGATAATTACTGATTTGTATAATTTCAAAGCCATTATAATTTGCGCTAATTCGTGCAATTTGTGACGAGAAAAGCATTTAAACTTTGTAACTTTGGGACTCTTAATTGTTAAACTTCAAACAAAAAATATGAGTCAGGAAATAAGAAATCTGGAGCCAAAAGCACTTTGGAATAAATTTGCAGATTTGAACGCAGTTCCCCGTCCTTCAAAAAAAGAAGAACGTGTAATTGAATTTATGAAAAACTTCGGAAACAATCTGGGTTTAGAAACTTTTGAAGATGAAATTCGAAATGTAATCATTAGAAAACCTGCAACACCAGGAATGGAAAACCGAAAAGCGATTGTGCTGCAAGGACATCTTGATATGGTTCACCAAAAAAATGCTGATACCGTTTTCGACTTTGATACACAGGGAATCGACATGTACGTAGATGGTGACTGGGTTCGTGCGCGAGGTACAACGCTTGGTGCTGATAACGGGCTGGGAGTTGCTACGATAATGGCGATTTTAGAAAGCAAAGATATTCCGCATCCTGCAATTGAGGCTTTGTTTACAATTGACGAAGAAACCGGAATGACAGGTGCTTTGAATTTAAAAGGCGGGATTTTGCAAGGTCAGATTTTATTGAATTTAGATACTGAGGAAGATGATGAAATTGATATAGGCTGTGCTGGCGGAATTGATGTAACGGCTACAAGAACATATCATGAAGAAGAAGTTCCGGAAGGTTCTGTTGGACATATTATTACCGTAAAAGGGCTTAATGGAGGTCATTCAGGAATGGATATTCATAAAGGTCTTGGAAACGCTAATAAAATCATGAACCGTTTGTTATTTGATGCTTTTGAAAACTTTGGTTTACAGGTTGCTGAGATTAATGGTGGAAGTTTACGAAATGCAATTCCGAGAGAAAGTGTAGCAAAAGTTATTATTTCGGAAATGTTTGATGAAGCATACATTTTTGACATGCAGGAAATCATCAACGATATTAAAGCTGAATATAAAACGACTGAACCAAATCTTACTATCGAAATCGTGAAATGCGATTTGCCTGAAAAAGTAATGGATTTAGGTGTTCAGGAAGGAATCATCAGAGCTATTTATGCAGCACAAAATGGGGTTTACAGAATGAGCGCTGATATGGCTGATTTAGTCGAAACTTCAAATAATATTGCACGTGTTATTGTAAAAGATGGTGAAATTTTGGTAGGATGTTTAACGCGTTCATCAGTTGAAACTTCAAAATTTGATTTGGCAAATTCATTGCGTTCAGCTTTTGAATTGGTAGGTTGCGAAGTGGAGCTTGCAGGATCTTATCCAGGCTGGACACCAAACGTAAATTCTGAAATTTTAGAAGTTTTAAAAGATATTTACGAAAAACAAAATAATGAAAAACCTAAAGTTGTGGCTTGTCATGCAGGTTTAGAGTGTGGGATCTTAGGAACAAATTATCCGGATATGGATATGATTTCTTTTGGGCCAACGATTCACGGAGCGCATTCTCCGGATGAAAGAGCAAGTATTTCTTCAGCTCAGAAGTATTGGAAATTTGTATTGGAAATTCTTTCGAACATTCCGGTAAAATAAAAGTCTCAGTTTGCAGTCGCAGTATTCGGTATTTAAAAACTGAAAACTGCGACTGTAATTAAAAACTAATCTTAGTCTCTTTTTGGACTATTTTTCTTCTCTCTTTTTTCCTCTTTCTTTTCCTTTGCAGTTTTTAGAGGTTCTTTTTTTGCTGTTTTTTTTGCGTCTTGACCTTTTGACATGATAAATAGGATTTAGTTATTTCTTTCTTTTATAAGTAAATTTATGTAATATTCTGATTTACAGGAATTATATTTCCAAAAAAAAATCCCCAATTATAAATTGAGGATTGATTTATATAATAGTATTAATTTCGTTTTAAAACTTTGTATTGTTCATAACAAGCGCTAATAGCGTCCATAATCTGCAAATCGTTTGCTGTTTGGATAAAAGAATCCGAATAATTACAACGGTGCATAATTTCCGGGATTTCATCTTTGCTAATCCCTAATAATACGGCAACGGTTTCACGATCGTATTTAGATTCTAATAGGTTTCTTACCGTATCATCTTTTTTCATTTCCTTTAATTTCCTCAGCTCTTTTCCGTTTTTACCAAAGAAACCATAAAGCACATCGGCAGGATTAAAAATAGACCCCAGGACTTTACCAAAAGCGTTTGGAGAATATTCTCCGGCTTCATAACCTTGTGTAAGGCCGGAAATACTGTAACGGTAATTTTCTTTTGTTGGAATTAACTTAGAATCGACTTCAAGGTATCCTGTCAGGTTAAAAGGGGCAATGATAACTTCTTCAAGTGCAATTGCTTTTTCAGTAAGCTGAATTCGGGTTACTTTATTTTTAATCCAGTCATTTGTTACTCTGATTCTTAGGGATTGAAATCCTAAGATAGAAAAGTGTAATGTATCATTTACCTGAACATCAATTTCAAAATATCCTTTTTCATCAGATCTTGCGCCCCGTACTTTATTTGTATTAATAACGTTTACGCCAGATAAAGGTTGTTTGCTGTTGTCATTGATAATGTAACCTGAAACTCTTTGTGGAACTGTTGTCTCTACGTCTTGTGCAAAGCCAATTGTAGAGAATAACATAAAAAAGAAAACTGCGAAATATTTCATATCCTGATTTAAAGCACTAAAAGTACTAAATAGGGATTAAATATTTCGAAGTATCCGAATATAATTATCAGAAAATTAACAAAGCCGGCGGTGTTGCTTTTTGTATTTAAATAAAAAGGGATGAGGAAGATTAAATTACATTGTTTTAGATTACAAAACTCATTTTAGGAGTAAGATTCTTAATGTAAAAAAAATCCCAAACTCCAATTATATCTGGAATTTGGGATTTTGTATTTTAAGATATTAAATAATTAATCTCTTCTTGGTCTTCTTGGTCTTGGTGAATCACCAAAGCTTTCAGAACGTCTAGGAGCTCTGTCTGAACCACCTTCGCTTCTTGGAGCCGAACTTCTAAAACCACCTTCTCTTTTTGGAGCAGATGAATTTCTGTCGCTTCTGAAACCACCTTCTCTTGGAGCTGAGTTTCTGTCGCTTCTGAATCCACCACCAGAACCTTCGCGTCTTGGAGCAAAGTTTCCTTCTCTTCTTGGTCCGCCAGAACTACGTCCGCCGCCACGGTTATTGTGGTCACGTCTTCCTCCGCCGTCATTTTTAGAAATTTCAACATTAATACGACGTCCTTCTAACTGTACGTTGTTTAATACTTCCATTACTTTATCAGTGTGCTCAGGATCAGTGTTAAAGAAAGAGAAACCTTCTTTTACATCTACTTTGAAAACGTCATCACGACCTAAGTCTAATGTTTCTTTCAGGTAATCTTTAAGAGTCATCCAGTCAAAGTTATCTCTTGAACCGATGTTTACAAAATAACGAACTGCTCCGTTATTATTGAATTCTCTTGGCTCAGAGTCACTTCTTTCGCGTCTTTCTCCAGATTGAGTAGAGATATCTCTGTTCTTTTTGTAGTAAGCAATAAAACGGTTAAATTCTACAGATACCATTTTCTTAATCAATTCTTCTTTAGATAAACCTTCAAGAACATTGTTAATTGCTGGTAAATAGTTGTCAATTTCGTGATCAACTTCAGTATCCTTAATTTTAGTCGCTAAGTGTAACAATTGAATTTCGCAGATTTCAATTCCGGATGGGATTGCTTTTTCTTCGAATTTTTGTTTGATAATTCTTTCGATAGAAGAAATTTTACGCAACTCACTTTTTGTAACAATTACAATAGAAGTTCCTAATTTTCCAGCTCTACCAGTACGTCCGGAACGGTGATTGTATGTTTCAATTTCGTCAGGAAGTTGGTAGTTTACTACGTGAGTAATATTATCAACGTCAATACCACGTGCAGCAACGTCAGTAGCAACAAGCATCTGAATTTGTCTTCCACGGAAAGATTTCATAACACCATCACGCTGTGCCTGAGATAAATCTCCGTGCAAAGCAGCAGCACTATATCCGTCTTCTATTAATTTTTCGGCAATTGCCTGAGTATCTCTTTTTGTACGACAGAAAACCACAGAGAAAATATCCGGATTAGCATCTGCCAAACGTTTAAGAGCTTCGTAACGATCACGAGCATTTACTAAGTAAAATTCGTGAGAAACTGTTGCAGAACCAGAATTTTTAGTTCCAACAGTAATTTCTACCGGATCGCTCATAAATTGTTTTGCAATTCTGGCAACCTCTTGTGGCATAGTTGCAGAGAACAACCATGTACTTTTTTGATCTGGAGTATCTGATAAAATAGATACGATGTCTTCATAGAATCCCATGTTCAACATCTCATCAGCTTCATCAAGAATACAGTAATCTATATTTTTAATGTTAACCAAACCTCTGTTGATCATGTCCTGCATTCTCCCCGGAGTTGCCACAATAATTTGTGCTCCTCTTTTAATGTCCCTAGCTTGCTCTGTAATACTAGCCCCGCCGTAAACTGCTACCACATTAATACCTTTCTCGTATTTTGAGTAGTTTTTAAGTTCGTTGGTAATCTGTAAACAAAGTTCTCGTGTTGGCGATAAAACTAATGCTTGTGTATTTCTGTTGTCAGCATCAATTTTTTGAATTAGCGGAAAACCGAAAGCTGCCGTTTTCCCTGTCCCTGTCTGAGCCAACGCAACCATATCCGTGTCTTTTTCCAATAATAGGGGAATCGCTTTTTCCTGTACTTCTGACGGATTCTCAAATCCTAGATCTAAAATCGCCTTCAGTAACGATTCATTCAATCCTAATTGTTCAAATTTATTCATATGTATTTTTAAAATAGGGTGCAAAATTACTGTTAATTATTCAGATAAACTAATGCAATTTTAAGAATTATGTATTTGTTATGATTTGATTATCAAAAAGTTATGTTTGATTCAAAATCATTATGGTAAGAAATGGAAGAAAAATGAAAAAAAATACGTCTGGAAATATAATTTTTCGGGTTTAAAATGTTGTATTTTAAACAATTATTTTGTGGTGTTCAGGAAATCAATAAGTTGCTGGGTTGCTTTTCCGCGATGGCCAATTTTATTTTTGATTTCTAACGGTAATTCCGCAAAAGTTTCCTTATAATTTTCAGGCTGAAAGATGGGATCGTATCCAAAACCTCCGTTTCCGGTTTTATTTAATGTAATATTTCCTTTTGCAATTCCGGTAAAAAGATGCTGCTTACCATTTAGGTTTAAGGCAATAACGGTCTTGAACTGTGCACTGCGATCTGATTTATCCGATAAGGCATCTAAAAGTTTATTCATATTATCATCTGCATTTTTTTGCTCCCCTGCATATCTGGCAGAATAAACTCCCGGTTCTCCGTTTAAAGCCGTAACTTCTAATCCTGTATCATCAGCAAAACAATCATAGCCATAATTCTGAGTTACATAATCTGCTTTAAGGATCGCATTGCCTTCAATAGTAGCTGCTGTTTCGGGAATGTCTTCGTGACAGCCAATTTCTTTTAAACTTAATAATTGTATTGATCCGTTTAGAATACTTTGAATTTCGGCAATTTTATTTTTGTTATTTGATGCAAAAACAAGTTTCATAAATTTTGTATATTTAGGTAAATGTGACTAATTATCAAACACAAATTTAGAATTCTTATATTTGATATAATGCCTTAAAATAAAAAATAAATGCAGTTAGCTGTTTTGTATAAAAAAATAATGCCTTTTGTTAAGCCATACCGAAAAATGGTTATAGCAACTTTACTGCTGACGTTCTTAGGCTCTTTTGCAGCACAGGTAAATGCACTGATATTAAAGTATACCGTTGATACAATCAATAATTTAATGGTTGCACACGAACCTTTGTCAAAAGGTTTTCATTTATTGGGAATAATAAGCGTTGTATTACTTTCTAAAGAGTTAATTAATTCTGTTGTGCAATTTGGACAAAAGTTCTACGGAGAAAAGCTTCGCATATTTATAACACGCGATATTTCCCAAACAATAGTTGAAAAGATTTTAAGCTACAGAATGGAGTTCTATACCTCCGATGAAAATGAGAGTGGAAAACTGCAGACCAGAATAGATTTAGGAATAAGCAGTTTAACGCGACTGGTTCAAAACTTTTTTATTGATATTTTGCCCTTGTTTGCCAATGCTTTTGTGGCTTTGGTCATAATGTTTTATGCCAATGTCTATGTAGGTTTGGTCAGTTTGTGTATTATACCCATTTATTTTTATATCAGTCAATTGCAGGCCACTAAACTAAGCGGTTTCAGGAGAAGAATGCGAAATTATCGCGAAACAAAAAATAACGGGATTATAAGTTTGATCGAATCGATAACTGTTATTAAATCTTTTGTACGCGAACCCACAGAAGCTGAACGTCACCAAAAGATTCAGTTCGAAATGACCGAAAACCAGTTAGAAACGAGGAAAACCAGTTTTATCTTCGAAAGTGTCAAAAGTTTTGTTGAGCAGATTGGAGTGGTTATTATTATAATATTAACGGCCTATTTCGTTTTGAATAATGCCATGACTATTGGTGCCATAATGTTTCATATTATGTTGTTTAATAATGTGTCGTCGCCAATACGCCAATTACACCGCATTTATGATGAAGTAAATGATGCCTTGATTTATTCGGAAGGATTTTTTGATATTTTGGAATCCGATCAGGAAAAGGAAACGACCGGAGATTTTATACCCGAAAAAATAACTGGACTAATAGAAGTTAAAAATGTAGATTTTATTTATCCAAACGGAACCCAGGCTCTTTATGATGTTAGTTTTACCGTAAAACCAAACGAGACAACCGCTTTGGTTGGATTAAGCGGTGCCGGGAAAAGTACGGTTATTAATTTACTCGATAAATTTTACCTGCCATCAGCGGGTCATATTTTTTTAGACGGAGTTGATTTAGTCGATTATAATACTGATTTTCTTAGGCAAAATATTGGTTTGGCCCTGCAGAAAAACCACATATTCAAAGGTACAATTGCAGACAATATTTTATATGGAAAACCAGATGCATCAAAAGACGAAGTTATAGAAGCCGCCAGACAGGCGTATATTCACGAACAGGTTATTCAGCTGCCAAACGGTTATGATTCTGATGCACATTTGCTTTCCGGAGGGCAGCAGCAACGAATTGCAATTGCAAGATTGTTTCTAAAAAATCCACCCATCATTTTCCTGGACGAACCTACAGCAAGTCTGGATGCTATTGCCACAGAACAGATAAAAAAATCTCTGGATGCAATCAAAAAAGACAGAACAGTTATTATAATATCGCATAGTATTTCCCAAATTATTGATGCCTCAAATATTATTGTATTAGAAAAAGGAAGATCTATCGAAAAAGGAACGCACGATGAATTGTACGATAATAAAAAAACGTACTATGAAATTTTTATGGCAATGGCAAATAGTTTGAATATTGATAAAATTACTCAGACTTTTGATTGAGATAATTCAAAGCCATTTTTTCAATAATAAAAGTAATTGCAACTCCAAAAGTGTAAGCTACAAGATCACTGTACAAAAATCCCTGTCCTAAAACATATCTTCCGAAAAGTGTTTTTCTTAAAGAAATAATCCATTCGGCCTGATAGAGCTGTAAAAATTCAATAGAATAGCAGATTAACAGAGAGATGACTGTTATTTGCAATGCATTTTTAGTAATGAAAATTATTCTCACCAATAAATACATCATTACGGCATATAATAAATCCCCAAAATACAAAGGCACGATTGAGGTTTTTCTGGAGAGAATTCCAAGACAAATTACGAATAGAAATAATAAGGAATAGCAGATTCTTGATTTTTTCAATTTTGATGTAGTGTGATTATGAGCAAAGATAAAAAAACGGGTAGAAAATAGTACAGATTTGGTATATCGAAAGGACTAAAAGTTTTATGCCATAAAATTTAAAACTAAATTTTTATAAATTTAACCTACAAAAAACTATCACTATGCCTTTCGAACCAAAAAAACTTTTAGTTGTTACGTTGTTACTTTCTGTAACGATCATCTATTCACAGAAAAAAAGCGATACAAAATCATTCGATATAAAAAAACAGCTCGAATATTGCGCCGAACAAGCCACAAAAACATTAAAAGTAATACCAAATGACGGAACTTCTCCAAGAACAGTTCCGAATGGGAGTAAAGATTGGAAATTCGTAAATTATAAAGACTGGACAAGCGGTTTCTGGCCGGGCGAATTATGGTATTTGTATGAAGCAACCGGGGATAAAAAATGGGAGAAAGAAGCAGATAAATTTAGTCGTTTTCTAACGCCGTTATCTGTAACAAAAGCGGCGGACCATGATTTGGGCTTTCAGGTTTTTAATAGTTTCGGAAATGGTTATCGCCTGACGAAAAACAAGGGATATAAAGATATAATCCTGAAAACGGCAGATACTCTGGCAACACTTTTTAATCCAAAAGTCGGAACAATCCAGTCATGGCCCCATAATAAATATGGCGGACATAATACCATTATCGACAATATGATGAATCTGGAGCTTTTGTTCTGGGCTTCTAAAAACGGAGGAAATAAAAAGCTGTATGATATTGCAGTAAAACATGCTGAAACGACAATGAATAACCATTTCAGACCTGATTATACATCTTATCATGTTCTGATATATGATTATGAAACCGGTAAAAAGATAAAAGGAATGACAGCACAAGGCTACAGCGACGATAGTATGTGGGCGAGAGGTCAGGCCTGGGCGATTTATGGTTTTACAATGGTTTACAGAGAAACAAAAGACCCAAAATTTTTAGATTTTGCCCATAAGCTAACACGTGTTTACCTGGATAAATTAACTACTGAAGATTTTATTCCGTATTGGGATTTTAGTGCTCCGGATATTCCAAATGCTCCAAGAGACGCGTCTGCAGCAGCAATTGTTTCTTCTGCTCTTATCGAATTGAGCTCTTATACAAAAGACAAAACCTTAAAAAGTGAATATCAGACAAAAGCAAAAAAAATGATTGTTTCACTTTCAGACCATTATCAGAGCCACGATGTAAATTCAGCATTTTTATTACATGCCACCGGACACAAACCTGCTGGAAGTGAAATAGATTGCTCCATAAATTATGCAGATTATTATTACCTGGAAGCGCTTTTGAGGCTTCAAAAAATAAAATAATAAATTACGACAAAGGGCTCTTTATTTTAAGAGTCTTTTTTTATTCTAAAAAATTAATAATCCGCTTTCATTTTGAAATCAATGCGGATGAAAATTCTTTCAAAAGTGTCTTTTTTTTATTTGGTTAAATAACATTTAATCAAATGGTTAGTGGTGAAATATTCCATAATAAGGTATAGGAAATGACATGAAAATAGTTTATGTTTGAAGTAACAAAATCTATTAACCTAAACCAAAAAACAAAACCTATGAAAAAAAATTACGCTAAAATTTTATTGATTATCGTAATGCAGCTTTTACTTGTGAGCTGTCAGAATACGAAACAAAAAATTCAGAAACATGTAAACATTTACAACGCTGCTGCCGAACAATTCAAAGGTGATAACATTACTGGTACTACAGCAAAAGGATTTTTAGCAGCCAGTAAAATCGAAATCCGAATTTTAACTGACTTAGAACAAAACGAAACAAACAAACTGGCCGCGAGTAAAAGATTTCCGGATTTATTAGCTGAGATGATTAAAAAAGATCAGATTTCCAAAGTATTAATCGAAGAGGGTGTCGCTTTTGATGTTTATTTTTTAGCGAATAACAATACCATTTTTGCCCAACAGTTTATTGATAAGGAAGAACTGGCTATTTTAGAAAATACTAATACTTCTGAGCAAAATAAAGAAACAGCAAAATTGTAATCTGAAAGGACAGCATTAAAAAAAACAGCCTCTTATAAACATTAAAGAGGCTGTTTTCTTTTTGTTAAGGAAAATAATTACTTTGATTTACACTAACAAATCAAGTATGTTTGTTGTAAAATTATACTTAATAAATCCAAAAACATGATTAAAAAAATTACCCAAATCTCTTTTGCAATTACTATCGCATTGTTTTTAGTAAGTTGTAAAAACACCAAACAAAAAATGCAGGATTACGTTAATTCTTATAATAATTCTACTTCATTAATGCAGGATGAAGTTATTACTCACACAAGTGCTAAAGCATTTTTGCAGGATAATAAAATTGAAATAAGAATTGATACTAATTTAGAGCAAAGTAAAACAAACGAATCTATTTATAAAGATATGTTTCCTGCCTTCCTTGGTGAAACAATGAAAAAAGATCCTGCTTCGGTAGAATTAATAAATGAAGGTGTCACATTCGAAATATATTTTCTGGCGAATAACAGTACAATTCTTGCTGAGTTAAAAGTTGACAAAGAAGAATTAAATAAATTACTAGCCAAAAATACTACCAATTCCTTAGATAAGAAACAAAACACAGAGTCTGACTCCGGTAGTGAGATGCAGCAAATGCTGGTGTTAATGAATCAGAATATGCCAATTGTAAATGACGACGGAACGAAAGTTTTACAAATTGATCTTAGCAACAAAAATGAACTGGTTTATAAAATTGAAGTACCAAAACAATATTCAGAAATTCTAAAAGGAGACGGAGCAAAAGTTTTGATGAAAGAAAGTATTTTGAGAAGCAGTGATTTTAAAAGTATTTTAGCATCAGTCAAACGTTACGGAATAACAACAATTAAATACGTTTATCAGGATAAAAAAGGACAATTTATAAATGATATTGTTTTAACCGAAAAAGATCTGAAATAATCATGGATGAAAGACCAGCATGGAAAACTGTACTAGCTTTTATCGTTCCTGTTTTTTTATTTATCAGGTTATTGTACACTTGTTCCAATAATAATAGTTCCAATCATTATGATTTGAAGGTTAAACAGGGTTTTCAGGATACTGAAGCCATCCTGAAGAAGAGACTTGAGAGACAAACAACAACTGATAGACTTATATCTGTGAAGATGTTATATTCTGATTATAAAGCTCTGGATAGTTTATCGCCTTCGCTAAAGGAAGATTTCGGAATTGTAAAAGTTGCAAAAGATTCATTGGTTGATATTGCTTTAGAAACTCAGATTAAAATACCAAAGAATTATTACCTCCAGAATAATCATGATGAGTTATTAAGAATGGCATTTAAATCACCAGACAATCTGAATATTTTTATTCATGATTTTGAATCGAAAGATGATATTGAACAAAGTTTCAAAAAATTAAAAAGTGATAGTAATCTGCAAAAATATAAGGTAGAAAGTACGATAGATGGTGTTAAAGCTATATCATACAAAATAACCAAGGATAATAAAAGATTTAATGGATATGCCTTAGCTTTTAAAAGTAATGATATTAATCTTTTTTATGAATTTGAAAGTAGTGAACTTTCAATTGAGAAACTAAAAATGAGAGTTATGCTTTTCCTTTCAGAAAACATGAAAGAAAATAAGTAATCAGCTTTTTAATTAAAACAAAAGCCTCTTTGAAATAACAAAGAGGCTTTTTATTTTAGTTTCTTTTAGTAACATTTTTTAAATTATCAGGAAAATATAATTCTGATAAATTTGTAAACTCATCACCACGCATGAAAATATTAACATCCACATCGGCAAAGCTTTTTTTGCCGGCAGCAGCCAGCAGCTCATTGGCGGCGTGTAATGTATTTTTATGAAAATGATACACACGATCAGATTTATCTGTTACCACCAAACCTTTCATAAGCATTTTGTTTTGCGTTGCCACTCCGGTAGGGCATTCATTATTGTGACAACGAAGTGCCTGGATACAGCCCAGAGAAAACATAAAGCCACGCGCACTGTTGCACATATCAGCACCAAGTGCCACGGCATGTAAGATAGAATAACCGGAAATTATTTTCCCGCTTCCGATAATGCGTATCTTATCACGAATATTTAATCCGATTAAAGTTTTGTTTACAAAAATCAGGGCAGGTTCAAAAGGCATTCCAACACCATCGGCAAATTCCAGAGGTGCGGCACCTGTTCCTCCTTCAGCACCATCAACGGTAATGAAATCAGGATAAGTATCTTCGGCAATCATTTCGTGGCAAATAGCCTCAAATTCGGCGGTATTTCCAATACACAATTTAAATCCGATTGGCTTTCCATTTGACAATTCACGTAATTGCTTAATGAAACGAATTAATCCTTTTGTATCAGAAAAAACAGTATGTCCCGGAGGCGAAAGAATCATTGTATGAGGTTCAACTCCTCTTATTTTTGCAATAAACTCGGTATTTTTAGCAGCAGGAAGTACACCGCCATGACCTGGTTTCGCACCTTGAGAAAGTTTAATTTCGATCATTTTTACATTAGGAAGATTTGCTTTTTCCGAGAATTTTTCAGGACTAAAATTTCCTTCCGCATCACGGCATCCAAAATATCCTGTACCAATCTGCCATGTAATATCCCCGCCACCGGCAAGATGAAATTCTGTCAAACCGCCTTCTCCTGTATTTTGATAAAAATTTCCTTTTTTTGCACCAATATTAATGGCACGGACTGCGTTTTCGCTCAGCGAACCAAAACTCATTGCCGAAACATTAAACAGGGATGCCAGATAAGGCTGTTTACAATCTTTTCCGCCCACTAATACACGAGGCAGTTCTTCATTTACTTTTGCCGGAAAAATAGAATGTTTGATTCCTTCATAACCATCATGGTTCAGGTTCTGTTGTGTTCCGAAAGGCGTGCTTGAATCTATATTTTTTGCTCTTTGGTAAACCATAGAACGCTGATTTCTGGAAAACGGTTTTCCATCAGTAGATCTTTCAATAAAATATTGTTGAATTTCCGGGGCAATCATTTCAAATAAATACCTGAAGTAGCCTAAAACCGGAAAGTTTCGAAGAATGGCATGTTTGGTCTGAATTGCGTTATAAACACCAACAATTAATAAGATTGGTAAAATGATAACAAGTAAAAAACCGCGTCCTGAATAATAATAAACTGCGGCAACAATTAGAAACAATAAGAATCCGTAAATAAAGAATTTTTTTCTCATGTTTTTTAAAAAAATTAAATAGGTAATAAATTTGAAATTAATTGAATCTCAAACGAACGTAAACGTGTTTGATTCCTTTTTTGTCTGATTCTCTTTCGTCTATTTCAAGAATATCAGTTAAAGACTTTAGCATGGGTGTAAGTTTAGAAAAACCATAATTTCGCGGATCGAATTCGGGTTTTTTCTTTACAATCAAATTTCCGACATCGCCCAGAAATGCCCAGCCGTCGTCATCTTCAATATCTTCAATTGTAGCTTCAATAAGCTCAATAGTTTGCTTGTCAATTTTATGCAATGCTTTTTCAGCAGGTTTTTCAACTGGCTTTTTAACATCAGCCTCTTTGATTTTCTTTTTCTGGATAGCCCCGTCCAAAACCTCGATGTAAATAAACCTGTCACAGGCAACAATAAAAGAGTTGGGTGTTTTCTTTTCCCCGATACCAATCACTTTCATTCCCGATTCCCTGAGTCTGATAGCTAAGCGGGTAAAATCGCTATCACTTGAAACAATACAAAAACCATCCAGTTTTCCTGAATAAAGCAAATCCATCGCATCAATAATTAATGCTGAATCTGATGAATTTTTACCTACGGTATAACTGTATTGCTGAATGGGTGTAATGGCATGTTCTAATAAAACACCTTTCCATCCGTTAGAATTTGGTTTTGTCCAGTCTGCATATATACGTTTAGTTGTAGGAGTTCCAAATTTTGCTACTTCTTCCATCATACCTTTTACATTACTATAAGGTACGTTATCGGCATCAATAAGAACAGCAAGTTTTAAATCTTTTGTATTGTTTAAAGGCATTTTTCTGTGTTTTACAAAAATTATGATCTATCAAAGATAAAACTAATATCTTTTAAAACACGGGTAGTTTAAGGAATTAGTTTTGCAGGGCATTTAAATTATTCTGGTTATAAATAAGCTTTAGTTCCGGATTATAAATAATTAAAAGATAAATTTGTCTTTTATTATATTTTTAGTAAATTTGTATAAAGTTAATACCTGATAAATTATGTTTTCAAAAGCTTGTGAGTATGGAATTCGGGCATCAATTTTTATTGCAGCGAAATCTTCAAAAGGAATTAGAGTTGGAATAAAAGATGTCGCAAAAGAAATCGACTCTCCCGAACCCTTCACGGCAAAAATAATGCAGATTCTTACCAAGAATAAGATTATTCATTCGGCAAAAGGAGTGGGAGGAGGTTTTGAAGTTTCTAATGAAGCTGTAAAATCGATAAAGCTAATTCATATTGTTGATGCGATAGACGGTGACAGCATATACAAAGGCTGTGGGATTGGATTGAAAGAATGTTCCGAAATACATCCCTGTCCTGTTCATAATGAGTTTAAAAAAATACGTGAACTCTTATTGGTGATGCTAACGACAACAACTTTAGAAGAACTGGCATTGGGTGTAAAATCAGGTGATTTTCATCTGAGGATTTTAAATAAAGACAACTAATATTATAATAATTTAAACAGATTGCAATGAATAAGAGAATGAAAATTTCGATGGTTATGCTTATGGGGTTTCTGGCAATAACTTCATGTGGCAAAAAAGATGCTTCTGCAACTGAAGAAGCTACAGAAACAACTACTACAACTGAAAGTCCTGAAGCTGCTGAAACAGTTACGAATGTTTTGGTTATTGAAGGTAATGATCAAATGCAGTTTAACAAATCGGAGTTAAGAGCAATGGCCGGAAAACCAATTACCTTAACACTGAAACACGTTGGTAAAATCCCTAAAGAAGCCATGGGACACAACCTGGTAATCTTGCAGGAAGGTACAGATGAAGCTGCTTTTGCTGCTAAAGCAATCAATGCAAAAGACACAGACTATATTCCGGCTTCAGAAAAAGTGTCAATCATTGCCCATACTAAATTATTGGGCGGCGGAGAACAAGATACTATAGAATTTACAATTGATAAAAAAGGAACCTATAACTTCTTATGTACTTTTCCGGGCCACGTAGCCATGATGAAAGGTACTTTGATTGTTGAGTAAATAAAGACTCTGAGGATAAATAAAACCTCAGAGTTTTTTAATAAAACAATAAAAGATAATTTTGTCTTTTATTCAATATGAAAACCCATGAATTAAACTAAAAAACAGATATAATGGAAAATTTAAAAAATAAAACTATCGGTTCATTTGTAGCTCAGGATTTTAGAACGGCTGCAGTATTTACAAAATATGATATAGATTTTTGTTGTAAAGGCAACAGGACATTAAATGAAGTCTGTGAAAAACAGCATATTGACTCAGATGTATTGCTGCAGAATGTTTATGATGTTCTACAATCAGAAAATCCAAGCGGAGTTGATTTTAATTCCTGGCCCTTGGACTTACTGGTAGATTATATTGAGAAAACGCATCATCGTTATGTGGAAGAAAAAACATCGGTATTGATTCAGTTTTTAGATAAACTTTGCAGGGTACACGGCAATGCCCATCCTGAACTTTTTAAAATAAATGAATTATTTACCGGTTGTGCAGGCGAATTGTCACAGCATATGAAAAAGGAAGAGCTGATCTTATTTCCTTTTGTAAGCAGAATGGTCAAAACCAAAAACGCTGACGGTATTTTGTCTCAGCCATCATTTGGAACAGTTTCTAACCCAATTGCGATGATGATGCACGAGCATGATAATGAAGGAGAAAGATTTAGGGAAATAGCATTACTGACAAATAATTATACAGCTCCTGATGATGCATGCACTACTTATAAAGTGACTTATGCCATGCTAAAAGAGTTTGAGGAAGACCTTCATAAACACATTCACTTAGAAAATAATATTCTTTTTCCCAAAGCTGTCCTTTTAGAAAAAGAGTTTGCCTGAATTTTAACCGGATTGTAATTAAAATGCATCGATTTATCATTTGAAAGCAGTGATCAAAGTCGATGCATTTTTGCATACGTGTTTTTAATATTTTTGATTTTGAAAAAAATACAGTTTTTGTACAAAATGAATTCTAAAAAGAGCTGGATAACCTGTTGCTTTTTTAACTTTCTGATTGCTTCAGGAATCGGTTTGGTCATGCGTTTCACCTTTCTGTTTCCTTTGCAGTTTATAAACTACACTTTTTTGCTTCACGCACATTCTCATGTTGCAATGTTGGGTTGGGCGTATTTGATGATTTATGTTTTAATAGTCTGTTTTTTTATTCCCGAAGAAAAAAGACAAAATCCAATTTACAGCAGGTTATTCTGGCTTACAGAATTTACAGTAATTGGTATGATGATTTCTTTTTCTATTCAGGGATATGCATTTTTTTCCATTTTGTTTTCTACACTCCACATCTTTCTAAGTTATGTTTTTTGCCGGAAGGTCTGGAAGGATTGTCATCGTGATAAAAACTTTAGCGGTCAGCTTTTATCTATGTCCATTTTATTTATGGTTTTATCAACGTTTGGGGTTTGGTGTTTAGGTCCTGCAGTCAGCACCTTAGGAAAACAAAATGCCTTTTATCAAATAGCAATTCAGTTTTTTCTGCATTTTCAATTTAACGGATGGTTTTTACTGGCAGTTTTAGCCTTGTTTCTAAAACAATTTACAAAGAAGATAGAAAGCAGGATGTTTAATAATTTCTTTTTGCTTCTGGTGATTTCTGTTTTTTTAACTTTTGCATTTCCTGTCAGCTGGTATATCTCCAGTGAAATTCTTTACGGGATAAATTTATCAGGCGTTTTATTGCAAATAATTTCTTTTTGGTATTTCTACAAAATGCTGAAACCGCAAATAATGTATTTTAAAGCAGGTTTGAATCAGCTTACAAAATTAGTTTATAGCTTATCATTATGTTCACTATTTTTAAAACTCTGTATTCAATTAGTAGTTTTGATTCCAAATTTAGGGGAGTCTTCACATCATATTAGAAATTTTGTAATAGGTTTTGTCCATCTTACCACTCTTGGCATCATTACCGGATTTTTATTTGGAGTTTTACTTCAGGCAAAATTATTAGCTACAGAATCTCTCTTAATGAAATCAGGAATGAAGTGTTTTATTTGGGGTTACATTGCAACAGAAATTGTACTGTTTGTTCAGGGCGGATTTTTTTATTTTAATATTGGTTTGTTGCGTGGATACTATACGATCATTTTTGCGGCAAGCATTCTTATCGTCTTGGGTTTATTTTTAATTTCAGTCTCGTTATTAAATAAAAAACAGGAGTCGGTTATTTAAAACCGCTCCTGCTTTTCAACTAATTAACCTATTTAAATTTTTGCCGCTTCCTCGTTGATTTTCTCAACTGTTTTTTCATTATTTACACCCAAACCTTCCTGCTGATAAATAAGTTCACCTTCCGGATTAAATACACTTATAATATTTGAATGTGAAAAATCAATGGGAGATATTTTTTTGTAATTAACGGCAAGAACTGCTGCAAATTCCCTCGTGTTTTCTTCAGTTGAACGTAAAAATATCCACGGCTCCTGATTCATTTTGTTATTAACAGCGAATGATTTTAGCCGCTGTGGTGTATCTGTTTCAGGATCAATGCTCACCAGGATAAGTTTTACATTTTTCTTATTGTCTTTATTCAATTTAGATTCTATATCTCTCATATCTGCAACCAATCTGGGGCAGGCAGCCTTACAGGAAGTATAAATCATGACCATCACCAGAACATTTCCTTTCAGGCTTTTTAGTTCAGTAGTTTTCCCATCCTGATTGGTCCATTGTGACGGTAAATTGTAAATCGATAAATCACTGATCGGTTTGTTTTTTGTTTTTTCTTCTTCTTTAGCATTTTTACAACTTTGTAGAGTAAAAAGCAGTGTGAAGATTATAATTGTTATTCTTTTCATTTCTAAAATTATTTTTTGATTAATGAACCCGCACATCTAAAACCCAAGTTTCGGGTTGAGTATTTTGCTTTTAAACTTCCTCTAAACGCATATCTCATAAAGGCAGCATAGTCCATTAAATCTGATGCATTGACTGAAGACGCACCACAAAAAAGGTTTTTATCACTGCTTTTGTCTTTTCTGGATTCTCCAGATAAAAACAGGCTGTTGAAATCTGCTGTCCATTCCCATACAAGGCCGTGCATATCATAAACTCCCCAGTAGTTTTTAAACGTCGAGCCAATCGGATTTTCATAGGTTTTTGATTTTTCATACCAGGAAAGAATGTATTCATTAAATTCTTTTCTGGTTCTTGCATCAGTCCTTTTTTCATCTGCCATAGCAACATATTCCCATTCATCCATAGTCGGTAAACATTTTCCCTGACATTCACAATATTTTTTGGCAGCAAACCAGGAAACACTTGTTACAGGTGAATTTGGATTTGCTTTCCCAAAATCAAAATCGTTTTTCCAGTAATTCAGATAACTTTTATCAGCAAAAATTCCTTTTATTTTTGATCTGCCAAATGCTGGATTTTTTTTAATAAAATTTAAAAACGCAATATTGGTTACAGGATATATATCTATTGAGAAGGATTTTACAACAACAGGTTTTTTTGATGTAGCTCCGTAAAGAGGGACAAATGTTCCCTCTTGTATATGAGCCATCTTTGCTTCCTGCGCCCTTATCACTGCTGCAGGAGTAAGAATAAAAAGAAAGATGAGTATTAAAATCCTTTTTTGCATGATAATAGTGTTATCGCTGTGCTTTTACCATTTCCGGATTAATCACCGTTTTATTGTTGCCCCAGCTATTGTATATATAGGTAAGGACATTTGCAATTTCGTCATCAGATAAATTTTGGGCTGGCATGACATTATTGTATTTTTTGCCATTTACTGTAAGTTCGCCTGTTGCGCCATGCAGGATAGTTCTGATAGCTCTTTTTGCATCTGCATTTAAATAATCAGATTTGGCCAAAGGAGGAAAAGTATTCGGAATTCCCTGTCCTTCTGACTGATGACACGCAAAACACGTGGTCCCAAAAATTTGTTTTCCTATTTTTATTTTTTCGTCTACCGTTCTGTTAGGAATCGCAGTTGTTTTAGTATTGGTTCCGGATGGCATTTTTTGAATTGTTCCTCCTTCTGGCAGATATATTCCTTCCTGTACAGTGCCTGAGTAGACGCTTTTATTTTCTGCGCCTTCTACTTTTAGAATACCAAGAGCTCCTTTATTAAATGCCCTGAAAATAGAGTGGTCAACCAGAATAAAATTCCCGGGAGTTTCTACCTTAAAATCAACAATTGAAGAACCTCCGGCCGGAATCAGCGTGGTCTGAACATTTTTATTGACCAGATTTCCACCTTCTATATGAACATTGTCAAATATTTCTCCAATAACATGGAACGATGAAACCAGATTTGGTCCGCCGTTTCCAACAAACAGACGTACTGTTTCACCAACTTTTGCAGTTAGTTCATTTCCATTTGTCAGCGATCCCACTTTTCCGTTAAAAACTACATAATCAGGTGTTTCTTTGACAGCTTTATTCATATCAAAGGCCTGTAGCCCTTTTGCTCCATATTCACCCTGGGTATAAAAATCCCCCTGCATTACATAATATTCTTTGTCAACAGGAGGAAGGCCGCCCTCCGGCTCAACTAATATTAAACCATACATTCCGTTTGCAATGTGCATACCAACAGGAGCAGTAGCGCAATGATATACATACAATCCCGGATTCAGTACTTTAAAATTAAATACTTTTTCGTGACCAGGTGCTACCAATGATGATGTTGCACCTCCTCCCGGTCCGGTGACAGCATGCAGGTCAATATTGTGTGGCAGTTTGTTGTCGGGATGATTCTTTAGATGAAACTCTACTTCATCACCAACACGGGTTCTGATAAAACTTCCCGGTACAGATCCGCCAAATGTCCAGTATACATATTTTACTCCATCTGTCATTGTGCCTTCCTGTTCTTTAATTTCCATGCTTACTTTTAGTTTCATGGCTGCTCTGTTGCCTACAGGTTTTGGAACTAATGGAGGGGCAGTCAGTTCTGCATCCATTTCTCCTTTGGTTGTAATTTTTGCATAATTTTTATTGTTTTCTTCTCTTTTGCATGATTGCAACAAAGGCAGTACAAAAAGCAAACACACAACAACTAATAAGTCTTTTGTTAGTTTATAATTTCTTTTCATAATAACTGGTTTTATTTTAGTTTTAATTTAATGTAAAAATAAAAGACGTTTTTATCTTTTATTATGATAAAAATCATTTTTAAAGACTTGTTGAATTATTTTTTTTAAGTTAAAACTTGTTAAATAAAAACGTCTAAAACTAGCAATGCTACTGATTATTTGCATTTCAGGTTATTTTTCAAAAAAACAAATAGCTGACTCTATTTTAGAATAATAATTATTATTTTTGCTCCCTGTTAAAATAAAATTATTACTTCAATATATTATGGTAAAAGATTTATTCGAAAGAATTCAAAACAATAAAGGACCATTAGGAAAATGGGCTTCGCAAGCAGAAGGTTATTTTGTATTTCCTAAATTAGAAGGAGAACTTGGTCCTAGAATGCAGTTTGGTGGAAAAGAAATTTTGAACTGGAGTATAAATGATTACTTAGGATTGGCTAATCACCCGGAGGTGCGTCAGGCAGATATTGATGCAGCAAAAGAATACGGTGCAGCTTACCCAATGGGAGCACGTATGATGTCTGGTCATACAAAATACCACGAACAATTAGAGAATGAACTGGCTGCTTTTGTAATGAAAGAATCTGCTTATTTACTAAATTTTGGTTATCAGGGAATGGTTTCTACTATTGATGCTCTGGTAACAAAAAATGATATAATTGTTTACGATGTAGATGCTCATGCCTGTATTATTGATGGTGTACGTTTGCATATGGGTAAACGTTTTACTTACAGACATAATGATCTTGAAAGTATGGAGAAAAACCTTCAGCGTGCTACAAAAATGGCAGAAGAAACCGGAGGGGGAATCTTATTTATTACTGAAGGTGTTTTTGGAATGCGAGGACAACAAGGTAAATTAAAAGAGATTGTTGCGTTAAAACAAAAATACAATTTCAGATTATTAGTAGATGATGCACACGGTTTTGGCACACTTGGTAAAACAGGTGCCGGAGCAGGTGAGGAGCAGGGAGTTCAGGCAGATATTGATGTATACTTTTCTACTTTTGCAAAATCAATGGCTAATATCGGAGCTTTTATAGCTGCAGATAAGGATATTATCGATTACTTAAAATATAATTTACGTTCGCAAATGTTTGCTAAAGCATTACCAATGATCCAGACAATCGGATCATTAAAACGTTTGGAATTGTTACGTAACCACCCGGAATTGAAAGATAAATTATGGGAAAACGTAAATGCATTGCAAAACGGATTGCGTGAAAGAAATTTTAACATTGGAGATACAAATACTTGTGTAACACCAGTTTATTTAGAAGGAAGTGTTCCGGAAGCAATGGTTATGGTAAATGATTTAAGAGAAAACTACGGTATTTTCCTTTCAATCGTAATCTATCCTGTAATTCCAAAAGGGATTATTTTGTTAAGAATGATTCCGACCACTTCTCATACATTAACGGATATTAATGAAACGTTAACTGCATTTGAAGCAATCCGCGAAAAATTAGTAAACGGAACATACAAAGAAATTGCCAGCAGAACTACAGTAGATTTAGATGCTTAATTTCTAAAATAAAATAGATTCCATGGTATGGGAATTATGTAAAAAATCCATTCTCACTCAGAATGGATTTTTTTTATATTCTGCTTACATTTATAGTAATAAAACATTAAAACTAAGTATTATGAAAAAATTATTCGCACTAACATTAATTATTATGGTTGGTTTTGTTTCCTGCAAAAAAACAGATACTGTAACTGGAGAAATTGCTCCCAGTGCACCAAAAGTAGCCGAAAGTGCTGAGCCAACAGGAAATCAATGTTATTCTTATTCGGGCAATAACAGCATGGTAGATTTGAGCTTTAATGTAAATTCTCATCAGGAAGTAAATGGTACATTAAGTTATAACTTATCTGAAAAAGATAAAAATGAAGGTATTTTAGTCGGAAATATGAAAGGTGATACACTTATTGCAGATTATACATTTACATCTGAAGGTGTTTCTTCTGTTAGAGAAGTCGCTTTTCTAAACAGAGAAGGAACATTTATCGAAGGCTATGGAGAAACAGTAGAAGCAAATGATAAGATTGTGTTTAAAGATAAATCAAAACTTATATTTGATCAGAAAAATATACTGGTAAAAGTAGATTGCAAACCAGTACAATAAAAAAAAATCCCTTTCAAAAGGGATTTTTTTTATAATAAACTGAAATTACACTACAAATCTTTACGGTAGGTTTTTCTCTGACAGTGAATTATCGGATCAAAATTTTTCCAGAGTAAATGAATAGCATTGTTTTCTGCTAATTCCGGAGTCCTGATACAATTCTGAATCCCCTTTTCGGAGAAAGTTTTATAGTATTCATCAAAAATAATGGCAGTAACACCTTTATTTTGATAATCAGGATGTACTCCGATTAAATAAAAAACCACATCCTTGCTTTTTCTTCTTGCTTTTAATAAATGAAGGAAACCAAACGGAAAAAGCTTTCCTTTTGCTTTTTGCAGGGCTTCTGTAAAGCTCGGCATTACAATACTAAAAGCGATTAATTTATCCTCTTTGTCAACTACAAATTTTATATATTCAGGATTGATAAAACTGATGTATTTTTTCTTGAAGTATTCTTTCTGAACATCCGAGATAGCGACAAATGAAGCCAGTTTTGCATACGATTCATTAAACAAATCGAACATTTTATCCACGTGTGGCATAATGTCCTTTGTTTTAGTAAAAGTAAGTGATTTCAGGCCGTATCTTTTTTTGATAAGTTCCTGGGCCTTCAGGAAAAATTCAGGTTTTACATTAGAAAAAGGAAAAATACTTTCAATATATTCTTTCTCTACCTGAAAGCCTAATTGTTCAAAATGCGTTACATAATAAGGATTATTATACCAGGTAATCATCGTTCCAACCTGGTCATAACCTTCTGTGAGCACGCCCACTTTATCTAAATTAGAAAATCCCATCGGTCCTTCAGCGTGTTCCAGATTGTGTTTTTTTCCTAACTCATATACTTTTTCAAGTAGGGCTTTAGTAACTTCTATATCATCAATAACATCAAACCATCCAAAACGCACTTTTCTTTTGTGCTGGTTATTTACCTCTTCCCAATTAATAATAGCCGTAATCCTTCCAACGATTTCATTGTTTTTATAGGCTATATAGAAATAAGCCTCAGCATTTTCAAAAACCGGATTCTTCGTTTTGTCAAAAGATTCCAATTCATCCGCAATAATTGGCGGAACCCAATATGGATTGTCTTTGTATAAAGAAAACGGAAATTTGATATATTCTGTTAATTCTTTTTTGCTTTTGGCTTCTTTAATTGTAATCATTAATGTGGTATATAAATATCTCTCTGTGAAGAGTTTTGTTATTAATTTTATTCGTATTTGGACTTTCTGTTTCTTTCCTGTTCCTGGTAATCTACCTCTTTTTTAGATTTTCCACCTTTAGTCTCTTTCGGTTTCTTTTCTTTTCGGGATTGTTTTTTTAATTCTACCTCTTGTTCCTTGTGTTTCGTATCATAACGCCATGAAACACCTACTCCTCCATATAAAACAGAAGGCGTGTTTTTGAAATTTGTACTTACGGATGCATCAACCTGTAAATTTGGATTGATTAGATATGCTGCCCCGCCACGAACAATGGCATCACTGTAGAAATCACTTTTGTAACCCTGGTTTTCTACAAAACCGGACCATTTATTATTAAAACCATGGGTCAAAGTTAATACATATCCGTAACTTGGGTAGTCTGTTGTGATGTAATCGGCAATAATATTAGTAACAAAAACCCATCTTCCGTCACCAAATAAATTTTGAGTAATCAAAACTACTTTTGGCGAAATGCTTGCCTCCGGTGAAAAAGAATAAGGATTATCTGCTCCGACAAAATTAGCTCCTGCAAAAACCGAAACGGCAGGAATCAGAGAATGCCAGTCAAATCTATGATTTGCTTTATAGCTGTAGATGTTTTTTGTTTTTTCGTAATTTTTAAAGGGATCGTAAATAAGATATTTGGCACCCAAAACAGTTTGCCTGAAATTATTTTTCTTATAACTTGTATAGGGAGTATCAAAATTTTCCATTTGATATTGTACATCCAGTACAAATTCTAATTTTTCAAGAAATGCACCATACCTGAAAGTTAAATCGGTACCAAGACCTGTAGCATCATAACCTAGTAGATCATGTTTTTCTTTTATTCCATAAAATCCAATCTCGGCCTGAATAACAGACTTTCCGACAGCAAAAGCAGACATAGTTTCTCCGGGACGGTTAGAGTTAATGACATCAGTATATTGTGCAAAAAACAATTGAGGAACAAGGAAAAGAAAAGCAATCAGTAAGTTCTTAATTTTTAACATACATTTATTTTTGGGGATTAAAAAGTAATAACGCATTTCAAATGTACATATTTTATTATTTATTTAAGATTCATATTTTATTTTTAAACAATGGATTTATTAATTTTGGAAAAAATTATACAGTTATGCAGGAAGCATCATTTTCAGGTTTGTTTAAAACCATCGTGTGGGTTATAGCTTTTTATTATATTTTTAAATTTTTAGCCAGAATCTTTTTGCCGGTATTGGTAAAAAAAGCGGTTGAAAAGGCTGGAGAAAACTTTCAGAGACAACAACAGTATAGTCAGGGCAATAACTGGCAAAATACTCGTAATAAAGATGAGATAATTATCGATACATCAAATGCAAAAAAGCCCCGCGAGACCAAAAAAGTAGGCGATTATGTTGATTACGAAGAAATAGATTAAGTTTGTGTCCTGATAAAATAGGATTCATCATTTAACCTAAACCAGCCAAAATTGAAAATAGTAAATAAAATTTATCCGCATGCCCTTGTTATCCTGGGCTTTATTCTCGTTTCCTTAATTTATTTTTACCCGGTTTTACAGGGAAAACAAATTTACCAGTCTGATATCGCTCAGTATACCGGAATGGCAAAAGAGCAAAATGATTTTAGAGCCACAGACCATTCTGAACCATATTGGACAAATTCTGCCTTTGGCGGTATGCCGACTTATCAGCTTGGAGCAAATTACCCAAATGATTTTGTGGGTAAAATAGACGATGTATTACGCTTTTTACCTCGTCCTGCAGATTACTTATTTTTATACTTTTTAGGTTTTTACGGATTATTATTAGTTTTAAAAACAGATCCGTTAAAAGCATTTATAGGTGCTATTGCCTTTGGTTTTTCTACTTATTTGATTATTATTCTGGGAGTTGGTCATAATGCCAAAGCACATGCTATTGCCTATATGCCATTGGTAATTGCCGGATTCATACTCGTTTTTCAGAAAAAATATATTTGGGGAGGTTTGCTCACTATGTTTGCAGTGGCTTTAGAAATTAATGCCAACCACTTTCAAATGACCTATTATTTATTGATTTTCCTATTGATCCTTTCAGGTTATTTTGCCTTTACTTTTATTAAAGAAAAAGAATATAAGCCACTTTTAATTTCGATTGGAGTTTTAATCGTTGCAGGAATTTTTGCCATAGGAGCCAATGCTACAAATTTAATGGCAACCAGCGAATATGCTAAATACAGTATTCGTGATAAGAGTGAACTAACATTTAACCCTGACGGTTCCAAAAATGAGACAACAGCAGCAATGACAACAGACTATATTACCGAATATAGTTATGGAATTGCAGAAAGTTTCAACCTGATAGCACCAAGACTTTTTGGTGGTTCCAGCCACGAAAATGTGGGTACCGATGCCAGTATGTATACCTTTATGCTCGATCATGGAGTTCCGGTAGAAGATGCACAAGGTTTCGTATCCGGAATGCCTACTTACTGGGGAGATCAGCCAATTGTTTCTGCTCCGGCTTATATCGGGGTGGTAGTTTTCTTTTTGGCAGTTCTTGCTTTATTCATTGACGATAGAAAAATTAAGTATGTGTTTCTTTCAGGAGCATTATTTACTTTAATACTTTCATGGGGTAAGAATTTCTCCATTCTGACCGATTTCTTTATTGAATATGTACCGATGTACGATAAATTCAGGGCTGTTTCATCCATTCAGGTTATATTAGAACTATGTTTTCCTGTTTTGGCTGTTATGGGACTACAGTCATTTTTTAAAGCGAAAAACGAACCAAAACTGCAACAAAAAGCATTAATACAAACAGGGGTTTTCGGCCTTGGTGTTTTGTTGATTTTGTTGGTTGCAAAAGGATTTTTTCATTTTACAGGAATGAGCGATAGTATGTACCTGCAGGATTATGGACAAGCATTTATTGATGTTCTGAAAGAAGACAGGAGGAGTTTATATTCTGCTGATTTGTTGAGATCAGGATTCTTTATTATAGTAACCTTTGGAATTCTGTGGTTATTTATCAAAAATAAATTTTCACAAACAACTGCTTTAATTATTGTAGGTCTTTTGATGATCTTTGATTTGTTTTTTGTTGATAAAAGATATGTTTCTGCAAAAGATTTTGTGAGTCCGGTACAAATTGCGGCACCATTTCAGGAAACTCCAACAGATTCAGAGATTTTAAAAGATACTTCAGTATATCGTGTATTTGATGTTCAGGGACAACTACAAGGAAGATCTTCGTATTTTCATAAGACAATTGGCGGATATAGTGCTGTAAGGCCAAGAAGGATGCAGCAATTAATGGATTATCAGATTAATGCAAAAAGCAATTTGGAAATCCTAAACATGCTAAATGTCAAATATGTAATCCAGGTTGATAAAGAAGGAAAGCAAATACCGACAATAAATCCTGAAGCCAATGGAAATGCATGGTTTGTAGATACCGTAAAACTGGTAAACAAACCAGACGATGTAATGAAGGCACTGGATAATCTTGATACTAAAAAAGTAGCCGTTTTTAATGTTCGTGAACACGAAGGCAAATTTAGAAGTGCCCGTCTAAAGAAACAATGGGATACAACCGGAACGATTAAGGTTGTAACATACAAACCAAACTATATCAAATACCAGTCTGACAATGCAAAAGACGGATTGGCTGTTTTCTCTGAAATGTACTATAAAAATGGCTGGAATGCTTATATCGATGGTAAATTGACAGATCATTTTCCGGTTGATTATGTTTTAAGAGCAATGGAAGTTCCTGGCGGAAAACATACAATTGAATTTAAATTTGAGCCTCAGGTTATTAAAACAGGAGGTACAATTGCTTTGGCGAGTTCAATAGGAATGTTATTTCTTTTGATTGGCGGGATTTATTTTGAAAGAAAGAATCTTAAGGTTGAAAACTCTTAGTTTAGTTTGTAAAAATAATAGTTGAGATCATTTAGTATATTTGTTGTACTGATTTAATTCTAAAATTATGAAACCAGTCAAATTAAATTTTGGTACACCGGAAGAACTGGAAAATAAAAGGATAGATGAAATAAAATCACTTTCTTATCTGGAAAGATTAGAACGTTTAATGGCTATTATTGAAGTCTCATATATGCTAAAAACTGCAAAAAAAATACAATCTAAAAAATGAATGAACAGATAGTTTCTATTTGGAATAGTTTTTTTGAAAACAAAGTTAAATACATAACTATTGGTGGTTTTGCAGTAAACATTTATGGATATAACCGGAATACGGGTGATATTGATATTTATTTAGAAGATACTATAGAAAATAGGATCAATTTAAGAAAGGCATTAAATTCTATTAATTTAGGCGATTTTGAAACAATTGAAACAATGCAATTTATTCCGGGATGGACAGATTTTAGTCTAAATTATGGCTTGAGATTAGATGTAATGACTACTGTGAAAGGTTTAGAAGATAAATCTTTTAATACATTATTAGAAAAAGCAACAATTGTAATGATAGGAGAAACTCCTGTATATTTTATTGATTATGATAATTTAATTATTGCAAAAAAAGCCTCAAACAGACCAAAAGATATTTTAGATATCGAAGAATTAGATAAGTTGAATCGGGACAATAAAGAAGATAAAGCTTAAATAATTTTTTTGCTTTAAATTTTAGAAATAAACATAAATTGGAACAAAAAAAGCTCTTAATCATTACTTATTATTTTCCACCGGCCGGAGGTCCTGGTGTACAGCGTTGGTTAAAATTTGTAAAATATTTACCTGAATTTAATATTCAGCCTATTGTTTATGTTCCTGAAAACCCAACTTATCCGATAGTTGATGAAGGTTTGGTAAATGAAATCTCAGACAAGGTAATTATTCTTAAAAATAAAATCCTGGAGCCCTACCAGCTGGCTTCCGTTTTTTCTAAAAATAAAACAAAAAAAATCAGCTCCGGAATTTTTCCTCATAAGAAAAAACAAAGCTTTCTTGATAAACTTTTTCTTTGGGTCCGCGGAAATCTTTTTATTCCGGATGCCCGTGTTTTATGGGTTAAACCTTCTGTTTCTTATCTGGAAAAATATATTAAGGAAAATAATATCGATACCATTGTTACTTCCGGACCGCCTCACAGTCTGCATTTAATTGGTTTAGAATTAAAAGAAAAGCTAAATGTAAAATGGTTTGCCGATTTTCGTGATCCCTGGACTACGATAGGGTATCATAAATCTTTGCTATTATCATCGTATGCTGCAAAAAAACATAAAAAATTAGAGCACAAAGTACTTAATACTGCTGACACCATTATTGTCACCAGTAAAACTACTAAAGCGGAATTTCAGGCTATTACAAATAAACCAATTTCTGTGATTACAAATGGTTATGATGTAGAAAGTGTTGAGAAACAAACGCTTGATAAAAAATTTACACTTGCTCATATTGGTTCGTTTTTATCAGAAAGAAATCCTCTGTTTTTATGGGAATGCCTGACAGAATTATTATATGAAATACCAGATCTTAAAAATGATCTGGAAATTAAATTAATAGGCGCTGTAAGTCAGGAAATACTTGATGCTATTACTGAATTTAAACTTAATAACTACTTAAACCTTCTGGGTTATGTTTCGCATAAAGAAGCAATTGCACATCAGAAAAAATCACAGGTTTTGCTTCTTATAGAAATCAATTCAGAAGATACGAAAAGTATTATTCCGGGAAAATTATTTGAATACATGGTTTCAAACAGACCGATAATTGCTATTGGTCCGCAAGGATCTGATTTTGCAGATATTATAAAAGAAACAAATACAGGAGTATTTTTTGATTATTCTGAAAAAGCGAAATTAAAAAGTGTAATTTTGGACTTTTATAATCAATTTTTAGAAGGAAAATTACAAGCTAATGGCGTTGGTTTGCAACAATATTCCAGAAAAAACTTAACCAAACAATTAGTGCAATTGATTAACGAACAGAGTTAAGTAATCAATCATCTAAAATTTGATCCCGAGACTTCGGGACTGCAATCTAAAATCAAAAATGGGAATTGTCTTAAATCAGTCTTTTAAAAACACCATAATTACTTATATAGGCTTTGGTATCGGAGCTATAAATACACTTTATTTATATCCATTTTTTTTAGGATCTACATATTATGGCTTAACAAACTATGTTACTTCTTGCGCAAATGTTATAATGCCATTATTTGCCATTGGAATGCAAAATACATTGGTAAAATTTTATTCACAATATAAAACGGATGAAGAAAAATCCCGTTTTTTATCTTTTACGGTTTTATTTCCTATGTTATTAATAATCCCTCTCTTATTGATTGGGCTCTTATTTTATGATGAAATTTTGATGTTTTTATCAAAAAAGAATCCGATTGTTAAAAGCTATATTTGGTTAATCCCGTTTATAGGACTTAGTATGGCTTATTTCGAAATTTTTTATGCCTGGGCCCGCGTTCATATGCATTCTGTTTTTGGTAATTTTATTAAAGAGGTAGGTTTAAGATTATTTTCTTTATTTTTATTGGTAGGTGTTTATTTTGACTGGCTTAGTGTTGAAGGATTTGTATATGCAACTGCCGGATTGTATTTATTGGCACTTTTAGTTACTATGTTTTATGCCTTTAGCGTTCAGAAACCGACTTTTCAGTTTGCAAAACCAAAAAATACCAAAGATATATTAGTTTACACCTTTTATATTATTTTGTCGGGAAGTGTTGCTAATTTGCTTTTGGACGGAGATAAAATGATTCTGAATCAATACATGATAATCGACAATATTGCCTTTTATTCTGTAGCCACTTACATTGCTTTAGTCATTTCTGTACCCAGCCGTGCAATGCATCAGATTGTTTATCCGATTACAGCAAAACTGATGCATGAGAATAAGCATGATGAGCTCAATTCGCTGTATAAAAAGACCTCTATTAATCTACAGATTGTAGGAGGTTTTGTAATGTTGTGTATTTTTGTCAATATCAATCAGTTGTATGAAATAGTACCGGAAGATTACAGGGGAGGTGTGCCGGTTGTTTTTATGATTGGTCTTTCAAAATATTTCGATTTAATTTTAGGAAATAATAATGCTATAATTTTTAATACAAAATATTACAGACCGGTGTTATTCTTAGGTTTGGCGTTAGTTATTTTAACTTTCGTCTTAAATATAATATTTATACCGCCATTTGGTATTATGGGTTCTGCATTTGCCACTCTGTTATCTATAACTTTTTATAGTATTGCCAAATTACTTTTCGTTGTAAAAAAGCTGCATCTGTATCCTTTTACAAAACAAAATTTGCATTCATTAGTTGTTACTACATTTTTATTCCTGGCCTTTTATTTTTGGGAATTTCCGGTCTATCCATTGGTTGGTATTGCTTTAAAATCTGTTTTGGTAACGATTTTATATGTCTATCTTAACTACAGGTTTAATATTTCACCAGAAATAAATCAGGTTATTAAAGGTCTTTTTAAAAAGATAGGAATTACGATTTCGTGATGAAATAGTTTTATCCTTGCCTCCTTCGATACATTTGCTGAAGCAATAAATCAATTCTTAATTCCGGTTTAAATTATCCTGTTTTTAATGTTAACAGGACAAGCTTCCTTGTGAAAAGGTTGCATCTCAGTTTTAAATATATGTTAAGTTCTTGATTTTCTGTTGTAACCGTATAAATTTTAACAATATTTTATTTTGATATTCGCTTAATAAAAACTAAATTTATGTGAGAATTTGACATCACTTTAATTCTTGGGATAAAAAATATCTTAT
The DNA here is from genome assembly GCF_003105115.1 of Flavobacterium sp. HTF. Taxonomy (GTDB): domain Bacteria; phylum Bacteroidota; class Bacteroidia; order Flavobacteriales; family Flavobacteriaceae; genus Flavobacterium. The sequence goes on along the minus strand of NZ_QETH01000020.1, from coordinate 16,227 downwards.
AAAATGCAATAAAAGTGATTTTATAATGTTTGTTTTAAAATGAGGTAGATGTTAATAATTGGCAAAAATTAACTAAACGCCGTATAGGAATTTAATTTAAAGGTAGTAATTATGAAAAGCAATCCGCTTAGCCAGGAACAAAGTGTACAGATTTTTTCTAGTATGATATCAAATAAGGTTCGCAATGGATTTACGCTGGAAGAGAGAAATGACGAATTTCTTTTTGCTGTCCTTTCAAAGGGAGGAAAAGTTGTAAATCATGGTTTAAACTTTATTATTTGCTGCTTAACGTTAGGATTATGGTCATTTGCCTGGCTGTATCTAACCATTGAAGCTTCAAAACAAAAAAAGGTATTAGTAGCGATTGATGAAGATGGATTTCCTTTTGAAGAAAGATGTCTTGTCGCTTAGAAAGAAAACTTATTACTAAAAAAAACGCTCAAAATAACAGTATTTTGAGCGTTTTTTATTTGAATTAATAATGAACGGCTATAGTTTATCTTTTAAATAGACTCCTGTAACAGATTCTTTAACTTTTACGATATCTTCGGGGGTTCCTGACGCTAACAGGTAACCTCCGTTTTCTCCGCCTTCAGGACCCAAATCGAGAATCCAGTCGGCACATTTTATAAGATCAAGATTATGTTCAATTACAATTATAGAATGTCCTTTTTCCAGTAAGGCATCAAATGAGGCTAATAATTTTTTAATGTCATGAAAATGTAAGCCGGTTGTAGGCTCATCAAACACAAATAATGCTTTGTCTTTTGTTGCTCCTTTTACCAGAAAAGAAGCAAGTTTAATACGTTGTGCTTCACCTCCCGAAAGAGTAGAAGAAGATTGTCCTAACTGAACATATCCTAAACCAACATCCTGAAGAGGCTGTAATTTTTGAGTAATTTTGGTCTGCTTGTTTTTTTCAAAAAAAGAAATGGCATCATCGATTGTCATGGTCAGGACATCGTTAATGTTTTTGTCATCAAATGCAACTTCTAAGATTTCTTTCTTAAAGCGTTTGCCTCCACAGGTTTCACAAGGAAGCTGAACATCAGCCATGAATACCATTTCGACATTAATAGAGCCTTCTCCTTTGCATGTTTCGCAACGACCGCCATCTACGTTAAAAGAAAAATGTTTAGCCTGATAACCTCTTATTTTTGATAATTTTTCTTTGGCATACAAATCACGAATATCATCATATGCTTTGATATAAGTTACCGGGTTAGATCTTGAACTTCTCCCAATCGGATTCTGATCGATATATTCAATATGTTTTATCTGCGAAAACGAACCTTTTATTTCGCTGAACTGACCTGCTTTTTCGGCTGCGCTTTCCAGTTTTTTCTGCATTGCCGGAAACAAAATCTTTTTAATCAAAGTACTTTTTCCACTTCCTGATACTCCTGTTACGACAGTCAGTACATCTAAAGGAAACGTAACATTGATGTTTTTTAGGTTATTTTCCCTGGCGCCAATTATTTCGATATGATTTTTAAACTTTCTTCTTTTCTTTGGAACAGCAATTTCTAAATCACCATTTAGATATTTCGCAGTTAGAGAATCCGATTTTAATATTTCATTATAAGTTCCCTGTGCTACCAGATTCCCTCCAAATGTTCCGGCTTCCGGACCAATGTCAATAATCATATCGGCAGCTTTCATGATATCCTCGTCATGCTCTACCACGATAACGGTGTTTCCTAAATCACGAAGAGAAATCAATACTTTTATTAATCGTTCAGAATCTTTTGGATGAAGACCAATACTTGGCTCATCAAGAATATACATAGAACCCACTAAACTGCTTCCGAGAGAAGTAGCCAGATTAATTCGCTGGGATTCTCCGCCGGATAATGTTGATGAATTTCTGTTTAAGGTAAGGTAATCTAAACCTACTTCTGTCAAAAACGACAAACGATTGTTGATTTCAATCATCAAACGTTTTGCAATTTGCTGCTCATAAACATCCAGGTCGATGTTTTGAAAAAAAGTAACCAAATGCTTAATAGGTAAGTCAACCAGATCAGAAACTGTTTTTCCGTTTATTTTTACGTATGAAGCTTCTTCGCGTAAGCGTTTTCCGCGACAAGCGTGACATTTTGTTTTCCCACGGTAGCGCGATAGCATCACGCGATTCTGTATTTTATAATTTTTTTCTTCTAGTTCTTTGAAGAAACCATCTAATCCCTGAAAATACTTGTTTCCTTTCCACACCAGATCTTTCTGTTTGTCAGTTAGCTCAAAATAAGGTTTATGAATCGGAAAATCAAACTTATATGCATGTTTTACCAGTTCATCTTTATACCAGCTCATACTTTCTCCTCTCCATGGATAAATAGCACTTTCAAATACAGATAATGAAGTATTTGGAACAACCAGATCGGCATCAATTCCGATAATGTTTCCATAACCTTCACAAACCGGACACGCTCCGTATGGATTGTTAAAACTGAATAAATGGACATTAGGTTCTAAGAAAGTAATTCCGTCCAGTTCAAAATTGTTAGAATAAGAAAAACGTTTGTCTGAATTTAATTCCTGTAAATAACAAACTCCTTTTCCTTCAAAAAAAGCAGTTTGTACGGCATCTGCCAAACGGTTATAAAACTCTTCTTCTTCCTTTACAACAATCCTGTCAATAACAAGAAGAATATCTTTATTGTCTAACTGATGAAGGTTTGCACCTTCAAATTCATCCAGACGTACCATTTCGTTGTTAACTAAAATACGGGCAAAACCTTGCTGTAAGAGTACTTTTAATTTGTCCTCCAGCTGTCTTCCTTCTTCTAAATGGATAGGGGCCAGTAAAAGCCATTTGCTGTCTAATTCAAAGGTTTTTACATCTCCAACAACATCAGTAACGGTATTTTTTTTGACTTCCTGACCTGAAACCGGAGAATAGGTACGGCCAATTCTGGCATATAGAAGTTTCATGTAATCGTAAATCTCGGTCGAAGTCCCAACTGTAGAACGGGCATTGGTTGTATTTACTTTTTGCTCAATGGCAATCGCCGGAGCAATTCCTTTAATATATTCTACTTTTGGTTTGTCTAGACGTCCTAAAAACTGACGCGCGTATGATGATAAACTTTCAACATAGCGGCGTTGTCCTTCAGCGTATAAGGTGTCGAATGCCAGACTCGATTTTCCTGAACCTGAAAGCCCTGTAATGACAACAAGTTTATTTCTCGGAATGGCAACAGATACATTTTTTAAGTTATGTACTTGTGCGCCTTTAATGATAATATTTTGTTTTGGGTCGAGTGTAGAAAGATCAATTTGCATAAAAGAAGTCAATTTGTACAAAAGTAATCAATTTTGAATTGAGTTTTGTTAAGGACATTGTTCCAAATTTTAACAATGTGAGGGGTGATTTGGTATTTTAGTTTATATGTTTTTTTATTAAAAAGTTTGTTGTATCAGTATAAAATAAGCTATTTTAGAGCAGTTTTTATATTGAATTAATACTATTGCCAATTGAAATCAAAATTATATCTGCTGTTTATTTTGGTAAGTCTGAAGATGTTTTCTCAGGAATTGCCGCCAATTGTAAAATACCCATCGACTATCTACGGTGCAGGAAATCAAAGCTGGATGATATCTCAGGATGACCAGAATTACCTTTATTTTGCCAATAACGAAGGTCTTCTGGAATATAATGGTACCAATTGGAAACTGTATCCGACGCCTAATGAAACCATAATGCGCTCTGTGAAAGTAATTGATAATAAGATTTATACAGGCTGTTACATGAATTTTGGTTACTGGACAAGACAATCAAACGGAAAATTAAAATATACCTCTCTTAGTGATACGATAAAAAATAAAATCCTGGATGATGAACAGTTTTGGAATATCTTAAAATACGATCAGTGGATTTTGTTTCAGTCATTGAACAGGATTTATATTTATGATACAAAAACGAAAAATTTCAAGATTATTTCGCCTAAAAACGGCGTTGTAAAATCATTTAGTACCAAAACTTCTATCTATTACCAAACAACAAACGAAGGTCTTTTTGAAATTGAAGCCGGAAGAGGAAAACTCATTTCAGATAATCCAATTCTAAAAAAATATACGATTGTAAACCTTTATTCTATCGATGACGGATTGTTGATTCAGACACAGTTAGACGGATTTTATAAACTGACAGGAACAAATTTAACGGCTTTTAAAACTGATGTTGATACGGCACTAAAGTCAAGTTTTGTCTATAGCAGTCAGCGTCTTCAGAATGGCAGTTATGCTTTAGGAACTGTTTCGAACGGAATTTTTATTTTGTCTGCTTCAGGAGAATTAAATTATCATATTTCGCAGAGCAAAGGCCTTAGCAACAATACTGCCTTGTCTTTGTTTGAAGACAGAGATCAGAATGTCTGGGTTGGGCTTGATAACGGAATTAACTGTATTAATCTTCAGACACCTGTACATAGTTTTACAGATGATACAGGGGTCTTAGGGACGGTATATGCCTCCAAAGTACATAACGGGATTTTGTATGTGGGGACAAATCAGGGATTATTTTGTAAAAAATACCAGAGTAATGGAGATTTTAAATTCATCAATGGTACAAAAGGACAGGTCTGGTCATTATTTGTTTATGATAATACCCTTTTTTGTGGTCATGATTCCGGTACTTTTATTATTGATAATACGGCTGCAAAAAACATTTTCTCCGGTTCCGGAACATGGAAATTTGAACCTGTACCAAATGCAAAAAATCAGTTGCTGCAAGGTAATTATTATGGAATTTCTGTTTTGGAAAAAATAAATAATCAATGGCAATTCAGAAACAAAATACAGGGATTTGATTATTCGTCACGCTACTTTGAAATCGCCAATACATTAGAAGTGTATGTGAGCCATGAATATAAAGGGATTTTCAGGATACAATGCGATAAGAATCTTTTGAAAACAAAGCAGATTTATGCCTATCCTTCTCCAAAAAAAGGAAAAAATGCAAGTCTTGTACAATTCAATAATTCTATTTATTACGCCTACAAAGAAGGAATTTTTAAATTAAATCCAAAGACAAAACAATTTGAAAAAGACAAACTGCTAAGTTCTATTTTTGAGAAAGATGAATATACTTCCGGGAAATTGATTGTTGACGATTCTAACAGAATTTGGCTATTTTCTAAAAATTATATTCATTACTTCTCCGCAAGCAAACTCAGCAATCAGCTGAAACAGAATGTAATTCCGATTCCTGCCTCTTTGACCAATTCGATGCTGGGTTTTGAGAATATAACACAAATATCAAAATCAACTTATCTGATTGGGACTACAGACGGATATTATATTTTAAATATTGAGGATTTAAGTTTTAAAAACTATACAATCTCTATTTCGGAAATTTTGATAAACAAACAAAATCAAACGCTTAATGACGTATCATTAAATGAAGAAGGAAGTTTTAAATCAAATGAAAATAATATCACCTTAAATTATACAGTTCCGGAGTTTAATAAATACATCAATACAGAATATCAATATTTGCTCGAAGGGTTTCAGAATGACTGGAGCGAATGGAGTACCAAGTCCTCTGTGAATTTCAAAAACTTATCGCCAGGGAAATATACATTTAGAGTCAGGGCAAAATTTGCCAATACCATTTTGCAAAATACTGCCGTATATACATTTGTCGTTTTAAAGCCATGGTATCTAACCAACCTGGCTGGTTTTATATACTTATTATTTTTGCTTGTTCTGGCTTATTTTATTAATAAAGCATATCGAAATTTTTATCAGAAACAAAAAGAAAAATTAATTGAAGAGAATAATCTTTTGCTTGAAATTAAAGAACTTGAAAATGAGCAACAGCTGATGAAATTAAGAAACGAACAACTCTCGCAGGACGTTGATAATAAAAACAGAGAGCTGGCGGTTTCAACAATGAGTTTAAATAGTAAAAACGAGCTGCTGGCTTTTATCAAAGATGATTTGAATAAAAACACACAAGATGGTAATAAAAATATTAAGTCTGTAATCAGAACTATTGATAATAATATTACTGAAGAAGATTCCTGGAAGATTTTTAAGGAAGCTTTTGATAATGCTGATAAAGATTTCTTAAAACGAATTAAACTACAACATCCTTTACTGACTCCAAACGATTTGCGTCTTTGTGCTTATTTACGACTCAATCTTTCATCAAAAGAAATAGCTCCTTTATTTAATATTTCGGTACGAAGTGTTGAAATAAAAAGGTATCGTTTGAGAAAAAAAATGGATTTGCAGCACGAAATCGGTTTAGTTGAATATATTTTGGCTGTATAGTAGCATACTGATTAAGGGATTTTACCTATACATTACCACAACATTAACGTTTTATTGTATTTTGGACACTTAAATGTTAAGGAAATTAACATTTGATATTTACCATTAAATCAAGGTTTGTTTTGTGATATATTAAAATTTACTGCAATTTTTTTATGATGTATGTTTTTTGTTGAGGTTAATTTTGAGTTATTATTAAAAGGATAAGATAAATTTAGCTTCAATAAAAACTAACTAATTATGAAATCTAAATTATTACTAATGGTATTGTTACTGTTTACATCTTTTGCGTTTTCGCAGAATACCGATGTAACAGGAACAGTACTCGATGGCTCAGGCTTATCATTGCCTGGTGTGAATGTAAAAGTTAAAAGTTCATCCCAAAGCACAACCACAGACTTTGATGGATCTTTTAAACTATCAGGAGTTCCAAAAGGATCAACAATTGTTTTCAGTTACACTGGCTTCCGAACGCAGGAAGTTGTGGTTTCCGGAACAAAAATTACCGTAAAACTGGCTGACGACACCAGATCATTAGATGAGGTAGTCGTGATTGGTTACGGTAGCCAGAAAAAGAGAGAAGTAACAGGAGCTGTTTCTGTTTTGGACAGTAAAACACTTGATGTGCTAAAACCTGCAAGAATTGAGCAGGCATTACAAGGAACAATCGCCGGTGTGAATGTTACTACTCAATCGGGAGCCCCTGGAGCGCCGCTAGATATTCGTATTCGTGGTGTAGCTACAAATGGAGAAAGCAGACCAACAGTAATTATTGATGGTTATGTGGGAGATTTAGGATTACTAAATCCAAATGATATAGAAACAATTACTGTTTTAAAAGATGCTCAGGCAGCTATTTATGGAACTATTGGAGCAAATGGAATTATCCTTGTTACTACTAAAATGGGTAAAAAGAATTCTAAAACAAGAATTTCTTTTAACAGCTATTCAGGATTTCAGGAAACTTCAAGAAAACTACCAACTCTAAATGCTACAGAATATGCACTTTTATTAAATGAAAGTTATTCAAACGGAGGCAAACCACTTCCTTATCCAAATGTTAGTAGTTTAGGAAAAGGTACTGATTGGCAGGATCAGGTTTTTAAGAAAGGTGTACCGATTATTAATAATGATTTGACAATTTCAGGAGGTTCGGAGAAAATTACTTATTCTGTAAGTGGATCGCATCTTGATCAGGAAGGAATTGTTGGCGCAGATAAATCAGGATATTTGAGAAATACGGCAAGACTTGCATTAGGGGTTGATTTGAGCGATAAATTCAAATTAAAAACAAATGTAATTTATACCTACTTCACAAGAAACACATTAAATGAGAATGGTCTTGGATCTGTTTTGTTTAATGCATTAAACGTTCCTGCAACCCTTAATCCTTATAATGCAAATGGTGATCTTACTTTAGTGCCAAGCACTACAGGATTGGGAACAGAAATTATAAATCCGTTAGCACAGATCGAAAACACTTATAATGATTATAATTTTAAAAAGTTAAATGGAAATTTTGGATTAGATTATAAAATTTTCAAAGGATTTACGCTTTCAAGTTCAATTGGTTTCAATACATCAAACAGCGAATCAAGAACATTTGCGAAAAAAATCAGCTATGGAGGAAAAGTATTTGATGTACAAAGAAGTTCTGTAACCCAGGGATCAGTAAATGATAATAATTATTCATTTGACCTTTTTGGAACTTACAATACAAAACTTTTAGAAAACCATAATATTACAGGAACTCTTGGTACAACAATTTTTAAAACATGGGGTAACGGACTTACTGCTACCGGTTTTGATGTTCCTAATAATTTATGGGAGTTTGCTGATATTTCTTTAACCAAAGGAATTTCTGAAACGCTTACCAATTCTTCTTATGTGTATGACCAAAGAAGACTTTCTTATTTTGGAAGATTGCAATATGATTATAAAGGAAAGTATCTATTTTCTGCTATGATCAGACGTGATGCTTCTACTAAATTCGGACCAGGTAATAAAATAGGTTACTTTCCTTCATTTACAGGAGGTTGGGTTATTTCTGATGAAGAATTTTTTGGACAGCCAAAAGTTTTAAACTTCTTAAAATTGAGAGCAAGTTATGGTACTTTAGGAAACGATCAAATTCCAAATTTCGGTTATTTAGGAATTCTTAATGGAGAAGGAACATATGTATTTGACGGGACTTTGAGCAATGGAACAGCGATGGGACAAACGCCTAATCCTGATTTAAAATGGGAAGAAGCCAGAAAATTCGATGTTGGTTTGGATCTTAGATTGCTAAACGATAAAATATCTGTAGTTGCAGATTATTTTATTGATACCAGAAAAGATTTATTGATTCCAAATATTCCGGTTTCAGGAATTATTGGTACAGGTGCTCCGGGAGCAAGTTCTCCGACATTAAATGCGGGTACTGTTAGAAATTCAGGATTTGAGTTTGCAATAGATTATAAAGAAAAATTCTCAGATTCGTTTTCAATGAGTGTGGGTTATAATGTGACTTTCATTAAAAATGAAGTTCTGGAAGTAAACAATGGTACAGGTTTTATTGAAGGCGGAGCGTTTGGAGTAGGTCAGGCTGCACCATCCCGTATGGAAATTGGAAAACCAATGGGGTATTTTTACGGATATAAAACAGATGGAATTTTTCAAAACCAGGCTGAAATTGATGCACATCCATCTCAATTAGCATTAGGAGCAAACGCTGCACCTGGTGATATTCGTTATGTAGATGTTAATGGTGATGGTGTATTAGATACAAAGGATAAAACAAACATAGGTGATCCTGTTCCGGAAGCAACTATGGGATTCAATTTACAAATGAATTATAAAAACCTTGATTTTGCTGTTTTCACATTTGCCTCAGTTGGTAATGACATGGTTCGTAATTATGAAAGAACACTTTCTGATGCCAATCGTTTAAATTATGTGTTAGACAGATGGACAGGAGAAGGAACAAGCAATTCAACTCCAAGAGTTACAACAGGTGCAACTTCAAACAATGTTTTCTCTAATTATTTTGTTGAAGATGCTTCTTACCTAAGAATACAAAATGTTCAATTAGGTTATACTTTAAGTCCAACTGTGACCCAAAAAGCAGGAATTACAAAATTAAGACTTTATATTGGTGTAAATAATTTATACACATTTACAAAATATAAAGGATTTGATCCGGGAGCTTCATTTGGCCCTGGAAATAGAGATAATGTATCTCAATCACCTATTGGAGCAGGAATTGATTATGGATTTTATCCAATACCAAGAACCTATTTATTGGGCTTAAACATTAATTTTTAATTTCAATTAAAATGAAAAAATATATTTTAACAACTTTAGCAGCTATAACATTACTTTCGACCGTTACGACTTCCTGTTCGGACGAATTTGTTAATCCTGCTCCTGAATATTCTATCGATTCTGAGAATTATTTTAATTCAAAAGAAGAATATGATAATGCCCTGATTGCGACTTACGATTTGCTACAATCATCTTATGTAAATGTTTTATTAGGAGAAATTGCATCAGATAATACACTGGCAGGCGGAGAAAGTCCAACTGACGTTATTGGTTTTCAGCAAATTGATGATATGATTCACACCCAGACAAACAGTAATCTAAGAGATATCTGGAACTGGATGTTTGCAGGAGTTCAGAGAGCCAATTATATTCTTGAATTTCAGGACAAAACTGATTTTGAAGGAAAGACACAATTAATAGCCGAAACACGTTTTCTTAGAGCATACTACCAATTTGAATTAGTAAAGTGGTTTGGTGGTATCCCGATGAAACCCGATGCGAGGTTTAAGCTTGGAGATGAACTTAAGATTCCGCGTTCGTCAGTTGAGGAAGTTTATGCTTCTATTGAAGCTGATTTAACTTTCGCGGCAGCTAATTTATCTCCAAATGCTTCTCAAAAAGGAAGAGCTACAAAAGGTGCTGCATTGGCATTGCTTGGAAAAGCTTATTTATATCAGGATAAATTTGCTCAGGCAGCAACTGCCCTGCAAGGTGTAATTAATTTAGGCTCTTATTCATTAAAGACGGGTAATGATTATACGAACTTGTTTGAAGCAGCTGGAGAAAACGGAACAGAATCTGTTTTTGAAATACAGTACACTGATGTTGAAGGAGCAGGATTTCCTTGCTTACAATGTAGTGAAGGTAACGTTGCTGTAGGTTTTAGCGGAGTAAGAGGTTATGACGGTCCATTTTTTAGCGCAGGTTTTAGTTTTAATGTTCCTACTCAGCAAAGTGTAAATGCTTTTGAACCAGGAGATAAACGTAAAGATATATCTATTCTGGATATCAATGCATGGGCAGCGGCTAATGCTGATTATGACAAGGGGAACGGTATCAAGTTTGGAAAAGGAAATGAAGATACAGGTTTCTTTAACAGAAAGTACCTGCCAAGAAAAAGAAATAGTGATGCAGCAGGAGATTTGAACTTAACAAATCCAAACAATTACAGAGCAATACGTTATGCAGATGTTTTATTAATGGCTGCAGAAGCTTATAACAGAGGAAGTGTTGACGATGGCAAGGCCAGAGAATATCTGAATCTGGTTAGAAGAAGAGCTTTTGGAGATAATAACCATGATGTAAATGTTTCCGGAGCAGCCTTAACTGATTTGATTTTGAAAGAAAGAAGAGTTGAGTTATTTGGAGAAGGGCATCGTTTCTTTGATTTGGTAAGAACCGGGCAAGCAGAAGGAACTATTCCTGGCTTTACAGCAGATAAAAACGAATTATTTCCACTTCCGATTGAAGAAATTCAATTTGCTAACGGAAATTGGGCACAAAACCCTGGATATTAAAAAACATCAATTATGAAAAAAATATATTTTATTATAAATCTTTTCGTTTTAGCCACAATGATAGGTTGTGCAAGCGATGATCTGGATGTTAACTTAGATGGTATAGCTGCGCCTAGTAATGTTTCAGCTTTAACAACAGTTACACAGGACAATACAGGAAAGGTTACGTTTTTGCCTAAAGGCGAAGGTGTGACACAATTCAAAATTAACTATGGAGACGGAAGCCCTGAATCTGATTATATTCAGGCAGGAGGAACGGTATCGCACGTTTATAAAGAAGGTGTCTACAAATCTAAAATTACCGCAATGAGTCTTAACGGAAAAACGACTCAGGTTGATCATGATGTTGTGGTTTCGTTTAGAGCGCCGGAAAATTTAGAAGTAATAATTACTAATGATTTGGCAGTTTCTAAAAAAGTGACTGTTAAAGCAACTGCAGACTTTGCATTGTTTTATGATGTATATTTTGGAGAAGCAGGCAAACCAGATCCAATTTCGGCAAATAATGGACAGTCAGTTTCATATACGTACGAGCAGCCAGGTATTTACACTATTCGTGTAGTAGCAAAAAGTGCAGCTGTTGCGACTACAGAATATACTGAGGATTTTGAAGCAATACTAATTTTAGGGCCAACTTCGGCAGCTCCAATTCCAACAAGTGCTCCAAGTAACGTTATTTCGTTATTCAGTGATTCTTATACAAATGTACCAATGGGTACATGGAGAACTTCCTGGTCAGACGCTGCGTTGGATGATATTACTGTTGCTGGAAATGCCGTTAAAAAATATTCAAATTTAAACTTTGTAGGTGCTGAACCAACAGCAACAATAGATGCTTCAGAAATGACATATCTTCACCTTGATGTTTGGTCACTGGATTTTACAGAATTCAGAATCAAATTAGTTGATTTTGGTCCAAACGGTGTATATGAACAAGGAGGAGATAATGTTGAGCATGAAGTTAAATTTCCAAATTTAGCAAAATCTGGTTGGGTAAGTTTAGATATTCCTTTGAGCGATTTTACAGGATTAACAACACGCGGCCATATTGCACAAATAATCTTCTCAGGAAATCCTAGCGGAAGCCACACAGTCTATATTGATAATTTTTATTTCTATAAAGAACCTGCAGAACAAATAGCATTACCTCTTGATTTTGAATCTTCGACTCTAACTTATGGATGGGGTGGTTTTGGTAATCTTAATGCTTCTGTAGTAACAAATCCAAATAAAACAGGAATTAATGTATCTGATAAGGTCGTTAAACTTGATAAAACCAACGTAGCAGAAACTTGGGCCGGAGCAAGCTTAAATCTGGAAAAAGCACCAGATTTTGCACAAGGGACTAAAGTAAAAGTAAAAGTATGGTCACCTAAAGTTGGTGCAGATATATTGTACAAAATGGAACTCTCGACATCTCCAAAAGATGGAAATGGTAACCCAACTGTTTTTGTAGAGGTAAAAGTGAAGACAACTGTTGCAAATGCATGGGAAGAATTAACATTTGATCTTACAAGTCAAGCTGCTTTTAGCACTAGTATAAAATATGACAGAGTAATTTTGTTTCCTGATTTTGACGTTAAAGGAGCGGGACAAACATATTACTTTGATGATATAAAACAATCCAATTAAAATAAGAAATCATGAGTAAAAAAATAATTTTAAAAATAGTATCCTTATTTACAATCCTTCTTATGATGGGTTGTCAAAAAGATGATTTCACTTTTGGAGATATAAATACACCAACCAATCTTAAAGTTACGGCTGAGATTATTGGTAAAACAGCTGACACTCCATATGGTGATGGTTCAGGGCTGGTAAATTTTGTAGGTTCTGCAGAAAATGCAATCTCATACAAATATGTATATCCTGACGGGACTTCAGATAATTCTCCTAATGGAAAAATCAAAAAACGATTCACCAAAACAGGAGTTAATAAGTACACAGTAACTCTTGTAGCTTCAGGAAAAGGTGGGGTAGTAAGTACTACAACTATTGATGTTGAGGTACAAAGTGACTTTAGTGATGATGAAGCAGTACAATTATTAACAGGTGGAACTTCTAAAAAATGGTACTGGGCAGCGTCAGAAGTTGGACACTTAGGTGTAGGGCCAAATAATGACGATGTTGTGAAAAATGCAATTCCTGATTATTACAAAGCTGGACCTTTTGAGAAAGCAGCTTCTCCAAAAAGCAGTTGTTTATACGAAAATGTATTAACATTCTCTTTAGATGGTGATCAGTTAAAGTATCAATTAGATAATGGAGGAGCTACATTCTTTAATAAATCGTATGGTAGTGTTGGTGGTCAGGCCTTAACAGAAGATACCTGTCTTCCTTTTGATGTAAGTGGAACCAAAACAGTTTCATTAAGTCCTTCTGAGTCAGTTATCATGCAAAATCCAAAACATGCAGAACAAACTAGAGGAACAACTATGAACATCTCTGATGGCGGATTTATGGGGTATTACATAGGACAAAGCTCTTATGAAATCTTATCGATTACTGCTAACAGAATGGTAGTAAGAGCTGTTATGGGTAATGACCCTTCATTAGCATGGTATCATACTTTTAGTACTTCACCACCAAATGCAAATCCAGAGCCATCAACAGATTATACAAATCTGGTTTGGTTTGATGAATTCAATACAGATGGTGCGCCAGATGCTAGTAAATGGGTTTACGATTTAGGAAATGGAAATAACGGATGGGGAAATAGTGAAAAACAAAACTATACCAACTCTGCATCAAATATAATTGTACAAGGAGGTAACCTAAAAATTACAGCCAAAAAAGAAGCTTCCGGTGGGTTTAATTATTCATCAGCGAGATTAAAATCAGAAGGTAAATATGACTTTACATATGGAAAAATGGAAGTTCGTGCAAAACTGCCAACCGGTGGCGGAACGTGGCCTGCGATATGGATGCTGGGCGCAAATTATGCAGCAGACGGATTTGCATGGCCTGCTTGTGGAGAAATTGATGTAATGGAACATGTAGGTAATAGTCAGGACCTAATTCATGGAACACTTCACTATCCTGGACGTTCAGGTGGTAATGCAGATTCAGGATCTAAAACGATTCCGAATGTTTCAACAGATTTCCATGTTTACAAAACAATCTGGTCGCCAGATGCGATACAGATTTATGTAGACGATCAGTTGATTCATACTGTTGCAAACAGTACATCATTGCCATTCAATAAAGACTTTTTTATAATTCTGAATGTAGCAATGGGAGGTAACTTCGGCGGTAATATTGATCCTGCTTTTACGCAGTCTTCTATGGAGATTGATTATGTGAGGGTATATCAATAGGTTAATTAATTAGTAAAAAGTGAGAAGGTCAGTTTCGGCTGGCCTTCTTAATTTAATAAATGTTTAAAATAATGCTATGAACAAAATAATTTTACTCTTATTAATCTGCAGTTTTTCATACGCACAAGAAGCAAAAAGAAAATTACTGTGGGAGGAAAATTTCAGCAAAAAAAATATAAATGAGAAGTTTTGGAATTTCGAAACAGGCGATGGCTGTCCTAATCTTTGTGGTTACGGAAATAACGAAAGACAAATTTATACCAAAACGAATCACGAAATAAAAGATGGTAATCTGGTCATAGAAGCCAGAAAAGAAGGAACTAAATATACTTCGACAAAGATTACAACAAAAGGTAAAAAAGAGTTTCTGTACGGGAGAATTGAAGCCAGAGCAAAGCTTCCTGTTGGTCATGGTCTGTGGCCGGCATTCTGGATGCTTGGAGCCAATATTGATGAGGTAAAATGGCCAAAAACAGGAGAAATTGATATTTTGGAATATATCGGAAGGGATCCTCATATGGTATATACCACACTACATACACAAGACAGCCACGGTAACACCATTAATACAAAAAGAACCGAGTTTCCCAGTATTGAAGAAGGGTATCATGTATATGCTATAGAATGGTCTAAAGAAAAAATAGAATTTTTTGTAGACAGTACATTAGTTTATACTTTCAATCCTGAAGTAAAAGACGAAAATACCTGGCCTTTTGATAAGCCATTCTATATTATAGTCAATTTAGCTATTGGAGGAAATTTTGGAGGACCTGACGTAGACGATACTGTATTGCCACAAAAATATTATGTAGATTACGTTCGCGTATACCAATAAATAATATAATTAGTACAAAAAAAGAAGGTGTAACTCGCTTAAAATAAGTTATTTATAAAGCCTGCCTTCTTTTTAAAATTGTTAAAAACAGTTGGGTTATTTGGTAATTTTAAGGACTTTGCCAGAAAAATTTAATATTAATTTACATTATATGGTATTTTATTATTAATTATTTGTTGTTTGGATTTGCTTTTTAGAATAATTATTTGTTAAATTTGAACACATTATTAACATAACTTATAAAACAGATACGCCTATTAAATAAAACTACTTTTAGAAAAATTTACTCCAAATTAAACAGAAACTAAAAAAGTAGTTATTATGGCTGATCTGCATATTCCAGACGCTCTATTGGTTAGAAATTATGTTGAAGGCAATGAAAATGCTTTAGCAACATTAATAAAAAGGCACGAGTCTAAGATTTACGGCTTTATATATTCAAAAATTTCTGATAGAGATATTTCAAATGATATTTTTCAGGATACTTTTATCAAGGTAATAAAAACCCTTAAAAGCAATTCATATAATGAAGAAGGCAAATTTTTGCCTTGGGTTATGCGTATTTCTCACAACTTGATAGTGGATCACTTTCGTAAAACCAAAAAAATGCCAATGTATAGAGAAACGGAAGAGTTTTCTATATTTTCTATAATGTCTGATGATTCCATGACAATCGAAAATAAAATGATTTTTGATCAGGTAGAAGTCGATCTGAAAAAGATAATCGAAGAACTTCCGGATGATCAGAAAGAGGTTCTTGTAATGCGTATGTATCAGGATATGAGTTTCAAAGAAATTTCTGAAATTACAGGTGTAAGTATCAATACTGCATTAGGAAGAATGCGCTATGCTTTGATGAATTTGAGAAAAATAATTGAGAAAAATCAAATTATTTTAACCAACTAATACTATTATGAGTATTAGCTCGTTATACTATTATAAAACATTTGATAGTCTGGAGAAAATTAACTCT
>NZ_QETH01000019.1 GCF_003105115.1 Flavobacterium sp. HTF | reverse complement strand
AAATGTAGTGTTTTACTTCGCCTGTGTTTTCTTTCTTAAAAAGAAGATCTAATGCATGATATAATTTCAATAAAACATCTTTGTCTTCTTTTGCAATATCTAAGGCCGTATTAAAATTAAAAACATAATTATTCGAATTGCGTACTTCTACTTTTATCGTTTTTGATGTAATTTTAAATTTAACTATGTCCATATTGTTTCTAAGTTGCTTAATGAAATTGCAAAGTTATTGTAATTAATTGTATAAATAAAAATATGAATAATTTAAAATAGCAGGTTGAGGTATTCTGATTTGCACAAATAAAAAATCCCGATTTTCACTTCAAAGCGAAAATCGGGATTTTTTTAAAGAGAGAACTATTTATTTTTTGACAAACTTAAAGTTTTGCACCGCATGATCTGCTGATGTAACTTTTACGATATAAACACCCTTCGTAAGATTGCTTACCGGTATTTCTGAACTAATCATATCTTCGGCAACCAATGATGTTTTCCAGACTTCTTTTCCTGATATATCATACAATGAGATTGCAGCAGGTCCATTTATCGTATGATCAAATTTTATCCTGAAAGTTGTTGAGGCAGGGTTTGGGAAAATATAGTTTGTGGCCGAAATTCCCCAGTTATAGGCAGGAGTGCTTAATATTGGTCCGTCATAGATAGCATACAAAGCAGCATCAGCCTGTGGCAGTTGGGCACTTAACGTGCCTTGCGCAGTGTTTGTTGCACCAGAATATAATTCTTTGACGTTATAAGTCCCGGAACCCAAACCAATTCGGCTTAAACTGATATTGTTTGTAGTTGCAGCATTACTATAGTTAAATACGGCCACGTAAGTAACATTATTATGTGTCGCATAGAAAATATTCGCTGCATTGTTTCCCGTATTACCATCAGACGGAATAAAATGCATATCATTTCGCGCTGCATCCATCACATCATCATTTTGCAAAAGATTCTGAGCCGTAGCTTTCCATGCACCTGCAACAGAAAAGTCATCACCAGTTGTAACAGTTCCCGTTACCACGCTGCTTAATAATCTCGCACGATTTTGTCCGATAGAAGAATTGCCAAACACCACGTGATCTGCATCGAGATAATCGTAAATCTGGTTTTGCCACCAGCCATAAGTTGTGCTGTTTAAAGTATAATCAGTATCGCTGATTGTACTGTACGCATCACAGGCAATACGATGCACATGCACAAACGGACCTGTTGCTAAATTTGGAGATATGGCAGCCTGCACCAGCATTGTACCGTTAATTTCATCTACTAAATATTTCATCCCTTCCTGATACGCTTCCATCCCCGTATGAATCTGATAATTTACAAAACTGTCTGCTTCTATACTCGCGTGAGTCAAAAAGTCGATTTTAACCATTTCAAATCCCGCTGCTTTAAAACGATTGATAAAATATTTAATTCGGGCTTTAGTTCCCGGACTTGTAGGATCCATCGCATACGCACCATCTAATTCAAGTGGACTTCCGTTAACCATTGTCCAGCATTGATTGTAATTGTATGAACTTCCTTCGACCTGACGGTTGTATTTTCCCCAGTCAACAAAAGGAGCCCAGTAAATTCCGGCTTTAAAACCTTTGCTTTTTGCATACGTAACAAATTGCGCAAGCTGAGCATCTGTCATATTGTCCCAATAGGAATCAAGATCTATAAATAAAGTATTGTCTTCCGTTTTATATGCCGGGCAGTCATCATGAAAAAAGTCTACAACTGCCTTAGCCTTAGCTAAATTAATATTAGTCTGCATGGCACCCCAGCTATTCCAGCCAATAGGTTTCGGAGCCGTCCAGTCAAAAATATATTTTGGCTGTAGTGCCGCGTTTGCCTGTGCAAATTCTTCAAAACCTGTTCGCCAGTCGTCACCGGCATTTATCATTACTTTAGGCGAAGGACAACTCGTTTGTCCCACATTTACCCAGCCATGACTGCGTTTATCTCTTGTTATTTCTTCCTTTGTCCATCCTGCGATAACCGAAACGTAAGCTGATGATCCGCCCCCGCCGCTTACCGTAATCCCCGTTTTCCATTTCGTATGTTCAAGAGAACCAATCACCAAACCTTTACGATTTGTATTGTTATAGATATTGGTAACCTCAGATGCAGTAAAATCTGCCGAATTTAAAGTATAGGCATTATAGCGAATCCATGCATCATTGTCATAAGGAACAAATACAGCTCTGGTATCTCCCGTACCAAAATTCGGCGTTACCTGATAACTCGTTAAAGGAGACATTTTATAGCAGTTAGAGCCGTTTCCGGTAAGTATAACCTGTACCGCCAGGTAATTCTTATTACTATACGTATAAAAAACCTGCTGCATACCCAAAGTATAATTACCGCTTAACGTAAAAATATGCTTTGTTCCACTGCCAATATTATCTGTAAAGGCTTCTGATGAATAAACGGCAGAAGTAAAATTACTGCTCAGATACTGCTGGTCACTATTCGCATAAGCGGATGCATTTGTAATTACTGTAGCGCCATTAAACTTTATGCTATACGTTTTGGTACCTAAATTGTAAACAATACTGTTGTTGGTACCAAAAGTAATTGTTTGAAGGCTCGAAGAACTAAGCGGCGTCAAAACAAACTTATCTAAATTGGGCGCCCATGAATTTGTATTGTCCCAAAGCAGGGTAGTAGCTCCGCTGTTTAGATAAACACTTATGTTTTTTGAGGCTGCAGTACTCCATCCGCCACTGGGATCACACGGAATAGATATGGTTGTGGCTAAACCTGCCGTTAAACGAATGGTACGCGGATCTCCGGTACAATAAAATAATTCAAGATTGTACCAGCCCGCAGCAGAAACCGTAACATTTGTTGATACACTGCTGTTCCCTCCCAAATTGCCAACAATTTTACCGGAACAGGAATCGCAGTTTTGTATGTCAGCATTATTAGTACGTGTACCGTTTTCGAACTCATAGGTCTGCGCCGAACTATATAATGCTATAAAGAGCAATGTAGTGGTAAATAATGCTCTGATTGATAATCTTTGTTTTGTAATTTTTTCTTGCATAATAATTTTGGTTTAGATAGTTAAAATGCAGTACTATACTATACTGTGCTACAATGATAAGAAAAATATTAATATATTGTTAAAAATTTGAGAGTTTTTATTTTACAGGCTGCGAGAATTGCATTTTTCATTTTTGAATAATCTTTAAAATAAATACAAATCCATTAAAAAAGGAATCGGGTTAAAATCCAAAAGTAGTATTGATGTTTGAGTATTTGACTGACGTTAGAGGCCATAATAATGGATATTGTTGCTGCTGTTTTTTGGAATTATTTGAAAAAATTGTAAAATTCACAATTATTCAGCAAATAAAAATTTCTTTTGGCTACATTCGGTACCAATTAAATAAAAAAGGTTCTATCTGCTTTATTTTGAGAGGAAAAGCAATATCAAAATACTATTTTTATAATCACGTGATTTATCTTTTTACGGCCATTTCATTTATAGATTTTATTAAATATTTTTTGAAGTGCTTGCGAAATAAATTTTAATTTGTATCATTGTAGTATAGAATAGTATAATAAAAAATAAAACCTGTTTAATGAAACCTAATTTTTCCCCATTCAAAAAATTGTTTTTATCCATTTTGTTAATGGTATTTTTCTTTAATTCAGCTTTAGCTCAAAAAGACATTAAAATGGCTTTTGGGAAAAACGGAATCATAACGTATGATGCCAGACAAAAAACAATTGCCGTAAGCCAATCCGGAAAAACTATTTTTTCAGAAGCAAAAGCGTTAGCTGTAGTGAATGATAAAACAATTTCGGTTAGCGATTATTCAGAAGCTGTTTTGTCAAAAGAAACGCTGAATGATAATTTAGGAAAAGGAACAAAATATATACTTACCTATACGGATAAAAACAATCTAACCCTAATCCAGAATTTCTATATTTATAACAATCAGTCCTATTTTATAACTCAAATAGAAATTTCAGGCATAGATAAACAAGTCACCACTAATTATATTTCACCATTAGATTTGGGAAAAATCACTTTTGATAAAATAGAAAATTTACAAACTGTTTTTGTCCCTTATGATAATGATGCTTTTATCAGCTACAATTCAAAAAAGTTAGATACCATCTCTCATAATACAAGTGCCGAAGTCGGAATCTTATTCAACAATACGTCGAGAAATGGTTTTATAATAGGTTCTCTTGAACATACCGTTTGGAAAAGTGCCGTAAAAACAATCAATAAAAAACCAGAAACTTTATTTTCTGCATGGGCAGGATATGTTGAAAAAGAAGTTACACGCGACAGCATCGCACACGGTCTGGTAAAAGGAAACAAAGTTGTGTCTCCAAAATTTTTCGTGGGTTATTATTCAGATTGGCGAAATGGGATGGAAGAATATGCTAAAACCAATCGCATCGTAGAAAAGCCTTATGTTTTTGAATGGAACAAACCAACTCCGGTAGGATGGAACAGCTGGGGCGTTTTGATGGAGAAAATTAATTTTGAAAATACGACAAAGGTTGCCGATTTTTTTGCAAACGAAATTCCGCAATTTCGAGTTGGAAATACAGCTTATATCGATTTGGATTCTTTTTGGGACAATATGGTAAAAGGCGGTTTTACAGGAGATTTTAGTAAACTAAAAGAATTTGCAGATTATTGTAAAAGCAAAGGTTTAGAACCGGGAGCGTATTGGGCGCCTTTTACAGACTGGGGATGGAAAGACGGACCAAACCGCAAAGCCGAAGGAAGTGATTATACTTTTGGAGAAATGTGGACCAAAACCGGAAACACCTATTTTGATTTTGACGGTGCCAGAGCGATTGACCCGACACATCCGGGAACATTAAAACGTGTTGATTATGTCATTAATAAACTAAAAGCGTGCGGTTTTAAAATGATTAAAATTGACTTTTTAGGTCACGCTGCCGCAGAATCTACCTCGTTTTACGATAAAAACGTTACTACTGGAATGCAGGCTTACAAAGTGGGAATGGAACATTTGGTAAATGCATTAGACGGACAAATGCTTATTTATGCTGCTATTTCCCCAAACATGGCAACATCTCGTTATGCCCACGTCCGTCGTATTGCATGCGATGCCTGGAAAACAATCGAACATACCCAATACACGCTGAATAGTGTAAATTATGGCTGGTGGCAGACTTATTCGTATGATTATATTGATGCCGATCATGTGGTTTTTGCAGATGTTACAGAAGGAGAAAACCGCGCCCGATTAATCTCGGCAGTTATTACAGGAACTTTAATTACCGGAGACGATTATAGTAAAGACGGAATTTGGAGTGTACGCGCAAAAGAATGGCTTCAGAATAAAGAATTGCTTAAAATTGTTTCTCACGGTGTCGCTTTTCGTCCAGTAGAGGGAAATACAGGAAAACAGACCACAGAAGTTTTCGAACAAAAAATTGGGAATGATTGGTATATAGCCGTCTTGAATTTCGGAAATACCAGCAAAGATTATGCGCTCCCTTTAGAAAGATTAGGTGTGAAAAATGGAAATTATAAACTGCAGGATCTTTTTGCAACTCAAAATACGGAAGTAAAAAATAATGTAATAAAGGTAAGTCTTAGTGCCAAAGATGCTCATTTGTACAAAATCATAAATCGTTAATTGACTGTATATGAAAAGACATTTTTTTAAGAAAATTATTTTAGCATTAACGTTACTGATACTTTCGTCAAATGCAGTAAATGCTGCCGTGACACTGCCTTCTTTTTTTACGGATAATATGGTGTTGCAGCAAAAAAGCGCAGTTCCGTTTTGGGGAGAAAGCAATAAGCAATCCGTATCGGTTACCACTTCTTGGGATAAAAAAACATATAAAGCCAATGTTTTAAAAGGCAAATGGAATGTGGTTTTAAAAACGCCTGTTTACGGCGGACCTTATTCGATTGCTATAAATGACGGAGATTCAAAAACGCTTCAAAATATTTTAATTGGTGAAGTCTGGCTGTGTTCCGGACAAAGCAATATGGAAATGCCTCTTGAAGGATGGGGAAAAATAGATCATTATAAAGAAGAAATTGCAAACGCCGATTTCCCTCAAATACGATTGTTACAAGCCGAACATATCGAAAGTACTTTACCATTAAACACATTAAAAGTACAGCACGATGGGTGGAATATCTGTAGCCCAAAAACGATAGCCGATTTTAGCGCAACAGCTTATTTTTTTGCCAGAAAGATTTATAAAGAAAAAAAGATTCCGATAGGATTAATTCATTCTTCTTGGGGAGGAACGCTTATAGAAGCCTGGACAAGTTCGGGAGCGTTAAGTACAATTCACGATTTTGATACCGAAATCGGAGCCATGAAATCGGAAACGAACAGAGAAGCTTTACAGCAAAAATACAATGCTGATTTGGCTGTTTGGGAAAAACAAGTTGCGAATGCAGACAAAGGAATGCAGCAGGAAAAAGCGATTTGGGCAACAGAAAATATTGATGATTCTTCCTGGAAAACTATGAAACTCCCTTCTTTTTTTGACAGCAACGGATTAGCCAATTTTGATGGAATAATCTGGTTCAGAAAAAAGTTTACAATCTCTGATAATACTAAAAATTTTAACCTCAGCTATTATGCAGATGATGATGATGTACTTTGGGTAAATGGCAATTATATTGGAGAAACCAAAGGTTATAATGTAGAACGCCATTATACAATTCCGGCTAAGTATCTAAAAAAAGGAGAAAACACAATTACAATAAGAGTTTTTGACGGAGCAGGAAACGGAGGAGTGTATGGTGAAGAAATTACTTTAAAATCTGACAATGAAACGCTTTCATTAGCCGGAGACTGGAAATATAATATTGGTGCAGACAGTAAAGATTTACCAGCTAAACCCTATTTGGCACAAGGACAAAACCGACCAGCTGCAATTTATAATGCCATGATTGCACCTTTAATCGATTATAAAATAAAAGGAGTAATCTGGTATCAGGGAGAAAGCAATGCGGAGAGAGCTTTTCAGTATCAAAAATTATTTCCGCTGCTGATAAACGACTGGAGAGCTAAATTTAAAGATAAAAATCTTCCGTTTTTGTTTGTTCAGTTAGCTAATTATAAACAGCAAAAACAACAACCTGATAATTCAGATTGGGCAGAGTTAAGAGAAGCACAATTCATGGCTTTGAAATTACCAAATACCGGAATGGCCGTAACAACTGATATTGGAAACGGAGAAGACATTCACCCAAAAAATAAACAAGATGTGGGCGGACGTTTAGCAAATATTGCTTTGGCTAAAGTTTACAATACTAAAATTGAGTATTCGGGACCGCTTTATAAATCGTATTCTGTTAAAGCAAATGTAGTTACGATAGATTTTGATTTTAATGAAAATATAAAAGCCAAAGAGAATTCTCTAAAAGGATTTTCAATAGCCGGAGCAGACCAGAAATTTCATTGGGCAGAAGCCAAAATAGTCAACGGAAAAGTAGAAGTATATGCACAGGAAGTTCCCAATCCGGTCTCAGTGCGATACAATTGGGCAGACAACCCAGACGGAAATTTAACCAACGCTTCGGGATTACCGGCATCGTCTTTTAGAACAGATACTTGGGAAGGAATTACACAAAAAAAGAAATAAGAAAATAACACATAATAAAATGAAAAAACAATTTACAACTTTAAGGCAGTCTTTTGCGATAGCATTTTTTATTCTCACGAGTTATTGTTCAGTAACTGCACAGCAGATTATTACGGTAAAAACAAAAAGCAATGCATTGGTTTTACAAGTAACTCCCGGGAAAGAAGTAAACACTATTTACTTAGGAGAAAAACTGGCAAACGATTCAGAATACACAAAAATACAAGCTCAGTATCGTCAGGGAACAGATTACTCCGGTATTTATAATGCAGCTTATACGGCATCGGGATCTAAAAATTTGTTAGAACCTGCCATTACCGTAACGCATGCTGACGGAAATACTTCGCTTGATTTGTTATACGTAAGTCATGAAACAAACAAAATTAGTACAGGAGTTTTTCAAACTGATATTACGCTAAAAGATCCTGTTTATCCGGTTGAGGTTCATTTGTTTATTCAGTCTTATTTTGATAATGATGTAATTGAGCAGTGGACAACCATTCAGCATAATGAAAAAGCAAGTATTACTTTAAATAAATATGCTTCGGCTAATTTATATCTTAAAGGATATAATAACTTTTACCTGAACCAATATCATGGTGACTGGGCAAAAGAAATGCAACCGGAAGAAACTAAGTTGACGCACGGAATCAAAGTGTTAGATTCTAAATTAGGATCACGTACTAATTTATTTCAGCCATCTGTATTTATGGTTTCTTTAGACAAACCAGCTTCAGAAGACGAAGGAAAAGTTTTGTTTGCAGGTTTAGAATGGTCAGGAAATTTTAGAACCGATTTAGAATTAGATCCTTTAAATAATCTTCGTGTTATTTCGGGAATTAATAATGCAGCGGCGGCTTATAAATTAGCTAAAAACGAAGTGTTTACAACGCCTAAATTTTGGTACACTTTATCATCAAAAGGAAAAGGAACTGCAAGCCGTAATTTGCACGACTGGTCAAGAAGTCATAAAATCCTTGACGGAAAAGGAGATCGTTTAACTTTGTTAAACAACTGGGAAGCGACTTATTTTAATTTTGATGAAAAGAAACTAAAAGTTCTTATCGCCGATAGTAAAAAACTGGGTGTTGATATGTTTTTGTTAGATGATGGATGGTTCGGTAATACTTATCCTCGTAACAATGATGATGCAGCTTTAGGAGATTGGGAGGTTAACAAAAAGAAATTACCAAACGGAATTGGAACTCTTGTAAAAACAGCCAAAGACAATCAGGTAAAATTCGGAATATGGATTGAACCTGAAATGGTAAATCCGGCGAGTGATTTGTATAAAAAACATCCGGAATGGGTGATTAAACAAGCCGGAAGAGCAGAACATTATTTCCGTAATCAATTGGTTTTAGACTTATCAAACCCAAAAGTTCAGGATTTTGTTTATGGAGTGGTAGACAATCTTTTTACAGAAAATCCGGAATTGGCTTATATCAAATGGGATTGTAATGCGGTAATTTATAATGCCTATTCAGGTAATTTAAAAGACAATCAGAATAATTTCTACACCGATTATGTAAACGGACTTTATAAAGTATTGGAGCGCATTCGTGTAAAATATCCAAAAGTTCCCATGATGCTTTGTTCCGGCGGCGGCGGAAGAGTAGATTACGGAGCGTTAAAATACTTTACTGAATTCTGGCCAAGTGATAACACAGATCCTCTGGAGCGTGTATACATGCAATGGGAATACTCGTATTTTTATCCGGCTCTTACAATTGCAGCGCACGTTACAGACTGGGGAAAACAGTCTATAAAATACCGTACAGATGTTGCCATGATGGGAAGATTAGGTTTTGACATTGTGGTGAAAGATTTAAACGAAAAAGATTTGACTTTTACACAGCAAGCCATCAAAAATTACAATGCATTGAGCAGTACAATCTGGCAGGGAGATCAATATCGTCTTCAAAATCCGTGGGGTAATGATGTAGCATCGGTAATGTTTATGAACAAAAACGGAAACGAAGCAGTAATGTTTAGTTATTCTGTTAATTCAAGATACGAAGCCGGAACACATCTTCCGATAAAATTAAAAGGATTGCAGGCAGGACAAAACTATAAAGTAGAAGAAATCAATGTGTATCCGGATAAAAAAGCTTCTGTAGAAACAGCGGTATATTCCGGAGATTTTTTGATGCAGGTTGGAATTAATCCAAATGTAACAGTATCAAATAACAGCGTTGTTTTAAAAATCACGAAGGCCTAAAATAAATTTCAAACATTAGTATATATTTGTACTATATATTTTCTAAATAAATACCTATTAAAACGTTTATGAAGCAAATTATTCAACAGATAAAAAATCTTGAATCAATTAATTCCCTATCCAAACACGAGCAGCTGGTTCAGGGAATAATTAATGCCATTGATGAAAAGGTAGTAACAAAAGGTGATCTGCTTCCATCTGTAAATACTTTTATAAGCGAATTGGGTTTTGCAAGAGAAACTATTGCCAAAGCTTACAAAGAACTTGTTCACAGAGGAATTATCGAATCAAAAAACCGACTGGGCTATTTCGTTGCGACCAATGATGTAAAACAAGAATTAAAAGTAGCGTTGCTGATATTTGCATTTGATATTTTTCAGGAAACGTTTTATGAAAATTTCAGAAAAGGACTTGGAAAAAATGTACAGTTGGACATCTTTTTTCATCACAATAATTTTGATACGTTCGAAAATATTATTCAAAGTATAAAAGGAAAATACGGAATGTTTGTTATCGCTCCGATTCCGAATAAAAAAACACCGGATGTTTTAAAACAGCTGCCAACAAACAGAGTATTGCTGGTAGACCGTTTTATAGAAACAGATGAAGATTACAATTATGTTGCACAAGAGTTTGGAGATTCGTCTTACAATGCTTTTGTGCAGCTTAAAGATAAAATTAAAAAGTACGACGAGCTCGTTTTCTTCTTCAAGCCTTCGTCTGCAGAACCTAATGAGATTTTAAATTCATTTAAAAGATTCATGAAGGATTATGATATCAAAGGCGTTATAAAAGAAGAATACACGGCGGGTTCTCTCGAAAAAGGAAAAGTATATTTTACAATTCACAATCTCGAACTTTGGGAAATGCTGAAAGACTCTAAAATAAAAGGACTTAAGATTGGTACCGACATTGGTTTTATTTCGCACAACGATGATATCGTAAAAGAAATCATTTTTGACGGTGTAACCACATTTTCTACAGATTTTGCTGAAATGGGAAAGAAAGCCGCTGATTTTGTGTTGAACAGAAAAAAGACACAAGAGATTATTCCAACAATTCTTATTGATAGAAATTCGTTGTAATTTATGAATGTTTTATCCATTGTTAGTTTTTTACTGATTACAGGTTTAGTCGCTGTTATTTCAGCCATAAAAACGCGAAAAAGAAAGGTACAAACCACAAGCGGACTTTTTTTTGCAGATCATAACAATAACTTTTTTATAGTTGGAGGCGCTTTATTGCTTAGCAATATAAGCGCCAACCAGTTTATAGGCGAAAACGAATCCATCTACACCAACAACATGAGCGTAATGGCATGGGGCGTAAGTTCTGTGCTGGCGATGCTGCTTGTGGCCGAGTTTTTTCTGCCTATTTATTTTCGTACGGGAGCTATGACAATTCCCGATTATCTGGGAAAACGGTATGATGATTCGACTAAAAGACTGGTATCGATTATATTTTTGTGCAGTTATATTGTCAACTTACTTCCCGCAGTATTGTACGGCGGAGCAGTTGCCCTGACCGGAATGTTCAATTTCTTATATCCTTTAGAATTAACCTACTGGCAGAATATCTGGGTTATGGTCTGGCTGATAGGACTTACAGGCTGTGCTTATTCGGTTTTAGGCGGTTTGCGAGCAATATCGATTAGTGACACGGTTTTAAGTATTGGCCTATTGATCATTGGTATTGCTTTTCCTTACTTTGGATTTAAATTTTTAGGAAACGGAGACTGGTTCAAAGGGCTTCATATTTTATTTTCAGAACATAAAGAACATTTAAATTCCATAGGAGGGCCGAAGGACGAAATTCCGTTGAGCACCATTTTTACAGGAATGTTTATTATGAACCTCTATTATTGGGGAATGGAACAGTTTATCGTTCAGCAGGCACTTTCGGCAAAAAGTTTATCACATAGCCAGAAAGGAATGGGACTTGCCTGTTTAGGAAAATTGTTATGTCCTTTTATTATCAATATTCCCGGATTGGTTGGAGTTCATCTTTATCAAAACCTTGAAAATACTGCTGAGGTTTTTCCTCTTGTTGTAAAAGATACACTGCCCGGAGTTATGATTGGTTTGACAGCTGCAGTAGTTCTGGGAGCTGCCATAAGTACTTTTAATGCAGGATTAAATAGCAGCAGTACCTTATTTGTGTTAAACCTTTATAAACCGTGGTTAGAGAAAAAAAATAAAGAGGTAACAGAAAAACATCTGGTTTATACCGGACGTAAATTCGAGATCATTGTATCGGCTTTGGCGATGTTTTCTGCTCCGTTTATAATCTTCAGCAAAGCAGGTTTTTATACCTATCTGCAGCAGTTGAGCGGTATGTTCTGCCTGCCTATTTTCACCATTATTCTGATTGGCTTTGTGTTTAAAAAAGTACCGCCTCAGGCAGCAAAAACCGGAATGGTATTTTTTATTCTAGGCTATATTATTTTTAACTACGTACTCAATATCAAATTGCATTACCTGCATATGCTGGCACTTTTATTTGTTCTTACTTCTGTGTGTATGCTATTGGTTGCTAAGTTCTATCCCGGGTATAATTATATCGAAATAAAACTGGAATCGGTTGAATTATCGCCCTGGAAAAACCGCTATTGGTATTTTGGGATTTTAATAATCGGTATGATAGGCGTCTTTGTTTTATTTTCAAAATGGGGAGTAGCGTAGGAACGTATCAGGGAAAAACGTAGAGATGCACTGCCGTGCGTCTCTACGTTTTTTTTGTTTATATCGGGTGAAATATCATAGAAATTGTTCCAAATTATTTCTACGATTTTGCAGGTAAATTATACCAGTTTTCTTTTTTAAAATTATAATCCTCTTCCATTTTGTCTCAGATTTCCTTAGTTTATACATTCCTTTATTTTCTTTTTCCTTTTTAAAGCTTGGTATTTATATCAAAGCCGAAATAAATCATCAAAAAAAATATCAAATTCTTAAAACATAAATTTGGATGTAATGAAAATATTTGTATGTTTGTATTGTTGTAGTATAGTATAGTATAAGTCAATTCGTTTTCTCATATTTTAATGCTCAATAAAAGAAAAAACTAACTCACTAATTTATTAACTAAAAAACCAAATTATTATGAGAATTGCAATAAGATACTTATGCTTCTTAGTAGTTATGATGTGTGCCGGTACACTTTACTCCCAAACCATAACCGGTAAAGTTACAGACAATGAAAATTTACCATTGCCAGGCGCCACTATTCTGGTAAAAGGTACACAGAACTCTACAGTAACAGACATAGATGGCAGTTATAAATTGTCAAACGTAAAAACGGGTTCCTCTATAGAGTTC
The DNA here is from genome assembly GCF_003105115.1 of Flavobacterium sp. HTF. GTDB lineage: Bacteria > Bacteroidota > Bacteroidia > Flavobacteriales > Flavobacteriaceae > Flavobacterium. The sequence continues at coordinate 54,471 of NZ_QETH01000019.1, read as the reverse complement.
AAGTTTATAGGGTTTAATCCACAAACTGTTGTTGCTAATAAATCTGAAATTAATGTTTCTTTGACTCCGGCTACTCAGGAATTAAATGAAATTGTAATAGTTGGAGCCGCAATGAAAAAGGGAGATCTAACGGGTGCTGTAAGCAGTGTTTCGGGTGATAAACTTAGAGAAACTCCTACGCCAAATGTAGTGCAGGCGCTGCAAGGGCGTGCCTCTGGTGTATATGTACAGCAAAATGCTGTGCCGGGTCAGACAGGTACAATAAGAATTAGGGGGAATAATTCTCTAAATTTTGGCGGTAACCCAATATTTGTAATCGATGGTTTGATTACCGACAGTAATTTTGAAAACATTAATCCTGACGATATTGCAAGTATGGAAGTTCTTAAAGATGCTTCTGCTACTGCATTATACGGTTCAAGAGCAGCTAATGGAGTAATAGTTATTACGACAAAAAAAGGTTCAAGATCAGGAGAAGCAAAAATACAGTATGATACATGGACAGGTATATCTGAATTTGCAAGAACTATTCCGTTGATGAATGGACAGCAGTTATTTGATCTAAGAGTTGACGCTTATGCAAATCGCTATATGGATGAGAATCCTGCCGCTGATCGTGCTGCATATGTTAATCAAATTAAGTCGGATGGTTCGACTGTATTTGCGCCTTATGAACTGGAATCTTACAGAACAGGTAAAAGTTACGATTGGTTAGATCAGGTAACGCGTTCAGGTTTTCAGACGAATCATAATTTGAGTTTTAGCGGAGGCGGAGAAAAGGGAACTTATTTTGTGAGTTTTAATTATGTTAATCAGGAGGGACTTCTTAAAAACTCTGATTTTAAAAGATATAATGGAAAAATTAACCTTACGCAGGATTTAAAATCATGGCTGCAGTTTGGTACCAATACTACTTTTTCAAGAAGCGAGAGCAATTATCAGGAAGGGAGTGCCTTTGGTGTCGCATTGGGAGCAAATCCACTATTACCGATAGACTCTAAAGCTACTTATCTTCGTTATGGTGAAGTATTCGACCAAAACCTTTATAATCCGATAACAAGTCTTGATATCATAAATTCAAGCATGCGTAATAGACTTACAAGCAGTAATTTTTTAAGTGCAAAACCGGTAAAGGGACTTGATATCAGGACTACTTTATCTGTAGATATTGCAGATCAGGCAAATTTTGATTATGTGCCAAGTTACACAGGACAGTCACTTAGAAATTCTATGGATGGGGAAGCACATCATTATAGATATTCACAATTGAATTATCAGTGGGATAATACCGTAAGTTATAGTAGAGTTTTTGCTCTAAAGCATGACGTAAGCATAATGGGAGGATTTTCTGTAATGAGTAATTCAGGTAACAGTACAGATGTAAGAGCTCGCGGATTTGTGAGTGATGATTTGACCTATATGGCATTATCAGGAGCATATCAAAAAGAGAATGCGCAGTTAAGCTCAAATTTTACAGATTATTCGAACCAATCGTATTTCGCAAGAGCGAACTATACTTTTGATGGTAAATACAATATTACAGGTACAATAAGAAGAGATGGCTCTTCTAAATTTGGTCCTAATAACAAATGGGGAACCTTTCCTTCAATAGCAGGAAGCTGGGACATTGCCAAAGAAAATTTCCTTTCAGGATTTGAAAAATTAAACCAGCTTAAGTTTCGTGTAGGCTATGGTATGGTAGGTAATCAAAATGTAGATGCTTACAGGTATTTTGCCTTATATAATGCACAAGTGAGTAATAATTCCGGGACTTACGTGTCTGATAATTATATTGATAATTTTGATTTAAAATGGGAAAAACAGAAACAATTTAATGTTGGACTAGATGCTGGTTTCTTTCAAAACAGACTGACTGCAAGTGCTAATTATTTCCATATAAATAATGATGATCTATTAATGCTGCGTAATATGCCGGTTTCATCAGGATATAAATATAAGCTGGATAATATTGGTTCTACAACTAATGAGGGTATAGAATTAGAACTTAGCGGTGACATTATTAAAAACAAAGATTTTAAATGGAATATTTCTGCCAATATATCATCGGCAAAAAATAAGGTTACAAAACTTTACGGAGATGCTACAGAGATATACAAATTGGGAGGTTATAGTAATAACGAGATCCAGCGTACCGGTAACTTTTTCTTAGGCCAATCGGTAAACACAGTTTATGTTTTTCAATATGATGGTATAGCACAGCAGGGAGAAGACCTTAGCGGAGTAAATTATGGAAGCCGAACTGTTCAGGCTGGGGATATTAAAATTAAAGACCGTAATGGTGACGGTGTAATAAATGACCAGGACAGGTATGTGGTTGGCGATTTGAATCCTGATTATTATGGTGGTTTTTCTACAGATTTTAAATATAAAGGTTTTGGACTAAACGCAGTATTTGCTTATTCAATAGGAGGTAAAAGACCAAGCGGTATTTACGAAAGCTATATGAACTCAGGAGGAATGAGTGCTGCACATACAGACCTTTTGGATCGTTGGACTCCAACCAATACCAATACAGATGTACCAAGAGCCTATTATGGAGGTGGTAGATATACTCTGGGTGAGACAGATAAAGCAATTCAGGATGCTTCATTCTTAAGATTAAATACACTTACATTATCGTATACATTACAAGACAAAGTTACAGAAAGTGTTTTTCTTAAAAATGTAAGGTTTTATCTAACAGGATCGAATTTGTTTATTGTAACTAAATATAAAGGATATGATCCTGAAGGAGGAGATTCTTATCCTTTATCCAGAATGATAGTTATGGGATTAAATGTATCTCTTTAATCAAATTAATTTTAAAAATTATTTTTATGAAAGCAAAAATTATAGCCTTTATGGCCCTGGCAATATTATCAGCCTCCTGTTCTTCTGATTTTTTGGATGAAGAGCCCAAAAGTTCGCTTACTGCTGCCCAGGCATATGGCAGTTTAGGTAAAATAGAGCCTGTTCTCTTAGGAGCTATAACGAATTGGAGAAATATGCAAAAAGACCGTGCAGGGCTTTATACTTCTCTTGGTACAGATGAAGCACAACAAGGAGCTTTGCAGGTAACCGGAGATGCAAATCAGGCAGGACTTGATTTGTACAATGGTTTTTTAAGCCAGGAGAATCAGGCAATTGGACAATTGTGGAATGACAGATGGCCAGTAATCGAAGTTGCTGCACAAACTATTAGAGCATTAGGGACCAATACCGAAGAAGATAGCGCAAAACGTGATCTTCTAATGGGCGAAGCTAGTTTTTTAAGAGCAACATTAATGTTTGAACTTACGCAATATTGGGGTGAAATACCTATTAATGATAAAGCAAAAACTGCAGAATATGGTTTAAAACGTCAGCCTCTTGACTTGGTTTATTCTACTATAGTTGCCGATTTAGAAAGAGCAATTCAAAAACTTCCTGTAACACAGAGCAATCCTGCATTTCCTGCAAAAGGTGTGGCTCAGGCACTTTTGGGAAAAGTATATCTATATGCTCCGGAAGCGTCAGGATACCGTGACTTCGCTAAAGCAAAGCAATGGTTTGAAGAAGTTATTAAATCTGGAAAATATAGTTTACTGCCTAATTACGCAGATGTTTTTAGCCCGGATCATGCTAATTCTCCGGAATCCTTATATGAATGGCAATACAATAATAACTGGCCTGATAACAACCAGATACAATGGCAGACAGGTTCAAGAGTTTTAGCAAATATAAACCAATATGCTTATTTTGGAGGTTATGACCTTATACTTCCTACTCAATATTGTTATAAAGACAAAACAGATGGAGGAATATGGGAAGCAGGTGATGTACGTAAAGATGCCAGTATCCGTTATGATTTTACTTATAAGGGAGTTACACCTACACTTCCTGCTGGTTTTGGTGGTGATGAACTCGATCCGCACATTAAAAAATATGAAGATATTCGTGTAGAGGGAAAACAATCATTCTGGAATTCAGGAAAAAATAAAATATACATCAGGTACTCGGATGTATTACTTAACTACGCAGAATGTTTAAATGAATTAGGAAGCACAACAGAAGCTGAAGGATATGTTAATCAGGTTCGTAAAAGAGCTTTTGGAGGAACATTACCTGACGCAATGAAATGGAGCGGACTTTCTCAACCTCAGTTTAGAGAGCAAATTCTTGATGAACGTATGCGTGAATTAGCTTTTGAAGGATGGAGAAGAATGGATCTTATCCGTACAGGAAAATTGGTGGAATTAGTAAAAGCCCGTAACAAATGGGCAAAACAAAACGGTACAATTGCCGCATTTCACAACCGTTATCCTATTCCAATCGGAGAGATCAAACTTAATGATGAGATTGGTCCGGAAGATCAGAATACCGGGTATTAATATCTTTTAGAAAAGTTTTAATATAGTTTTATCGTTTGGTCATGTGATTTTGGTTAATATCACAGTTTTTTGATTTGTAATGCCATTTTGGGTATAGGTAATAACAGTACTAATTGAGTTTTCTGTTAAAAAAACTTATTCCAAAATGGCATTCTTATTTTACAATTTTTTTATCATTCAAATAACAATATGAAATTCCATACTATTCAAATTTATATCTACTTATTTGTTTTAAATGCTCTGTCGTTGAGCTTTTATGCTCAGAATAAAGTAAGCCTAAACTCTTCAGATGTTGTCTGGAAAGTAAAACCGCAGGCAGAATTAGGAAACGACAGCCTCAAAATGTTTACTCCGGATTATTCAGCTGCAGATTGGGTAAAAGCGGTAGTTCCGGGTACGGTTTTTAATTCCTATGTAGTAAGTGGTTTAGAAAAAGATCCCAACTTTGGCGATAATATTTATCAGGTCGATAAATCAAAATACGATCGCAGTTTTTGGTATCGTTCCGAATTCACCATTCCCGAAAATTTTACCAAAGAAATCATCTGGCTCAACTTTGAAGGAATCAATCGCGAAGGCGATATTTACCTTAACGGAAAAAAACTAGCCACTCTTAGCGGAATGATGCAGCGCGGTAAATTTGATATTACAAAAACGGTACATCGCAAAGCAAAAAATGTCCTTACTATTTTAGTAAGTATTCCAAAACAGCCTTTAAACAATTACGGAAGCCCGACTTATATTTCAAGTGCAGGCTGGGACTGGATGCCTTACGTGCCGGGATTAAACTCCGGAATTACAGATGATGTTTTTTTAAGCAATACAGATAAAGTTACCATTGAAGACCCTTGGGTTCATACCAGTCTGCCCACTAATGCCCGTGCAGACCTCGAAATAAAAGTAGACCTTAAAAATTCATCTACGCAAAATCAGGAAGGAGTTTTGACTGGTGTGATAATGCCCGGAAATATTACTTTCTCTAAAAAAATAAGCCTAGATGCAAACGCAGTTACAAGTGTAAAATTAAGCAAAGAACAATTTCCGGAACTTTCAATTCAAAACCCTAAATTATGGTGGCCAAATGGTTATGGAGATCCTAATTTATATACGTGCCAGTTCACCTTTAAAACAGGAAATCAAGTTTCAGATTCCCAAAAAATAAACTTCGGGATCAAAAAATATACTTACGATACAGAAGGTGGTGTTTTGCATATTTCCATTAACGGAAAACGTGTTTTTCTTAAAGGAGGAAATTGGGGAATGAGCGAATATATGCTTCGCTGCAGAGGCGAAGAATACGATTTGAAAGTCAAACTTCACAAAGAAATGAATTACAATATTATTCGTAACTGGTTAGGTTCAACAACAGATGATGAATTTTACCAGGCCTGCGATAAATACGGTATTATGGTTTGGGATGATTTTTGGCTAAATGCAAATCCGAATCTTCCTTTAGATATCCACGTTTTCAACAGCAATGTAATCGAAAAAATAAAAAGGGTTCGAAATCATGCCAGTATTGCCATCTGGTGCGGAAATAATGAAGGTTTACCTCAGCCTCCGCTGAATGGCTGGATTGCCGAAAACATCAAGACTTTTGACAACAGCGACCGTTATTATCAGCCATGTTCTAATACAGGAAATCTGAGTGGTAGCGGACTTTGGGGCAATAAAGATCCAAGGTTTTATTTTACAAAATACCCGGAACCTTATGTGGGTACAGGCGACGGCCCAAGCTGGGGTTTAAGATCTGAAATTGGTACAGCCGTTTTTCCGAATATGGAAAGTTTCAAAAAATTTATTCCGGAAAAAGACTGGTGGCCAAGAAACGATATGTGGGACAAACATTTTTTTGGACAAAAAGCCTTTAATGCTTCTCCCGATAATTACGATAAAAGCATAACAGAACGTTACGGCAAACCAAATAATCTGGAAGAATATACCAGAAAAGCCCAATTATTAAATATCGAAACCAACAAAGCCATGTACGAAGGCTGGCTGGATCATATGTGGGAAGATGCTTCGGGAATAATGATCTGGATGAGCCAGTCCTCTTATCCAAGTATGGTTTGGCAGACTTACGATTATTATTATGACTTAACAGGAGCGTATTGGGGTGTAAAATCAGCCTGCGAACCTATGCATATTCAATGGAGTCCGGTAAATAATTCCGTTAAAGTAATTAATACTACAGGAACTGATTTCAAGAATTTAACTGCCGAAGCAACGGTTTATAATTTAGATGGAAAATCAGTAGCGAAGTTCAGCCAGAACGCCGTCGTAGATTCTTATTCAAATACAGCAACAGAAAGTTTCGTAATTCCGTTTTATTCCAATCAGAAAGATTTAGCTTTTCAAAAAAATGTTATTGCATCTTCTACAGATGGAGGAAACACTAAAGATATTACAGACGGCGATTCAAATACCCGCTGGGCAAGTAAATCAACAGATGATGAATGGATTTATGTAGATCTTGAAAATGAATATATCATAAATCGCGTAGTTTTAAACTGGGAAAATGCATACGGGAAAGAATATAAAATTCAAATAAGTACAGATGCCAAAAATTGGACAGATGTAAGTACTATTAAAGATGGAAAACAAGGACTTCAGAATATTTCGTTTGATGAAACAAAAGGCCGTTATGTTCGGATGCTGGGAATAAAACGGGGTTCCGGCTGGGGATATTCATTGTATGATTTCAAAATTTTTGGAGCAGAGACTAACGCCGATACTTCCAGTTTAAGTCCGGTACATTTCATCCGATTAAAACTAAAAGATGACCAGAATAAAGTAATCAGTGAGAATTTTTACTGGAGAGGTTCAAATATGAAAGATTTCACAGATTTGAATAAATTGCCAAAAGCAAACGTAAATGTTTCCAGTAAAGTGGTAAAACAAAACGGGAAATACGTTATTAAATCGAAGATTTCAAGCCCGTCAGGAATTGCATTCGGAATCCGGATACAAGCAGTAAATGACAAATCAGGAACTCAGATATTACCGGCAATTGTGAGCGATAGCTATTTTACTTTGCTAAAAGGAGAAAGTAAAGAAGTTACAATAGAATTTGAAGAATCAGTTTTAAAAAATGGAGAAAAACCAGTTATAAAAGCAATTCCTTATAACAAATAATCAGCCTTAATCCTGCAAGGTTTCTAAAACCTTGTAGGTATAATTTAAAGACTACAATATGAATATCAAAAAAATCAAAGCATTACTCTTTATACTAATCCCCATTTTAGGTTATTCGCAAAATAATCCACTGGAATTATGGTATACAAAACCGGCATCACAATGGGAAGAAACATTACCCTTAGGAAACGGGCGTTTGGGAATTATGCCCGACGGCGGCGTTACAACCGAGACATTGGTTCTGAATGATATTACCCTTTGGAGCGGATCACCACAGGACGCCAACAATTATAAAGCATATACTTTTTTACCTCAAATAAGAGAATTATTATTAGCCCATAAAAACAGCGATGCAGAGAAACTCATAAACGAGAATTTTGTTTGTACAGGGCCAGGTTCAGGAAGCGGCGACGGAGCAAATGTACAATTTGGATGTTATCAGGTTTTAGGAAATATGACCCTGAAATTTGATTATAAAACCAAATCGGAAGCCATAAATTACAGCCGAAACCTGGATTTACAAACCGCATTATCATCAACGCAATTTACCATTGACGGAGTTACTTATAAGCGTGAATATTTTGCAGGTTTTGGTGACGATGCCCTTTTCGTAAAACTGAGCTCCAGTAAAAAAGGAAAACTGAATTTTACCGTACAGTTAGACCGGCCGGAACATTTTAAAACTGTAAATGAGAATAACAATTCCCTTGTTATGACAGGTCAGCTGAACAATGGAACTGACGGAAAAGGAATGAAATATAAAGCCAAAGTAAAAGCTAAAACAACAGACGGAACTGTTTTATATACCAATAATACAATTGAAATAAAAAATGCCACGGAAGTTGTGCTTTATATATCCGCAGGAACAGATTTTAAAGATAAAAATTTTGAATCTTCTGCAGATAAAATTTTAGAAGCTGCGATACAGAAAAAATATCAGGATCAGAAGAAAATCCATATTCAGAATTATCAGAAATTGTTTAACCGTGTGGCATTAAATTTTGGAAAATCAGCAAAAAAGGTACTGCCAACAAATGAACGTTTAGATGCTTTTTTAAAAGAACCTGATTCAGATACCGAACTTCCGGTTTTGTTTTACCAATACGGACGTTATTTAAGCATCAGCAGTACAAGAGCTGGGTTATTGCCTCCAAATTTGCAAGGATTATGGGCACATCAGGTACAGACACCATGGAACGGAGATTATCATCTTGATGTAAATGTTCAGATGAATCATTGGGCACTGGAAACAGGGAATCTTTCAGAATTAAATCTCCCACTAAAAGATTTGGTAAAAGGAATGGTTCCTTACGGAGAAAAAACAGCCAAAGCCTATTACAATGCCGATGGCTGGGTAGCGCACGTAATTACCAATGTCTGGGGATTTACAGAACCTGGCGAAAGTGCATCATGGGGAATTGCAAAAGCGGGTTCAGGCTGGTTGTGCAACAATTTATGGAACCACTATTTGTATACAAACGATCAAGCTTATCTGGCAGAAATCTATCCAATTATAAAAGGTGCCGCTCAGTTTTATAACAGTATGCTCGTAAAAGACCCGGAAACCGGCTGGCTGGTAACCTCGCCGTCAGTTTCTCCCGAAAATTCATTTTCCTTGCCAAATGGCCAGGATGCCCACGTTTGTATGGGACCAACAATTGACAATCAGATTGTACGTGAATTATTTGATAACGTAATTGCAGCATCTGCAAAATTAGATTTGGATAATGATTTAAGAACAGAACTTCAAAAACGGTTAAAACTATTACCACCGCCGGGAGTGATTAGTCCCGACGGAAGAATTCAGGAATGGCTCAAACCATATAAAGAACCAGATGCGCAGCATCGACACATTTCTCATTTATACGGATTATATCCTGCCTCTCTAATAACTCCTGAAAGCACACCGGAACTTGCCGAAGCAGCTAAAAAAACACTTGAAGTAAGAGGAGATGACGGGCCAAGCTGGTCAATTGCCTATAAAATGCTGTTCTGGTCTCGTTTGAAAGATGGAAACAGAGCGTATAAATTATTAAAAACAATATTAAGACCAACATTGGCTACCAATATCAATTATGGAGCAGGAGGAGGAGTTTATCCAAACTTGCTTTCAGCAGGTCCGCCATTTCAAATTGATGGAAACTTTGGAGCTGCAGCAGGAATTGGCGAAATGCTGATTCAAAGCCACGCCGGATTTATTGAATTATTGCCTGCTATGCCCGATGTTTGGTTAAAGGAAGGTGAAGTAAAAGGGCTTAAAGCCGAAGGAAACTTTACCATAAACATGAAATGGGAAAAAGGAAAAATCACCAAATATGAAATATTATCTCCTGTTCCGGCAAAAGTAAAAGTGAAAGTAAACGGAGAGTTAAAAGAGATTACATCTTCTAAATTATAGAGCGTGATTCCTGCAAGGTTTGGAAAACCTTGTAGGTTTAATAATCGATACTATTTGTCATTCCGAGAAACGAGGAATCTCCGCAAGTAACTCTGTAAAGTGTGTAAATCTTTGTCGATTCAGCAATGGAGATCCTTCGTTCCTCAGGATGACAAGGCTGTGAAAACAAAAAAGGTTGATGAAATTAATCATCAACCTTTTTATTTAAACCACCAATACTACTTTAAACAAAAACCGATTCTTCATTTTTCAATAAAGACAAATGTATCGTAACGCCTGAGTGACTCTTTTCATCTGTAAGAACTGTTTCGAAAGTCTGTTCAGCTTCCGCTTTTTTATCAAGACCCAAAAGGCCTAATCCTTTCATGTAGAGACAGTGAATTTTGTTTCGTTTATCTAAATCATCTTCCCAAATCATAAGATCTGGCAGCGATACCGCAAAATAATCGATCGTGATAGAATCGTTTGCATGTTTTTGGGCATACGCCACTAACTTTTCAAAACGTTTACCGGCCTCGGCAGCATTATTTAATTTTAAGAATGCCAAACCCTGATAGAAAATTTTGTCCGGCTGCTGATCATTATAAAAAATAGCGGCTGTAGGTTCTTCTAATCCCTGAGTTGCTTTTTGCCACCAGTTTTGAGCTTCTTTCAGATCATTTTTCTTTTCGTAAGCAACGCCAAGCCAGTAATGAATATCATTTTCCTGTGCGCCCGGCAGTTTTCCTTCGCCTAAATTATCAGGATAAATTTGAGCCTGTTCCAAAAGTTCTATCGCTGCGTCATAATTTCCTTGAGAGATTTGCTGTTTTGCAATTTCAGTTAACGAAATAAGATATTGTCCACTTACTTTTCCTTCGCCACCTTCCCACGGATGGAAAATTCGGTTTTGTAATAAAGTAAGTGCTTTATCGTGTTTTCCTAAAAGATTATAAATAGCAGTTCTTTCTAAATAAACATCATCACGCTGAATTACCAATTCTAAATGTTTTTCTAAGAAAGCAAGTCTGAAAACTAAATCTCTGTTCAAACGTTTGTACAATTGGTCTAATTCCATCAGGATTCTTGAATCTTCTAAATCCAATGAAAAAGCTTTTTCTAAACTCAAAAGTGCTTTTTGTTCGTCGCCCAGTTTGTTGTAATACGCCAATGACAAATTACGATGTACCGTAGGGAAACTATTGTCTATAGCAACAGATTGTTCCCAGCAGGAAATAGCATCATCATAAAACTTCGCAGCATACCAAAAATTACCTAAATAATACAACGCTTTAGCATCATTGGTTTGTTTCTCAATTACATTTTGAAGTACCAGCGCAGCTTCAACCTGATTTGGGAAACAATAATCCGGTTTTGCCTCAGAAGCCATTTTGAAACATTTTTCGGCTTGACCGAAATCATTTAATTTTTCATAAAAAGAACCTGCAAAATACCATGCCATTGGATATGTATTTTCGTCTTTCAGCCCCTGAGTTAATAAGCTGGCCGCTTCTTCATAAAAGCCCGCTGCTGCATAATCCAAAGCATATTCGATATACGTATGAATATTGTTTCGGATAAGAGAATTAAAATAGCTGAGGTCTTTTTTATCATGACTTAAAAGATATTTCTCGTAAAGCAATCCAAAATTAAAACAGTCGTCTTGCAAATAGCTGTTTATAAGGGCAAGCGCTTTTTCTTTTTGATTTAATTTTCGAAGAAGCGTCACTTGAAAATGCAATGCTTTATGATCCTCAGTATTTTTAGAAATTGCTTTTTTAATATGTGTTAATGCCAAATCATAATCGCCTTTTAGTGCATCAAGCTGGGCAACATAAAAATAACCCTGATTTTGCCAGGCCGCATTCCATGTTGATTTATAAAAAGCCGCGTAAGCATCTTCGTTTTTATTTTGATATTTAAGACATAATCCTAAATTGAAATACGCTTCACCTTCATACGGATTTGGATTTCGTTGCGTCAGCGTTTTTATGGCTGCTCTAAAATAAGGTTCAGCTTCTTTAAATTTTGCCCTGCGCATTAACCACAATCCCATTGCATTATTCGAACGAATGTCTCCAGAATCACGTTTTATAGCTTCTTCGTAATACGGAATCGGACTGTAAGTTGCGTGTCTGTATTGTTCTAAATGCTGAGCCGTTAGAAACAATTGTTCGTTATTTACAATATCTTCCGGAGCAAGAGCAGGTTTTGCAGCTTCTGGAATTTCATCTTCGTTTTGACCTTCGTAATTCCAATCCACCAAAACTTTATCATCTGTATCGGTTACAGCAATTGATAAACCTTCTAAACCAAAATTAAAATCAATGGTTTCTTCAAACGAATTGTATGGCGATGCATCATATTGTTTTTGGAATATAACAACATCATTATTTTTTAAAGTAACAGTTGTTTTAGGATAAACGCCCGTTGTATAAGCTTTAATGACTAATTTATCATCAATGCTTTCTAAATTAACCATCGCATTTTTGGTCGCATTTTTCACAATCCCCAAATCACGGTATGGCATAAAATATTGCGTAAAATCCTTTTGTTCGCCCGGCATAATCCACGTAAAATCCGGTTGATTATCCGTATAAACACCACACATTAATTCAATATACGGGCCGTCTTCATCCGTAAGGTTACGATCCCATGCGCGACCGAAATCTCCGTGTCCCCAGGTCCATTGTTTTTTTCCCGGAGAAACATGATGATTCGCTACGTGAAGTAATCCGCCTTTTGAATCATTTTCGTATCCGCCCACAAAATTATATTTAGAGGCAATCGCCATATATGACGTTGGAACCGGAATATTTTTATAACGTGAAATATCAGTTCCCGGCGAATAATCGACTTTATAATATGTTCCTTTTGCAATTGGGAAAGAAGAAACATCGCGTTTTCCATGATCAAAAACAGCATTTACATCTGGTGGAAAAACAGACTGATAATCATCATTTACCTTAACTGCCGGATTTGCCCACCATAAAAAAGTCTGCGGGAACGATGTTCTGTTGTATAACTGCGCTTTGATTTCTAAATAAGCCTTATCAGGATATAATCGGAATCCTGCCATACCTTTGGTTCTAAACATACGTTCGACTTCGCTGCACCAAACTGTTGCACTTCCGTCTTCGTGTTCTTCTATAGTGAAATCAACCGCATCAAAAGTAGTGGGTCTGTGATGCTGCGGCCAGTTAAACTCAATTCCGCCAGAAATCCACGGACCTGTAAGTCCTACCAATGCAGGTTTTACCACCTGATTGTAATACACAAAATGGCGATTTTTAGTTTTATCATACGCCATATGAACCCGTCCGCCAAGTTCAGGCAAAATCATTATTTTGATAAATTCATTTTCAAGATAAACCGCCTGATATTCTTTGTTGGTTTTTTCATCTGCTATTTTTTCAATAACCGGATACGGGTATACAGATCCGTTACTTCCCTGATACACTCTTTTCTCAATAAACACAGGATTTTTTTCAGGTTTGCCCACCTCATAAGTTGGCAGGATTATTTTTTCCTTCCAAACATTTACTTTTTGCATGATGTAATGAAATTTAGATTATTGAATATTCTTCGATTGATGATCAGAAACCATTAGTTCCTCAATCTCTTCAAGACTTTTGTTTTTTGTTTCAGGAAGTTTTCTGAAAACAAATACAAATCCTAGGGCGCAGATAATACCGTACACCCAGAAAGTTCCTGAAGTGCCCAGGTATTCGTTGAAAATTGGAAATGTCTGCACCAATAAAGCAGAAGCAATCCAGAGCGCAAATGTGGCTATTGACATCGCAACACCTCTTATTCGGTTTGGGAAAATTTCAGATAAAATAACCCAGGTAATAGGAGCAAGGGACATGGCGTAGATTGCAATGGCTAATAATACCAGTAATAATAAAGGAAAACCGGTAACATTGATATAATAAAAATAGCCCAATAAAGCATAGATTATCGCCAATGCAGCAGAGCCAAAAAGCATTAATTTTTTACGTCCAATTTTATCTACAGTTCCCATCGCAACCAACGTAAAAACTAAGTTGATGCTTCCGGTAATTACGATATTCATAAACAAATCGTTGATGCTGTAACCGGCTGAAACAAAGATTTCCTGAGCGTAATTAAAGATGATATTAATACCACACCATTGCTGAAAAGCGGCCAGAACAATTCCAATTGTCAATATTGGCAAAGCCTTTTTGTCCAGTAACATTTTGAAATCTGTTTTCTCTGTTTCGTCTGTAAAAGTTTCTTTTATTTTTGTGATAGCTTCTTTTCCGTAAGCTAATCCGCCAATTTTGGTAAGCGTTGCTTCTGCGGTATCATTTTTTCCTTTTTTAGCCAGATATCTGGGGCTTTCGGGAATTAAAAACATTAAAAGGAAGAATAAAACTGCCGGGAAAAATCCTGCCCAAAACATCCATCTCCAGCCCGTTTGACCGTTCCATGAAGCCAGAATTTGAGCGTGCGTATAACCGGCAGGAATAACTTCTGTAATCAGCATATTGGTAATTTGTGCGGCCAGAATTCCTATAACAACGGTAAGCTGGTTAATCGATACAAAAAGCCCGCGGGTTTCCTGGGGTGCAATTTCTGCGATATATAAGGGAGATATTGTAGAGGCAATTCCAATTCCGATGCCCCCAATAATACGCCAGATAATAAATACCGTAAAGGTTTCTGAAGCTCCGGTACCAAGTGCACATAAGGAGAATAATACGGCAGCAACGATTAACATTGGACGTCTTCCGTAGGTGTCTGCCAGTTTTCCGGCAACTGCAGCACCTGCCACACAGCCAACAAGGGCACTGCTCATAGCCCATCCCTGAAGGGCAGGAGAATCTGTGATTCCAAAATAAATTTCGTAAAATGGTTTTGCACCACCTATTACAACCCAGTCGTAACCAAAGAGTAAACCACCCAATGCTGCAACAAGGCTAATTGATAGTAAAAAGGTATAATTATAATTTTTCATAAAAAGGTTTTAATAGCTTTTGTAAAATTAGCGGAATAGGAACCTTTGATTTATGGATATTTTTTTTGAATAGATGGATTATAATCTGATTTTTTCATGCAGTGCATTAAAATACGAAAACCATTGCGCTACTGTTTGTATTCTGTACGGTATTGTATGGGTGAAGTACTCATTATTTTTTTGAACAAACGGGAGAAATACAACGGATCATTAAAGCCCAGGTTAAAACTGATTTCCTTTATACTCATCGTAGTGAAACTAAGGTACTGGCAGGCTTTCTGCATTTTTAAATAGTTGAAATAATGTATGGGAGAATAGCCGGTCTGCTTTTTAAATAAAGTAAAAAAATGGGAGGATGAATAATTAAAATAAGCAGCCACATCATTGATTTTTAACGAAAGATCCAGATGTTTTTTCATATAGTCAATAGCGGATTCAATAGTATTATCCTCTGAAAATTTTCGGTTCTTTTGAATGAAGAATTTCTCATATAAAAAAGCATTCAGCAATTGCCATAATGAAAGATTTGCAAATTCGAGATTACTGGCGCTGTAACCGTCTTCCATAACATCAAGTATATTTTCAAAAAGTTCAATGCGTCTTTCTTCAAGCGAAAGCTGCGGTGCTGAATCAGGAAACTCCGTTATGAATTTATCGTAAAAGTGAGGTGCCTGCGGTCCGGTAAAATGAATCCAGTAAATACTCCACGGATTTTGTTTTAAAGCATAATAATCATGTGCAACTTCAGGAGGTATAATATAAAAGGTATTGGCTTTGAGTGTTATGGTTTTATGTTCTTTGCTGATAATACCTTCTCCTTTATAACAGTAAATCAGGATGTATTGTTTACTTCCGTGTTTTCGTTTCATCGAATGATGGCTTGCATTTGGGAAAACACCAATATCTGTAAAATACAAACTCGCAATAAGAGGATTCTTTTTAATGTTTGAAAGGATGTTTTTAGGAATCACAATCATGCGCTGCCCTAAGAAACCTTCTTTAACTTTTATTTTTTCTTTTTGAGATGAATTTTTCATTTTACGGATTGTCTTTTCCAAATATCGTAATTTAATCCATGCTTTTAAAAAAAATGTCCATTTTGAGACGAATAATCAAAAGTACATTTGAAACACTATTATAACCCTGATGTTTTTAATCTTTTTTTAAAACAATATGAATCCTTTAAATACAATTGTATATGAGCCTTTTGGCTGGTATGGTGAAAAAGAAATTTTTAAATTCACACTTACAAATGTTCACGGAAATTATGTAGAGCTGCTTAATTATGGGGCCATAGTAAAATCCATAATAGTACCGGATAAAAACGGAATTAAAGAAAATGTAGTTCTCGGATTTTCAACTTTAGAAGGTTATATAAAAGATAAATCTTATATAGGAGCAACTGTAGGCCGTTTTGCTAACAGAATCAATAATGCCGAATTTTCTATTGGAGACAAAACCTATTATTTAGATAAAAATGATGGCAAGAACAATAACCACAGTGGTTCGGCCGGATTTAACAGCAAAGTTTTTGATTTTAGTATAGAAGAAAACGCTGTTATTTTTAATTTGGAAAATGAAAGTGGGGATGGCGGTTTCCCAGGAAATTTAAAATCTAAAGTCATCTATAAATGGACAGATAAAAATGAACTTAAAATTGAATTTCTGGCTGCGACAGATGAACCCACTCCGATAAACTTTACAAACCATTCTTATTTTAATTTATCAGCTTGTGCTGAAAAAATACAGCATCATTATCTCAATATCCAGGCTGACAAAATAGTAGAAAGTACGGAAGATTATATTCCGACAGGAAGAATTTTGCCAGCCGGAAAATATTCTTTTTGCCATAACAAACTAGGAGAGGTAATGAAAGACGGCGGGCTCAATACCTATTATGTTTTTAATGAAAATAAGGACGATAAAAATTCGGTTTGTGAATTATTCGAAGAAATATCGGGAAGAATAATGCGCGTATTTACGTCTTATCCGGGTGTTCAATTGTATACAGGCGATTATTTAAACAGTGCCGAAATTGGAGATCATTCTAAATTTTACCAACCTTTTGACGGACTTTGTTTAGAATGCCAATATTATCCGGATAGTCCCAATCATGTACATTTTCCAAATACAATTTTTGGTGTGGGACAAGTCTACAACGAAACTATTACCTATGCTTTTGATATTATGATTGCTGAAAATTAAAAAAAAATATATACTGGTATTAAAATGGTTTTTTGTCACGAACCGAGCCACAGCGAACAGTCGAAGCAATTCCACGAATTAGCAAGAATTAATTAGTGGAAATTAGTGTAATTCGTGGCAAAATAACCTTTACAATCTTTGCGAAAATCTATGCTTTAAAATAACAAAATTGAACTATCACCTTTAAAAATTATATAATGAAAAAAATGTTTATTCATCGAACTTTGAGCTTACTGATACCTGCAGTATTTTTTGTACTGACAAGCGGTAAAGCTCAAAACAAAGACCTTTACCTGAAGTCTAAGGATAATTTAAATAAAATTACGTTGTCTTTAACCGAAGATGGAAAGTTGTCGTATAATGTTAGCCGCAGGGATAAAGCGATAATCTTAGATTCTCCGCTGGGTCTGAATCTTGAAAATAATGATTTTACCTCTGGTTTGTCTGTTGTGAAAGTTTCGCCTATCGAAGAGAAGCGTGAAAAATACGAGCTTAAAGTCGCAAACAATAAAGTTGCCGATCATGTTTTTAAAACTAAAAGCATAACGTTTAAGAACAAACAGGGCGCTTTGATTATAATCGATTTAATTGCCGGAGAAGAAGGTGTTGCTTTTAGATATAAGTTTGCCGGGAAAGAAGATAAAACCAGGGTTGTTAAAAATGAAATTACAGGATTTCATATTGATCAAAATGCAAAAGGCTGGCTTCAGCCTTATAACAAAGCGGGAGATTATACCCCGGGTTATGAGGATTTTTATGTGAATGTAAAATCCGGAGATCCGATAAGCGGTGCGCGAAATGTTTCAGTTGGCTGGTGTATGCCGGCGCTTTTTAATGTAAATGATTCTAAAAATTGGGTTTTAATTGCAGAATCTGGAGCCGAAGGTACATTTCCGGGCTGTCATCTTCAGCCGGATTCTAATGACGGAATCTACAAAATAGCATTTGCAGAAAAAGACGAAAAATTTACGCTGCCTTTACCGGACACAAACGCTTATCCTGAATCAAATTTGCCGTGGACAATGCCATGGAGAGTAATTATGATTGGCGATAAAGCAGGAGATATATTATTATCCACTTTGATTACGGATCTGGCTCCGGCCTCTAAAATTGAAGATACTTCATGGATTGTACCGGGAAAGGCAGCCTGGTCATGGTGGTCGCATCCTGATGATTTTACGCCAGAAATGTATAAGAAATTCACTGATGTTTCGGCCTCATTTGGTTTTAAATATACCCTTTTTGATGCCGGATGGGAAAAAGCCAATAAAGAAGGAAAAATTATCGATCATGCTTTGTCTAAAGGAGTTCAGCCATTAGTCTGGGGATATTCTGCAGAATATTTTAATCCGGAAAAAAGGAAAAAGAGGTTTAAGGAACTGGCTGATATGGGAGTGAAAGGCGTTAAAATAGATTTTTGGTGTTCGGACAGGCAAGAAGTAATGAGTACGCTCCAGTCGGTTTTTGAAGATGCAGCCAAAGAACATTTGCTTGTAAACCTTCACGGTACAACAGTTCCAAGAGGATGGCACAGAACATGGCCGAACTTTGTAACGGCAGAAGCTATTTTAGGAACGGAAAGTTATTTTTACGAACCAAGGTTTCCTGAAATGGCAGCGCAGCAAAATACAGTATTGCCCTTTACAAGAAACGTTGCGGGACCTGCAGATTATACTCCGTTTGCTTTGACATTTAGAAAATATATCCGTTTAAACACGGCAGTGCATGAGCTGTCAATGGCTATGATATATACGTCCGGAATTATTCATTTTGCCGATTCAGAAGAGGTTTTTAATTCACTTCCGAATGAACTTAAGGATTTATTAAAAGAGATGCCGGCAACCTGGGATAAAACAGAATATGTAATTGCAGAACCGGGCAAGGCAATTGTTTTGTCCCGTAAAAAAGATAATCTGTCTTATATTATTGGAATAAATGGTACTAATTCCAAATTACCAGTTTCAATTGATTTGACTAAATATGGCAAAGGTTTTTCAAAATTCAGGATTATTTCTGAAGGGAAAGATCCATTAATGGACTTTCATGTACAGACTAATCCCACAAGTAGTAAGTGGCAGTATACTTTAGCTCCAAAAGGAGGATTTATTATTCAGTTTATAAAATAATTGAAGATATTAAAAGTAAAAAACCCTTAAACATTTACTGTTTAAGGGTTTACCTTTTTGTAGCGAGGACGGGAGTTGAACCCGTGACCTCAGGGTTATGAATCCTGCGCTCTAACCAACTGAGCTACCTCGCCAAGACTGCTTTCAGGAATGTTCCTTATTGCGGGTGCAAATATAGAAATTATATTAAAGCGAACAAGTATAAAATGAAGAAAAAAAAATATTTTTAAAAACGCATTGTTTTTGGACATATATTCTTATATTTCGAAAAAATTAAAAGTAGCACATGGATCCAAAAATACGTTACGAAATCGAGTTTCCCATAAATTCTTCGCCGCAATTATTATATCAATATATATCAACTCCGTCAGGTTTATCAGAATGGTTTGCCGACAATGTAAACTCGAGAGGGGAATTTTTCACTTTCATCTGGAATGATTCACAGGAAAAAGCGCGTCTTGCTTCTAAAAAAACAGGTGAAAAAGTAAAGTTTAAATGGGTTGATGAAAGCAGTAAGGATACTGAATATTTTTTTGAACTTCATATTTTAGTCGATGAACTGACTAAAGATGTTTCATTAATGGTAGTCGATTTTGCAGAAAAAGAAGAAGTTGGCGAAGCTAAACAATTGTGGGAGAATCAAATCTCAGACCTTAAACATCTTATAGGATCTGTTTAGCAAAAGTCTATTTTATCCCTTATATTTGCCCTGAACAAAATTCAGGGTTTTTTTATGATCAATTTTAACGGAAACATAGTAGAGCGGGAAGAGAATATATTAACTCAAAACCGCGCTTTTTTATATGGTGATGGTGTTTTTGAAACACTAAAAGTAGTCAACAATAAAATCTTGTTTCTTGAGGATCATTATTTTAGGTTAATGGCGTCTATGCGCGTTGTCAGAATGGAAATTCCGATGAATTTTACAATGGAATATTTTGAAGAGCAGGTTTTAAAAGTTGTTCAGGAAAATAATTTTTCGGCCTCTGCAAGAGCAAGGATTACCGTTTTTAGAAATGATGGTGGTTTGTATTTGCCAAAAACAAACGAGGTTTCTTTTTTAATCCATACAACGATACTCGAAAATACATTATATGCTTTAAATACGTCTCATTACGAGGTTGATTTATATAAAGATTTCTATGTAACGAAGCAATTATTATCGTCGATTAAAACGACTAATAAACTCATTAATGTTACCGGAAGTATTTATGCACACGAAAATGGTTTAGACAATTGTATTTTGCTGAATGACACCAAGAATGTTGTAGAGGGATTACAAGGAAACTTATTTATGGTTACTGGCAAAAAACTAATTACACCTCCGGTTTCAGAAGGCTGCCTAAACGGTGTGATGCGCAGGCAAATTTTAGCTTTGGCTAAGAAAATGGAAGGCATAGAAGTATCGGAAGAAATAATTTCTCCATTTGACCTTCAAAAAGCTGACGAATTATTTCTGACAAATGTAATCACAGGAATACAGCCGATAAGCAAATATCGAAAAAAAGAGTTTACAAGTAATCTGGCTCATTTATTAGTACAGAAGCTAAATGAATCTATATCTGAAAATTAATTCAGATATGGATTTTCAGGTGCATTTGACCAAATAAGATAATCTCCGCCCAGCTCAATAATTTGTTCTTTCCAAAAATGAGTGGTAGATTTTCCGATAATTTTATTTTTGTAATTATTATCGGCAATAATCCAGGAGTTTCCCTGCATTTCATTCTCAAGCTGATTTTCATCCCAACCGGTATAGCCTAAGAAAAAACGAATATTATTTTTGCTAATAGATCCGTTGTTTATTAAGTCTTTGGTCGATTCAAAATCTCCTCCCCAGTAAATTCCATTAGAAATCTCGACACTATTCGGGATCAATTCTGGAATATTATGGATGAAATAAAGATTATCCTGTTCTACAGGACCTCCATTATATATCTTAAAAGAAGCATCAATCTCCGGGATTAAATCATTAATAGTATATTTTAATGGCTTATTAATGATAAAACCTATCGATCCTTCTTTGTTATGGTCTGCTAATAAAATTACCGATCTGTTAAAAGATAAATCTCCAATTATTGAAGGCTCGGCAATAAGCAGGTGTCCTTTTTTTAATTTTTCTGAAATCATACGGCTACAATTTTTATTAAATTTACTCATAAAATTTTTAAAAACCCAATAAAATCGTCAAACCGCATAAAAAAACCCTCCATAAGGAGGGTTTTAATTATATTATAAGTTTAGAGAACTTTCTTACTTAGTTCACTGCACCTTCTAATTCAGCACCAGCTTTAAATTTTACTACATTTTTAGCAGCGATTTTGATAGTTTTTCCAGTTTGTGGATTTCTACCATCTCTAGCAGCTCTAGCAGATACTGACCATGATCCGAAACCTACTAATGAAATTCTTCCTCCTTTTTTCAAAGTAGTTCCTACATTACCTAAAAAAGATTCTAAAGCTAATTTAGCCGCAGCTTTTGTAATTCCTGCATCAGCAGCGATAGCATCGATTAATTCTGATTTGTTCATAATAATTAGTTATTAATTGTTGGTTAAAAAAAAAATTGTTAATACACAAATTTAGTAGGAAATCCGTTGCGTGCAAGTGTTTTACCTAATTTTAGCAAAAATTGTTGATAACTTGTTTTTTTTGTTCATAAAGCATGTTGTTCGTCGATGAAAAACAGGTAGAAACCCCTGTTTTATTGGCCTTAGTGGACTTTTGCCTCTTCAGAAAAAGTAAAGCCATTCAGCAATTCTGCAACCTGCATTCTCTTTTTTCCGGGTAATTGCAAACTCAGAAGTAAAATATAACCATTCTTAATAGCAATTTTGATTTCTTTTTTGCTGCTAATTATGCTTCCTGTTTCATGAGAATGTGATTCTTCAATCAGCTTAGCTTCATATATTTTGATGCTTAATTCTTCATTTTTATCTTTTAGAAAACACCACGCAGCCGGATAAGGACTTAAACCACGTATGAGATTATTGATTTCGTCACCAGATTTTGTCCAGTCGATCTTACAATTTTCTTTATTTAGTTTATAAGCGGTTTTAATTTCTTCATTATCTTCCTGAATTGTTGTTGTTACATTCCCTTTTTCAATCACTTTCAGGGTATCAATTACAGTTTCACTTCCTAAATGCATCAAACGGTCGTGCAACTGTCCTGCATTTTCTGTTGGATCAATAGCGATCTCCGAGTTTAGAATCATGGCACCGGTATCGATCTTGTCATCTATGAAAAAAGTAGTAACACCTGTTTTGGTTTCACCGTTAATAATCGCCCAGTTGATTGGTGCCGCACCTCGATAATTGGGCAGCAAGGAAGCGTGAAGGTTAAAAGTTCCTAAACTTGGCATTTCCCAAACCACTTTTGGCAGCATTCTAAAAGCAACAACAATTTGCAGATTGGCATTTAAAGCTTTTAGTTCTGTCAGGAAATTTTCATCTTTTAAGCTTGTGGGCTGTAATAAAGTTAAGTTGTTTGCCAAAGCATATTCTTTTACAGCCGAATATTTTATTTTTTGTCCGCGCCCTGCAGGTTTATCTGCAGCAGTAATTACGCCAACAACATCATAATTGTTTTTAATAATGGTGTCCAGAATGCCGACAGCAAATTCCGGAGTTCCCATAAATATAATTCTCAATTTTTCCATTATAATTTTAAAGTGTATTTATTGTTCGGTTGTATGATAATGTGATTGTTTTCTAATAATTCCTGAAGTGCCGGAATAATATCTGAGGTATCCATTTTTATTTGGGCCTGAATTTCTCTTGACGTCAGCGCAGCAGTTTTCAGTAAAGACAGAATTTTATCGGCAATAGAATCTGCTTCGGTGATTTTGCCTTTCTGTGTAATGCAGTAGGAGCAGACACCGCAGTTTGAATTGGTTTCTTCTCCAAAATAATCCAGAATCAAACGGTTTTTGCAGGTTTTGTTTTCTTTTATATAATGAAGGACAGACAGAAGCTGTTCTTTTTTAAGCTGATTTTGTTTTTCTAAATATTTAGAAACCCTGTTTATGGTTAAATCGTCTTCGCGAACTTCATTAAATAATATAGTAGCGTCGTTGTTCTTGGATTTATATTCTATAATTTCTTTCTCTTGCAGTTTTTCTAAAATAGCACTGACCTGAGCTTCAGAACAATTTGATTTTTTGGCTATCAAAGGCAAATTAAACGGCACTTTCATATCGTAAATTCCGGGATAGGTTCTTAAAATTGCCAATAGAATCTCTTCATCATTCGGATTAAGGCTCATGTATCGAATCACTTCTTTAGATTCAATCAAAAACTGGATCGTAATCTTTTCAGAGAATTCCTGAGACATCGTGATAATTCCCTGCTGATTCAAAAATTGTAAAGCATTATAAGTTTTAAGAGTTGAGAAATCATATTTCTGGCAGAAATGATTCATTTTAAAAGAAAAAGAGTCATTTAAACCTTCTCCGTATGCTATCTGAAAATAGTTGCAGAGTTTGTTATAAACCGATTTCAGGAATTTTTTATCAGGAAGAACACTTAAAAATTGCTGTTCTGTCTGATTACTGTCAGAGGCACTGGTTAATAAAACGGCAAAAGATTTCCCGCCGTTTCTTCCGGCTCTTCCGGATTCCTGGTAATAATTTTCAATATTTTCAGGAAGCTGTGTATGAATAACTGTTTTTACATTATCCTTGTCAATACCCATTCCAAATGCATTCGTGGCAACAATAACCTGCGCCTGTTCCGACATCCACAATTGCATGTTTTTATCTTTTTCTTTTGCCGAAAGTCCGCCGTGGTAATAGGTTGCCCTAAAACCAAGTGACTGCAATTGAGTTGACATATATAAACACGATTTTCGGTTTCGTACATATATTATAGAAGGCTGGGGATTTTTCTTTAAAATCTGTTCAACACGATATAATTTGTCTTCCACTTCAAAAACCATGTAGGCGATATTTTCCCTTGCAAAAGACTGTTGAAAAAGTTTCGTGTCTTTTAATTCCAATTCAGTTTTAATATCTTCAATTACTCTTGGAGTTGCAGTTGCAGTAAGAGCCAGAAACGGAATTTTAGGAAAGAATTTTTTGAGTTCGGAAATTTTCAGATAAGCCGGCCGAAAATCATGTCCCCATTGCGAAACACAATGCGCTTCATCAATAGCTATTAAATTTATAGGTAAATTTTTGATGCGCTCTAAAATCCAGTCCGACTGAAGTCTTTCCGGAGAAAGGTATAAAAACTTGTAATTTCCGTATTGGCAATTGTCCAGAAGATCAATGATCTCTTCGGTATGAATGCCACCGGTAAGTGCAATGGCTTTGATGTCTCTTTTTTGCAAATTCGCTACCTGATCTTTCATCAGGGCAATCAAAGGCGAAATTACCAGGCAGATCCCATCCTGCATCATTGCGGGAACCTGAAAACAGATTGATTTTCCGCCGCCGGTAGGTAACAATGCAAAAGTGTCCTGACCATCCAGAACCGAATCAATAATTTCTTTTTGAAGCGGTCTGAAACTGTCGTGTTTCCAGTATTTTAAAAGGATTTCCTGCGCCTGAAGCATTGCTTTCGTTTTAAAGTTAAAAATTTAGAAATCAGTTTCTAGCTTACAACTTTAAACCAAATGCTAAATTTTGTCTAAGATATAAAGAATTCTGTTCTCAACCGTATCTTTCGGGACTTCTATTAAGTCATAACCGTACTTCTTATAGGTTTCGATAAGATGTTTTTGAATTTCCAATGCCTGTTCAAAATTTTCATAACGCTCCGTGTCGCTCTGATAAATTTCTTCCCAGGGTGGTAAAATAAAAGTTTTAGAATATTTATAATCCTCACAGGCTTTTGTAAAATGCTCCGGATATTCATCGCCAATATAATCCATATAAGCGACAACATCAGGAATTCCCCTGTCGATAAAAACTACATTATCAGGTTCTTCTTTAGCATTTTTAAATTGCTGAATTCGTCCTTCCAACAGCATTTCACTAAACAATAAAGGCTCTTCCAGAAACAACTGGTCAATACCTCGCTGCTGTGCTTCGAGTGTAACTTGTCTTGAAATTTCAGGGTAACAGCAGTAGCCACGAGCCACTAATTCGTTAATAAGCGTAGATTTTCCTGTACCAGGACCGCCAAGGAGAACTATGATTTCTTTTTGCACTTTCGTAAAATAAAGCGCAAATTTACCTAAACTTATTGGTATTTAAAAAGAATATTTGCTTTGAGCGAATGATTTCGCATTTTTTGGTTGCACGGGTTCCTGCTGTTCGCTTCAATCTTTTGCTTTTTAAAGAAAAAAGCAAAAGGATTTCCGCTTCCATCAGGGCTAAAGAGGAGACATGGTTTTGCTTTTGGAATGATTTCTAACATTGTGTATCCTGCAATCCCGATCAAGGGAAACTGAATAGTGGTTTTTACATAGCCATTGGTTTCAATCAATGGAACATGATGGTTTATAGAATTTCTTTACTCACAAAATAAATATTTCCCGGAATCCTTACCTTTCTTATCAGAAGGAACAATCAAATGCGATTCAAATTTCTTTCCTTTCAAAACATCATTCACAAAATCCAAAACATATTGTTTTCCGTCATGAAAAAGATAACCCGAAAATTCATGTCCGCCGCCACAGAAAGTAATCAGTTCAATATCTTTATGAAAATCATTCATGTGATTGTACACGGCATAAGAACCAAACAAAATCAGCCAGCCGGAAGCGTTGGTCGGGCAGGAGCGATGTGAGCCCGCGCTGTACGGAACCGTTTCGTCATTATTTCCGTGTGCCAGTAACATCGGAATTGCTTTTTCTTTCGTAATCAGATTAATATCCTGAATAGCGCCCGAACCCCCAATGAAACCTTTATATCTGAAGTTTTCCGGTAAATTATTTTTGTACAAATTCATCAGTTTGTAATCCCAGAAAGAAGCATGAAAACCAATTTCGGCACCTGCACTAATGCCTGAAATAAAGATTTTTGAGGTATCAAGATTATATTGATCTGCATTTTCAACCAAAAAAGAAGTCGCCTGCCACATATCGCTAACGCCAATCTGAATCGCTTTTATTTTTTCGGTCAAAATTCCTTTACAGCCAAAATCTTTTCCTTTCATATACAAACTGTACGAAATACTGGCAACCGCATAACCGTTTTTCGCCATAAACATTCCGAATTCTTTCTCACTCGTACGTTCGCCTCCGGAAAATCCTCCTCCAAAAGCAAACATTATCAACGGAATTTTTTCACCAGCTTTTTTCTTCGGCAGGTATAAATCCAAATCCAGTTTTAAGGTGTCATTTTGGAAATAAGTTAAAGTTTTGACTTCTTGTGCATTTATGTTGTGAAAAATGAGAACAGTAAAAATAAAAAAGATTTTTTTCATTGTTATATGTTTTTAATCGTACAATCCCGAAAGTCATCGGCAGGAAAGCGCAGGGTTCTTCAAATATAAAGGTTTAACACTAATTTCACGAATTTTAATTAATCAAAAGTCAGTAAAATTAATGAATAGATTTACTGAAATATAATTAGTGTAAATTAGTGAAATTCGTGGCGAAAAACAGGTTGTTTTCTGAAAGGAAAAAATCTAAAATCTAAAATCTGAAATCTGAAATCAAAAGCGTATATTTGCGTTTATTTTTAATTACGAATGGAAAACGATAAAGAAAAGAACACCGCCGAATTTTACGAAAGATTAAAGGTTGAGCTGGATAACTCAAATACCTGGCCTGCAGAATATTTGTATAAATTTATTGTGCCTTCTGTAGCTGATAATGTAGAGCGGGTAGAGAAAGCTTTTGACAGAATGGGAGCGGTTATCAAAACCACAAAATCCAAAACAGGTAAATTTACCAGCGTTTCTGTAGATGTTACGATGAACAGCGCCGATCAGGTGATTGATAAATACAAAGAGGTTTCTACAATAGAAGGTATAGTTTCATTATAACTTATGGTCGAAAAATATAAAAAAGAAAACGCAAACGACGTTGTTTTTAACTTAGAATATAATTCTGAAAGACAACGTTTACTTATTCCTGAATATGGTCGTCATTTGCAAAAACTGATTGATCAGGCAACTATTATCGAAGATGCTGAAACACGCAATAAAGCGGCGAAATACATCATTCAGGTTATGGGAAGTCTAAATCCGCATTTGCGTGATGTACCTGATTTTCAGCATAAACTTTGGGATCAATTGTTTATTATGTCTGATTTTAAATTAGATGTAGAATCTCCATATCCAATTCCGTCCCGTGACGTGTTGCAGCTAAAACCGGATGTTTTACAGTATCCGCAAAACTTTCCTAAGTATAGATTTTATGGTAACAATATCAAATACATGATTGATGTTGCCAACAAATGGGAAGATGGCGAAATGAAAAACGCATTGGTGCTGGTAATTGCCAACCACATGAAAAAATCATTTCTGAGCTGGAACAAAGACACTGTAAAAGACGATGTGATTTTTGAGCATCTATATGAATTGTCCGGAGGAAAAATCAACCTTGTGCAAAGTACAGAGGAGCTTTTAAACACCACTGATTTAATGCGTACCAATAAACGCATGTCGAATAAAATTTCGACAACAGGACAGCCAAAAATTCAAAGCAACAAGAACAGTAATAATAACAATAAAGGCGGAAAACAAAAGCCTTTTCAGAAAAATAACAATCAAAAATAGAGTTGCTAAGATACTAAGGAACTAAGAGACTGAGATTTTAGCTCAGAACCTTAGGATCTCAGAACCTCAGAACCTTAATAAAAGAACATGGGAATATTTAAAATCGAAGGGGGAATACCTTTAAAAGGAGAAATCACTCCACAAGGAGCAAAAAATGAGGCATTACAAATTTTATGTGCCGTACTTCTTACAGGAGATAAAGTAAGAATTAATAATATTCCTGATATTATCGATATCAATAAATTAATCACTTTGTTGGGTAATTTAGGGGTGAAAATTCAAAGAAACGAACCAGGTTCTATTACGTTTCAGGCCGATGAGGTTAATGTTGGATATTTAGAAACAGAAGCTTTCAAAAAAGAAGGTGGAGCGCTTCGTGGTTCTATTATGATTGTTGGGCCGCTTTTGGCTCGTTTCGGAAAAGGATATATTCCAAAACCGGGTGGAGATAAAATTGGACGCCGAAGATTAGATACACACTTTGAAGGTTTTATTAACCTTGGAGCAAAATTCAGATATAACAGAGAAGATCACTTTTATGGAGTAGAATCTCCAGAAGGCGGTTTGACCGGAACCGATATGCTTTTGGACGAAGCATCTGTAACCGGAACAGCAAACATTGTAATGGCTGCCGTTTTAGCAAAAGGAACAACTACAGTTTACAACGCTGCTTGTGAGCCTTACTTACAACAGTTATGTAAAATGCTGAACTCCATGGGTGCTAAAATCACCGGAGTTGGTTCTAACTTATTGACTATAGAAGGTGTTGAAAGCCTTGGAGGATGCGAGCACAGAATTCTTCCGGATATGATTGAAATCGGCTCATGGATTGGTCTTGCGGCCATGACAAAAAGCGAAATCACAATTAAAAATGTAAGCTGGGAAAATTTAGGTTTGATTCCGAATACTTTCAGAAAGCTTGGAATTACTATCGAAAAACGTAACGATGATATTTACATTCCGGCCCACAAAGACGGATATGAGGTAAAAACGGATATCGACGGTTCGATCTTAACTATTGCCGATGCACCATGGCCAGGATTTACACCTGACTTATTAAGTATCGTTTTGGTAGTGGCAACACAGGCAAAAGGTGATGTTTTGATTCACCAAAAAATGTTCGAAAGCCGTTTGTTCTTCGTAGATAAATTGATTGATATGGGAGCAAAAATCATGTTATGTGATCCGCACAGAGCTGTGGTTATGGGACATAATTTCGAATCTCAATTAAAAGCAACAACAATGTCTTCTCCGGATATTCGTGCGGGAATCTCATTATTGATTGCAGCTTTATCAGCAAAAGGAACAAGTACGATTCAGAATATCGAACAAATTGACCGTGGATACGAGCGTATCGACGAGCGTTTGAGAGCAATCGGAGCAAAAATCGTGAGAGCGTAAAAAAGTTAGCCACGAATTACACAAATTTTTAATTTAATTCGTGGCAAAAAAATAAATGTCGTTTAAATGACAAATGAACAAAAAGCTATAAAAGCTACATACTTTAGTATAGCTGGAAATACCTGCCTGGCCCTTGTAAAAGGTTTGGCAGGTTTTTTTGGCAATTCTTACGCCCTGATTGCCGATGCGATCGAATCGACTACGGATATATTTTCGTCATGCCTGGTTTTGTTCGGAATCAAATATTCTAACAAGCCTGCAGATGAAAATCACCCTTACGGGCATGGGCGCGCCGAACCTCTGATTACTTTTTTAGTAGTGGGTTTTTTGATTACTTCGGCCACTATTATTGGTTACGAAAGCATTGCAAACATCAATACTTCGCATGATTTGCCAAAATCGTGGACTTTGTATGTTTTAGGCGCAATAATAATCTGGAAAGAATATTCTTTCAGACTGGTTATGAAACGCAGTAAACAAACCAATAGTTCTTCTTTAGCAGCTGACGCCTGGCACCATCGAAGTGATGCGATAACTTCGGTTGCCGCTTTTATTGGTATTTCGATTGCCCTGATTATGGGAAAAGGCTACGAATCTGCAGATGACTGGGCAGCGCTTTTTGCGGCTTTCTTCATTTTGTACAATAGTTATAAAATTTTCAGGCCTGCGCTTGGCGAAATCATGGATGAGAATTTAAATGATGATCTGGTTGAAGAAATCCGAATACAATCATTAAAAGTACCCGGTATTTTAGGAACTGAAAAATGCTTTATCCGAAAAGCGGGTATGCGGTATCATGTAGATCTTCATGCGATTGTTTCGGCAAAAATTTCAGTGAAAGAAGGTCACGAATTGTCACATAAACTTCAGGATACTTTAAAAGAAGAAATTCCACAATTAGGAAATGTTCTGATACACATTGAGCCGGATGATTATCACTAAAAAAAAGATGCTAAGGGACTAAGATTCTAAGATGCTAAGTTTTTTTTCCTCAGTACCTTAGAATCTTAGTCCCTTAGAACCTTTTTCTAATCTAACACATTCAAAATCTTCAAGCCAAAAACGACACCATTTTGTTGAATTCCGCCTTGGTAAGAATGTATATAATCAATTCTGAAAAGCTTAAATTTTCCAAAACCAAGGTTGTCTAAACCAACCGTAAGCTCAGAATAAGGTTTTCTGTTTGGTATTGCCAGGGAATGAAAACCTAGATTCATTGTTGATTTTAGAAGGTTCAGTAACGGAATTTTATTCATAATGAATCCCATGTCATTGTGTTCCAAATGCATTTCAAAATAACTGTCATTTGTACTGTTAGTGTAATATGGCATTAAATTAAAAACATTCAGATAACGGTCGCTCTGGCCAATATGAGTTTGGTTTCCGTTAAAATGTCTGTAATCGATAAATGAAATATTTTCAGCATTGAAGAACTTTCCAGCTTTAAAGTTCATTCCCAGGATGCCTTTGTTTCCTAACGATAAATCATATAAAACCGCAGCTCCAATTCGTTCAAATTCATACTTTTTTTCATTAGCGGCAAATGCTTTTTCATACGCTAAAAATAAAGTTGGGTATCTGTCATCTTTAAAATTATACCTTCCGTCAGGTCTCGAGATATATTTGTTTCCAAAATTAATTCTCGCAGTCAGATTGGCTTTAAATAAGTGATGCGGATCAAAAGCGGGAGTTTCAAAATCATTTGGCGCGAGCGGATTATTAGAAGAATAAATATCATCTCTTTTGAAAAATGAATAATCGGTTGTATTAAAAAAAGGTTTACGTTGCTCATAACCCAATTTTGCATTCAGATTAATTCCATTTGCAATATCCTGGGAATAGTTAACCTGAGCGAATTCCAAATTATATAATTTCATGTAATTGTCCTTAAAAAACAAAGAACTTATTGAGTTTACAAATTTACTGATTGGCTCTCCACCATTAAATTGTGCCACTTTTGTTCCTCCCGAAGCGTTTATTGTAGCATAATTGATACTGTTGAATTTGTGATTGAACTCTCCCGTAACACGAAAACGCTCATCAGAAAATCCATAATTAAAATTGGTTTTTACAAAAGTACTTTTCCCCTTTTCTTCATTCCAGTTTTTAAATGAAAAACCCGAATCAAAATTAAAACCCTGAACAGTATTAAAGCTTAATGAAGTTATATTCAGTAAGCCGTCATATTCAAATGAATATTTTTTAAAGGTATTTTTGTATTCATAACCTTTTAAAATATCCCAGACTTTAAATTTATTGTTTTTCGCGTCTATGGAATCTGTATATTTTTGAGATTTCCTAATCGTTTGGAGACTGTCTTTTTTGGTGTAATCAGCACTTTCTTCAAGAGTTAGGGGGATTGGGCGAATTTGATTCCAGAATTCATCATCTTTTTTATTGGCATTCAGATCAAAAGCAACAATTTCATTTCCGAAAGTTTTCTTTTCAAACGAATCCGGAAATTGATAATTGGAGTAAATATAATTGAACTGCCCTGAAAATTTCACACCAAAAATCCCGGCATTAAAAGATAATATTTGGGCATTTTTGGACCAGATTTTAGTTGTGCTATTATAACTAAAACTCTGCTTCAGCGTCATGATTTCAGTAAATTCGTTTTTCATACGATATCCTTTTATGTCCAAATCTAAGGCATAAATGGCAAAACTGTCATCAACTATATAGATATAACCTTCAAAAACGGGTTCTTTGTCGCGCTTTGGTGTTACTTTAATTTTATGTATTTCGTTATTGTTATCGTCAAAAAATGTGCCTTCAAGTTTGTAGTTGTAATAACTGAAAGCATTATTGGCAATTGGAGAAATCAGCTTTATATCAAAGTCCAAAGTGTTGTCATAAAAATCATAAGTTGATAAAGCCGCTGTGTTATAACTGTATCCCCGATTATTTCCTGAAATTTTTGATGCAATAATATTTTCTTTGAGGTTATTGGGCTTTTCAAAAGTAACCTTAGAAATGGTTTCAGACAGATATAAAATCCCTGTCCCTGTAGAATCAAGGTTAGAAGCCATGTCCTCACCGAGATCTATTTTTTGGCCTAATATTTTTTTGGGTAAATCTTTGACTTTGAAAATTCCTTTTGAATAAAAATCGGCCGTATAACGCAATGTTTTTTCGGAGTTTTCTTTTTTGTTTGCAATAGCACTTTTTATAATCGCATTGGCAGGATTATTTTTAGGATCTATTATAACTTCGTTTAAAGTAAAGCTTTCTTCCTGCATTTTTACATCCAGGACAGTGATTTTAGAATCAGTATTTACTATGATTTTTTGGGTTTTAAAACCTAAATATTGAAAAGTAATTTTGTGTTTGCCTGCTTCTTTTACATTTAGCTGATATTTTCCCAGCTCGTTTGAAGTTGTTCCTGCATAAGTATTCTCTTCAAATACGGAAACAAATGGCAATGGATTTCCTTTGTCATCGGTTATGGTTCCTTTGATTTGGGCAAAGGAGGTAATGGAAAAAAATAAAACGGCGAATAAAATATAGTTTTTCATGGAAGTTCTTTCTCTAACAAAAATAAAATAACTTAAAATCGCAGCTATTAAAAATTTGTTAAATAAAGACTTACAGAAAAGACTGAATTGCGAGGTCGTAACTTTTTAATCCAAAACCTAAAATTACACCTTTGGCATTTCCGGATAAATAAGACTGATGTCTGAAGCTTTCGCGTGCATAGGTATTCGAAATGTGTACTTCGATTACCGGAGTTGTAACGGCTTTTATAGCGTCGCCCAAACCAATTGAAGTATGCGTGTAAGCTCCTGCATTTAAAATAATTCCATCAAATGTAAAACCACATTCCTGAATTTTACCAATCAGTTCACCTTCTATATTACTTTGGTAATAAGAAAGTTCAATGTTCGGGTATTTTTTTTGCAACGTTTCAAAATAATCTTCAAAGGTTTGACTTCCGTAAACTTCAGGTTCTCTTTTTCCTAAAAGATTCAGATTTGGACCGTTAACAATGCAGATTTTCATAAGTGAATTAGTTTTTAATGAATGATTATGAATTGTAAAAATAAAAAAACCGCTCTAATTAACAGAGCGGTTTTTATAAAAGTATGTGATATTATTTTTAGAACATAAATCCGGCAGAAATTTGGAATACAGAGTTTTTAACGTCTGCATCTTTAGAAGCTTCAGTTAATCCTATACCATAACGACCTTGTAAAAAGAAGTTTTCAGTAAGTTTTACACCCAAACCTGCATTAAGACCGAACTCGAAAGTTTCACCATTCTCAACATCAAAGTCATTTCTTTCACTAACAAGGAAAGAAGCTTGTGGACCTGCCTCAATACTAAATGTTTTATTTAAATAAATTTTAGCCATTACCGGGATAGAGATATAACCTAACTCATTTTTAATATCGCCACTAACATCTTGAAATTTATAAGATGCACCAGTAGTAGAATATAAAAGTTCTGGCTGAATAGAAAATCTGTCTAATAATTTTATTTCTGCAACTAAACCTGCATGATAACTAGTGATACCTTCTTTATCAATTGATTCTGGAAAATCTCCCGTTTGATTAGCAAAGTTAACCCCTGCTTTTACTCCAAGTTTTAATAATTGAGCCTGAATTGTTGCTGACGTTGCGATGAACAATACAGCTGCTAAAAATATCTTTTTCATAATTTTTTTTAGATTAAAGTTGTTTTATCAAATCAAAACTACAGAATTGCGTGATTTATTGTATTATGCTTTGCATAAAATTATTTTTAGAATTCACATGTTCAGTAAATAATTTGCTTGCTTTTGTAGACTTCGGGCTTTAATTTCTTGTTTCTGAAGCCGTTGTAAAGTATAAAAAAATATTTGTCTTATTCTGATAGTCTGCTTACTAATCGTGGCTATTTTATTACATTTCTGTTTTTACTTTTGACCCTTGTAATTAAAAAAAAAACACAAATAATGAAAAGAATTTTTTTAGCTGCTATTGCAGTAATGGGGTTTACATTTGCTAATGCGCAAACGACCGGGTTTTCTAAAGGGAATACATTTATTTCAGGGGCATTATCAATCAGTTCTGATAAAACCGGAGATGCTAAATCCAATGGATTTGAAATTGAACCAAAAGTTGGCTATTTCCTAACAGAAAATATCGCTTTAGGAGGTAAATTAGGATTTCGTTCGGATAAGTTTGAAAATGACTCAAAAGACAATGCATTTACAGTAGGAGCTTTTGGTAGATATTATTTTACTCCTGCTTCTCAATTTTCTGTATTTGGCCAGTTAGGATTAGATTACACAGGTCATAAACACAAACCAGGTAATGGAAAATCAAATGAATTGGGTGCAGGCTTAGGTTTAGGTTTAAGCTATTTCCTATCTAACCACTTTGCTATTGAAGCTACTTGGGCAGGTCTAAACTATAGTGTAAACAATAATGGTGGTCACGGTGCTGATAAAACTAATTCTTTCTATTTAGGTTCTGATTTAAGAGAAGTACAATTTGGAGTTGTATATAAGTTCTAATAATAGTATCGGTTAATTAATTAAACCTTCCTTATTTAAGGAAGGTTTTTTTGTTTAAATACAATCCTAAAGACGATTTAGAATGATATTGTGATATTTTTGCGTATGGTTTAATTTATTGTTAATAAATTTTCATTTTTATTTTAACAAAATTTTTTGGCCTAATTACTACTTTTTTTGTTAAAATACAAATAATTTTTTAGTAAGTATAAGTGTATATTTGCCCATTAAAATTTTTTAACCAAAACAAATCAGAATGAAAAAAATTATGTTAACTGCTGCTGCAGTAATGGCGTTTGCATTTTCTAATGCACAAGAAACTAAGTTTGGAGTTAAGGGTGGTCTTAACTTAACTAATTTAACTGGAGATGTTGAAGGTACTTCATCATTAATCGGTTTCCACGTTGGAGGTTTCGCAGAAATTAAACTTACTGATAAATTTGCAATTCAACCAGAGCTTTTGTTTTCTACTCAAGGAGCAAAAATTGAAGAAACATTTTTTGATGAGTCTTATGAGTACGATACTAAATTGAATTATTTAAACATTCCTGTATTGGCAAAGTTTTATGTAACTGAGGCTTTTAGTGTTGAAGCAGGTCCACAATTAGGAGTATTATTGTCTGCAAAACAAGATGGTGAAGATGTTAAAGATTTCTACAAATCAGTAGATTTTGGTTTCAATGTTGGAGCTGGATATAACTTTACAGAAAATCTTTCAGTTGGTCTTCGTTATACTATTGGATTATCTAGTGTTTTCGATACTCCAGACTCTGATGAGCTTGAAGGTTTTGAAATCGAAGATATCGACGTTAAAAACAGCGTTTTTGCTTTATCTTTAGGATATAAATTCTAATAAGAATTTTATATATTATACGAGCCTCCCTTGATTCAAGGGAGGCTTTTTATTTTAAGAATTTGATATAACTAGAGTGTTATTGATGTTATTTTGGTTTAATTACAACTAAATCCATTAAAAATCAAATTATCTTTTAATAAGGATATTTCTATATTTGGGAAATTTAAATTTTAACCAAAACAATTAAAATGAAGAAAATTATTTTATCTGCGATTGCAGTTATGGCATTTGGGTTTGCAAATGCACAAGAAACAAGATTTGGAGTAAAAGGAGGTTTGAACTTTGCTAATCTTGGCGGCGATGCAGAAGGAGATCTTGTAACCAGCTTTCACGTAGGTGCTTTAGCTGAAATTAAATTAACTGATAAATTCGCGATTCAGCCTGAGATAGTATTCTCTGGTCAGGGAGCAGATTTTAGTGAAGATGGTTTTGATTCATTGATCAAGCTTTCTTATTTGAATGTTCCGGTTATGGCAAAATATTATGTAATTGAAAAGTTAAGTCTTGAAGCCGGACCACAAATTGGATTTTTACTATCTGCAAAGAACGAGGATGTAGATGTAAAAGACTCTTTTAAAAGTATAGATTTTGGTTTTAACCTTGGAGCGGGTTACGATATTACAGAACACTTTTTTGCAGGAGTTCGTTATAATATAGGTTTATCAAATATTTCTGATTTCCCGGATGAAGCTGATTTTAAAACTAATAATTCTGTTTTTTCAGTATCTGTAGGGTACAAATTCTAATAAGAATATTATATACTATATGAGCCTTCCTTAATTTAAGGGAGGCTTTTTTTTATTTAGAACATTAACAAAATTTTGGCTCTTAATTACTACTATATTTGTTAAAAACAAAATTATTTTTTAATAAGGATATCTCTATATTTGAAAAATTTATTTTTTAATCAAAACAGAATAAAATGAAAAAAATTATTTTAGCTGCAATTGCAGTTATGGTATTTGGGTTTGCAAATGCACAAAAAGCTCGATTTGGAGTAAAAGGAGGTCTTAATATAGCTACTATTGGTGGTGCTAATGATGCTAATTCATTAGTAGGTTTTCAATTAGGTGGATTTGCTGAAATCAACGTTTGGAAGAAATTGTTCATTCAGCCAGAGCTTGTGTATTCTGCTCAGGGAGCTAAATTTGATGGCTATTTTGGAGATCGTGATTATACTGTAAATTTAAATTACATTAATATTCCAGTATTGGCTAAGTATTACATTACAAAAGAATTTACTGTTGAAGCAGGTCCACAACTTGGTTTCCTGGTTGCTAGTAAAAATATTGAAGATGAAAAATCAGTTGATGTTGCGTTTAATTTAGGAGCAGGATATAATTTTACAGATAATTTTTCTGTAGGTATCCGTTATACTATCGGATTGTCAAGTGTTTATGATTACGATGATTATTATGACGGTTATTATTATAATGACAGATATACTAATAATGTTTTAGCATTAACTGCAGCATATAAATTCTAATTCTTTTAGAATATGAAAAAAAAACCTTCCTTAACCGGAGGGTTTTTTTAGAAATATCAATCAATAAAAAAATCAAAAACAATGAAAAAAAGTATTTTAGTATTAGCGGCAATTTTGGTGTTTGGATTATCAAATGCTCAGGAAGCTAAATTCGGTTTAAAAGGGGGATTGAATGTTTCTAACTTTACGGGAGATACAGAAGGCGCAGACCTGAAATCGAGAATCGGATTCAATGTGGGGGCTTTTGTAGCCATTAAGTTTTCTGAAAAATTTACTTTGCAACCCGAAGTTTTATATTCTGCACAAGGTGCCAATTTTGAAAATGTAGGGGCAGAAGTAGACGGCATGGGTTTCTATACAGGTGATATTAAATTTAAATTAGCTTACATAAATATTCCGGTAATGTTTAAATATTACGTTGCTGAAAAATTTAATATAGAAGCAGGTCCGCAAATTGGTTTTTTAACTACAGCTAAAACTGCAACCAAATTAGATGGCTTTAGCCAGACTGTTGAGCAGGACATAAAAGATAGTTTTGAAACTATTGATTTTGGGTTGAATTTTGGTGCGGGTTACGATTTTACAGAGCATTTTTCTGCAGGAGCGAGATATAATTTGGGATTATCTAATATTGCTAAAACTGAATCTGGTGATGATACAAAACTTCATAATTCAGTTTTCTCATTGTCGATTGGATATAAATTCTAAAAACACTTGTTTTTAGCCTGTAACCTTCCATCACCGGAAGGTTTTTTTATGTCTAAAAATGTTTTACTTTGTCATTATGAATTGGAACACATACATAAAAGATTATCAGTCTTATTTGAGGATTGAAAGAGGTTTGTCTAAAAATACTATAGAGAACTATGGCTTTGATATTGAGCGGTTGTGTCTTTTTTTAGACACCAACCGAATAGAAGTTTCGCCATTAAAAATTACAGATGAAACAATACAGCAATTCATTTATTCAGTTTCAAAAGAAGTAAACCCAAGATCTCAGGCCCGTATAATTTCAGGTTTGAAAAGCTTTTTTAATTATCTGGTTTTTGAAGATTACCGGAATGATAATCCTTTAGAGTTAATAGAATCTCCTAAAACAGGCCGTAAATTGCCGGACACGCTGTCTGTTGAGGAAATTGATGCATTGATTGCTGCAATAGATTTAAGCTCAAATGAAGGGGAGAGAAACCGTGCTATTCTGGAAACGCTCTATGGTTGCGGACTTCGTGTTTCTGAACTCGTTTCGCTAAAAATCTCTGACTTGTATTTCGAGGAAGGTTTCGTGAAAATTACCGGAAAAGGAAACAAAGAACGTTTCGTTCCGATCGGTAAACTGACTGAAAAATATATTCGGATATATCAGGATGCGATTAGGAATAAGTTAAACATAAAAAAAGGCTTTGAGGATACGTTGTTTTTAAACAGGCGTGGGGGGCAGCTAACGCGTTCTATGATTTTTGCCATCATAAAAGATCTGGCTGTAAAAATCAGTTTAAATAAAAATATCAGCCCGCACACTTTGCGACATTCTTTTGCAACGCATTTGCTTGAAAATGGAGCAGATTTGAGATCAATCCAGTTAATGCTTGGACATGAATCGATTACCACTACTGAAATCTATGTGCATCTGGACAGACG
This sequence comes from Flavobacterium sp. HTF, assembly GCF_003105115.1. GTDB lineage: Bacteria > Bacteroidota > Bacteroidia > Flavobacteriales > Flavobacteriaceae > Flavobacterium. The sequence goes on along the minus strand of NZ_QETH01000019.1, from coordinate 15,725 downwards.
ATTTTTAAAAGAAGTGATGCATTCTTTTCATCCGCGAAAATAAGTACGTGCAATAATTTTAACAAATAGCCGTTTTTTAAGTTTAAAATTTTAATACCTTGCTATTAGATTTTATTTCAAAGAAATAAGTGTCCTTACTTTTTTGGCTTGAATATTTAAAGAATAATTCAACTTACATAAATAAGTAATATATGGTTTTTGATTTATATGAAAATGAGAATTGCTTAGAGGTAAATAATTTTTACCGGAAATTATTTGCAGAAATGCCTGATTTGCTTTTTCAGTTCATTATTGATAAAGACAATAAATATTCTTTTCCTCTCGTCAGTAAATCAATAGATGAGATTTTTGAGCTTACGGTAAGCGAATTCACAAACGACATTATATTTATAATTTACGAAAGGATATTTCCCCAGGATCGTGATATGTTTTTTCAGTCTTTGGTAAAAGCCCGAAAAGAAATTAAACCGTGGGAACTGGAATTCAGGGCCGTTTTGCCCAAAAAAGGATTACGCTGGTTTAAAGTTTCGGCTAAAACAGAATCAATTCCTGATGGTTGTGTTAGTTTTTGCGGACATGTTTCTGATATTACAGACTTAAAAGATAAGGAAGAAAAGCTCCGGATTTCAGAAGAGCGGTTTCAGTTTGCTCTTGAAGCTTCTACAGCCGGTATTTGGGATTGGGATATCGTTACAAACAATGTTTTTTACTCTTCATTATCATTAAAGATTTTAGAATTAGATTCTGCTGATATTTTTGATGATCCGGAACGCTGGGATAAAATTGTGCATCCGGATGATCTTCCAAAATATTATTCGGATATCCACGAACACTTTGATAACAAAATTCCTTATTATGAAAATTATCATCGTGTAATGACTTCAAGCGGTAATTATAAATGGATCTTAGACAGGGGAAAGGTAATAAAACGTGACGAAAATGGTAAGCCGCTCCGTGTCATAGGAACTCATACTGATGTTTCTTTGCAGAAAGAGAAAGAATTGGAACTCTTGAAAACAATGAAATTGTACAGTGACCAAAACAGCCGGTTGCTGAATTTCTCTCACATTGTTTCGCATAACCTCAATACACAGGCGGGTAATATAAAATCGATCTTAGATTTCATTGATGCAGATGTTGATAAACAAACAATTAATGAAATGCTGCTCCATTTGCGTACTGTATCAAATGATCTGAATGAAACTATTTCTAATCTCACACAGATTGTAAAAACACAAAGCAATATAAATATTGCAGTTGCTCCCCTGAAATTGTATGACTATATTGAAAAAACCATTTCAACTATAAAAGGTTATGATAAGCAGACAAATGTTTCTATAGTAAACAATGTCCCAAAATATCTGACTATAAATTTTAATCCGGCATATCTTGAAAGTGTTTTGTTGAATTTTACAACAAATGCTATAAAATACGCGCATCCGGACAGGGATCCTGTAATTGTTTTTGATTTTGGAATAGAAAGGGAGGGTTATAAATCACTAAAAATTACGGATAATGGTTTAGGGATTGATTTGAATGTTTATGGCGATTTGTTATTCGGAATGTATAAAACATTTCATAAACATGAGGAAGCCCGCGGAATCGGTTTGTATATTACCAGGAATCAAATTGAAGCTATGAAAGGAAGTGTTTTTGTAGAAAGTGAAGTAGGAGTAGGAACCAGTTTTAAAATTGTATTTAACGATATGTAATGATTTTAAATTGAGCATAAAATAATAAAGGCTATCATTCAATTATGATAGCCTTTATTATTTTATAATTAAAACAGAATTACTTCGCAATATTTACTGCTCTGGTTTCTCTGATTACTGTTACTTTAACCTGACCCGGGTAAGTCATTTCAGTCTGGATTTTTTGTGAAATTTCAAAAGATAAGTTTGCTGCATTGTCATCAGAAACTTTTTCGCTTTCTACAATAACACGAAGTTCTCTACCAGCCTGGATAGCATAGGCGTTTTTCACACCGCTAAATCCGTAAGCTACTTCTTCAAGATCTTTCAGACGCTGAATGTATGAATCTAGAACCTGACGTCTTGCGCCTGGTCTTGCACCTGAAATAGCATCACAAACCTGAACGATTGGTGATAACAATGATTTCATTTCAATCTCATCGTGGTGGGCTCCAATAGCATTACAAACTTCTTCTTTTTCACCATATTTCTCTGCCCATTGCATACCTAACAAGGCGTGAGGTAAATCGCTTTCGGTATCCGGAACTTTACCAATATCGTGAAGTAAACCGGCTCTTTTGGCCAATTTTACATTTAAGCCAAGTTCAGCTGCCATGATACCACAAAGTTTAGAAACTTCTCTCGAGTGCTGCAATAAGTTTTGACCGTAAGAAGAACGGTATTTCATTCTTCCCACAACTTTAATCAATTCCGGGTGTAATCCGTGAATTCCTAAGTCGATTACGGTACGTTTACCAACTTCAATAATTTCGTCATCAATTTGTTTGGCAGTTTTTGCCACAACTTCTTCAATTCTTGCCGGGTGAATACGTCCGTCAGTTACTAATTTGTGCAATGACAAACGCGCAATTTCTCTACGAACCGGATCAAAACAAGAAAGAATAATAGCTTCTGGTGTATCATCAACAATGATTTCAACTCCTGTTGCAGCTTCTAACGCTCTAATGTTACGACCTTCACGACCAATAATTCTACCTTTTACATCGTCAGATTCAATGTTAAAAACAGAAACGCAATTCTCAACTGCTTCCTCAGTTCCAACTCTCTGAATCGTGTTAATGATAATTTTCTTAGCCTCTTGCTGAGCAGTAAGTTTTGCCTCTTCAATAGTATCCTGAATGTGAGACATAGCTTTGCTTTTGGCTTCAGCTTTTAATCCTTCAACTAGTTGCTCTTTTGCTTCTTCAGCTGAAAGTCCTGAAATTACTTCAAGTTGTTGTAGCTGACTTTTGTGCAGTTTGTCAACTTCACTTTGTTTTTTATCTAGAATTTCAATTTTACTATTGTATTCCTGAGTTTTAGCTTCAAAATCATCATTCACTTTTTTGGCTTTTGAAAGCTCATTTGATACTTGTGATTCTTTATCTCTAACTCTTTTTTCTACTTCAGCTACTTTTTTATCTCTGGCTAAAATAACTTGTTCGTGCTCAGATTTCAATTCGATAAAACGCTCTTTTGCCTGAAGGATTTTGTCTTTTTTAATATTTTCTGCTTCTAAATTAGCGTCTTTTAATATGGAAGCTGCTTCTTTTTTAGCATTTTTGATTAGATTAGAAATATTGCTTTTTTCGATGATTTTAGCTATTACAAAACCTGCTGCAATACCTATAATACCTGAAATAATGATCGTTATTATGTCCATGTTTGTTAAAATTTATATATAAAAAAAGCCTACATTAATTGCTTGTATAAACTCGTAAAGACAAGTTTTGAGCTAACTCACTGTTCAAGTTTCCTCGCAATAAAGCGTGGCATGCTATAGTAGTGATGATTTGCTCATTCTAATTTGTTAGTGTTGAGTTTACCAATTGTGAACTAATGTAGGCAGTATCTTAGTTTCTGTAAAGAACGTTTAATTTTCGAGATATTGATCTAAAAGCAAATTTAATCTTTTAATTCTTTCGATGGTTTCCTGTCCATCAACATTGTAATCGATATGCTTTTGTTCTGCTTGCGAAGCAAATTGTAAGGCACACATGGCCAGTACATCCTGTTTGTCACGAACCGCATAACTTTCTTCGAATTGCTTGATCATAGCATCAATTTTTTTAGAAGCACTTCTAAGTCCTTCCTCCTGAGATGGTTCTACCGTTAATGGGTAAACGCGGTCTGCAATTGATATTTTAATTCTAAGCTTTTCGTCCATGTTTTCTAGTCTGATAATTGTGCTATACAGTAATCAATTTCGCGAATTAATGAATTTATTTTAAGCTTTGTCTCTCTCTTGTTATTGTCGCTGCCGAGCAACGAATTGGCTATCTTAAGTGTTTCATATTGCTTTCTCAAAGCTTCCATTTCTTCAGATTGTTTCTGGATGATTTGCGCAGCTTTGTTTAATTGTAGTTTTAATTCCTGATTGTTCTTCTCTAACCCTTTTGATTTTTCAAAAAGCTTTTCGACTTTATATTCAAGAGTATCAATTATTTCGGCAATTACACTCATTATAAATCCTATTCATTACTTAATCCTACAAAGTTAGTATTCCTTTTTATTAATGCAATTTTTTCTGGATTTTTTTGCATTAAAAATAGATAAATAAATGAAATTCAATTAATTGTGCTTTTGTAGCTTTTTACTTGCTTTTAATGGCTTATTTTTCTTTATCTTAGCAAAAATGTTGTTTATGAGAATTTCACTGCTTGCCCTTTTTTTTTGTAATTTTATTTCTGCACAGACTCAGTATCCTAAAGATTATTTCCGTCCTCCACTAGATATTCCGATGCAGCTTTCCGGTAATTTTGGTGAGTTGCGCCCAAATCATTTTCATGCAGGTTTCGATCTAAAAACAAATCAAAGAGAAGGTTTAAACGTGTATGCTATTGCAGATGGATATGTATCCAGAATAAAAATCTCCACATTTGGTAATGGTAAATGTATATATATCACGCATCCAAATGGTTATACTTCAGTTTATGGGCATTTGCAAACTACAATTGGTCCTATTCAGGAGTATGTTCAGAAAACACATTATGCTGAAAAATCTTTTGAGATTGAAATGTATTTAAAACCGGATGAGCTTCCTGTTACAAAAGGACAATTGATTGCCTTATCAGGAAATACCGGATCTTCAGAAGGTCCGCATCTGCATTTTGAAATCAGGGATTCAAAAACAGAATTTGTTATCAATCCTATGTTTTTTGGCTATGATCAAAAACTGAATGACAACAAAAAACCAACAATTTCAAGTGTGTTTGTTTATCCTCTTGGCGAAAATACAGTGGTCAATCAGTCAAAACAACCTTTGTTGTTAAATCTTTCACTTCAAAAAGATGGTACTTATCTCGCAGGGAAAGTTAAGGCAAATGGCAAAATTGGTTTTGGAATCAATGCAGTAGATTTTGATGATGTTTCGAATAACCGAAATGGAGTTTTTAAAGTCACTGGTTTTTTAAATGGAGACCCGAAGTATAATTATAAATTTGACACGTATTCATTTGATGAAATGCGCTACATAAACGCATTGATTGACTATCCGAGATATAAAAAATCGGGGCAACGTGTACAGAAGTTATTTATGAAAACTCCTTTTGCTTTGAGCATTATAAAAACGGATTCACTTCACGGAATTATTCCAGTTGAGCCCAATTTGGCATCAACCTACAGAATCGAAGTTTCTGATTATTTTGGGAATCTTAATTCTGTTACCATTCCTATTGAATATGATTCGGAAACTCCGATTGTAAATGCGGAACCGATTACTTCAAAATATTTTGTTCATGCCAGTAAAGATTCCAATTTTGAAAAGGACAATATGTCTGTTTTTTTTCCGGCAGGAACTTTTTACGATGATTTTAATATGAATTTTGATGTTAGGAATAATAAAATTTATATTCATGATGATACCGTTCCTGTTCATTCCAATTTTACAATCACAATAAAAGACAGCCTTTATCCTGAGTCTATGCGGGATAAACTATACATAGGAAAAGGAACCGGTTATAACGGGACTATTAGAAAAGGGGATGTTTTTACTGCAAAATCAAAAATCTTAGGCCAGTATGGTTTGGTTTTAGATACGATTCCTCCTGTGATAAAAATTGTAAAATCGGTTGAAGGAAAATGGATCAGCGACCAAAAGAAAATTGATTTTACAATTGGCGATTCTTTGTCGGGAATTAAATCATATAACGGATATCTGAACGGAAGCTGGGTTTTGTTTGAATATGAAAACAAGGCCAGAAGAATTACACATACTTTTGATCCGCAATATTTGGTTGAAGGTGAAAACTTTTTGAAAATTGAAGTAATTGACAATGTAGGAAATTCTGCTATCTTTGAAACTCATTTTTTTAGGAGTCAACAAAAATAAAACCAAAACCAAAACGTTTGAATTGTAGTAAGTTAATATTCGTTTTCCTTTTTTTCTGCATCGGCTATATTTCATTTGCGCAGAATGCTCATGTCAAAGGAATTATTTTAGATAGTGAAAACAGGCCGGTTTCTGACGTAAATATATCTTCGTCCGGAAAAGTCGCGCAGACCAATTCAGATGGTTTTTTTGAAATCGAAGTGCCATCCAACAAAAAGGTATCTTTGATTTTTACTCATATTTCGTTGAAAATGATGAGCCTTACCGTGAATTTAAAGCCAAATGAAACTTTTGTTTTTAATCCGGTTATGAATAATACCGCTGAACAAATGGGAGAAGTTTTTGTTTCTTCCAATAATAAAAAGCGTGTTCAGGGAATTACGACAATTGACGCTGCAACAATTAAGAAAATTCCGGGAGCAAATGCCGGAATTGAAAATATTCTGAAAACTTTACCGGGAGTAAATTCAAACAACGAGCTGAGTACACAATATGCGGTTCGTGGTGGGAATTATGATGAGAATCTGGTTTATGTCAATGAAATCGAAGTCTATCGCCCTTTTCTAATTCGTTCGGGCCAGCAGGAAGGATTAAGTTTTACGAACACCGATTTAGTTCAGAATGTTGATTTTTCTGCCGGAGGATTTCAGGCAAAATTTGGTGATAAATTATCTTCAGTTTTAGATATTACATATAGAAAACCAACTGAATTTGGTGCTTCTCTTGAGGCAAGTTTGTTGGGAGGAAGTGTTTCTGTTGATGCTGTTTCAAAAAATAAAAAATGGTCTGCCGTTACAGGTGTCCGTTACCGAAATAACAGTCTGCTGGTAAACAGCCAGGATACTCAGACCAATTATACGCCTACTTTTGTTGATGTTCAGACGAATGTGAATTATGATATTTCTGAGAAATGGCAAATGAGTTTTTTAGGGAATATTTCGCAAAACAAATATTTATACCAACCTCTGACCCGTGAGACCAAATTCGGAACCATAGACCAGCCAATGGCACTGGCAGTTTATTATGACGGAAGGGAGAAAGATCAGTATGATACGTATTTTGGAGCTTTAAAAACCACTTATAAAGTTTCACCGGGTTTTACTTTAAAAATTATAGGTTCTCTATTTCATACAAAAGAAAAAGAACATTTTGATATTTTAGCGCAATATCGATTAGGAAATGTAAATTCTGACGGAACAACGAATGTTGATGATGTTGATTTTACACGCGGAATTGGTTCCCAGCTTAACCATGCCCGAAATGATCTTGATGCATTAATTGCAAACGCAGAAATTAAAGGTTTCAAAGAATGGAGAGACAGCCAGTTAGAATTTGGAATTAAATATACCAGAGAATCTATCCGCGACAGGGTAGTAGAGTGGGAAGTAATTGATTCTGCAGGATTTTCTATAAATCCGCCCATTATAATTTTACCTGAAAATAACCAGCCCAACGAGCCTTATACGGGGCCATTATTGCCTTATCAGGACGTTCGTGCGACCAATTTCAATACAATAAACAGGTTTTCTGGTTACACGCAATGGAATCAAAAAGCAGAAATTGGTTCTAGTCAGGTTTGGTATAATATCGGAGCCCGTTTTCAGAGTTGGAGCGTTTCAGGGGCAGCAATTGAAGGAAAAAATCAGATTGTTTTTAGCCCAAGAGCGCAATTTGCCTTAAAACCCGATTGGGAAATGGATATGGTTTTCAGGCTTTCGGGAGGATTGTACCATCAGCCGCCTTTTTACAGGGAACTTCGTGATTTAAACGGGGTGGTTAATCCAAATGTAAAGGCTCAGGAATCTGTACATATTGTTTTGAGTAACGATTATAGTTTTAAAATGTGGGACCGCCCTTTTAAATGGGTAACGGAGATTTATTATAAATCACTTTCTGATGTCAATACCTACTCAATAGATAATGTCCGTATTCGTTACGTTGCAAATAACAATGCAAAAGCTTATGCACAGGGTCTTGATTTTAGATTGAATGGTGAATTTGTGCCGGGAACGGAATCCTGGATTAGTTTCGGCTATTTAAAAACGGAAGAGAATTATGAAGACAAGGGATATATTGCCAGACCAACAGATCAGCGTTTAAAATTTGCGATGCTGTTTCAGGATTATATGCCGAATATTCCAAGTGTAAAATTATATCTGAATTTAGTTTACAACACCGGTTTGCCGGGCGGAGCTCCGTCTTATTCGGATCCTTACGTATACCAAAACAGATTAAATGACTACCGAAGAGCGGATATTGGTTTTGCAAAAGTATTTGTAGACAGTAGTACTAAAACAGCTAAAACCAACTGGCTGAAGAATTTTAAGGAATTGTCAGTAGGCGTTGAGATTTTTAATATCTTCAATAACCAGAATGCAATAACGAATACATGGGTGCGCGATGTATATTCTAAAAATCAATATGCGATACCAAATTATATGACTTCAAGAGTTTTTAACGTTAAGTTGAATGCGAGGTTGTAATAATAGGTTTTTTGTCCTCAGCTTCCATTGCAGTAATATTCAATAAAATCAAAAATTACAATCAAAAATACTATATTTGATATTCTAATATAATTTTCAGACATGAAAAATTCCTTAAAATATATAGCCTTAGTAATCATCGGAACATTAGCAAGTTGTAAAGATGAAGCTCCAACGCCAAAAGTAATTTATGATGCTACAAATAAAGCAAGTGTGGTAAATAAAACGGATTCAACGCAGATAGAAGTAGCCGATTTACCAATTCAGATGGAAGGAACAAATTATCTGATACATCCGGTGGGAGATTTAAGAGTATTTGAAAGAGGAACAAAAGCACGTTACGGATCTTCCAGTGTAAACGATGTGAGTTTTACGATTTCAAATTTAGGTGAATATGAAATTACAGGATATTTGCAAAACCTGAAATTTCAAAAAACAGATTCAGATTCCATTCGGCCTTTGACAGACAAGCCGGTTTTGATTTTAACCGCTACTTATTTAAAAACGGTGGCTGACAAAACTCAAAATCAGATTATGGTTTACACTCTGGCAGATTCTGACACCAATAAAGATAGTAAAATTGATGCAGGAGATATTAAAACGTTGTATTTGAGTAATATTAGCGGAGAAAATTTCACTAAGATTTCAGAAGATTTTCAGGAATTGATCGACTGGAGTTTAATCGAATCTAAAAACCGTTTATATTTCAGAACAATTGAAGATACTAACCAAAACGGTCAATTTGATAAAAATGATGTTTTGCATTATAACTATATAGATTTAGCTTCTAAAAAATGGGAAGTTAAGGCTTATAAACCTATTTAAAGGTGCTAAGATAGGTACTAAGGTACTAAGATGCTAAGGTTCTAAGGTTTTTCAAATCTTCGACATAAAGAAAGCCTGTTAAAATATTTTTTAACAGGCTTTCTTGTGTCCTAAGAAAAAAAAATCTTTTAAGCTTTTTAGAAAAAAAACTTAGAACCTTAGCATCTTAGCCCCTTAGATCAAAATATCACTTTCCAAATCTGATTTTTCGATTTCAAAACCAAAATCAAGTATTTCTACTAGCTCAATAACAAGTTTTTTATACCAGTTTTCAGATTTTGGATGAATGTATATTTTTTCAATTAACTGATTGATATCTACATTGATTTTTAAGCCGTCATTTAGTTTTAAGGTACTTTTTGACGTATCTGTGATAATACGAACTTCACGCTCATACTGGAAACTTTTTCGTTTAAACAAAAACGGAAAGAACAAATCATCAAACGGAATATATTCCTTTTTGTAATCGATGTAATTTACTTCGCCAATATACTGGTCAAAATTATTCTCCGGTTTTAAGGCTTTTTGCAACCTTCCAATTGTCGATTGTATAGCCAGTCCTTCACTGTTCTGGGTAAAAATCTGCCACATGGCAAAAGATTCATACTCGTTGATATGCCAGCTGCTTATGGCAACCCTTTCACGATGTGTTTTGTAATAATTTAAAAAGTCAGGATTGTCTATTGCGAGTTTTTTAATTTCCTCGTAAGTTGGTTCGCTAAAAGTACCTTCGTACTGATCTTCAAATTTATCCGAGCGCGACATGAATAGTTTTCGCGAAAGTAATAAATCCAGGAATTTAGATAAGTCTAAGTATTTCCAAACAATAGTATCCGGATCATCAGGCAGTTTTATGTTCGGATTGTTGAGATACATTTTCTAATAAGGAGATTTGAATAGTTGTATCTAAGTTAAAAAAAATAAACACAGATTAAAGAAATTAAGATGAGTTTTAATAATTCTTTAATCTGTGTTTTATGTGTTTTTTGAATCTTAAGACTCGAAAGACTGCATCGTTACCAGTTTGTTGTATGTTCCGTTATGAGCAATTAATTCTTCATGAGTTCCCTGTTCTACAATTCTTCCTTTTTGCATCACTACAATTACATCTGCTTTTTGAATCGTCGAAAGGCGGTGTGCAATTACAATTGAGGTTCTGTTTTGCATCATGTTTTCTAAAGCAACCTGAACAAATTTCTCGCTTTCGGTATCCAATGCAGAAGTTGCTTCATCCAAAATCATAATTGGTGGATTTTTTAGTACCGCACGGGCAATAGACAAACGTTGTTTCTGCCCTCCGGAAAGTTTGTTTCCGCTGTCACCAATGTTTGTATAAATTCCTAAAGGCAAATCTTTTACAAATTCATAGGCATTTGCAATTTTTAGCGCTTCGATAATTTCATCATCTGTAGCGTCTAATTTCCCTAAGGAAATATTTGCTTTTATAGTATCATTAAATAAAATACTGTCCTGAGTAACTAATCCCATCAGGCCACGAAGCGAATGAAGGTTCATGTCTTTGATGTTGATTCCGTCAATAGAAATAGTTCCGTCATTCACATCATAAAAACGGGTCAGTAAATTGGCAATAGTACTTTTTCCGCTTCCAGACTGCCCAACAAGTGCAACGGTTTGTCCTTTTTTAATGTTAAGAGAAAAATCTTTTAGAACAGTTTCTTCCTCATATTTAAAGTTGATGTTTTTAACTTCAATATTGTGGTCAAAACTTGTTTTTTCTATCGCATCTGGTTTGGAAGCTATGGTGTTCTCCTGATCTAAAATTTCCAGTACGCGTTCTGCTGCTGCATTTCCTCTTTTTACTCCGTAAGAAGCTTTAGAAATGGCTTTTGCAGGCGTAAGAATGTTATAAGCTAGTCCCATGTAGGCAATGAAAGCGGCACTTTCAAGTGTTTTGTCAATCAAAACCATCTGACCGCCGTACCATAGCAAAATAGCAATTACGGCAATTCCCATAAATTCACTGGCAGGAGAAGCTAAATTTTGGCGATTACCTATAGTGTTTGATAATTCAAAAAAACGTTCTGTAGAGCTCTTGAAAACAGTGTTGAAATAGTTTTCAGCATTATATCCTTTTACCACTTTCAAACCGCCGATTGTTTCTTCTATGGTTGATAAAAAAGTTCCCTGTTCCTGTTGTGCTTTTGTAGATTGTTTTTTAAGCTGTTTTCCGATTAACGAAATAATGTAGCCGGAAACAGGAATAAAAATAAAGACAAACAGCGTTAGTTTAGCACTGATGATTAACATCATAATGATAGTAAAAATGATTGTCAGGGGCTCTTTTACAATAAGCTCAAGTATGGCCAGAAAAGAGTTCTGCACCTCATTTACATCAGCAGAAATTCTCGAAATTACGTCTCCTTTTCTTTTTTCAGAATAAAAAGCCAATGGCAGTTCCAGTGTTTTTTTGTACATCGCATTTCGCATGTCCCTTAAAACCCCGTTTCGTAAGAAAGTAATGAAAAACATAGCAAAATAATCGGCTAAATTTTTCAATAAAAAGATTCCAATGATAATGGCGACCATTATCGATAAAACGTAACCCGATTCATGAGTGCCTTTTGTTGTTGTAATATAATAGTTTAAATAATCTTCACCATATTCTTTCGCTTTTAAAATCCCCTGAAATACCGGTCTTACTGTGATTTGCTTGTTTTTATCAAACAAAACCTGAAGCATTGGTATCAATGCAACAAAGGAAAGCGTGCTAAAAAGCGCGTACAAAACATTAAAGAAGATATTTAAAAACGCGTATTTTTTATACGGATATATAAAAGGAACTATTTTTTTGAAATTACTCATTTTAGGTTGTCATTTTTACCATTAAAACCCGGCAGTTAAAAAAATGCCGGGTTTTTAAAAAATATATTTGTATTCTGTTATTTCAACTGCATTCCTGCAATGATGTTTTGTATTTTTTCGTCTAAATAGCTTTCTGCCGCATCAAAGTCCAAAACCGATTCTAATTCTGCATTTACACTAATGTAAAACTTAATTTTTGGTTCCGTTCCGCTTGGTCTTGCACAGATTTTAGATCCGTCTTCAGTATAATAAATCAATACATTGGATTTTGGTAAATCCATTACAGATTCTTCACCGCTCAATAAATTCAAAGCAATTGATGATTGATAATCCTCAACCATAATCACACGCTGCCCATTAATTTCTTTCAAAGGATTCTGGCGCAAATCAATCATCATCTGATTGATTTCTTCAAGGCCTTCCATTCCTTTTTTAGTTAATGAAACCAAATGCTCTTTATAAAAGCCATTCTCAACATAAAGTTGTAAAAGTTCTTTGTAAACAGTACTTCCGGCCGCTTTTGCCTGTGCTGCAACTTCACATATTAATAAAGTAGCCGCAACAGCATCTTTATCCCTCACAGCATCACCAACCATAAAACCAAAGCTTTCTTCGCCTCCTCCAATAAATTGAAGTTCAGGAAAATCCTTGATCATTTTGGCAATCCATTTAAAGCCTGTTAAGCCAACTTTGCATTCAACACCATAACTCGTGGCTAATTCCATCATCATTGGCGTAGAAACAATTGTAGAGCCAACGAATTGTTTTCCATTGATTTTCCCGGCTTTTTTCCATTGTTTCAACAGAAATGAAGTCATCAAAACCATAGTCTGGTTTCCGTTAAGCAAAATCATTTTACCATCGTTGTTTCTAACGGCAACGCCCAAACGGTCGCAATCCGGATCTGTTCCTACAACAATGTCAGAATTTGTTTTGTCTGCCAGGGCCAAAGCCATGGTAAGAGCTTCCGGTTCTTCCGGGTTTGGAGATTTTACAGTAGGGAAATTTCCGTCCGGAACCGCCTGTTCAGGAACAATATGCACATTGGTATAACCCGCTTGTGATAAAGTATCAGGAATAGATTTTATTGAAGTTCCGTGTAAGGAAGTAAAAACGATCTGTAAATTTTCTTTTGCCTCTGCCGGAGTATTAAAACTTGCATTTTCAATAGATGATTTTACAAACGCCTTGTCGATTTCAGTGTCAATATACTGAATCAGTTTTTCGTTTGCCTGAAATTTGATTTTATCATAACTCAGGTTTTCGATAATGTTGATGATTTCTGCATCCTGTGGCGGAACAATTTGCCCTCCGTCTTCCCAGTATACTTTGTATCCGTTATATTCCGGCGGGTTGTGAGAAGCTGTAAGTACAATTCCGCATTGACAGCCCAAATATTTAAGGGCAAAAGATAATTCCGGAGTTGGTCTTAAATCAGAAAATAAATAAACCTGAATTCCGTTTGCAGAAAAAACATCTGCAACAACCTTAGCCAGCGTATTACTGTTATGACGGCAGTCATACGCAATCACAACTTTTAAAGGCTGATTTGGAAAAACCTGATGCAGATAATCTGAAAGACCCTGCGTGTTTTTTCCAAGCGTATATTTATTAATTCTGTTGTTTCCAATTCCCATTACACCGCGCATCCCGCCAGTTCCAAATTCAAGGTTTTTATAGAAACTTTCCTCAAGTTCTTTTGGTGATGTTGTCATTAATTCCTTAACGGCAGCCTGTGTTTCTTTATCAAATGTTGGCGTCAGCCATTCGTTTACAGCATTTAAAATATTAGGTGCTATATTCATGTAAATGTCTTTTTTAAGTTTAAACTAAAGATAAGTTTTTTTCAGGAGCTATCCTGCTGTCCGCTTTATCTTTTGTGCTTCCCGATAGCTATCGGGGCCACAACAAAAGGATTGCTTCCCGAAGCCGGGGCTTCAGGGCTGGGTCAGTACGTTAAAAATTAACCTCGCGGGCTACTTTATAACGTTCTTCGTTGTTTTTCGTTCTCAAAATAATTTCACCCAGAAATCCGGCCAAAAACAATTGAGTTCCTAAAATCATTGTGGTCAGTGCAATATAGAACCACGGATTATTGGTAACCAAAGTATATTTCAAACCATTATACATATGGTATAATTTTGAAATTCCGATATAGGCTGCAGAGCAGAAACCAATAATAAACATAATAGAACCCATTGCACCAAATAAATGCATAGGTCTTTTTCCAAATCTTGATAAGAACCAGATCGTAATCAAATCAAGGAAACCGTTTATAAAGCGTTCCATACCAAATTTGGTTTCGCCGTATTTACGTGCCTGATGTATTACTATTTTTTCGCCGATTTTATTAAAACCGGCATTTTTTGCTAAAACCGGAATATAACGGTGCATTTCGCCCGAAACTTCAATGTTTTTTACAACGGTGTTTTTGTATGCCTTTAAACCACAGTTAAAATCATTCAGTTCTACTCCCGAAGTTTTTCTGGCAGCCCAGTTAAATAATTTTGAAGGCAGGTTTTTTGCCACAACAGAATCGTAGCGTTTCTTTTTCCAGCCCGAAACCAAATCATATTTTTGGGCGGTAATCATTTCATATAATCCCGGGATTTCGTCAGGGCTGTCCTGTAAATCGGCATCCATCGTAATAATTACATCACCTTTGGCTTTTGCAAAACCAGCGTGCAAAGCCTGGGATTTTCCGAAATTCTTCATGAAGCGAATGCCTTTTACATTCGAATTTTCATTAGAAAAACCTTCAATAATATTCCAGGAATTATCTGTACTTCCATCATCTACAAAAATGATTTCATAAGAATAATTGTTAGACTGCATCACCCTGATAATCCATGAATAGAGTTCTTGTAGTGATTCCTCCTCGTTAAGAAGGGGTATAAGTATAGATAAGTTCATTTATATTTTATTATAGACTATAAGGTTTTTCATTCTTCACGATTGCTCCTACAATTAGTGAGTATATCAGGCCAATGAATGCATACATAACAAGCGTTACAGGGAAAACAATTAACGGATTCATGAATTTTTTAACCATGCCAAGTCCCATTTCCAGTTCTTTTTCGGTCACGTTTGGATTCTGCTTAAGCATTCCGATTTTAGAAATTTCAAGCATTTCATCTATAAATTCAGGGAATATAAAGTTGAAAATAACATTGAAAATACCATATACCAATGCAGCAATAACGGCTATTGAAACGCCAATCTTTAAACATTCGGAAAAAGATATAAAACCATTATTAATATTTTTCTTGTAATTAGTACATCCTAAAAATATAAAAAGGATAGGTAAAACCAGGTAATTTGCCAGGTTTACAATTATACCGGCACTAGTATTGACCAGTGATTTCATGCCAATTACATACATAATGACAAATTCTAAAACCATTATAGTTCCAAATAAAACACCAAACATTATTCCTGATTTGGCAGGAGAAATATTTTTATCCATATGATTACATTTTTTTAATCCACAAATATAGCAATTCCGAATATAAACAGAGGTAAAAAAAGCTTTTTGAATTTAACTAAAAAAAAGTGAGCTAAACATTTGTTTAT
>NZ_QETH01000018.1 GCF_003105115.1 Flavobacterium sp. HTF | reverse complement strand
AATATTTACTTTTATGGCTTATTTACTTGGAATATTTTAGAAGTTACCTCTAAAGATTTTATTTTCGATTCATACTATTCTGTACCTCCGATTGAATAGAAGTATTTGGTCAAAACAAAAAAAAGAACAAGTGAAGAAATATAAACAAGGAAACCAAAACAACCTTCGGGTTGTTTTTTTTTTCAGATGCTCTGGATATGTAGTAACTACCTCGATTTGGATAGTGCAGTTGCAAACTAAGCGCACAAACGAGAGCAAGAAACAAGTTAATACTACAAAAGTCACTTGAATAAACGGAGTGACTTTTGGTTTTTATAAAATAAAAAAAACGTTCTAAAAGTTAAATTTTGTATTCAGATTATTCTGTAACCGCTGGACGACCCCGAAAATAATCAGAATCAAAATCCACGACAAACCTCCTTCCTGTATCGGCTTTTTGTCGCAAAATTCCAATTTAAACATCAAATTACCCACCAGTTGTTAAGATATTCAAATCGATACTATCGAAGCTTTAGCGAAAATTCTATATTTTTTCAAACTGAACAAAACAGCGTTTCATTTTGAAAATTCTACTGGTGAAGAAATCTAAGATTTACTCATTTCCTCAATAATAGATTTCTTTCCAATAGTTCTCGTAATAATATCTTTCTCTAGGCTCCAGCCTCTCGCAGGAGAATATTCACGTCCATACCAAATAATCTGAAGGTGCAGGTCATTCCATAAATCTCTCGGGAATAATCTTTTGGCATCTTTTTCAGTCTGAACCACATTTTTTCCATTCGAAAGGCTCCATCTGTACATTAATCGGTGAATGTGGGTATCAACCGGAAAAGCAGGAACGCCAAAAGCCTGTGACATTACTACACTGGCTGTTTTATGACCAACGGCAGGTAATTCTTCAAGTGCTTCAAAACTTTGTGGGACCTGACCATTATGTTTTTCGATCAGGATTTCAGACAAACCGTGAATCCCTTTAGACTTCATTGGAGATAATCCACAAGGGCGAATAATTTCCTTAATTTCTTCCACAGACATTTTTACCATATCATACGGATTATCAGCTTTTGCAAACAACAATGGCGTAATCTGATTCACACGAACATCGGTACATTGTGCCGAAAGCAAAACAGCAATTAATAAAGTATAAGGATCTTTGTGGTCAAGAGGGACAGGTATAGTAGGATAGAGTTCTTTTAACGTATTTATAACAAATTGTACGCGAGCTTCTTTATTCATTTCCGTAATTTTAATCCCGTAAAAATAAGGAATTATAAGTTAGAAGTAAAAGTTATGGGGTATGAGTTAGAAGTTATGATTTCTCAGTTTTAAACTAAGCCTTTAATCTATATTCTATCCTATAAAATAATCTAAAATCAATAATCTAAAATTATAAAGATGACAACATTAAAGACAGGTGACAAAGCGCCAGATTTCTCGGGAATTGATCAGGACGGAAAAAAGCATAAACTGGCAGATTACGCCGGAAAAAAATTAGTTGTTTTCTTTTACCCAAAAGCAAGTACGCCAGGCTGTACTGCTGAGGCTTGTGATCTTAGAGACAATTTTGAGCGTTTTAAAGCCAATAACTACGAACTTTTAGGGGTAAGTGCCGATAGTCAGAAAGCGCAGTTAAAGTTCAGGGATAAATACGAATTTCCTTTTCCGTTACTTGCTGACGAAGACAAATCAGTAATTAACGCATTTGGCGTTTGGGGACCGAAAAAATTTATGGGAAAAGAATACGATGGAATCCACAGAACCACTTTCGTAATAGACGAAAAGGGAATCATCGAAGAAGTTATAGAAAAAGTAAAAACCAAAGAACACGCAGCGCAGATTCTGAAATAGTTCAGTTACAGTTTTAAGTTGTCACCCTGACCGAAGTCGAAGGGCGCTCCAATTGAACGTGGGCTTCGACTTCACTCAGCCTGACAAACTGCGACTGAATGCTTTTAAAAAAAAAGCCCCTTTCCGGGGCTTTTATATTACTTAATTCGTTTGATTTAATTCTTTTTCCGGATGATACCCAAAAAGATGGTGTTCTTTTATAATATCTGCAACTCCGGACGGAAGCATTGGTTCCCAGCCCGATTTTCCCTGACCAATCATTTTTAATACTTCGCGGGAGAATACATTTAATATTTCGGTATTGTAATCTTTAATATCAACCACTTTTCCGTTGAATTTAAAGAATTTGTATAACTCTTTCATTCTAGGGTGAACTTTTAAATTCTCAGAAGTAATGATTTCACCATTATCTCCAAGCATAGGATATAAGAACACTTTCATATCGCGGTAAAATAATTTCCCAAAAGCTTCCAGGATACCACCGCTTAAATGACGATAATACTTCTCGTCAAAAATGTCAACTAAATTGTTGACACCCATAGCCAGACCCATTCTCGCTTTCGTATAATTAGAAAAATATTCTACTACTTTATAATATTCCTGAAAATTCGAAATCATAACGGTTTGACCCAATGAGCAAAGCAATTCGGCTCTGTCCATAAAATCACGTTCGTCAATTTCACCATCCGAACGCAAATTCGAAAGGGTGATTTCAAAAACAACCAGAGTATTGTCTTTCTCAACCTTGTTTTCTTCGAGAAACATCTTTAAAGATTTCTCATACATGTCAAGGTTAACATTGGTAACAGGACGAAAACTTCCTCTAAAAGCAAGAAGATTCTTTTTGTACAAAACAGCAGCCGGTAAAACATTTTTTCCTTCAGGATTAAACATTACCGCATCCGTCATTCCGTTTTTAACCAGTTGTAAACTCATCAGACGGTTATCGACATCAGCAAAACGGGGCCCTGAAAAGTTGATAGTATCAATTTCAAGCTGGTCTTTGTCTAAGTGATCGTATAAATAACGAAGTAATCGTTTTGGGTCGTTGTATTTGTAAAAAGCACCGTAAATCAGGTTTACACCTAAAATTCCTAATGTTTCCTGTTGTAGTCTGGCGTCAGTTTCTTTAAAACGAATGTGGAGAATAATTTCGTTGTAAGCCTCGTCCGGTTCAATCTGGTATCGGATTCCAACCCAGCCGTGACCTTTAAATTGTTTTGCAAAATCTATTGTGGCTACAGTATTGGCATAACTGAAGAAAAGTTTGTTAGGGTGTTTCTCGCGGCTCAGACGCTCTTCGATCAGTTCCCCTTCAAAAGTCAGCATTTTTTTGAGACGGTTTTCAGTCACATATCTTCCGTCACCTTCAATACCGTAAACGGCATCACTAAAATCTTTGTCATAGGCAGACATTGCTTTTGCAATTGTTCCCGATGAACCTCCGGATCTGAAAAAATGTCTAACTGTCTCTTGTCCAGCGCCAATTTCAGCAAATGTTCCGTAAATATTCTCGTTTAAATTAATGCGTAACGCTTTGTCTTTTATAGAAGGAATCTGTTCGATGACCTTGTCACCTTTGAGTTTTATTTCTGTACCCATTTTATTTTAAATAGATTTGTTACAAAGTTAGCAAATTAGGCTTCTAATGAAAGAGAAATAATCCTATTTTTGTAAAAAAAATAACTGCAATTGAAGATCTATTTTTTAGGTACAGGCACTTCCCAAGGTATCCCGATTATAGGGATCGATCATCCTGTTTGCAAAAGCACTGATGCTAAGGACAAAAGACTCCGCGTATCCATCTGGATAACCTGGGGCGAACATTCGTACGTGATAGATTGCGGACCTGATTTCAGGCAGCAGATGCTTTCCTGCGGATGCAGAAAACTGGATGCTATTTTGTTTACACACGAACACGCTGATCATACAGCAGGATTAGATGATATCCGTCCGTTTAATTTTAGACAGGGAGAAATTCCTGTTTATGCACATCAGCGCGTGATAGATAACCTCCGACGCCGTTTTGAATATGTTTTTGAAACCGTAAACAAATATCCCGGTGCACCAAGCGTAAAAACGATCGAAGTAAAAAACGATGAACCTTTTGCGATAGGAGATAAAACAGCAATTCCAGTAAATGTCATGCATGGGGATTTACAGGTTTTTGGATACAGAATTGATGATTTTGCCTATCTCACCGATGTAAAAACCATCAATGAAACGGAAACAAACAAGCTTAAAGGCCTAAAAGTTTTGGTTGTAAATGCATTGCGTGTTGAGCCGCATGACACACATTTTAACTTACAGGAGGCTTTGGATTTTATCAATCTGGTAAAACCTGAAAAAGCTTATTTAACACATATCAGCCATGTTTTAGGTTTTCATGAAGAAGTGCAGAAGCAGCTTCCTGAAAATGTTTTCCTGGCTTACGATAATCTTGAAATTACAATTTAATTATATTACAAAATGAAAAAGTCCTTAATGCTCTATCTTTTTATCCTGGCGATACTAATGAATGTTTTTACGTACATGTTTTATAGCCGTGAGGTGAAATTTGGAGAAGAAAGATATGAGAAAACAACTAAGAAATTAAGAGACAGTATCAATTTAGTTTCAACCAAATTGGCAGAATCTGATTATTTTTCTCTGGAACATAATGAAAATGCGCAGAATTACTTTGATAACAGTGCTACCGGAGGAAAAATGATTCAATACGAAAAACTGATTCCGGTTGTAACCGAAAAATTATTGGACTTAAACTCTAATCCAAACGGAAACCCTTATACAGGACAAGATAAAATAGAAGATAAGAAATTCATCATCAATAAGGTAAAAATCCTCAACCACAGATGGATTATTGCAGATTATAGCAATGGTGAATTATGGGGAGAAGTCTTGTTAAAATACTTTGTTAATGATGACGAAAGTATTACTTTTGAAGTAAACCAATCATTGTTATACCAAAAATAGAGTTTTTTTTGACCCTATTTTTGATTAAATAAATTTAGGATTATGAAAAAAATATTTTTGTTTGCGATCATTGCAGCTGCAGCATTTTCTTGTGCAAAAAAAAGTTTCTAAGGAAAATGTAACTCCAAAAGAACCACAGGAAAGAAAAATTGTTGGAGGAGATTCAGATGTGCACGGATGTAAAGGTTCTGCAGGTTATACCTGGTCAACACTTAAAAAAGAATGTATAAGAGTTTTTGATGGAACAAAACTGTCGCACTACGATGATGGAAAAACATATACAACAGCTGCTTATGTAATTTTTGATGGGAACAAAGCTGAACTTTTTCTCGACACTCAAAAAGAATCCATCATTTTAGAAAGAAAATCGGAGGGTGATTCGTGGGTAAAAGATGATGTAGAATTAATCCCATGGAAGGGTTATGTCCTTAAAAAGGAAGGAAAGATAATTTATACAGGACAATAATTTAAAATTAAACTGAGGTACAAATTCCAATTTTGGAATGCTGAAAAATAGAAAGTGAGATGTAATCTGGTAAACACCAATTAGATCTCACTTTTTTTATTGTATTAAAACTAAACGATTTCTTTTATAAAATCACTGGTAACAACCTCTGCAAATTCTTCATTTAAACTTGCCAAAGCAGTCTGATGAATAATTTCTGCTGAGAAGTTTTCTCCGTTTACACCTTTTTTATTGAAAGTTGCCGTGGCATCAGAAACTAAATACACAGTATAGCCAAAGTTTCCTGCCATTCTTGTAGTGGTAGAAACGCAATGATCTGTTGTTAAGCCTACGATAACAAGGTTTTTAATTTTTGCGTTGTCTAATAGCTCTTTCAGGTTTGTTCCGATAAAAGCGCTGTTTACATTCTTTTTAACAATGATTTCGCCTGCAATAGGTTTTACAACATCCTGAAATTCATTTCCCGAACTTACTTCATTTAAAATTGAATCCGGATTTGAAGAACAATGCTGAATATGAAAAAGTGGTAATTTTTTATTTCTCCAAATTTCCAGAAGTTCAGCGGCTTTTTGCTCTGCATTAGGATTATTTCGGTCTCCACCCCAATAAGAGGTGTCAAGAAATCCTTTTTGGATATCAATTAAAATTAATGCCGCATTATCAAGTTTTGTATTGCTCATTTTATAAAGGATTTAAATTTCTTAAAATTACAAAGCCAGCCAATTTTTAAAATCAAAGAAATTTTGCGGAGCAACTCCATGTCCAACAGGATATTCTTTATAGGTAACCGGAATATTTAATTTCTCTAAAACAGCAGGAGTTTTTCGTGCCCATTCAACAGGAATAACCTGATCTACAGTTCCGTGAGAAGCAAATATTTTAAGGTTTTTAAAGTCATTTTTTTCAAAACCTTCTTTAATAATTTCCTCGTTAAAATAACCGCTCATTGCCACAACTCTCTGAATTTTTTCAGGATAAGAAAGTGCAACCGAATAACTCAGAATAGAACCCTGGCTAAAGCCAATCAAAGTGACATTATTAGGATCGATTGGATAATTGGCAACTAATTCATCAATAAAAGAAGCAATTACATCACGTGAAGTTTTTGCCTGCTCGTTATCTGAAAATTTGTTTTGGTCAGCATCAAAGTTAATAGCATACCAGGCATATGCACCATATTGCAAATCGTAAGGAGCTCTTGCTGAAATGATATAATAATGATCCGGAAGTTCTGTAGCAAAAGAAAATAAGTCAGCTTCGTTGCTTCCGTAACCGTGTAATAAAAGTAAGACCGGATTTTTTTCTAAGATAACTTTTGGTTCTTGTATTTTATATTCTAAAGATAGATTCATTTTTTAATTGTGAATTGTGAATGGTAAATTTTAAATTTTCCCCTTTGTTAAAGTTCGAAACTTTGATAAGGTTTTGGAATTTATCCTGAAACTTCGGGATTGTAATTTTTGCCTACCCGATGCTTTTAAACCATTTCTGGAATAAATTACCAACCAACGGAATAGGTCTCATCTGACCCTGAATTGCAGTAAAAATAGCATAAGTCCATAAGATAGAAACGCAGATCCACATTGGGAATGTTATAAAAAAGCTGTCAAAATTACTGGTAAGCGCACCAAAGGAAATAAAAGTCAGCGATAAACCTAAAGCCTGACGAATATGAAAAGAAGCAAAACTATTTTTGTTTTCAGAATTCATAGACATTGCAATCAATACGCCAACAATCAAAATATAACTGGTAATAGCGATTGATTTTCCTTCTTCGATTGTATTCTTCATTGTATTATTTTGTAACAAGTTGATTTTGATTTAAAACTCCGTACACAGAACCTTTTAGTTCAGTTCCTAAAAAAGCAGAATTTTTAGATTTTGAAAGAATATTTTCTTTCGTAAAAGTTGATTTTCCTTCTGTAGTAAAAAGGCTCAGGTTAGCTTTTGCACCTTCTTCAATTATATGGTTTTCAAGACCAAAAACAGCTCTTCCTGAAGTTAGTTTTGAAACTATAGTTTCTACCGGTAAAACCGTCAATAAGGCACCAAAAGCACTTTCTAAGCCAATGGTTCCGTTTTTAGCGGTATCAAATTCCATTTTTTTGAATTCAATATCAACCGGGTTATGGTCTGATGTAATCATGTCGATAGTTCCGTCAGCGATTCCGTTTAATAAAGCCTGTCTGTCAGATTCGGTTCGTAATGGAGGTGTCACTTTAAAACGTGTATCAAAACCATCCAGTTTTTCATCCGTTAAAACCAAATGATGTACAGAAACACTGCAGGTTACGTTTAAGTCTTTTGCTTTGGCTTCTCTGATTAACTGAACCGATTTTGCAGTGGAGATAGTCGGAATATGAAGTTTTCCGCCGGTATATTCCAGTAAAAATAAGTTTCTGGAGATTTGCAGTTCTTCGGCCAAATTCGGAATTCCCTTTAGACCTAATCGTGTAGAAACAATTCCTTCATTTGCCACTCCGTTTCCTTTGATGTTTGGATCCTGCGAATAAGCAATAACCAAACCGTCAAAATCCTGAACATATTGTAAAGCTATTTTAAGAATATTGGCATTGTCAATACTTTTATTATAATCTCCAAAAGCGATCGCCCCTGCTTTTTTCATATCAAAAAGTTCTGCCATATCTTTTCCTTCACTGGCTTTTGTTAAAGCTCCGATTGGGAAAATTTCTGTTGCAAAACCGTTTGCTTTATTTTTTACAAAATTTACCTGAGACTGATTATCGATAACCGGAAAAGAGTTAGGCTGTAAACCAATCGCAGTAAAACCGCTTTTTGCCGCAACATTAAGTCCGTTTGCAATGGTTTCCCGATCTTCGTAACCCGGTTCTCCGAGAGAGACACTGCTGTCAAACCAGCCCTGAGAAACATGAAGATCGTCGAATCGTACTACTGTTGCATCATCATTAGGAAGAGAAACTCCTATTTTTTCTATTAAACCATCTGCAATTAAAAGATCAACGGTCTGATTATGAAACGAACTTTTTGAGTCGATAATTTTGGCGCTTTTGATGATTAGTTTCATATTTTGGATATTTATTTTATTAAAACATTAAATGTTTTTATTTACTACCATTAAGAAATTAAGTTCATAAAGCGGGAAACTTAATTTTCTGGACAGTTAGAATAAGATCATAAAGGAAAAACTTAATAATCTTAATGCCTTAATGGTGAAAAAAAAAATCATTTTACAAATTTTATAATTGCCATTTCTAATGCTAAAAATAACAGTGCAAAGATAACAAACCATTTCCAAATTTGGCTGTCAGTTCGTTCTGTTTGTAAGGTGCTGAAAATAGTCGAAATGGTATCGGCAGTTTTAAAATCTGAAACCACATTTGTATTTACCTGACTCAAATCGCTTTCTGTTCTTTTGTAATTGAAGCTCAGGTTTTCTACCCAATTCTTCTTGTCAAAAACACTATAATTTCCGGCTGTTTCCGGAAAATCATTAAATGTCAGTCTGACTTTATTATTTAATATTTGCTGAATAGGGATAAAAGAATCGTCGTTTCCTTTTACTTCTAAAATAGCATCTTTGGTTAGTAAAACATCAACAAAATACGGCTGGTTGTTGCCAATTGTCAAAGCGTTCACTCCGGTTTTCTGGTTGTTCTGACCCATTTTGTAAAAAAGAGGAACAATCAGTGGAGATTGCTGGAAATTGGAATTTGACGAATTGATTGGTGCCATAAAAACGGTAATTCCCGAAACAGAACCCTGAATCCCGGTTACAAATGGAGTTTGATCTTCATAAGATAAAACGGCAGGATACGGACTGGAAACGTCAAATGATTTTGCTGTTTTCGGGTATTGAAAATTGGTAATTTTATTCTCAAATACACCGGAAAATAACGGATGGTCAAAGTTGATTTTATTAATTTGTTTACTTGTACCCTGAAGGTTTTTAAACTGGATTTTTCCAAAATTGCCTAAAAAAGAATTGAGATTGGTAACCGAACTTTTTTCAGACGGAATAATCACCAAGTTTCCGCCTTTTGATACAAATGCTTTTAAAGTCGTTTGCAATGCCTGCGGAATTTCTTCCAGTTCATTTAAAATAATAGTATTCTGCTTTTCTATACTGTTGTAATCCAGTCCGCTAAGTGAATAATTATTGTAATTAAATTCTGCAGCAGTGTAAATCCTTGATAAGAAATTGCTTTTGTCAGCTTCACCAATACTGATTACATTTGTCTTTTTTGTTTTAGAAATACTAAAATAGAGTTTGTTGTCATAGCTCAAACCATTGTCATCAATGGTTACGTAGCCATGAAAAGCTTCTTTTGGAATGGTAAAATTGATTTTCTTTTTCTTAGTGTCAAAATTAATTATCGTTTTGGCAATCAGTTTGTTTTGATTGTAAAGTGCCATCGAAACCGGTTTGAAATCTTCGCCGTAAGCAGCTAAATCTACACTAATTTCATAAAAATTTTCCAGAGTCTGATTAATGTAAACGCTGTCAATGGCGATATTGTTTTTTTGTTCGGCTTCAGGAATTATAAAATATGGTTTGTCTTCAGAATCTATATTTTTTATATCCGTTTCGGCCAGGCCAACAGCATCGGTAATGATTACAATGTCTTTTCTATGAGCCGATTTATGTGCTTTTATTTTTGCTATAATTGAAGAAAGTTCAAAAGGAGTTGCACTGTACTGCAGGTTTTGCAAGGCGCTTTTGGAAGATTTGATATCTGTATTCCAGAAATTTTCGGTATTGGTCAGTAAGGAAAACTGGGCAGTTTCCGGAGTATTTTCCAGTAATTCCTGAACGGCACGTTTTAGCAGTTCGCCTTTTTTTCCTTTGGCCTGCATACTAAATGAATTATCCAGTACAATATACATTTCGTTTGAAGCATTTTTGCTGTCTTTTGCTTCAAAATAAGGCTGTGAAAAAGCTATAATTGCAAAAAGCAGCAACAGTAAACGCGTCGCAAGTAATAATCTTTTTTTGATTTTAGAACTCTTTCGGGCTTGTATGGAAAGTTCTTTTAAGAAACGGACGTTGGTAAAATAAGAAGTTTTGAAACGTCTTAATTGAAATAAGTGAACCAAAACAGGAACAATCAATAAAAACAGAAAATATAGAATTTCGGGATGTTTAAAATGCATTCTGGCCTCAATTTACTTCACTACGTTTGATTTTTCGTGAAGATACTGGTCAAAAATACAAATTTGTTTTTTTATTTGAACCATATAAGTTATATAAGTTGCTGTTAGCATAATGAGTTAAATCTAAACATTAAAACTGAAATGAACTTATATATCTTATATGCTTTAAAATGCATAGTGTGCTTTTAAAAATGTAACTTTTCAAAATTCATTTGTAACAAAAAAGCTGTAATGAAATGAGATTATTGTCTATTTTAGCAATTCAATTAAATATTAAAATATGAAAAAATTACATATAGTTTTGTTCTCAGCTTTGGCTTTTACTACTTCACAGGCTCAGAGCAAGTTCAATCTACTGGTGGGGACATACACAAATACCTGTCAAAGCAACGGAATTTATGTTTATGAATTTGATGCTGCTTCGGGCTCTTTTGCTTTAAAAAATTCTACTGAAAATGCGAATGTTTTAAGTCCAAGCTATTTATCGGCATCTCCGGATAATAAATTTATTTATGCCGTAAATGAAAACGGAACACAAAGTACAGTAAGTGCTTTTAAATATAGTTCACCAACAGGAAAGCTTACTTTATTAAATAAAAATGCTTCTATGGGAGCAGATCCCTGTCATTTGATCAACGATGAGAAAAACGTAATTGTTGCAAATTATTCCGGTGGAAGTATCGCTGTGTTTAAGAAAAATGCAGACGGAAGTATTACGGAAGCCCAGCAGTTAATTCAGCATGAAGGTAAAGGGCCAAACGAAGCACGCCAGGAGAAAGCACACGTGCATATGGTTGTTTTTTCTCCGGATAAAAAGTTTGTTTTATCGAACGATTTAGGTCAGGATAAAGTTTTTATCTACAAATATAATGCAAGTGCAAAACATGAAGTGTTGACTTTAAAAAGTACTGTTGATGTAAAAAAAGGAAGTGGCCCAAGACATTTGACATTTAGTAAAGATGGAAAATTTGTTTACCTGCTTCAGGAATTAGACGGAACACTAACGACCTTTTCTTATGACAAAACCGGAAATTTAAAACTGTTGAAGGAAACCAATATTATCCCTAAGGATTTTAAAGGGGCAAACAGCTCTGCAGCCATAAAAATCTCTCCTGACGGAAAGTTTTTATATGCTTCTGATCGTGGTGATGTTAATATGCTTTCGGTTTATAAAATCACTAAAACAGGTGGTTTAGAATTGGTAGAGCAGGTGAATACCTTAGGAAAAGGCCCAAGGGATTTTGCTATTGACCCATCAGGGAATTACCTTTTGACAGGTCATCAATATACTAATGATATCATTATTTTTAAAAGAGATAAAATAACAGGAAAACTTAAAGACACAGGCAAAAAAATCGAGTTGTGCTCACCGGTTGGATTGCTTTTTACGAAAATTTAGTTTTTTTTAAAAGGTTCAAAGCTACAAAGGCTCAAAGGTGCAGAGGTTTAAAATCTGTACTTTTGAGCCTTTTTATTCTATGTGACTTTGTCTCTTTGAACCTTTGTTCCTAAAAGAAAACTATTTATTAGAATCTTTTTTCTTTTTATCCCTTGTTTTCAGCATGTTTCTGTTGACAGAACCGTGGGTTTTCTTTTTAGTTTTTGATGGTCCGCCCAGGTTGATTTTTTTGTTCTTTTTTGATTTTTCGTGAAATGCACCATCACCTTCCAGTTTCACCTTTTTCATTAAGAATTTTACTGGCTGACGGTCTTTTTCAGGTTCAATCAGTTTTTCAGAAACTTCAACTTCTTCTGGGAAATCAGTTATTGCAAGTTCTGTGTTCATTAAGATTTCGGCCTGGATTTTAAATTCTTCCTCACGAGGCGTTACAAAACTAATGGCAGTTCCTGTTGCGTCTGCACGACCAGTACGACCAATTCTGTGCATGTATAATTCAGGTAATTCCGGAAGTTCAAAGTTAATAACATGCGAAATGTCAGAAATATCAAGACCTCTCGCCATAATATCTGTCGTAATCAGTCCGCGTAAGTTTCCGTCCTGAAATTCTGCCATTGTAGTCAAACGGTAATTTTGAGATTTATTAGAGTGAATTACTCCAAACTGACCTTCAAAATCTTCTTCGATACGGGTATGAAGCATGTCTGAAATCTTTTTATTGTTTACAAAAACCAAAACACGTTCCATGCTTTCGTTTGTTTGCAATAAATGTTTCAGTAAATTCACTTTAGTATTAAAGTTTGGAACATTATACGTTATTTGTGTAATTTTTTCAAGAGGAGTTCCCGAAGCGGCAAGCGTAACTTCTTCAGGAAAATCAAAATAATCGTTTAGGATATCATCAACTTCATCGGTCATTGTGGCTGAGAATAAGATATTCTGACGTTTGGTTTTCATCATAGCCAAAAGTGCAGTCAGCTGCGAACGGAAACCAAGATTCAGCATTTCGTCAAACTCATCGATAACTAATTTTTGAGTTTCGTCAAAACGAACTACAGCATCAAGAGCCAAATCCATTGTTCTTCCTGGAGTTCCTACCAGGATATCGATTCCTTCGTAAACGGCTTTTTTTTGTGTATTGATATTTACCCCACCAAATATACCCAGTGTTTTAACCGACATGTATTTGGTTAATTTTTCTACTTCTTCTACCACCTGAACCACTAATTCGCGGGTTGGAACAAGGATTACAATTTTTGGTGTATTGGTATTGGTAAATTTATATAATTTTAAAAGAGGCAATAAATAGGCAAATGTTTTACCGGTACCGGTTTGCGCAATTCCCATCATATCACGGCCTGACATAATCACAGAGAAAGTTTTTTCCTGAATAGGAGTAGGCTTAACGAAACCCAATTCGTCGATTGCTTTTTGTAGTGATTTTGGAAGATTGAATTGTTCGAAAGTGCTCATTTGCATTAAATTTTTTGCAAAGGTACGTTAAAATAACGGTTTGATTGTTAGATTGTCAATTGATTACAGAAATTTAGTTATTTAATTATTTGATTTTCAGTTTAAAACGGATTAAGGAAAACCTTTTTTTAAAAGATAAAATAGTGTTTTTTATATGTATAAAGTTGTAAAAAAATAATTGTCAGCTTTTAATATGACAACAATCTCATTAAATTAGATGAAGTTTGTTCCGTTAAGAAATAAGCAAATTAGATGGCAAATTCGAGAAAACTTAAAATTTACAAGAAATACCAGGCGAGAGCTTACGGAGGTATTACAATTCCAGAAATCAGACTTGAAGGTAAGTGGCTTGAAAAGCTTGGTTTCAGGGAAGGTCAGATGATAATTGTGCGGGAAGAAAAAGATAAATTGATAATCACCAAAGTAATCTGAACGATCAAAAGCCTTCAAAAACGCCAAGCCCAAAAAGTGCAAAATCATATTTTACAGGGTCTTGCGCATCCATTTTACGAAGTTTTATATCTAATTCAGCCAAAGCTTTGCCGTCGTTTTGTTTTCGGGTTAAAATGCCAAGTTTACGCGCAACGTTGCCGGAATGTACATCTAAAGGACAAGATAATGCTGAGGGCGAAATTGTTTTCCAGATTCCTAAATCGACTCCTTTTGTATCCTGACGAACCATCCATCTCAAGTACATGTTGATTCTTTTGGCAGCCGAATTGTTTAAAGGATCCGAAATATGTTTCTGAGTCCTTGGCAGATGGTCAATTTCAAAGAATGCTTTTTTGAATTCGTGAATACTTTTTTGCAAGCTGTCTTTTTCCTGATTTTTTGCAAACAAGGATTCCAAACCATTATGATTTTTATAAATATGCTGTAAACCTTTTATAAAACCTCCAAAATCTTTTCCGTTGAAAGTGCGGTGCACAAAATTTTCCAGACGTGCCAAATCTTCCTCAGAATGGGACATGACAAAATCGTAAGGGGTATTTCCCATGAGTTC
Organism: Flavobacterium sp. HTF; assembly: GCF_003105115.1. Lineage (GTDB taxonomy): Bacteria > Bacteroidota > Bacteroidia > Flavobacteriales > Flavobacteriaceae > Flavobacterium. The sequence goes on along the minus strand of NZ_QETH01000018.1, from coordinate 62,301 downwards.
CATCATGGTATGCGAATTTTTAATAATCATTTTGCGATTTCCCCACGCAATTGTGGCACTTAGAAAACCGGCAATTTCGATATCTTCTTTTTGAGAATATAAATGCGGAATTTGCACAGGATCGCTTTCAATAAAATCCTGATTATTATACTGGATGACTTTTTCGTCTAGAAATTCTTTGAGTTCTTTTTGATTCATAATGAACTAATTACTAATCTGGCCGTCTACCATAATTAATTTTCTGTCGGCCATATTGGCTAATTCTTCGTTATGGGTTACAATTACAAAAGTTTGCCCAAATTCGTCACGAAGCTGGAAAAAGAGCTGGTGTAAATTTTCGGCAGATTGTGTGTCAAGGTTTCCTGACGGTTCATCAGCAAAAATAACATCGGGTTTGTTGATTAACGCTCTGGCAACCGCTACACGCTGCTGTTCTCCGCCTGAAAGTTCGCTTGGTTTGTGATTAATCCTGTGGGATAAGCCTAAATAATGCAAAAGCCTTGTTGCTTCTTTTTCTGTTTCGGCTTTTGGTTTATTGGCCATAAATGCAGGAATACAGACATTTTCTAAAGCTGTAAATTCGGGAAGCAATTGATGAAACTGAAAAATAAACCCCAGGTTTAAATTTCTAAAAGTGGAAAGGATTTTATCTTTTTTACTTTTCTGTTTAAAATATTTAATATAATAAGCGGTTGCTGTAATTAAAGGTAAAACAATCACAACCAGTGTGACCTGACCGAAAACATCATTCTCAATTTTGTTCCTGAAAAACAATAAAAACAAAGCAATTAAAATACAATATGCGATAACTGTATAGGTAATAATCTTAAACGTTTTTTCCTGTTTAGAGTTATCTGTTTCCAGATCCTGTAGTTTTAATACATTTTCGCCATTGATGGTTAAAGACGATTCGGAGTTTCTTTCGGGCTTATCCAGTGTTCCCAGAATTTGCAAAAGTGTTGTTTTCCCTGCTCCGGAAGCTCCAACGATCGAAACAATTTCCCCTTTTTTGATATGCAGATTCACTCCTTTTAAAACTTCAAGCTGATCATAGAATTTATGTATATTTTTTGCGTGTATCATTTATGAAACTGTTTTTACAAAGAAACAAAGATTCTCCCGAAATCGTAATGTCTTATAACAGAATTTTAGGAACAATATTTGATTAAGGTTATGAGTTATTTATAAAATCTAAAACTACTGATTTATAACGGGTTGCTATTCTGAAAAAATAGTGCTAAATTTATTTATATGAAAGAAGAGATATTAGAAAAAGACGACAGAGTTCAAAAACTTATATTAGGTTTGCTTTTTGACGGGATTGGAATGATTTCATTCTCGATTCCTTTATTGGGTGAATTTTCAGATGTAATATGGGCACCTATTGCGGCTCTTATTATGAGCAGAATGTATAAAGGAAGAGTAGGGAAAGTAGCAGGAGTTTTAACATTTCTTGAAGAAATAATACCATTTACAGATGTAATCCCTTCATTTACACTTACGTGGATTTATACGTATTTCTTTCAAAATCCAACGAGAAAAATCTAATCTTTAAACAGGAAACCCAGTCCCATACTTTTGAGCATTCTTTTTTCGAAGTTCCAAAAGAAACGATATTGCCCGAAAATAGTTCCTATTGCGACAAGCAAAACCTGATAAATAGGGAATATAATAATAAGCCTGATGAGTGTAAACCATCCTCCAAAATCTTCTTTGGTGATTCCTAACAATACACAAAAAGGTTTAGACAGCCATGCAGATGCCGATCCTGTAATGGCAAATACAACAAATATGATAACGAACTGGAAATTTGAGGTGATTCCCCAACGCTGCTTTAATTTATTCATCTTTATTTATAATGATTACAAATATAACAACATTATCGGGATGGAACATATCCCCAAAGTTTTTGTTTATAAGTATTTTGAAAATAAATCATGTAGTTATAAATAAGATAATTGACTTCATATCCGTATTTAGTTGTAGGGTTGTAGTTAATGCTCATTTCGTATAGATTAGGATCATAACGCAGAGGCTGCAAGACACGGCTATTCCATTCTGTTATATATTGATTGTTTTTGTTTTCGAGATAAGAGAGCGAATGGTAATTGCGGGGAAAAGCTCTTGATGCCAGCCAGGTACTAAAACCATTGTCAATAATAATAACCTCATATTCCAAAGAATCATTGGCAATTCTGACCGTATCGTTTACCGCTACATTTTTTGCTGGCTGATTTGCTTCTGCAATGTTTTTAGAAGTTATAGAACAAGCAATGATAATAAACAAAAGGATTAATATGGAAATACTCTTTTTCATCTTATAAATTTACAAAATAAATAAGTTAGGAGTTTTGTTTTTAACATTTTTGATTGGTTGGGAAAGGTTCAAAGGTTCAAAGAAACAAAGGTTCAAAGGGACAAAGGGGCAAAGGGAGGGACAAAGGGGCAAACGAACAAACGTTCAATGATAAAGGGGCAAAGGTTCAAAGATAAAGAGACAAAGGAAGAGTTGGAAAACTCTGTTCCTTTGAACCTTTGTCTCTTTGTACCTTTAAAAAAAAACTATTTTTTCCCGAAAAGTTTGCCAATAAAACCAGAAATCCCGCCTTTGCTTTTGGTAACAACCAAAACATCTGTAACATCTACTTTTCCGTCATTGTTCTGATCGAGGCCAAACTGCATTCCGTATTTTGAAATTGTATCCATAATACCGGATGCCTGCCCGCTGTTTCCGGAAATTGCTGAAATAATATCAGAAATCTGAAAACTGCTGTCGTTCGGGTCTTGGGCTTTGTTTACTAAAGAATTTAATATCTGAGGGATCATGCCGGAGGCAACTCCTGAAGAAGCTTCACTGCTTAATCCAAATTTTTCACCTAGATTTCCTTTTAATTGTTGTGTTATTTGCTGTACAACAGGATTAAAACTGTCTATTGGGGAACTTCCGTTAAACAAACCTGCAAGCTGTTCAGCACCACCTTCTGAAGCAATTTTTTGCAATCCCGAAAAGATCGAATTGTTTGCTTCATTTATTACGCCTTCATTATGCTCATTAGGAACGGCATCATTATTTACAACAGCTGAGTTTCCGTACTGTTGTACTAATTGTGTTAATTGTTCAAACATGGTTTTTAAAGTTTTAAATTAAACAACAAAATAAATAAAAAAGAAAGGGATTTACTACAAATTTGTAATAAATCCCTTTAAAGATAAATATTATTTTCTTAGTTAGCTTAACAAAGTAATAATTTGTGATGCCAGCTCAGTTCCGATTCTGTCTTGTGCTTCTCCTGTTGCAGCTCCGATGTGTGGAGTCAGGGAGATTTTAGTGTGCATTAAAATTGCCATTTCCGGTTTTGGTTCACTTTCGAAAACGTCTAATCCTGCAAAAGCCACTTTTCCTGAATCTAAAGCTTTTACTAAAGCTACTTCATCAATTACACCACCACGTGCACAGTTTACGATTCCAACACCGTCTTTTACAATCTCCAGTTCTTTCTCACCAATGATGTAACCATCCTGAGCAGGAACGTGAAGAGTAATGAAATCAGCTTCTTTAAATAAAGATTCTAAAGATTGAGATACAATTGTAGTTGTGATTGATTGTCCGTCAAAGAATTCCACTTTTACATCTACTTTTGGGATAAAACTATCAGCAGCGATAACTTTCATTCCTAAACCAAGTGCCATTTTAGCAGTAGCCTGACCAATACGGCCAATACCAACGATTCCAAGAGTTTTTCCTCTTAATTCAGTTCCGTTTGCATATGCTTTTTTCAAACCTTCAAAGTTTGAATCTCCTTCAAGAGGCATATTTCTGTTAGAATCATGCAAAAAACGAACACCGGAAAACAAGTGTCCAAATACTAATTCAGCAACAGATTCTGATGATGAAGCAGGAGTATTGATTACATGAATTCCTTTGCTTTTTGCGTAATCAACATCAATGTTGTCCATACCAACACCACCACGACCGATAATTTTGATACCAGGACATGCGTCGATAATATCTTTACGAACTTTAGTAGCACTACGTACTAAAATTACGCTTACATTATTTTCATTGATAAAGTTAGCTACTTGTTCCTGAGCTACTTTTGTTGTTATAACTTCAAATCCGCCTTTTTCTAAAGCTAGAATTCCACTTTTTGAAATTCCGTCATTCGCTAATACTTTCATTTTATTTTGTATTTATTTGTTAATCACTAATCATATGAATTAGATGATAAACATATATTATGGTTTTTCTTTTTGGTATTTTAATTAATAGCTGTTTCGATTAATAATAAACCGAAAAACGATTAAACTTTACTTTCTAAAGCTTTCATTACGTCAACTAAAACCTGAACACTTTCGATAGGCATAGCATTGTAAATAGAAGCTCTGTAACCACCCACTGAGCGGTGTCCAGGCAATCCTGAAATTCCGGCTTCTTTCCATAAAGCATCAAAAGTTGCAGCATGGTCCGGGTTTGTCAATAAGAAAGTAACATTCATATTTGAACGATCTTCAACCGCTGCAGCTCCTTTGAATAAAGGGTTTCTGTCGATTTCAGTATAAAGTAATTCCGCTTTTGCGTTGTTTAATTTCTCAACGGCAGCAACTCCGCCTTTTTCTTTAATCCATTGTAATGTCAAAAGAGAAACATATACTGCAAAAACAGAAGGCGTATTGTACATGCTTTCTGCTTTGATATGTTTAGCGTAGTCTAACATACTTGGGATAGTTCTTCCGCTTTTCTCTAAGATTTCTTCTTTCACTACAACTAAAGTAGTTCCTGCAGGTCCCATATTTTTTTGAGCTCCTGCATAAATTAAATCGAATTTAGAGAAATCTAATACGCGTGAAAAAATATCAGAACTCATGTCACAAACAACAGGAATGTTTGTTGCCGGGAATTCTTTCATTTGAGTTCCAAAAATCGTATTGTTACTTGTGCAGTGAAAATAATCTGCGTCGGCCGGTATTGCGTATCCTTTTGGAATATTTGAATAATTATCGTCTTTTGAAGAAGCTACGACAACCGTTTCTCCAAACAATTTAGCTTCTTTTATAGCAGCCGTTGCCCAGGTTCCCGAGTCTAAATAAGCAGCTTTTCCGTTTTCTTTCATTAAATTATACGGAGCCATTAAAAATGCTGTACTTGCACCACCTTGTAAAAATAATGCCTGATATCCTTTTCCCTGAAGTCCTAGTAATTCTAAAGCCAGCGAACGAGCTTCATCCATAACCGCAACAAAATCCTTACTTCTGTGCGAGATTTCCAGAATAGATAATCCAGAATTGTTAAAATTTAATACTGCTTGTGATGCCTTCTCAAAAACTTGCTGAGGTAAAATACTTGGTCCTGCGCTGTAGTTGTGTTTTTTCATGGTTGTTGTTAATAGTCGAAAAATTTTAAAGACGCAAATTTCGGCAATAGGAGCTGAAAAAGCGATAAATTATTCGAAATAATTGAACATTTTTTTACTTTGTTGTTAACAAAAACGTTATAGTATCAACGTTATCTGCATAATCCCACAATTGAGGATTTTGGGTTTCGCCGAAAGGAATACTGTTTTCTATCAAATCAGTACTCACGATACATTGAATTTGTTCAGCATCAGCTTTAAGACGGGTCTGTAAATCTTCAATGTTTTCGTAAAATTCATAGAAAACGCTCGAAATAGGCGAGGCGTAGCTTGGATCTTCTTTTAAAGTCAGGAAACCATTATCCAGTAATTTAAAATTACTCATCAAAAATACGGCTTTGTTATAATCATAATTGTTGGCGTATTTTTCATAATGGATAACATCCTGATATTTGAAAATTCCCTCAAAAAAAGTGTCAAAAGAATATCCTTTTGGTACAAAGATTTTTGAGACATTTCGGCATCCTAAGCCAAAATACCTGAAGATATCCTCACCCAAAGCTTCTAGTTGTTCTTTGGTTTCTTTTCCGTTTAAGACAGCAGCAGAATTTCTGTTTTTTCGGATAATTGATGGTTTATCCTTAAAATAATATTCAAAATAACGTGATGTATTGTTGCTTCCTGTTGCGATTACGGCATCAAAATTTTCCAGTTTTCCTTCCGGGAAATTGATCTTATTTTCAAAGTCAGGATTAACAGTAATGATGTATTTTGCTAAAAAAGGCAATAAGTGCTGATCGTTTGAGGACGTTTTTATAACTGCATTGTGACCGGTAATCAGAACAGAAAGAAAATCATGAAAACCTACCAGAGGAATATTTCCGGCTAAAATCAGGGCAACATTTTTTGGTTCAACTCCCGTAAAATCATAATTTGAAAGCCATTTGGTAATGTTTTCTTCTGTCAATGCGTCTGCCCAGGATTGTATTGCAAAATATACTTGTTCAGGCGTATACCATCCATTATGAGATTGCGATAAATGAATCAGTTTTTCGAAATCATCAAAAAATAAATCGTTATGAAGGACGTCTGATTTTCTAACGGTATCGTTTTCGGTAAATTGTTTTAAAAACTTACCTAATTCAACAAAAACACTTTTTTTTGTTTCTAATGTCATAATGTTTGTTTATGAATAGTTTTGATTGTAATTTTGCACAAAAATAAGTTTTTTTAGCGGTAAGCGGTAAGCTTTATGCAATAAGCTTTAATTTTTGAAAAATAATATTTTAGAAATAGCTTAAAGCTTGATGCTTAAAGCATAAAATAAGATAAACATGGCGATAATTATAACCGACGAATGTATAAACTGTGGTGCTTGTGAACCAGAGTGCCCGAATACAGCAATTTATGAAGGAGCGGATGATTGGAGATATAAGGATGGTACAAGCCTTTCAGGAAAAATAATTTTACCTGACGGAACTGAAGTTGATGCTGATGATGCACAGACTCCAATTTCTGATGAAGTATATTATATTGTTCCCGGAAAGTGTACAGAATGTAAAGGTTTTCACGACGAACCACAATGTGCGGCAGTTTGCCCTGTAGATTGTTGTGTACCTGATGATAACCATGTTGAAGATGAAGAAACTTTGTTGGCACGTCAGGCATTTTTACATAATGAATAAGATATTTTAAAATAAAAATAAGAAAAATCCTAAGCAAAAAGCTTGGGATTTTTTTTTATAAGTCAATTTCTTATTTTAATTTCCATTCTATTGGTATATAACAATTTAATTTATTTAATTTGATGTTGTTTTTTTAACAATGTGTGATAATTTTTAAAAATAGCCTATGAAGAAATTAATACTATTATTTTTTGTATTCTTTAGCGTCACTATTTTTGCTCAGGATACGGAGTATTCTATCGTCGTTAAAGATATTGAAACACAGTTGCCTATACAAAATGCAACCGTTGTGATAATGAAAACCAAACAGATTTTAATAAGCAATCAGGAAGGTAAAGTTACTTTTATTGTAAACGGAGCTTCGAATGTGCAGGTTTCTGAAACCAATTATGAGGATGTAACCATTCGCTGGGCAGCTTTAAAAGAAAATGAGTTTGTGGTTTACCTGAAAAATAAAGACAATAAACTGGATGAAATTGTGGTGTCTACTGAAGCTCCTCAAAAAATACTTCAGAAAATTGTCTCAAATTCAATGAAGAATTTAGCAATGCCTTACCGCTTAAAAGTCTATGTAAGAGAATTTTTTATGCTTGATAATAAATACTCTTATTATAATGACGGTCTTGTAAATTTTCAATTTGCAGTAAATCAGAAGAAAGTTTCAACAACATTATTGGTCGAACAAAATCGCTCTTATGGTTTATTGGAAACAGATGTTAGTGCCGATTTAAAGGGATATAACCTTAATGATATAATGGAAAATTATACCAATTTAAAGTATTTTGAACCCCTGCTGGACCCAAAAGCAAAAAAGGAATACGATTTTATTATCAGAGGACACGCTACCAATAAGGATTACTATGTAATGACTGTAACTCCCCTTAATAAATCGAAAGAAACTGTAGATAATTTTGAAATTATTTATGATCCTGAAAAAAAACTAATTTTTGAATTTAGCATTAATGTTTTGCCGGGAACAATTGCGGAAACGGTTGACAAAACAGCGATTGGATCTAAAAATATTACAAGATCTGTCATAAAGGTAAATTACAGACTGGATGGTTTGGATTATTATGTATTGAGCTCAAATGAAGAAATAGCTTATGATCTTATTTTAAAGGATCAGGTAAAAAATATTCAGGTTCGTAATAATTTTATAACTACAAATTTTAATAAACAAAAATTCACTTATAACGACAGTGATGTTTTTAAAGATAAAACCCTTTTTAATAAGCAGAATAAGATATTGACCAATTACTGGAATATCTCCGGATTTACGGCTACTGAAGAAGAAAAAGGTTTGATTAACGCTTTAGAATTCAAGATGTAAAATTTTACATTCGACTTTATATAAAACCTGAGTTTAATTGCTCAGGTTTTTTTTTGAGATTCAATGAAAATTATAAAGAAGATTTGATTGACAGCAGCTGCGGTACCAATTTTAAATATACCTATTTATAGTGATTTTTTTGTTCTTCCGAAAAATTAGTTTTGTCTCGTTTTAGAAAGATGAATTTAAAAACTAAAAGAAAACACTATGAAATTGAATTGTAAGAATTTTTTATTTTTAATACTGGCTTCCTTATTATTATCCTGCAGTAATGACGATGATAATAATATTGATCCTAAAGAAACTGCTGATCTGAGTATTGCAGTTGCAGCAAACACAAATAACCCTGTTGCCAATACTAATGTGACTTTTACGCTTATAGCAACCAATAAAGGGCCGTTAGATGCTACAGAGGTTACCGTATCTGATAAAATTCTCTCTGGTTATACTTTTGTTAGTGCTGAGACTTCTTTTGGGGAATATGATAATGAAACAGGAATCTGGACAATTGGAGATTTGGAGAATGGAGCTACTGCCTTGCTAAAAATTACAGTAAGTGTAAACGAAACAGGTGATTATAATAATAAAGCTTCTATTTCGGCAGAACAAAAAGATATTGTACCTGCGAATAATGATGTAACAAATACAATTAAAGTTAAAGGTCTGACAAATGATCTTTTGTTCACTTATAAAATATCTGAAACAGATGCTACAGTGACTATTACCGGATTATCGCAACTTTGGAAAGACTTATCGGTTGATTCTAAATACAATTTAACGATACCGTCAACTATTGAAGGACATCCTGTTACTATAATCGGATATGGCGCATTTGAGGACCAGTATGATATTGTTAGTGTAGTTGTTCCGGATGGTGTTACGATTATCAGTTCAAATGCTTTTGACAGATGTTATGCGCTAAAAACGGTTACTTTACCAAATACCGTTACAACTATTGACGCATATGCATTTTCAAATTGTTTTGCGATGACAAGTATTAATTTTCCTAATAGCCTAACGAGTATTGGTACTTACGCATTTGTATATTGTGAGAGCTTAGAATCTGTTACCATTCCGAATAGTGCTGCTACAATAGAATCATTGGCTTTTTATGGTTGTGTAGGTTTGACAAATGTTACTTTACCAAGTAATCTTAGTATAATTAATTCAGAGGTTTTTTCCGGATGTTTAAATTTAACAAACATAAATATTCCCAATACAGTAGAAGAAATTGACTTAAATGCTTTTCGCGGATGTAGTAGTTTACAAACTATTGCAATTCCTGATAATTTAAGATATCTGGGAGAAGGTGCTTTCTCTGGCTGTCCTTCACTAACTTATTTTGAAATTGGGTCAAATTCTTATTTTAGCGTAGCAGATGGTGTTTTATATGATAAAAATGCTACGACTTTGTTATGTTATCCAAACGGGAAATCAGGATCATTTTCAATTCCAAACACGGTTACAAAAATAGGAACATTATCTTTTGCCTACAGCGCACAATTAACAGACATTTCAATTCCGAATAGTGTTGTTAGTATTAATCCAAATGCATTTCGTTATTGTACGTCATTAACAAGCGTAACGATTCCAAGTAGTGTGAAGAATATTGATTACTATGCTTTTAGTGATAATCCCGGTTTGAAAAGTGTAATTATGAATCCAGTAGTACCACCGGTTGTCAATACAAGTTTATTGCCTTTTGCCAATTGTAAAAATCTAATAGGCTCAGGTGCCATAAAAGTTCCAAATGGAAGTTTAGATGCTTACCACACAGCAAGCGGGTGGTCATCTTATAAGGATATCACGAGTTTACAATAAGTTATAAAAGAAAAATCCTGAGTTCTAAGCTCAGGATTTTTTTATGAAATTTTCTTAGCCACAATCACATAAGTATCATAAGCATACGTTTTTCGGTCAATCGTTTTTAGTATTTTGAAATTGTTCAGGTACAAAAAAAGTTCAATTTCGTTGAGCGTAAATACCCGAACGGTAGAAAAATCATTTTCTATAATATCCTTTTCTCCATTTATGAAAGTGTAATATTTTGCCGTCCATTCCAGCATAAAATTTTCCAGAGAATTGTTGGTGTCCCAATGGCTTTCCCTAATATATTTTACGTTTTGATATTCTGCCTCGTGCAGTATCAGCGGATTTTCTTTAGTAAAGGGAATAAACCGGTTCGCATCTATAAAATCAAAAATCAGGACTCCATTATCAGTCAGGTTTTTATGAACAGCTTCAAAAGTTCTGTTAATGTCATCGTTGGTGATCAGATAACTGGTAGATCTTCCGGTAATTAAAATAGAATCAACGGGTTTGTCCAGTTTAAAATCCCGCATATCTCCTTGTCTAAAAGAGCTATTTTTGTTACGCTCTTTTGCAATTGCGATCATATCGTCGCTGTAATCAAGACCCTGGTAATTTTGCTTGTTTTCTGCGAATCGTTTGGCGAGGTTTCCGGTTCCGCTTCCTATTTCCAGAATGCTGGAAGCTTTGTTTTCCTGGATTAAATGATTGTAAAAAGCATATTCTTCGTCATAATTGACAAAAGTCTGGTACATCGCATCGTAAATCGCCGCCATTTTTCCATCATATAAATTTGCCATAATGCTGGTTTTTTAAATATAAAATTATAAAAAAATGGGTTATCCTGAGACAACCCATTTTAGTTTATTAAACAAAGCTGAACTTAGAATTTATAATTTAAAGATAAATTAAACATAGTTCCTAACTGACTGAAATGAAAACCATCGTAAGTCATTCTTGAATAACGCTGGTTGAATGTAAGTAAATTAGATTGTTGTTGTTTTAGGTTAGGATCTGCAAGTAGTGCGGCTCCGTTTTCGTTTTCTGCCACGAATTTCCATTCAGGAAAAACATTAAATAAGTTGTTTACATTTAATGCAATAGTTAATTTTTCAGTAGCATTAAAGTTAACTCCTAAATCCGTAACAATTTTAGGAATGAACTCTGTTTTTAAGTTTGCAGCCAAATATTCCGCAGAACCCACCGGTGCATTTGGATCATTTGTAGCTAAACCATCCTGATTAAAGGTAGTTTTTCCAAAATAAGTATTATTAAGAGAAAATCCGAATTTACCGATTTCATAATTGATTCCAAAAATCCATTTTGAATCAGGTCTTGAAGTAAAAGTCAGGGAATTAAGGATTTCGCCAAATGAATTGTTTGTTACAGGAGAAATTCTTTTGTTTTCTAAAGTGATATTTCCGGAAACATTAAACCCTAATTTACCTTCACCAATTCCGATATTACTGTAATTTGCAACGACATCTAAACCAGAAGTTCTTGAATCGAATGAATTAGAAAACCAGGCCACATTACCAAACTGAGTATCCTGTCTGTCTCCCAAAACAATTCTGTCTTCTACTTTAATATTATAATAATCTATTGTGAAATTGAAATTTTGAAAAGGTTTTGCCCCAATTCCAACGGTAATATTCGTTGATTTTTCAGCATCCAGTTGTGGAATTAATAATTGACGTGCCTGAGGGGAAACGTTGTTTATAATACCACTAATTTGAATTCCTTGTCCGGCAACAAATGAGTATTGCGATTTTTGAGTATAAATCTGATGTAAAGTAGGAGCTCTGAAACCAGTTGATAAAGATCCTCTTACTGTAACCTTATCATCAAGGAATTTATATCTTGTACTTGCTTTCCAGACAGTTGCGCCTCCAAAATCACTGTATTCTTCATGACGAACAGTTCCGTTTATTAAAAAGTCCTTTGTAATATCAAAAGCAACATCTAAATACACACCAACATTATATCGGTTCCACTTTCCTGAATTTTCAGGTCTGTTTCCTGCAAAGGAGTCAGCACCTAATCCATCCCATGAAGCTTTGTCTCCTTCAATAACAGAAAAATATTCAGACCTAAACTCAGTACCAAAACCAATACTAATCTGGTCGGATACAATTTTAGAAACATCTATATTTCCAACAATATGATTAAAAGAAGTTCCACCCGGTTTAAACGAAATTGGGCTGTTTTCTCTGTAAATGTTATTTCCGTCAGCATCAACCAAATCAGATCTGTTTACAGAATTATTAACGGTATAAACTTGTTTGTTGCCACCAACAGTTACACTCGCATCTGTGTTCCAGCCATTTTTTACGGTTTTGAAACCTAATGTACCATTATAATCAGAAAGATCTCCTTCAAAAGTAGGTCCATATCCATCGTATGAAGGATTGGTAGCATCACCATTTCCGAAGAAATCATTAAGATAAGGATCTCCTGATAAAGGTCTCCAGTATGGTGTTCTAAAGTTAGCAAAAGAGTTTACTTTTTTGTAGACATATGCAGCATTGTAATATAAGCTGGTATTGTCACTAATTTCACTTCCACCATTAATTAAAAACTTAGCAGCAGCTGTTTCCGGCGAACCATTAACGTTTCTTGCATCAGGATGTCTTTTCAAATAATCATTGACAACTTGTATTCCGGCAGTATTATCAGCTCTGATGGATGTTGGAGTAGCTCCATTTACCCAGTTATCCGGATCTTCAGGATCAACATATACAAAATCAGCATATTCTCCACCTGCAAGTGGTTCATTGTCCGGTCCTAAATTATTTGTTCCACCGTCAACTGTTCCGGCTCTGTTGGCTAATTTTACTTTAGAAAAATCAATAGTGTAGTTTAAGAATCCCTTTTCTCCAACGGTTGTACCGCTATTTAAACTTACACCAAGCATTTCGCCGTCACCTTCAGAAGTAATTCCACTTCTTAATGTAACCGATCCGGAGTTATTGTTTTTCTTTAAAATGATGTTCATAACTCCCGCAATGGCGTCAGAACCATATTGGGCAGAAGCACCATCACGAAGAATCTCAACTCTTTCGATCGCATCTGTCGGGATAGCCGAAATATCAGCACCCGTTTCTCCACGTCCCGGAGAAGTTTGTACATAGAGTAATGAACTTAAGTTTTTACGTTTACCATTAATAAGGATTAAGGTTCTGCTTGGTCCCATATTTCTAATCTCGTACGGATCCAGTAATGAAGTGGCGTCATTAACAGGAGTTTGTACAGTATTAAACGAAGGGATTTTGTATTGCAGTGCCTTATCAAATGTGGCTTGTCCCGTCGAGGTCAAATCTTTAGAAGACAATACATCAATAGGCAGGGCGCTCGTGGTATTACTTCTGACGGCAGCTCTGGATCCTGTAACTACAACTTCGTCAAGATTTTGCCCTCCTTCTTCGGATAAAGAAACATCAATCTGAGATGCATCTGCCAGTCTTGTTATACTGGCATAACCTAAATAGGAATAAATTAATGAAGCACCTTCTCTCACAGAAATTTTGTACGAGCCATCAATATCAGTTGATGTACCATTGTTTGTTCCTTTTTCAATAATGTTTACACCAGGAAGTGGATTTCCCGAATTGTCCTTTACTACACCCGAAATTTGCTTCTGCGCAAAAATAAAGAGTGTATTAAGCAAAAAAAATAAAATTGCAATTTTTCTCATGTTAAACTAGTTTTGGTTAAAAATTTGTGTATGGTTTGTTAAATTTGTCATAAAAATAGCGTTATTTAACAAAACACAACCAAAAAGTTTTATTTTTTTTAAGAAAAGTACTAAAAAAACATATATTGACATTTTTTGTACAGTTAACGGGTATTAAATCATATATTTGCAAAATTTTAATGCCAAAATGTATGATTTCATCAAAATAAACGGGCATCTTAAAAAGTAATATAAATATGACTAATCAAAGTCTAAGTTATTGATGTATAATTCAGTAATTTCGGGGCCTGAGAGGTTAAAATAAATAAAAAAGCAAATTATCTACAGATGAAAGCAGGAATTGTAGGATTACCAAATGTTGGAAAATCAACATTATTTAATTGTTTATCTAATGCAAAAGCGCAGAGTGCCAACTTTCCGTTTTGTACAATCGAACCGAATATAGGTGTTGTAAACGTTCCGGATCCGAGAATTAATAAATTAGAAGAGTTAGTAAAACCAGAGCGTGTACAAATGGCAACCGTAGATATCGTAGATATTGCAGGTTTGGTAAAAGGTGCAAGTAAGGGGGAAGGTCTTGGAAACCAGTTTTTAGGAAACATTAGAGAGTGTAACGCTATTATTCACGTTTTGCGTTGTTTTGATAATGATAATATTGTTCACGTTGACGGAAATGTAAACCCAATTCGTGACAAAGAAACGATCGATATCGAATTACAGTTAAAAGATCTTGAAACTGTTGAAAAAAGATTAGAAAAAGTAAATCGCGCCGCGAAAACCGGAAATAAAGAAGCACAAACTGAAAAAGCGCTTTTAGACCGAATCAGAGAATCATTATTACAGGCAAAATCGGCTCGTACTATTGTTCCTCAAAATAATGATGAGGAAGTTTTAATGGAATCGTTTCAGTTAATTACGGCTAAACCAGTTTTATATGTTTGTAATGTTGATGAGAATTCAGCAGTTAACGGAAACAAATATGTAGATCAGGTTCGTGAACTGGTAAAGGACGAAGATGCAGAAGTAATCATACTTTCAGTAGGAGCAGAAGCTGATATTACAGAATTAGAAAGCTACGAAGAGCGTCAGGTTTTCCTTGAAGATATGGGATTAACAGAACCGGGAGCATCAGTTTTGATTCGTGCCGCTTATAAATTATTAAAACAGCAAACCTACTTTACAGCAGGTGTAAAAGAAGTTCGTGCCTGGACAATCAATATCGGTGCTACAGCACCACAGGCAGCCGGAGTAATCCATACTGATTTTGAAAAAGGGTTTATTCGTGCAGAAGTTATTTCATACGAAGATTACGTTCAATATGGTTCTGAAGCAAAAGCAAAAGAAGCAGGAAAATTTAAAGTAGAAGGAAAAGAATATGTTGTAAAAGATGGTGATGTAATGCATTTCCGTTTTAACGTATAATTTTTTTTTAGAATAAAGAGTAAAGAATAAAGACTAAAACTGCTGGAGAGATTCAGCAGTTTTTTTATGTCTTAAAATACATGGTTTTTTATTGTCAGGCTGAGCGTAGTCGAAGCCCCGAAAAGATTGGCGACTTAGATTGTGGAGCTACGTGCGTGTCCTTCGACTACGCTCAGGATGACAGAAATAAGAATAAAAAATCCGTTTAAATCTGCCCTTTCGCGAAAGCGAATCCGTAAAATCCGCGTACAATTTTAGGAAACAAAATTTTTGGCTCAAAAATTGGATACAGAAAAAATAACCAATTACTAATCTAAAAACAAACCAATTAAAATGCTAATAAAAACTTTCAAATTTCTAGGCTGGACAATTTTCGGAATCGTTATTTTTCTTCTTCTTTATGTGATTTCAGTTTACTTCATTTCTAAAATTACCGTTAATTCAAATGCTGATCTCATAAAAAAGCAAAGACAAATTCCAATTTACATTCTTTCAAATGGTGTTCATACCGATATTGTTGTTCCTATAAAAAATGAAATCAAAGACTGGCGAAATGAAATCCAGTTCAGTCAGACACAATCAAAAGATTCCTTAATGAATTATATCGCTTTTGGCTGGGGTGACAAAGGATTTTATCTCGATACGCCGGAATGGTCCGATTTGAAAGCAAGTACAGCTCTAAAAGCAGCATTCGGAGTGAGTTCATCGGCCATGCATACCACATTTTTCAAACAACTAAAAGAAGGAGAAGACTGCAAACGCATTCTGATTTCAAAAGAAGACTATCAAAATCTGGTCAATTATATTTCAGGAAGTTTCAGCAACCCTGGGCAACCTCAATGGATTGAAGGTCATAGCTACGGAAAAAAAGATGCTTTCTATGAAGCCAAAGGAAGTTACAGCCTTTTTTATACCTGCAATACCTGGGCAAATAATGCTTTAAAAGCCGCAAATCAAAAAGCGAGTTTATGGACGGTTTATGATAAAGGGATCTTTTGTCATTACAAGTAAGGGCGATTATGCAAAAGATTTTTTTAATTGTAATCACGATGATTTTTTTAGTATCATGTAAAAAAATAAGAGCACGCCCATGTCCAGATTGTTTCATTTTTTACTTTAAAAATCCGCAACCTGAAAATGATACAGAATTAGATCATTTTCCTGTAAGGTTTAGAGGCTTGTACATAAATAAAGATTCTTCTTTTTTAATAATTAAAGAAGATAGAATGATATATAAATATTTTGGTACATATAAAATGCATAAAACCGAATTTGATTCTATTAAAAAAGATTACGTAATGATTGGCAATCAGGCAACAAATAAAATTTCAAAAGAAAAATTATTAATGCATGTGCAAGGTGATTCAATCGAATTTAAAGAAACATACTTAGATACTTTTTTCAGATTGTCCTATTATAATAAATTGAAACGAATAGATGGACAATTAGTATTAAGCACAAAGGACTCAATTTTTTGGACTACAGAAATTATCAGTTTAAATAGCAAGACACTAAAGATCAAAGAAATTTATTTTCCAGATGATTTAAGAAAAATAGATTCCATTACAGCAATTAAAGGAGAAAAATTGGATTCAATGTCATATTTGATTAAACCAACAAGAACGGAATTCAAAAAAATATTAAAAGTAAAAAAAATAGGAACAGATCAGGAATATAAAAAGATTCTAAATAACTGACATGGCAAAAATGTAAAATTTGATTAAAAAGCAGGAATTTAAAATTTTGATTAATGCGTAAATTTGAGTTGTATCTCAAAAAAACAGCAAATGAAAATCAAAAATATCTTTTCAAAAACATGGTTTCTATTAAAAAATACTTTTTTAGAATTTAACGATGATAACGCGATTAAACTGAGTGCTGCATTATCTTATTATACCATATTTGCATTACCTCCTTTG
Organism: Flavobacterium sp. HTF; assembly: GCF_003105115.1. Lineage (GTDB taxonomy): Bacteria > Bacteroidota > Bacteroidia > Flavobacteriales > Flavobacteriaceae > Flavobacterium. The sequence continues at coordinate 45,091 of NZ_QETH01000018.1, read as the reverse complement.
TTGATTATAATCATTACTATTTGCGGATTCTTTTTTGGAGAAGATGCGGTAACAGGCCAATTATATGGACAAATAAACGGAATGGTAGGTAATAGTGCAGCGATACAAATTCAGGAAGCTATAAAAAATGTACAATTGTCCGGTGATAATATGTTTGCAACCGTATTTGGAATCGTAATGCTGTTGATAGGAGCCTCGGGAGTTTTTGCCGAAATACAAAGTTCAATTAATTTTATTTGGGGATTACGTGCCAAGCCAGATAAGGGAGTTAAAAAATTTATTCAGAATCGTTTAATGTCTTTTTCGATGATTGCTTCTGTAGGTTTTTTAATGCTGGTCAGTCTTTTGGTCAATACAACATTAGATTTAGTTAGTGAGCGATTAAAGATATATTTTCCGGAAAGTACAGTATATTTATTTTACATAGTAAATGTTATAATTGTTCTGGCTAGTATTACACTTCTTTTTGCCATAATTTTTAGAACCCTCCCAGACGGAAAAATAAGATGGAAAGATGCTTTTATAGGATCTGGCGTTACTGCGGTGCTTTTTATGATTGGTAAATTTGCAATCGGTTTTTATCTTGGAAGTTCTACCGTAGCTTCAGTTTACGGCGCTGCGGGATCTGTGATAATTATTTTGGTTTGGGTATATTATTCAGCAATTATTCTGTATTTTGGAGCAGAATTTACTAAAGTATACGCAAAATCTTACGGAGGTAAAATTTATCCAAACGAATACTCAGTTGAGATTCAAAAGGAGATTTATGAAATCGAAAATAATGCTTAGCCACAGATTATAAAGATTTTTATAAAGGAAATTAAAATTTAATTTTGAGCATCTTAAAATCTATGGCAAGAACTTTGCTGTCAACAAAATAAAAATACCACAATATGAAAATCATTGCCTTTGGAGGGAGTAACAGTCAGCATTCCATCAATAAAAAATTAGCAACTTACGCAGCCGGTTTATTCGAAAATGCCGATGTCGAAGTTTTAGATTTAAATGATTATGCAATGCCTTTGTTCAGTGTTGACATTGAAAAAGAAATTGGGCAGCACGAAACGGCAAAATCATTTTTGAGCAAATTAGATACAGCTGATATTCTGGTTGTTTCCTTAGCAGAAAATAATTCAAATTATTCTTCAGCTTTCAAAAATATTTTTGACTGGAGTTCAAGAATCACCAAAGAAGTTTTTCGTCAAAAACCAATGCTGTTATTGGCAACTTCGCCGGGAGCAAGGGGCGGGGCTTCAGTTTTAGAAATCGCAAACAATGCCTTGCCAAGATATGGGGCGCAGATAAAAGCAACATTTTCCTTACCGGCCTTTAATGCAAACTTTGATGTCGAGAAAAATCAAATTTCAAATGCAGAATTAGATAAAGAATTAAAAGATATCATAAAAGCCAGTTTCTAAGTCAATGACAATAAAAAATACCACCATAATTTGTCTTTTTCTGAACCTTATTTTTTTGCATTCAGCTTTTTCGCAAAAGTATAATAATGTTGATAAGATTGTACTTAAATATCCAAAACAATTTAGTACTACCGAACAATTAGCAGAAAGAATCCAAAAAGATTTTACTTCAGATTATGATAAAGCTAGAGCAATCTACAGTTGGATTGCCTTCAACATAAAGTACGATTTAGCTACTTATCTGAATCCGCCAAGAGCAAAAGGATTTAGCTATTCCACAGAACAGGAAAAACAAAAGAAACTGCAACAGCTGAATGAAAGAGAGCTGAATAAAGTTTTTAAATCTCAAAAGGCAGTTTGTGAAGGCTTTACACTTTTGTACAGTCACGTCGCTTCGCTAGTAGGCCTGAAATGCGAGATTGTCAGAGGTGATTCCAAAACCAGGCTGGATGACATCGGAAGACAAAACACTTCATCAAATCACGCCTGGAATATGGTACTGATTGACGGAAAATGGCGATTGGTTGATGTAACCTGGGGAGAAGGATATTATGATCAGAGCAAGGGCAGACTGGCAAAAGATTTTACCTCTATTTACTTTGACATGGCTCCTAAATATTTCTTTGCCAAACATTATCCGGATTCGGGTACTTTTCTCGGAGACCGGTTGAGTAAAGAGGATTTTCTGAACAGTCCGTTACTTTATAATAAAGCAATCGAAGGCGAACATGAAATTATGGAACCAAAATCGGGTCTGCTTGAAGTTAAAAATGGTGAAAAAGTAACCTTCAGAATTAAAAATATCTCCAAAACAGATCAGTTCTTTTATGTGAACAAAAAGAATCAGGCTGTAAAAGTTGAAAATCCAAAAGAAAAAAGAGGCAGTTTAGAATTTGAAGTGACATTCGATAAAAATATCGGTCAGTTTATTACTTTCTATTTGGGCGAGAGCAGTCTTGTTTCTTTTAAAGTTATTCAGAAATAAACAGCCTTCAAAGCAGTTTATTCTTTTGCTGAATTGATGTATCTTTAGGTTTTGTAAAATTAACAGCAAAACAGGTTATGGAAACAACTTTCCTAAAATCGATTTTAGATAACGACTTCTATAAATTTACGATGCAGCATGCCGTAATTAAGCTTTTTCCAAAGGCAAAAGTTCGTTATGGTTTTATCAATCGCGGAAAACATGTTTTTCCGCCAGGTTTTGCTGATTTGCTTCAAAAATCGGTTAATGCAATGGCTGATTTAAGATTAACCAAAGAAGAAAAACGGTATCTCGCACATCATTGCCATTATCTCGATCCCACTTATCTTGATTTTCTGCAGGGATACAGCTTTGATCCCTCAGAAGTTGAAATTAAGCAGCACGGTTCAGAATTAGAAGTTATAATTGAAGGATTTTGGTATCGTACTATTTTATGGGAAGTTCCGTTGATGTCTTTAATTTCAGAGCTTTTTTATAAGGCAAACCATCTCATTCGTTTAAATGATGAAGGGATCAAAAGCCTGACCAAAGAAAAAATTAGCAATTACAACAAACTTGGAGTTTCTGTTTTAGAATTTGGTACCAGAAGGAGGCATTCTTACGATGTGCATGTCTTGGTAAATGAAACTTTAAATAGTTTTGGAGGTGAAAGTTTCATCGGAACAAGTAATGTGCATTTTGCAATGGTCAACAACAAACGTCCTTTAGGAACGCATGCACACGAATGGTTTATGTTTCATGCAGCGCAATACGGGTTTAAAATGGCCAATTCAATAAGTCTTGAACACTGGACACAAGTGTATGGCGGAGATCTCGGAATTGCCTTAACAGACACCTATACTACTGATATATTTTTTAATCAGTTTGATAAAAAATACTCCAAACTTTTTGACGGTGTAAGACATGACAGCGGCGATCCGATAGAGTTTGCCCGAAAAGTGATTTCGCACTATACCAGAATGGGAATTGATCCAAAATCAAAAGCAATTGTTTTCTCCGATTCACTCAATTATGATAAGGTAAAAACGATTGTTGATTTCTGTAAGGACAAAATAAAAATGTCATTCGGAATCGGGACAAATTTTACAAATGATGTTGGCCTTCCGGCCATGAATATGGTTATAAAATTAACCGAAACCAAACCTGATAACACACACTGGCAGGGCGTGGTAAAACTTTCTGACGAAAAAAACAAAAACACGGGAACTCCCGAAATGATTGCTTTGGCTAAAGAAGTGCTCGGAATAAAATAGTTTTTTTGTTTCATAGCTGATTTTTTCTATTTTTAACGGTCGTATTTTTTAAAATCAATTTAAAAGCTGTTATTGTTCGTAACAAAAAAAAAATACGCTTTCATTTTTTACCGAGAAATGGTACATTAGCCAAAAATCCTAAATTCATTTATGCTAGAGCAAAATCAATACAACGAAGATAATATTCGTTCACTCGATTGGAAGGAACATATCCGTATGCGTCCGGGTATGTACATCGGGAAATTAGGGGACGGATCATCACCGGATGATGGTATTTACATTCTGTTAAAAGAAGTTTTAGACAACTGTATCGATGAATTCGTTATGGGTGCCGGAAAAACTATCGAAGTAACAATCAAAGAAAAAACAGTTTCAGTTCGTGATTACGGGCGTGGAATTCCATTGGGTAAAGTAGTCGATGTAGTTTCGAAAATGAATACCGGTGGAAAATATGATTCTAAAGCATTCCAGAAATCGGTTGGTCTGAATGGTGTCGGAACAAAAGCCGTAAATGCGCTTTCGAGTGCTTTTCGCGTAGAATCCGTTCGTGACGATAAACAAAAAGCGGCAGAATTCTCAGGCGGAAATCTGGTTTTAGAAGAAGATGTAATTGATACAACCAAGCGAAAAGGAACGAAAGTAACTTTTACGCCAGATGAAACAATTTTCAAAAATTATAAATTTCGTTTAGAATATGTAATTAAAATGGTCAAAAACTATTGTTATCTGAACAATGGTTTGACGATTCTTTTTAATGGGGAAAAATATATTTCGGAAAATGGACTTCGTGATTTATTAGAAGAAACAATCAGCGAAGATGATTTAGAATATCCGATTATCCATTTAAAAGATCACGATATTGAGATTGCTTTAACGCATAGTAAAACACAATACAGTGAAGAATATCACTCTTTTGTTAACGGTCAGAATACCACACAGGGAGGAACACACTTAGCTGCTTATCGTGAGGCAATTGTAAAAACGATTCGTGAGTTTTACAATAAAAATTTCGAAGCATCAGATGTTCGAAAATCTATTGTAAGTGCGATTAGTATTAAAGTGATGGAACCGGTTTTTGAGTCTCAGACCAAAACCAAACTGGGTTCTACCGATATGGGTTCTGATGACGGAACTCCTGCAGTTTCTGTTCGTACTTTTGTAAATGACTTTATCAAAACCAAATTAGACAATTACTTACATAAAAATACTCCAACTGCAGAAGCCTTATTGCGTAAAATTCTACAGGCAGAACGCGAGCGTAAAGAATTATCAGGAATTAGAAAACTGGCGACAGACCGTGCTAAAAAAGCCAATCTGCATAATAAAAAATTAAGAGATTGCCGTGCACATCTTCCGGATACCAAAAACCCAAGAAACTTAGAAAGCACGCTTTTTATTACCGAGGGAGATTCGGCTTCCGGATCGATTACAAAGTCGCGTGACGTAAATACACAAGCAGTATTTAGTTTGCGTGGTAAACCTTTGAATTCGTACGGAATGAGCAAAAAAATTGTGTATGAAAACGAAGAATTCAATTTATTGCAGGCAGCATTGGATATCGAAGACGGATTAGAGAAACTGAGATACAACAACATCGTAATCGCAACCGATGCCGATGTCGACGGAATGCACATTCGTTTGTTATTGATTACGTTTTTCCTTCAGTTTTTCCCCGAATTAATCAAAGAAGGACATTTGTATATTCTACAGACACCGCTTTTCAGGGTTCGTAATAAGAAAGAAACGATTTATTGTTATTCTGAAGAAGAAAGAAAAGATGCCATCGAGAAACTAAAACCAAAACCGGAAATCACCCGATTTAAAGGTTTAGGGGAGATTTCACCTGACGAGTTCAAGAACTTTATCGGAGACACGATTCGCCTTGACCCAATTATGATGGATAAAAACACTTCTATTGAGCAGTTATTATCATTCTATATGGGAAAAAACACACCGGACAGACAGGATTTTATTATTAAGAATTTGAAGGTGGAATTGGATACAGTTGAAGAAATATAAAGATGGAAAAGAAAAAATTGATATACGCAGCAATTGTATTTATGATAAGTTTTGCTTTAGCCTATACTCTGATAAAAAAGTATAAACATCAGCAAAATAACGAAACTGTTGAGAAAATTAAGGATAAATAAAATAATATCGGAATCAAAATAAATGAAAGACGAAGAAGACGATAACATAATTCCAAACGACGACGAAAATAATCAGGATGAAAACCAGATTGATGACAATCAGGATGGAGATGACGATGAGATTATCGACGTAGATGCCAGACATTTTGAGGGACAGCATTTTTACGAAAATCAGGAAGAAGAAGGCGAAGACGTTATTACGAAAGTAACCGGAATGTACAAAGACTGGTTTCTGGATTATGCTTCGTATGTAATTCTGGAACGTGCAGTTCCTGCTATCGAAGACGGTTTCAAGCCTGTACAGCGTCGTATTATGCACTCTCTGAAAGAACTGGATGATGGTCGTTATAATAAAGTTGCCAATGTAGTAGGACACACCATGCAGTATCACCCACACGGAGATGCGAGTATTGGTGACGCCATGGTACAAATTGGTCAAAAAGATTTATTGATTGACTGCCAGGGAAACTGGGGAAATATCTTAACAGGTGACGGTGCGGCAGCTTCACGTTACATCGAGGCACGTTTGTCTAAGTTTGCTTTAGAGGTTTTATATTCTCCAAAAATTACAGATTGGGGTGTTTCGTATGACGGTCGTCGTGCAGAGCCAAATAATCTTCCGGTAAAATTCCCATTGCTTTTGGCACAGGGAGCAGAAGGTATCGCAGTTGGGCTTTCAACAAAAGTATTGCCTCACAACTTCAATGAATTGATTGATGCTTCTATCAAGATTTTAAAAGGAAAAGCCTTTACATTATATCCTGATTTCATGACACAAGGTATTGCCGATGTGTCCAATTATAATGACGGGCTTCGTGGCGGACGTGTACGTGTGCGTGCTAAGATTTCGCAGTTAGACAAAAATACATTGGTAATTACGCAGATTCCGTTTTCGACCAATACTTCGACTTTGATTGACAGTATTTTGAAAGCCAATGATAAAGGCAAGATCAAAATCAAGAAAATTGAAGACAATACAGCTGCCGATGTTGAGATTTTAATTCATCTTTTCCCGGGTGTTTCGCCGGATAAAACAATTGATGCTTTATTTGCTTTTACAGCCTGTGAAACTTCTGTAGCACCTTTAGGATGTGTTATTGAGGATAATAAGCCATTGTTTATCGGAGTTTCTGAAATGTTGAAAATTTCAACTCACAGAACAGTTGATTTGCTTCGTCAGGAATTAGAAATTCAATTAGAAGAATTAAAAAATAAATGGCATTTTTCTACTTTGGAGAAAATCTTCATTCGCGAAGAAATGTATATTGATTTTAAATTATATTCTGATAGGGAATCGCTTTATAAATATTTATACGACCGTTTTGAGCCTTTCAAAAAATCATTCGTCAGAGAAATTAATGATGATGATTTGCAAAGACTGACTCAGATTCCGATGATTCGTATTACCCGTTTTGACTCTGACAAGGCCGATGATTTTATCGCGAAGTTAGAAGAAGAAATGAAAGAAGTAGAACACAATCTGGAGCATTTAACCGATTTTGCAATTGCTTATTTTACCAAATTAAAAGAGAAATACGGAAAAGGCCGCGAACGTCAGACAGAACTTCGTGTTTTTGATAATGTTGAGGCAACAAAAGTTGTTTTGCGTAACACAAAACTTTTTGTAAACAGAGAAGAAGGTTTCGTTGGAACTAGTTTAAAGAAAGACGAGTATGTAGCCGATTGTTCGGATATTGATGACGTAATTGTGTTTTTACGCGATGGTAAAATGATGATTACAAAAGTAGATGCCAAAACATTTATCGGAAAAGATATCATACATGTTGCTGTTTTTGATAAGAGCGATAAACGCACGATTTACAATATGATATATCGTGACGGAAAATCAGGCCCTTCTTATATCAAACGTTTTAATGTTTCCGGAGTAACAAGAGACAAGTCTTATGATCTGACAAATGGGACAAACGGTTCTCAGGTGGTTTATTTTTCTCATAATCCAAACGGAGAAGCTGAAGTAGTTACTATTTTATTGCGTCAGATAGGAACCATCAAAAAACTGAAATTTGACATAGACTTTGCTGCTTTGGCAATTAAAGGACGTGCTTCAAAAGGAAATTTAGTTACTAAATATCCAATTAAGAAAATCGAATTAAAAGAAAAAGGAATTTCTACTTTACTGCCAAGAAAAGTCTGGTTCGATGATACTGTAAAACGTCTGAATGTGGATGCCCGAGGTGAATTGCTTGGTGAATTTAAACCAAGTGATAAGATTTTGATAATAAGCCAGTCAGGAAAACTAAAAGTAATCACTCCGGAGTTATCGACTCATTTTGATGAAGATATGATCGTTTTAGAAAAATGGAAACCTAAAAAACCTATTTCTGCGATTTATTATGATGGCGAAAAAGAGCGTTATTTCTTAAAACGTTTTCTGGTTGAAACCGAAAATAAAGAAGAAAGCTTCATTACAGATCACCCAAATTCGCAATTAGAAATTGTATCGACAGACTATCGTCCGGTAGCACAACTGGTTTTCACGAAAGTAAAAGGTGTTCAGAAAGAAGATTTACATGTAGATGTAGAAGACTTTATAGCCGTAAAAGGTTTTAAAGCTTTAGGAAATCAATTAACCGCAGATAAACTAAAACAAGTTAATTTGTTAGACCCGCTTCCTTATGAAGAGCCGGTAGAAGAAGTTCCGGAAAAGCCGGAATTATCAGAAGATGATCCGGTTGAAACAGAATTAGATGATGATGGCCAAATAGGATTGGTTTTAGATTAAAATAAATGAAAAACGCTAAGATTAGTTTCTTAGCGTTTTTTTGTAATTGAAATCTAATCAAGCTGTAACGGAACTTTGTCCTGAACCCATTTTACCTCATTATTTTCGATAATGACTCTAATAAAATCACCATCTTTAACTTCTCCTGAAATTATTTTTTTTGCCAGAGGTCTTCTCAAATGACTTCTGATAATACTTTTGATTGGTCTTGCTCCGTATTTAGCATTAAATCCATTTTCAGCCAGGTAAGTTTTAGCCTCAATCGGAATTTCAACAGTAACATTAATGTTTTTCAACAAATCCATGAATTCCTTTTTAAGATGGATCTCAAATATTTTTAATGCGTTTTCCATATTTATAGGTGCAAAAGGTACTATTTCAGTCAATCGTCCTAAAAATTCAGGTCGGAAATAATTACCCATAATTTCCATTAAAGAGCTTGAAGTAGGAATTTGACCATTGTTGAACGTGTCTACAATATGATCTGCTCCAATGTTTGAGGTGAAAAGTATGATGGCATTCGAAAAATCACCTTCTTTCCCTAATCTGTCATGCAGTTTCCCTTCGTCCATAATCTGCAGGAAAACATCAAAGACAGAAGGATGGGCTTTTTCGATTTCGTCAAATAATACTATTGAATAAGGTTTTTGACGAATTTTATTGACCAGCAAGCCGCCTTCCTCATAACCAACGTATCCTGGAGGCGCACCGTGAATTATTGCAAAATGTCCTGGATTTGTTAAAAGACGAAAGTTCTTCGTTTGCAGGCTTAGGAAAAGATTTTATGAATAGTTCTTTGGTCGAAATTAATCAACTGCTGGCATCTGTTGAGCAACAGGCAAAGGAAAGCAGTTTTTCTAAAAATAGCGATCCTTACCTGATGATTAAACCCAAGGCAGATGAATCTATTGGAAAATCATTTGAGATAAGTTACTGGTCAACTTGTGCCGAAGAAGGAAATGATATCAAGGCCGGTACCATTTTGGAAAGCAATGATAATTTATTTTTTATAAGCAATACAATGACCTTAATGACCAATACTGTTGGAGGCTTAAACAAACAAAGCAACAAAGACCGTATTTTGGCTTATAGAAATGCCTTATTGACCCGCGGCAGAATCGTGACTTTTGCTGACATAAAAGCATTTGGTTTTAATCATTTTAAAAATGCTGTTTCGGCTATTAAAATCGAAAAAGGAACGCGAAAAGAAGTTTCGGTAAAAGCGGGTTTCAGTAGAACAGTCGATATTTATATTCAGACAAATCGCGAAGAAAAACAGCATTTATCTAATGCAGAATGGGATTATTTATGTGACAGTTTTATGAAACAGCTTAAAAACAGATCTTCAAATGTATTTCCGTATCGTTTGTTTATAGATAATTAAATAACAAAGGTTTGAATAAAATTCAAACCTTTGTTATTTAAAAAGCTGATTTAAATTAATTACTTTTTTCTCCTTTAATTTCTTTACGATTTTCAAAAAAGCAATTGCAGTGATGTAAGCGTCTCCCAAAGCCGTGTGCCTGTCTTTTTTTGAAATGTCAAACTTATCGGCGAGATCATCTAAGGTGTAATGATCTTTGCGTTCAAACAAATGAGATTTAATCAGAGTTCTTTTGTATAAGCTTGCCGTATCTAAGGTCAGATTAGAGAGCAAAGGAAAACCATTTCTCTCTAATGCCTTATTTATCATTGTGATATCAAAAACAGTATGATGTGCAATAATTATAGAATCTCCCAAAAAAGCTAAAAATTTTTCTAACCCTTCAGATTCGCTTGGCCGGTTGATTACAAAAGCTTTTAATATCCCATGTATTTGGGCCGTTGATTTATCATAATGATCCTGTTCAATATAAATTTCCAAACTATCCTGAATTGCGATAATCCCGTTTTGCAAAGCCAAAGCGCCAATACACAGGATCCGGTCATTTTCGTAATCAAAACCAGTTGTTTCTGTGTCTAAAACAACAAACCGGGTTTCTTCGATAGTGATATTTTCATCGAAAAGATTATCTTCTTTTTTCCAGAAATTAAATAAACTCATGTTTATACGATGTTTGAAATATTGAACCGAATACTGATTAACTCCTGAAGTTCTTTTATAGTTTTAAAAGTTCTTTTGAGTTTTATTTTTTCCATTTTCGATAACGATTCCAATGCAATGAATTGCCCTGAATCATTATGCAAAAGACCTTGTTTGGTCCTGAATTTTAATAAAGCCTTAAACGAATACGAACACGATAAATATAGTTCCCTGTTGTTAGGTTCCAGCTCTGCTAATTTTTCAAAACGTTCTGCAGTATTGCTTATTGATTTTACAGAATGTGATAAAATCAAAACTCTGGCAGCATCAGTAAGAGGCATTAACGCTCTTCTTTTTATATCAAAATTATCTTTATTCGCGCCATCCTGTTCTACTAAAAACTGTCTGAAGAACCCGGTAGGGGAAGGACTTTGCAAAGCACCGCTTACTAAATGGACATAAAATACAGGATTTGCCTTTACAGTTTCAAAAATATAATCTGAAAGACTGTTTGTAATTTCCGCATCGCCATAAGTTAAACTATAGTCAAAAAAGATAAAGGATAACAAAACTTCATTTTTCCCCGGATTTGTAATCCAATGGTGTACCTGCTTTTTCCATTCATTAAGGCTCATGCACCATTTTGGGTTTGAAGCCATCATTTCGGCAGGACAATACTCGTAGCCAATTTCAAAAAGGCCTTTATTGACAAGAGTGGCAAATTTCTGAAAATATACTTTTGTTTCCTCTTTAAAGACATCAGAGACATTTTCATAAACAATTGCATTGTCCTGATCGGTATGCAGCATTTGCTCACTTCTTCCCTGGCTTCCCAATGCCAGCCAGGCAAACTTTGCAGGGGGCTGACTGCTCATTTTTTCCAGAGAAATTTCAATAACGCGGGTGATGCAGGCTTCATTTAATCCGGTTATGATTTTAGAAATCAATGTCATCGGAATATTTTGATCTAAATAACCTTGCAGGAGTTGCATTATTCTTGCACGGATAGGTTTTATATCCTTAGCTTTTTTGGCTCTTTTTAGAGCTTTTATCAAAACCGCCGGATTATTTCCTAATGCCACCATTACATCATGTTTGGACAGAATCCCAACTGCTTTTGTATTCGTTGTACCGTCTTTTGTAAGGCATAAATAACTGATATTGCTTCTCATCATGGCCATTTGCGCTTCAGTTACCGTCATTTTTTTAGGATAGGTAATGACGGGTTTAGTCATGATTGTTTCAGCGGTCGTCAGAATAGAATAGTCACCTGTTACAATTTTATTGCGAAGATCTTTATCTGTGATAATCCCAATTGGAAGCATTTCATCAACAATCAGTATTGCTCCGACTTTTTTCTTCGTCATTATCTTTGCAATATCCCTGGCAGTGGTAGACGGACTGCAGGTAACGATTTTTTTTGAATATTTTATCGGTTGTAAATCAAAAGAATGACTGTCAGAATGCATCGATTCCTGAAGTAAATCATCTCCGTAAAGTTTGTCTTTATGAATATCAGAATAAGGATTTCTTGTATTAGAAGCGTAACTTTCAATCAGAAAATTTCCAACATTTCTGTTCTCCAGTGCGTAAGGTTTAAAAATAGCAATTGGAATCGCATATAATATACTTTCTTCATGCGTTACCGCTTCCATTATATAATTTTCCTGTGCCAGAAGCGGACGTAATCCAAAAATATCCCCTTCATCACACATATCCAAAACAACATTTTTCTGATTTTTTTTTAAGGCCACGGCACCTTTATGTACCACATAAAAAGAATCATGTGTTTTTTCATTTTCTGCAAAAATCACAGAATCCTTCTCTTTATAAACAATAGAAATTTGTTCCGAAAGTTTCTCAAGATCCTTCGGATGAAGGAAATTAAACGGTGGGTAATTCTTTAAAAAGTCGGCAACTCTTTGCGAAATGGTATTTTTCATTAGGTTAGATTAGAGTTCTAAAATACTATATAAAAATATAAATGTGAAATAAACACTAAAGTATTTTTTGAAAAGGCGCAAAGACACAAAGGTGCACATGCGCAAGTTTTTTATGATTTTTATTTTAAGATAATACATAAAAAAAGTCCCTATATGGGACTTTAAAGAGTTTACTCAACTTTAAAAACTTTACCTCGTTGCTTTTCTTCAGATCCGACCATACCAAATTCAAAAGTATAAGAATCTTTTTCAGTCGTTAAAATTTTCATGCTGATCGCTTTTTCTTCAGCCATGTTTTTCGGATGTTTTTTCTGTAAGATATATTCGCAATCGCTTACCCAGCGTACTGTAGAAGTGTCCGTTTTACCATCAAAAGTTTCAATTTCAATACCGTCTTTGCGCTCGAAAAACGTTGTTTTTTTGACACCATTTACTTCAAACTCAAATTTAAATTTCCCGTTTTTAAAATCTTTGCAGTTGTGTTCCGCATTATAACAGGATACCAAAGCCAGAATTGGAAGTAAGAGTATAATTTTTTTCATAATTAATTGGATGTTGTTTTTAAAGAGCTAATCAAGGTTAGAAGTATATTGTGTAAATAAGAAATGAAGCACCAATAAGAGCAAAAATAATATTAAGAATCCCGAGAAAAATCAAATTACGTCTTTTGTTTTTAATAGCTTGTTCTTCACATAAACGTGTTTTACACGATTTAATTAAAATCCAGTACCAAAATCCACCTAAATTTGCATGATATTCAATCATTTCAGTCTTTTGAGTTCATCATCGGTAAAGTTCTTAATTTCTTTTTCCTTACCAAACTTTTCGGCATTGTAATTTCCGGATTTATTTTTAGGAATTGATAAACTATCCCATGAACTGTTTTTTAATTGTTTGGCATAAAAAACAATCTGACCAACATGATACGGATAATGTGCCAATTGACGATTTATCGCCTCAATAACCGTATGACCTTCATTTCTGATATAAATAATATCCGAAAGCTGTTCCGGTTTTAACTCATTCAAAGCGTTTTCAAGACAATCCCAGCCTTTGTTCCAGACAGACAGGACTTCTTCTTTGGATTGTAAATCATTTTCGAATTCTGAGTCTCGTTTACGCCATTCCTTTTCTCCGTCAGAGGTTAGGAAATCAGTCCAGCGTGACAGCATATTGCCCGAAATGTGCTTTATAATTGTAGCAATGCTATTGGTATCTTCATTGACAGCGACAAAAAGCTGTTCAGGTTCCAGTTGTGCTATTGCTTTTTCGCCCAGCATTTTATAATACAGGAATTGTTTTTTAACGCTTTCTAAATAGGAATTATCGGCACTCATAATTATATGATTTTAATATCGTATTTATCTAAAAGACCCTCAATTCCCTGTGTAGAAAACTGTGCTTTTCGCATCGGATTAAATTCCGGGTCAATTTTGTAATTATAAGCCGTCCTGAAATCAACGCCGGCTAATTGTGTTTCATTAAAAATAGCTCCTTCGAGATTACAATTATCAAAAACAGCACTGGTTAAATTCACACCAATAAAAGCAACATCCCGCAAAGAAGAATTTATAAACTTAGTTTTTGGCATTTTTTTGTTTGAAAAAGCCGCGTAATCTAAAGTGCATTCTTCAAAATATACCTGAAACAGGAAATCATCACATTCATTAAAAGCGATTCCAAGAAGTTTGGAGTTTTTAAAAGTTACATTTTTTAAACTTGTCCCCGCAAGGCTTGTCATCGACAAATTGCAATCGACAAATTCGCAGTCTAAAAAACTATTGTAAGCAAAGTTGCTGTTTGAGAAATCACAGTTTTTGAATACACAATCTTCAAACTCCCGATTGTTAATTTTTTTGTCAATATAAATGACTTTCTCGAATGTTTTCTGAATGTGTATTATGCCTTCCATTTTATTTAAGCTAAAATTTAAATTGTAGATTATGCTAAACCTGTCGGTTTTATATCATAACTGATTTAGTCATTAAACAACCCCTTCATAATGATTTTCAACCCATAAAAAATCAAGAACATAGCACTTAAACAAGCCACGATTCCAATTCCTAAAACCAGATAATGCCAGTCAGTATGCTGATTCATAAATGCATTATAAATCAATGACGGCCCAATAAATAAAAGAGGTAATGAACCTGATAAGTACTTAATGCCTTTTCCTAATAATTGTTTATTTGTTGCCATTTTTAAAAAGATAGTTGCATGCCTATCCCATTTTTATTAGTTATGAGATTCATTTTGTCAATTGAAAATCCAACTTTTTTTGGCGATGAATTGTTATAACCATCAATAGCAGATTCAATTTTTTTTGTACGCCCGGATAGAACAGGTATTGAAATCAGCGTCGCTGCCAATCCCACATATGTAAGAGCTGTTGGGTATTTTACATCTTGTGTTAAACCTCCTACGAGATCAGCGGCTGTTAAGCCAAGTCCAAATCCTAAAAGTAACCCTCCGGCTGTACTTTTTGTCTTTCCGGTATTATATTTTGCTAAAAGTTCAGGCTGGGATGACAATATTTTTTTTACTTCGGCATTAGATATTTTTTGGCCGTCAGAATCTAAAACTTTGCCATTTTTATAGCTAAGATGCTGAGAAAAAGAACAGATAGAAATTAATAATAGAAGAATGGTAATTTTTGTTTTCATAGTTTTAAGATGAGGTTTAAGGATTATATTTTATTGAAATTATCAACAGCATTTCTTACGCTGCCATATTTTTTCAATAGTTCAGAAGCATCTTCATAAGAAACCGGAATTTCTCCCATAATCATTTTTACCCCACGATCTACCAGTTTGACATTGCTCAATTGCATATCCACCATTTTGTTGCCTTTTACTTTTCCAAGCTGAATCATTGCTGCTGTCGAAATCATGTTCAAAACCAATTTCTGGGCTGTTCCTGCTTTCATTCTTGAACTTCCGGTAATAAATTCCGGACCTACAACAACTTCAACCGGGAATTTTGCCGTTAACGCTAGTGGGCTTCCTGCATTATTAGTAATACACCCTGTCAGAATACCATTTTGATTACAGGTTTCCAGACCTCCAATAACATATGGGGTAGTTCCGGAGGCAGCAATTCCGATAACAATATCGTTCTCGCCAATATTATTTGCCTGCAGATCAATCCAGGCCTGAGTTGCATTGTCTTCTGCGTTTTCTACTGCACGACGAATGGCAGTGTCGCCACCGGCAATAATTCCGTTTACTAAATCAAAAGGAACTCCAAAAGTAGGAGGACACTCCGAAGCATCCACAACACCTAAACGTCCGGATGTTCCGGCACCGATATAAAATATTCTTCCGCCCAGTTTTAACTTTGCCACTGTTTCTGCTACAAGAGCTTCGATTTGCGGAATAGCTTTTTCTACTGCGTTGGGAACTGTTTTATCTTCATTATTAATGTTGATAAGCAGTTCATGAACTGACATTTTTTCTAAATGTTCGTATTTTGAAGATTGTTCGGTTGTTTTTGTAAACGTCATTTTTTATCGAAATAGTTATCCTCCAAAATTAAACTTTTTTATGGCAAATCAATAAAAATTCAAAGTTAAACTAATCATTGTTTTTTAATATTTTTATGATTCAGAATGCTTTCTGAATTCATCTAAAATAAAGTAAAATGCTATATTTGTTCTATAATAAAGACCAATGGACAAATTAAGTTTTTTGAATATAATCGCCTGGATAGCCGTTTTTGTTTCGCTGTTTCTTGCGTTTTTTCTTTTTACCGTAAAAACCGAAAATAAACTCGCAAACCGTTTATTTGCATTCTTTTTTATTCTTAGCGCACTCGATCTCAGTGGCTTTTTTTTCTATGAATTTATTGAAGGACAATTTGATATTGAAGTTTTTAGATGGACAACCTGTTTATTGGGAATGCCTTTGTTTTATTTGTTTGTTCTTGCTGTATGCTATTCTGATTTTCGGTTAAAATGGAAGCATTTCCTTCATGGAATCCCATTTATTGTAGTGAATTTAGTTTTTATTCCGGGATTTTATGCTGCTGACGAGATAGAGAAAGTTCGATTTTTCAGAATTCATGATCAAATACCAGAAATGCTGTTTTTCCGTTTTTTAGTTGAAATTCAATACTTTTTTTATATCATAAGTGTATACCTGATTTTAAAGAAGTATAAAGGGCTTTATTTAGAGAACTATGCTAATGCCGGTTTTTCAACCTATAAATGGCTTTTTCAAATGACTACAGTTTTTCTTTGCGCGCATGTTATTGTGGTATTAAAAACTTTATTACGATATACGAATTTTGATGAAACATTTCTTTGGGCAAATGTTCTCGTAGGAAGCATTGCATTACTAATTACCTGTTGGTTTATAATGAAAGCTTTAAATCATCCGGAACTTTTCAGGGGAATTAATTCTAAATTAAAACTGACTAAAGATATCCTGCCGGAGGCTGAAATTAAAAACGAACCAGACCACATTCAAAATGATGTAATCAGGGATCAGATTTCAAAATTAAAACAATATATGGCCGAAAAAGAGCCTTTTCTTGATCCGTCACTTACGATTCAGGAACTGGGAAATCAGATTAATATTCCGGTTCGGGATTTGTCTATCCTGATAAATCATCATATTGACCAGCATTTTTTTGATTTTGTGAATGAATATCGTATTCAGAAAGCCATGCACATTTTAAAAGATCAGTCAAAAAGCCAGCTTACGATTCTTGAAATTTTATACGAAGTAGGTTTTAATTCAAAATCCTCGTTTAATACCTCTTTCAAAAAATATACAAATTTGACACCGACAGTATACAGAAACAGTTGAAAATAAACGTTTTGTAAAAAGTCGTACTTCATACGCAATAAAGTCGAACCAATTTCCTGATGAGAAAATGGTTCGACTTTTTTTTGTCGGTCGCTCATGGAGATTTTCTAAGGCAACTTTGCTTCAAATTAATCGAACAAGTTAAAAATTGAAACCATGAAAAAATCGAACCTCTTAATCTTTTTAGTATTGCCTTTATTTTGTTTAGCACAGTCAACATTAAAATTAAAAGGAAAAATAGCAGGCGAAACAACTCCGTTAGAATGGGCCGATGTTTCGATCTTAAATCAGGAAGCAAAAATTATTGACGGAACCACAACCAGACAAGATGGTTCTTTTGAAATCAACCTAAAAAGCGGTTCTTATAAAATCGGAATCAGTCTTTTGGGATATGCTGATTATGAAAAAGAAATTTCATTAGAAAATGATACAGATTTAGGGATCATTATCCTCAGGGAAAATGCCACCAATCTCGGCGAGGTTGTTATTCAGTCAAAAAACAAAACTATCGAGCAGAAAACAGACCGTCTGGTTTATAATCCTGAAAATAATGTGACTACGGCCGGAGGTGACGCTCTGAGCGCAATTAATACAGCTCCGGGTGTTGTGGTAAAAAACGATTTGATCACAATATTAGGAAAAGGAACTTCCCGCGTAATGATTGATGAGCGCCTGATTGAATTAACAGGCGAGGAGCTCAACAATTTTTTAAAATCAATATCGGCAGCTGATATCAAAAGTATTGAAATTATAAGCAATCCACCGGCAAAATATGCAGCTGACGGGACTGGCGGACTGATTAATATCATCATGAAAAAAGGAGTTCGCAATTCCTGGAAAAACACAACCACTGCTTCTTACGATCAGAATAAATACGGGATTTATACTTTGAGAAATAATTTCTTCTACAATAAAAACAAATTTAGATTTTCGGCAAGTGTTAACGGAAAAACCGGTTATAAAAATTCTGATGAAGATCTGGAAATGTATTTTCCTGACGGACTTTCTAGAATGAACAGTACAACAAAAGTAAAAAATGAAAATCTTTCAGGAAAACTGGCGTTGGATTATGATTTTTCTGAACACACAACAATTGGTTTTCAGTTTTTGAATGACAGAAATAATCCTGATTTTGGTTCAGATATCAGAATTGAAAAGTATGATAATCAAAATGTCTTGAATAATGTGACACTGAATAAAAGTTTTACGGATAAAGCATCAAAAAATCAGACATATAATGCGCATTTGATAACGCAGATAGATTCTTTGAAGCGAAAATTGTCTTTTGATGTAGATTATTTTAATTACAACTCAAAATTTGACAGAGATTTTACAGCAAATAATTATACACCTGAAATGGAATTTGTTGATATAAATCAGGCAGGAAGAAACATTTCAAACCAGGATATTGATAACTGGAGTTTTAAAGGTGATATGGTGCATCCGTTTCAGGCGTTTAATTTATCCTACGGCGCAAAAATGAGTTTGACAAACAGTGTAAGTGATGTACTTTTTTACGATAATATTTCGGGTACAGCCCAATTAGACCCAAACCAATCGAATCGGTTTGAATACACTGAAAATAACCAGGCAGTTTATATTAACGGAGATAAAAAAATAAATGACAAATGGGATCTTCAACTGGGACTAAGGCTTGAGAATACGCAAACAAAAGGATTTTCTCAAACGCTGAACCAGGAAAACGTAAATGATTATTTGAAGTTATTTCCAACTTTTTATGCTTCATACAAGAAAAATGAAAATAATACTTTTAGTTTAAATTATGGAAAGAGGATTAACAGACCCCGTTTTGATTTACTGAATCCGTTTAAGGTTTACATTAACAGCAATAGTTATTCTGAAGGGAATCCGTTTTTGAAGCCTTCATTCAGTGATAATTTTGAATTGGCGCATTCGTATAAAGAGGTTTTGAGAACGAGTGTTTTTATGAATGTGATTGCAAACGGTTATGGCGTTATTTTTACATCGATTCCGGAAACAAATACACAGATTGTAACGCGCGAAAACTATTTTAAAGGGTTGAATTACGGACTTGGAGAAAGTTATTCGGCAAGTTTTGCAGATTGGTGGCAGAGTGAGAATTCATTGTATTTTTTAGGCTCAAAAACTGAATTTATAAAAGATATAAATTCAACACCGTCAAATAGCCTGCAAGTTGATTTTACGACAAACAATACTTTTATTTTAGGGAAAACGACAAAGCTTCAGGTTGATTTTAATTACAGTACACCTTTTAACAGTGGTTTGTATGAAGTTGGATATGTTTCCAGTTTTGATATTGGTTTTAAACAGGATTTGTTCAATAAAACACTGCAGGTTGCATTTTTAGCAAATGATATTTTTAATACTTCTTATCTAAAAGATTTTGCATCGGTTGTAAATGGCGTAAAACAGGTGTACAGCCAAAATGAAAGTAACCGATTTGTGCGTTTGTCTGTGATTTACAATTTTGGAAACAAAAAGATTAATGTAAAGGAACGCAATTTTGGAAATCAGGAAGAAAGAAAGAGAACCGGGAACTAGGGAATGAGATAATTAGATAATTAGTCAATTTGATAATTAGATAATTTTTATTGAAAACCTGAAACTTGAAACCTGAAACCTGAAACCTGAAATTTGAAACCTGAAATTTGAAACTCGGGATGGGGTCACGCCCAAATTATAAAAAGAAAGCCAGCAGAATTCCAAGTACAATCATAGAAACTTTGGCAATATTGAATTTGTGCCCTTCGCTGCTTTCAAAAATTATAGTAGATGAAATATGGAATAAAATACCAATTACAATAGCTGTGATTTCAGTATAATAATCATTCAAAATTGGTAAATAATCAGAAGCAACTGTGCCTAACGGTGTCATGATAGCGAAAGTAACCATAAAAGCAAAAATGGCTTTTTTGTTTAGGCCGGCATTCATGAAAAATGTTGTTAAAATTACAGCAATTGGCAAGTGGTGGATAGCAATTCCTATAGCCAGATCATGATGGTGACTTACCGGAAAACCTTCCAGAAAAGCATGAATACAAAGACTGATAAAAAGCAGCCACGGAATCTGGGACATTTGCGCATGTCCGTGAACATGCCCGTGCTCGGCTCCTTTGGAAAAAAATTCAAGGATGATCTGAAATAAAATTCCGATCATAATAAAAAGTCCAATATTATGATGGTGCGAATGATAAACTTCGGGTAAAAGATGCATTACGGTCAGTGATAATAGAAATGAACCGCTAAATGCCAGTAATAATTTTAAATTGGTTTTGTTTTGTGGTTTTAAAAACAAAGCCACAATATATCCTAAAAGTACAGAAAATAAGGGTAATAGATAGTTCATCATTTTGCTTTAATCGTTGATTTGCTTAACTGTCCTGGTTGTTTTTTGTTTAATCGGCCAACCGATCGAACAAGTAACGACTGACAATCTATTTAAAAATCATAATTAATCGTTCGCTTTCTGTTTTGTGGAATTTTTTGAGTTTATAATCCCCAAAAATATCTAATAGAAAAATACCCGCTTCTGCCATTAAATCTTCAAAATCTTTTAAGGTCAAAGCTTTTACTTTTTCAGTAAAATGAAATTTTCTGCCCTCATCTTCAAAATCTATTTCTTTCAGAATATGACCGTCTTCTACGTATCTTTTAATATTAAAGTCAATTCCGTCAACGGTTTTTACTTCTTCGGGAACCAAAGTTTCAATAACCTGATTGACATTCATAAAATCAATTACGGCAAAACCATATTCCGATAAGCTTTCTTTGATGGCTTTTAGTGTGGTAAGATTGTCATCGTCACTTTCGAAATAACCAAAACTGGTAAACAAATTGAAGATAGCATCAAACTTTTCTTCAAAAGGCTCACGCATGTCGTGAACTTTAAAATGTAAAGTTTCGTTACTGTTTTTACTGGCTTCAGAAATGCTGTTTTCAGATAAATCAGCGCCCAGAACATTAAACCCTAACTGATTTAAGTAAATAGAGTGACGTCCCTTTCCGCACGCAAGATCCAGGACTTTTGCCTTTTCCGGAAGGTTTAGATAATGCGTCAGGTTATCCATAAAAATCTGAGCTTCCCGATAGTTTCTGTCTTTATAAAGAATGTGATAATACGGAGTATCAAACCACGAAGTAAACCAATTTTCGTTATTGGTTTCCTGATTTGGCGTTGATGAGTTAGGTGCGTCAGACATTTATTCTATTTCAATTAATTCAAAGTACCGCAAATTTAGTGTATTTTTGCCGAAAAATAACTATTTCGCAACGATACCTCGCGAATAGTTAAGTAAACAGTAAAGTTTTTAATGCAGATTTGATTTTGATTAGGAATCTGTTTTAATTCAAATAAAAAGATGGAAGAAAATTTTAGAATGATAGCCAAATGTTTTTTTGGTTTTGAAGAAATATTAGAGAATGAATTGCGTGCTCTGGGTGCCCAGGATGTAGAAAAAGGCGTGAGAATGGTCAGTTTTAAGGGGGATAAAGGTTTTATGTACAAAGCCAATTTATCATTGCGGACTGCGCTTAAAGTCTTAAAGCCGATTTATTCTTTCAGAGCCAATAATGAGCAGGCTTTATACAAAGGGATTTCGGGTATAAACTGGTCAAAATTGTTAAATGCCAACCAGACATTTGTTATTGATGCAACGGTACATTCTACTTATTTTAATCACTCTGAGTTTGTTTCCCAAAAGTGTAAGGATGCCATTGTGGATCAGTTTAGAGAAAGAACAGGACAGCGTCCGAGTATTGATAAAGCTTTTCCGGATTTGCGTATCAACGTTCATATAGATAAGGATCAGGTTTCGGTTGCCTTGGATACCTCAGGAAATTCACTGCATCAGCGCGGCTACAGAACAGCTACGAACATTGCACCTATCAATGAAGTTTTGGCAGCAGGAATCTTATTGTTGTCAGGCTGGGAAGGGCAGAGTCATTTTCTGGACCCGATGTGTGGTTCAGGAACTTTTTTGGCAGAAGCAGCTATGATTGCCTGCAATATTCCGGCAAACATCAACCGAAAAGAATTTGCTTTTGAAAAATGGAAAGACTGGGATAATGATTTATTTGATCAGATTGTAAACAGCCTGATGAAAAAAACAAAGGAATTTCATTATACCATAAAAGGTTTTGATAAAGCACCAAGTGCTGTAAGCAAAGCCAAAGATAATATCAGAAACGCTAATTTGGAGGATTATGTTTCGGTTTCAGAAAACAACTTTTTTGATTCTGAAAAAGAAATTGAAGGCAAACTTCATATGGTTTTTAACCCGCCGTATGACGAGCGTTTGGATATTCATATGGAAGAATTCTATAAAAATATAGGAGATACTTTGAAGAAAAGCTATCCGGGAACGAATGCATGGTTTATAACTGCAAATCTTGAAGCCCTAAAATTCGTCGGACTAAAACCATCCCGTAAAATAAAACTTTTTAACGGAAGTTTAGAAGCACGTCTGGTAAAATACGAAATGTACGAAGGAAGTAAGAGAACGAAATTTCAGGTTAACGAATAGTAACAAAGAGACAAAGGCTCAAAGGTACAAAGGGAAAAACTTTGCGACTTTGAACCTTTGTAACTCTGAACCTTAAAAAAAGAAAAATGACAAAACTACAAGTAAGAGCTTTTTTATACCAATTAGGATCTTTTGCAATTTTATTCATTGCGGGGAGATTTCTGATTGCTGAATATACAGGATTAACAGGAATCTGGATTCCGATGACATCGTTTATCGTGGCGACTTTGATTTCGCCTAAATTTCAGGCCGTAAAAACCAAAGACGGCGAAAAACTTTTTATGAAATGGATTTTTATAAAAGGAATTAGAGAAATAGGATAATATAAGGTTCTAAGGTGCTGAGGTACTGAGGTTCTAAGATTTTAAGAAGTAAACTAAAAAAGGAAGCCACGAATAATTATTATTCGTGGCTTCCTTTTATTTTTTTAACTCAGTATCTTAGCGCCTTAGCGCCTTAGCGCCTCAGTACCTTAGCCTCTCAGTACCTTAGCCCCTAAGAACCTTAGTCTACTTTTTAGAAGCGGGTATGATTTCAGGAACGATTACTTTTTTCTTGTAAAGCGGAATAAAATAAGATACGGTGTAGTTAAAACCAACGCCGAAGTTTCCGTCATATGTTCTGTTAAAGCCCGGAATGTAAAGGTTCTCAAAATTTCCTGGTTCTTTATTGCTTACCAAAAGTTTGAGCTGCACGGCAAAGCCAACAAATATGTTGTTGAATACTTTTGCTTTAACTCCCGCAGCAACTTCAATCCAGGCTGCCGTAAGACCGTTATATTTCTCTCCTGAAGCAATTGCCGGCTGTTCTCCCCAATATGGATTTGGATTGTATATTTTATAACTGTTCAATTGCTGGCTAAAAGTACTGAATCCTCCGCGTAACCCAATCGTTATAAGGTTTTCCATATCAAGCCAGTTTTGATACGTATTGTAATCAAAACCTCCTTTTAGGTAAGTTCCTGTTGCAGATGAATTTAGCCTGTCGTCATCGGTTGTTTTGTCTTCAAACCCCAATTCTGCTGCTAAATAATATTTTTTGGTTAGACGAAAATCTCCGGTAAACTCAACTCCTTTATAATCTTTATCATAAAAACCACGTGTCAGTTTATATAAATCGACACCAACGCGCAGGCCATATCGATCCGTTTTCGGAAGCGTATCTGTTTTTATTTGCTGAGCAGATGGTTTTGTTTTAGCTTTTTCGTCTATCTGTACAATTTCTTTTTTTGTGGCAGTTTCCTGGGCCTGAACCAAAAGCATTGAAAACAATAGAGAAATACTAAAAAAATACTTTAATGTGTGTTCCATTTTCGTATTCAATGTTAGGGTTTATTATAAAGATATTCTGCATCCAAAGTCCGTCTGCGTTAGGATCGGTACGTTGTAAGGTCAAAGACTGAAAGATGCTTTTGAAGCCGCAAGCTCTTGATACATATGTTTCCTGATGTGTATAATTAAACTTTATTCTGTCTTTGTTTTCTGATGATGCATTAGGATTTCCTGAGTTTAATATAAAATCATAAGTTGTCGTTTCTGCATCTGTTTTTAGAGGAACAGCAATAGAATCAGTAGTTATTACATATTTTGCTTCATCTATAGCAGCTTCATTAAAAATAATTCCTTCGTCCTGATCTAAACCAATTACTTTAAGGTTGGTTACTTTTTTTCTGACAGTCGGATTATTGATATCGTAAAAAGTGATTATCAATCGGGGAGTTGTTGGTGTATTTGCATCGCAGATATCATCTTTCTCGCAGCCGGACAAACCAAAAGCAAAAAGCAATAAAAAAGAGATTATTTTTTTCATGTATATTTTTTCTTATCGAAGTTCTAAAAGTACAACATTTTCAACATGATGCGTCTGCGGAAACATGTCTACAGGACGAACTCTCGTTACTTTATATTTAGCATCCATTAAAGCAAGGTCGCGCGCCTGTGTAGCAGAGTTGCAGCTTACATAAACTACTTTTTTAGGAGCAATTTTCAATATCTGATCAATAACTGCAGCATGCATACCATCTCTTGGCGGGTCTGTGATAATTACGTCAGGTTTTCCGTGTTGAGCGATAAAACTTTCGTTAAATACCACTTTCATGTCACCAACAAAAAACTCACAATTTGTAATATTATTGCGTTCTGCATTTGCTTTAGCATCCAGAATTGCTTCAGGAACACTTTCAACACCAATTACTTTTCCTGCTTTTTTAGAAACGAACTGAGCTATAGTTCCCGTTCCTGTATATAAATCATAAACAGTTTCATTACCGGTAAGACCTGCAAAATCGCGTGTTATTTTGTACAATTCATAAGCCTGGTCAGAATTCGTCTGGTAAAAAGATTTAGCGTTAATGCTAAATTTTAAGCCCTCCATTTCTTCCAAAATGTAATCTCTTCCTTTATATAAGATAACATTCTGATCATAAATGGTATCGTTTGGTTTTCCGTTTACAACATATTGTAAAGAAGTGATCTGTGGAAACTTTTCATACAGATGATCCAAAATTAGTTCTCTGTTCTTTTTATCTTCTTCAAAAAACTGAATCAAAACCATGATTTCTCCTGTAGAAACGGTACGGATCATTACAGTTCGCAACAATCCTGAATGTTCTCTAGGGTTAAAGAACGCTAAATTATGCTCATTAGCAAAATCTCTGATTTCGTTGCGGATCGCATTTGAAGGATCCTCCTGCAAATGACATTTTGTGATATCAAGAATCTTATCCCACATTTTTGGGATGTGAAATCCTAAGGCATTTCTGTTTCCCAGATCTTCCGTGCTTACGATTTCTTTTTCGGTTAACCAACGGCTGTTAGAAAAAGAAAATTCCATTTTATTTCTGTAGAAAAATTGCTTGTCTGAACCCAGAATGGTTTCGAATTCAGGAAGTTCTACTTTTCCGATACGTTGTAAATGATTTTTTACCTCGTTCTGTTTGTAATACAACTGTTGGCTGTATTTCATATTTTGCCACTTGCATCCTCCGCAAACTCCAAAATGCTCACAAATTGGATCAATACGGTGCTCTGATAATTCGTGAAATTTTACTGCTTTGCCTTCATAATAGGCTTTTCTTTTCTTAAAAGTTTGTACGTCAACAACATCACCAGGTACAACATTCGGAATAAAGATTACTTTTCCGTCAGGAGCCTTTGCTACTGATACTCCTTTTGCTCCGGCATCAAGAACCGGAATCTGATGAAAGACAACTTTGTCTGTATTTTTTCTTCCCATAGCGCAAAAATAAGGGTTTGTAAACTTTTTCAAATTTAAATTTTAAAATATTTTACCATTTTTTTTATTTTGTTAGTTTAATCAAGTATAAAAAGTAACTTTGTTTTAGCAATAATCCCAAATGCTGCATTTTTAACCTATTGTTTCGTTATTTTTTATGAAGTTGTATCACAATCTTTCAAAAATTAGCTTTTTAAAAAAAAGCTATGCATTCAAATTTTTGTTTGTTGCATTTATAGGTATACACATCCCCCTGATCGGAATTTTATTTTTTGTCCTTTTTTTTGATAATACTATATCTCCAACCTCTATCCTGATTTTTTCTTTGATTATGACATTACTGGCTACTTTCGTAACCCTCGTGGTGTTAAAACAGTTGATAGACCCAATCGCAATAGCTTCGAAATCGTTAGACGAGTATAGAAATGACAGGAAATTATCGGTTTTACCAACAGAATATACTGATGAGGCCGGTTTGTTAATGTGTAATATTCAGGAGTCTATCTACGAAGCAGAAAGTTTTATAAACGAAAAACAGGACTTGATTTATATGCTTTCGCATGACCTGAAAAATTTCGCCGGAAATCCGCAAGGCCTTGCTAACCTTATCATAAGTGAAAATCCTTCAGATTCTGTAAAAAATCTGGCGGGCTTAATTTGTGAATCAACGAATCTGCAATTCAGGTATATCGATAATTTTATAAAATTACTGAATGAGCATGATCAGGTAGCAAAGATAAATCAGGAAATCAGAACTATTGCATTTCCGGGTATTTTGCCTTTTATAAACGAACAGGTTGAGCAGCGTTTACTGGATAAAAATATAAAACTCTCATTAAGTTTAGAATTAGTCGAAGCTAAACTAAGAATTGAAGAAGGCTTACTGATTCAGGTTTTGGTGAATTTAATAAGCAATGCTATCAAATTTTCTTATTTTGATAGTGAAATCAAAGTAAGGATATATTTTGAAAAGGAAAAACTGATTATTACCGTTATTGATAAAGGAGTTGGTTTCGATAAAAATCAGATTGATGAATTATTTAAAAAGTTCACAAAAATGAGCCGTTTGGGAACTGCAAAAGAATCCTCTACCGGAATTGGTCTGTATTTATGCAAAAAGATCATAGAAAGAAATAAAGGAGAGCTTACTGCTGGAAGTGAAGGAAAGAACAAAGGAGCTGAATTTAAGATTGTATTTGACGTTTAATTTCTTCTTTTAATAATCTCGTAATTTATAATGGTAAAGAAATAAAAACAGGAATCGGCTGTTAGTTTACCAAGTATAATTCCGAAGAAATAATTGCCGCATAAAATTGGCATCCAGTACATGCAAAAAGGCCGGACTACCAGAAAGTCCAAAAAAGCAGGATAACCAAATTCCAGAACTAAATTTTTTACCAGCGAAAGAATTTCCCTGAATGTTGTTTTCCTGTCCTCAAGTTTATTCTGATATGCTGTTTTTTTATAAGACGTAATCAGGATAACCCCGTAAAAAGCCAGATATTCCGCAAAAGTAATTAAATAGGCAGTTGTTAATCCGCTGTAAATTTTACTAAACAAAGAGGTCAGAAGTGCTGCTGATGTACTTGCTAATTCAGCATATTTATATCTGTTAAACCATTCTTTGAAATTTGATTTTGTAAGCATTTTATGGGAAGGGACTGAGTTTCTAAGTTGCAAAGATACTAAGATTAAAATCTTAAAATATTTAATGCAACTTAGAAATACAGAGCTCAAAAAAAAATTATGCTATTTATAGCTTAGCATTGCTTTTCCGTTC
Source organism: Flavobacterium sp. HTF (assembly GCF_003105115.1). Classification (GTDB taxonomy): domain Bacteria; phylum Bacteroidota; class Bacteroidia; order Flavobacteriales; family Flavobacteriaceae; genus Flavobacterium. Next base: position 17,229 of record NZ_QETH01000018.1, on the reverse strand, counting down.
ATACATTCAATAGACGTTGGTACAGGAGGAGTATCACATGTGCTACTCATACCCCATTTTTGATTGAATTTATTCTCCAGGTCATTGTAGCTGTCAATCATAGTAAGGAAGGTAGCTTTATTGATTACTAATGAATATGGAATATATTTTTCTGGTCCACCACAAGGTTTTATACCAATTGTAGTAAAAGCCCAGTCTTCCGGATTATTGCAAGTTTTAGAGTTTACCTGTGAAAATGTTATAATTTCATTATACAAATTTTCTAAATTTTGTTTTTCTTCAGTAAAATCAGTCTCATACAGGAGTGTTGCTTTACCATTTACACAGTCAATTCCTATTGGAGCAGGCACAACATCACATATAGAATTAATACTCCATTTTGTGTTGAAATTTCTCTGTGCATTGTTATAGGTTTCGATTTTTTCGAAGAAAACAGTTTTGTCGATTGTTAATGAATAAGGAATATATTTTTCCGGTCCGCCACAAGATTTTACGCCAATCGCTGTAAAATGCCAATTTTCCGGATTACTGCATGTTTGTGAATTTACCAGTGAAAGTGTCACAATTTCATTGTATAAATTTTTTAAATTTTGTTCCTCTTCTTTCTGAGTTTCTTCGTAAACAAGCGTAGCTTTACCATTAACACAATCAACTAATTTTGGTACACGAATCACATCACAAATAGATACCACTTCCCATTTTGTGTTAAATTCGGATTGTTTATTTGTATAGTTTTTTACCTTATTAAGAAAGTCAACAGTATTTGTTTTTAGGGAATAGGGGATATATTTTTTTGGTCCTCCACAACTTTTTGATCCGATTGCTGTAAAAGCCCAATCTTTCGGATTATTGCATGTTTGGGAATTTACCAATGAAAGTTCCAGAATCTCATTATACAAATTTGTTAATTCCTGACTTTCTTTGTTTTTTGTAGTTTGTTCAGTATTAATTTCTTTGTCATTATTTTTCACTAAATCATCACTGCTACAGGAGTTTAATATCAGACAGACAGCAATTGCCAATAAACTTATTTTTTTCATAATACTTTTTTTAAAATTTTGTTAAAAGTATTATAAATTGCATAAATAAAAACCTACAAAAAGACACAAGATAAAATTATAAGACAAAATTAAGCCCAATAACTATAACAATTTAATTACCAAAGATGATGCACAGAAGATTTAATATACTTTTCGTAGATTTCATTCATCGCTTTAATTTTTTCGGAACTTAATTTTGGTAAATCATAAACCGATAAGTTCGATAAAACATGACTGTTTTTTGATGCTCCTGGAATAATACAGCTAACATCCTCAAAACTCAAAATCCATTGCAAGGCGTATGGAGCCAGGTTTTGAGCGTCCGGAAATAAAGATTTTAATTCCGCAACTGCTTTTAGTCCCAATTCATAATCTATGCCTGAGAAAGTTTCACCTTTATCAAAAGCATCTCCGTTGCGATTAAAGTTTCGATGATCCTGAGTGTCAAAAGTAGTTTTTGAATCAAATAAGCCAGTTAAGAGCCCGCTTGCCAAAGGAACTCTGGCAATTATGCCGATATCTTTTTTTCTGGCCTCAGAGAAAAACAATTGTGATGGACGCTGACGGAATAAATTGAAAATAATCTGAACAGTAGTGACATTCGGAAATTCAATTGCTTTTAAGGCTTCTTCCACTTTTTCTACGCTAACTCCCAGATTTAAAATCTTGCCCTGATCTTTTAACCTGTCAAACATTTCAAATATTTCAGGTCTGTAAAAAACTTCGGTAGGAGGACAGTGCAGCTGAATCAGATCCAAAGTTTCCAGTCCCATTCTTTTCAGGCTGTCTTCAACATATTTCTGAAGTACTTTTGGCTGATATCCTTCATTAACATGCGGGTTAATATGCCGCCCGCATTTAGTGGCAACATAAATGCGTTCAGACCGTGAACGTACAACACGCCCAACGGCAGTTTCGCTTAAACCATTTTCATAAACATCAGCAGTATCAATAAAATTTACGCCGTTGTCTATTGCCGTATTCAGAAGTTCATCTGCTGTTTTATCATTAAAACCCGATCCCCATTTTCCTCCAACCTGCCAGGTTCCGAGAGAGATTTCAGAGATATTAAAGTTCGTTTTTCCTAGTTTTCTGTAGTTCATTTCTTTTTAAGGTGCTAAGTTGCTAAGGTTCTGAGGTGCTAAGTCTTTTTTAAGTTGCTGTGATACTAAGATCTTGACAGTCTCAGTTTTTTAGCTCCGAGATTTTATTTATAATATAAAAAACTTAGAATCTTAGCAACTCAGAACCTTAGAATCTTTTTTTAGTCAAATAAATCAGAAGAAAGATAACGGTCGCCACGATCACAGATAACCGCTACGATAACACCCGATTCTAATTTTTCTGCAATTTTTAGCGCTACAGCTACAGAACCACCGCTGCTCATTCCGGCAAAAATGCCTTCTTCAAGAGCCAGACGTTTGGTCATTTCACGAGCTTCTTCTTCACTGACATCAACCACTGTATCTACTTTTGAGGCGTCAAATATTTTTGGTAAATATTCCTGTGGCCACTTTCTGATTCCCGGAATCTGTGATCCGTCACTTGGCTGTGCGCCAATAATTTGAATATTTTTGTTCTTTTCTTTTAAGTAAGTCGAAGTTCCGATAATAGTTCCTGTTGTTCCCATGGCAGAAACAAAATGAGTTACCGTGCCTTCGGTATCGTTCCAGATTTCGGGGCCGGTAGTTTTATAATGTGCTTTCCAGTTATCATCATTTGCAAACTGATTCAGCATCAGATACCCTCCCTGCGCCACTTTTTTGTCGGCATAATCACGGGAACCGATAATTCCTTCGCTTGCAGGTGTCAGAATTACTGTCGCACCATAGGCACGCATAGTCTGAGTTCTTTCTTTGGTTGAATCTTCCGGTAAAACCAGTTCTATTTCTATCTGAAATAACTGGGCAATCATTGCCAGTGCAATTCCGGTATTTCCGCTTGTTGCCTCAATTAATTTATCCCCTTTTTTGATGTCTCCTCTTTCTAAAGCTGCCGCAATCATATTATAGGCAGCTCTGTCCTTTACACTTCCGCCGGGATTATTTCCTTCTAGTTTTAATAAAAGTTTTACGTTTTTATTTTTAACCAGATTGACTGTTTCCATCAATGGCGTATTTCCAATTAGGTTAAGCAGTTTCTGTGGGCCCATATTATTTTTTTTCTTTTATTTTAACTTCTGTAGTTGTAGTATTCAGTACGATAGAATCTGCGGGAATCGATTTGGTAATCCAGGCATTACCTCCCACAACACTATTTTTACCAATTATGGTTTCTCCTCCCAAAATGGTAGCATTTGCATAAATGCAGACATTTTTTTCTACTGTAGGATGTCGTTTTGCATTTTTCATGTCTTTGCTAACGCTCAGGGCACCCAGGGTAACTCCCTGATAAATTTTTACGTTTTTCTCGATTACTGTAGTTTCACCAATAACAATTCCGGTGGCGTGATCGATAAAAAACGGCGAAGCGATATTGGCTCCGGCGTGAATATCTGTTCCTGTAATCCGGTGTGCATATTCGCTCATTAATCGTGAAAATAGCAATAAGTCCAAAAGATATAATTCGTGGCTTAATCTGTAAATCGCAATAGCATAAAAGCCGGGATAGCCTAAATAAACTTCATCAATGCTGTTAGAAGCGGGGTCATTTTCTAAGATATATTCGGCGTCCTGATTGAGTTTTTCTAAGACCCCTGGAAGTTTTTCCAGAAAACGGTCCCAGAAAGATTCACATAAGTTTTCCGGTTTTTTACAGGCCATAACGGCAATTTCCTTAAACCGGATTTCAAGTTCGTCTATACTTTGATCTAAGGGTGCGTTTGAATCAAAAAGGGTATAAAAAAGCTTTTCGGTAAAATCTTCAGTTTTAGTTTTGATCCCGTAATTTATATTTGAATGGCTTTTTAAAGCTTTTATGTTTTGTATGATAAGATCTTTTGACACAATTAAAAATTGAATAAATGTTTTTGAAGCGTTAAAAGTAAGGCGTTTTTTGTAAATAAAGGCATGATTTAGACAAAGAAATTTTGTTTTGTGAATCGTATTTGTGATAATTGAAAGTATTTTAAAAGGAGATGATTTGTATGATTCATAAGAACTTAAATGCTTAAATTAGCCGGTAAAATTTATTCAAAAATGAAAAATAACCCGACTTTTAAAAGCGCTATTTCTAACCTGTCTTTTCCTGCAAATCAAAAAATTTCAGGAAAATCCATTCATAATCCGATTTTAGGACTTATTACAGAAGATCATCCCGATTTTTGTGATACCGATTTTATTGCGATTGAAGAGCTAAATAAGTACCGCCAAAAATATATTGCTACTTATTTATCTACAGAAATAGGAGCACTGTCTGACCTTGAAAAAAGTGTTATTGAGTCTTTAAAAGAAGATAAATCCATAGTAACTATTGCAGAAGATGAAGATGAAAACAGAAATTTTGGTCAAAAAATTGCAGATAAAGTGGCCGATTTTGGCGGAAGCTGGACTTTTATAATCTCCTTTTTGCTTTTTATAATCGTTTGGATTGGCTCAAATGTCTGGATTTTGGTCAATAAAGGTTTTGATCCTTATCCATTTATTTTGCTGAATTTGATTCTGTCCTGTATTGCCGCTTTGCAGGCTCCTGTAATTATGATGAGCCAGAATCGTCAGGAAGAAAAAGACCGCAATCGTGCCAAAAAAGATTATATGATTAACTTAAAATCAGAATTGGAAATCAGAATGATCCATGATAAAATCGATCACTTAATTATGCATCAGCAACAAGAATTAATCGAAATTCAGAAAGTACAAATCGAAATGATGAATGATATCCTGAACCAGGTTAAAAAATAAATTGGCTCAGAAAACTAAATATAAAAGTGTTTGTACCAATACCCGGCAATCATAAAAATGGCATTTACAGTTCCGGAAATCCAAAGTAATTTTTTATAGTTTTTTGTTTTGTCTAAAAAGTACAAAGCAAAAATTCCTAAAAAAAAGAGAGTAGAATAGAGCGCCGGATACATCTGAAAAGCATCAGAAAACTGCCCTTGAAAAAGTAAGAATAAAGAACGCTGAAAACCGCATCCTAAACACTCAATTCCGAATAGTGTTTTGAACAAACAAGGCAGCATAAAACGTTCTAAATTCATGGGTTTTATTTTTTACAATTTTACAAAAAATATACGAATCAGTTTCAGAAGATGGGAAGTAGTATTTAAAGTTTCTTACTTTTGAATTCTTAGACCTAAAAAATTATGAAAGCTTTTAAAATTTTAATAATGATACTTGCAATTTCGGTTGCGTTATATGAGCAGGTTTCAGAAGAAAAAAATATCTATATAATGGTGATTGCAATTGTTGTTTTCATGTATGGAATGATGCAGCTAAGTGCAAAAACACCAAGTAAAAACAAAGAAAAAGACGAACAGGATGTTGACTAAAGGAGATAAGGTTTCCGTTTTGGATGAAGCTATAAATGGGATAGTGGTATCAGTAAAAAACAACGAAGTTTTAATAGAAACAGAGGATGGATTCATGATGACATTTCGTGTCAACGAGTTAGTTAAGATACATGATTCCAGTAATTTAATGAATTCCATTAAAAGAATTGATTTAGAAGAAATTACAAAAGAGAAAACAGAACCAAAACCCAGAAGTTTTGTAAAGGAACGGAAGGATAAACGTGAAATTCCGGTTCCGGAATTTGATTTGCATATCGAAAAACTGGTTCCTAACAAACGCGGAATGTCAAATTATGATATTCTGACTTTGCAGACGGATACAGCAAAAAGACATATCGAATTTGCCATTCGAAATCGTATTCCGAAAATCGTATTTATTCACGGCGTTGGTGAAGGAATCCTTAAAGCAGAACTTGATTTTTTATTAGGCCGTTATGACGGAATAGATTTCCGGGATGCCAATTATCAGAAATATGGTTTGGGAGCAACAGAGGTTTATTTCAAACAAAACAATAAATAAGAAGATTTACTATGCATTTGTAAATTCAGATGCGACTATAAAAAATGTCCGTTTTTCAGCCTAATTTCATGATGAAATCAGGTGATGAAAAACGGACATTTTTTGTAAGAATAAAAGCTTTCTTAAAAGCCTGAATAATTAATTTGTTGTAGTATACAATTCTCCCAAGAGGTAACTTGTTCCTAAGTTAAATTTATTATTTCCTTTTGCAAGTGAAGTGTTTCTAAGCCTGATTGTATGTTTTAATGTACCTGGTGCATCCGTAGTAGTTGTAACTTCTATGATACCACTTTCGTTAGCAACTCCGTTTACTGCAGCCCATGTTTCTTTTAACACCGGAGTAGCCGGTGCGGTTGCCTGGCAAAAATAATTAGTATTAAGAACTCCTCCTGTATACACCCTGTATAAAAGCTTATTTGTAGTAGCACTTAACAGTGAGGTTCTTGGCTGATTGGCAGGAGTCACTTCATTTGTAATTAATGCAGGATCTAAGTTTTCAATTGTCATTGCTGAACTTGGATTAAAAGCATAAATCTGTTTTTTATCAGTACATTGACCAACGTTATTAGTAAACGTTAAATCCAGTTTGTCTTCACTATTGATAGTTGTTTTAAAATCACCAAAAACTACTACCGGTTGTGTTACATCAAGACTTTCTACAGAATAGGTAAGATTGGTTATAACGATATTATGTGTGTACCCGGTGATAGTAGTAGCTCCCGTCGTTTCGTTTAATGTCGTTTGCGCAGTAGTACTAATTTTAATAGTTCCGGATTTTGCAAACCACTCATTAATAATTTTAGGAGTGGTTGGAGGGATAAGATCGCAAATGTTTGACTTTGATACGGCTCCGTCATAACTTCTGTAAAAAAGTCTGAAAGTACTATTGTTGATACTATATTTTAGAGTGTCACCATTAGCTGTAGGTTCGTTTAGAAGACTACTTTCAGGCATTTGTAATAACAATGCTTCCTGGCTTTTTAATTTATAAATCAATTGATCGGTTTCAGGATCACAACTTGTTGCTGTTACACTAGCAAAATCTATACTATCTACTGTTATATCGCCATCATCACAACCATTTAATAAAAAGGCGAATAATAGAAGGCTTGCAAATTTTCTCATCATAATTTTATTTGCGTCAAAAATAGTGAAAAATTTGGCAATTGATATTTAAGAATTCACAATTGATATTGCTTAACTTTGCCACAATGAAAAAAGTATATCTCGATAACGCTTCTACAACTGCCATGCGTCCTGAAGTTATTCAGGAAATTACAAAAGTCATGGCCGATGATTTTGGAAATCCTTCTTCAACCCATAGTTTCGGACGAAATGGTAAGACTATTTTGGAGCTTTCCAGAAAGAGTATTGCCAAACATCTGAATTGTTTTGCTCAGGAAATTATTTTTACTTCCGGAGGAACTGAAGCAGACAATTGGATTCTTCGTTCTGCAGTAAAAGATTTAGGGGTCAAACGTATAATTACAACCAAAGTTGAGCATCATGCCGTTTTGTATACCGTTTTGGCTTTGCAGTCCCAGTATGATATCGACGTAGATTATGTAAACATCAATGCTGATGGAAGTATAGACTTAACTCATTTATCAAATTTGTTGTCTGACGAAAAAAAGACTATCGTAAGTCTCATGCATGTAAATAACGAAACAGGAACTATTTTAGATCTTGACCGCGTAAGTGTTATTTGCAGGCAATATAATACTTTGTTTCATTCTGATACTGTTCAGTCTGTCGGTAAAACAGAAATTGATCTTCAGAAAACCCAGGTTGATTTTATTGTAGCAAGTGCACACAAATTTCACGGACCCAAAGGAATCGGGTTTGCCTTTGTTCGAAAAAATTCAGGACTGCAGCCTTCAATTTTTGGCGGTGAGCAGGAAAAAGGACTCCGCGCCGGAACCGAAGCTGTACATCAAATTGCAGGAATGGCAAAAGCTTTAACCTTGTCGTATCTCAATTTAGATCACGAAAGAGAATATATTTCTAACCTGAAAATGTATTTGATTGATCAGTTGGAAATTCATTTTCCGGGATTCAGGATAAACGGAAAAAAAGAAGATTTTTATAATATCATAAATATAATTCTGCCTTTTTCTTCAGATAAAACTTCGATGCTTTTGTTTAGCCTGGATATGAAAGGGATTGCAGTTTCCAGAGGAAGTGCCTGTCAGTCCGGAAGCATTAAGCCTTCGCATGTTTTAAAAGAAATGCTTTCAGAAGAAGATTTAAAACTACCCAATCTGCGAATTTCATTTAGTCATTACAACACAAAAGAAGATATCGACTGGCTGATTGAGAGTTTGAAAAGTGTTTAAAAAGGAGGTTCAAAGGTTTAGAGAGGCAAAGCGACAAAGGTTTTAATTCTAATTCCGATCAACCTGAAACTTGAAACCTGAAACCTGAAACAAAAAACTACTTCCTAATCACTTTTACCTGCGAATCGTTTGTTAATTTGATAATTGTTGAAGGTTTCCCGGCAATTTTGTCCTGATTAAGTTTTACAACGTAGTCAACACCCTTGATGATTTCCGGACTAATATCCTTAAAGGCAATTGGCGTAGGCTGTCCCGAAATATTGGCAGAAGTTGAAACTAATGGTTTTTTCATTCTTTCCATTAATTTAAAACAAAAAGGCTCTTTTACTAATCTTATTCCAAGAGATTTATCGGCTGCAATAATATTGTGGGCTACATTTCTGGCATCATCCAAAATTAGCGTGGTTGGTTTTTCAGATAAATCTAAAATTTGCCAGGCAACTTCAGGGATGTTTTTAAAAACATTGTACATCATTTTTTCGCTATTCATCAATACAATCATACTTTGAGTTTCAGCACGCTGTTTTAATTTATATATTTTAGCAACAGCTTCCGGATTTGTAGCATCACAGCCAATTCCCCAAACAGTATCTGTTGGATAAAGGATGATTCCGCCTTCTTTGATAACTTCGTAAGCGTTGTGAACTTCTGTATTTATATCCTGACTCATAATCTAGAAATTTTACCTGAACTTGAAAATTAGTTTAATTTTTTATGCTGTTAGTTTGTTTATAATATCTGTGATTTTTTCCAATTCATTTTCAGAAAGCCCCACATATAAAGGTAAACACACTATTCTTAACGCAATAGATTCTGATATTGGCATTTTCTCCCCCTTAGTGTGGTCAATAGTATTTAAAGAAGGATAAAAATAGCGTCTTGGGATTATATTTTCTTTTTGTAATTCTTCAAGAGCTTTTAATAAAGTAGCTTCAGAATCAAAAATTACAGGATAATAACTATAATTCCATTCAGTGTTTTCTCTGATTTTTAAGTTTTTTAAGTTTTTAAAATTCAGGTTGTTATTATAGAAATCGGTTACCTTTTTTCTTTCTGTGATAATGTGATTCATGTAAGGAAAAACGGCTAATCCCATTGCCGATTGTAATTCGGAAATTTTAGCATTGACGCCAAGACCATGAAAGGCGAGAGGCCCGTCGTGTCCAAAATTATGGCTGTAATATAATTCGTGGTGTATTTTATCATCATGGCAGAACATAGCGCCGCCTTCTCCGGTATGGAATAATTTTGTTGCGTGAAAACTGCAGGTGCTGACATCTCCAAAATTAAACACAGATTCGTTATTGTATTTTACTCCGAAACAATGCGCTGCGTCATAAATTACCTTTAGATTATGTTTTTTTGCTATATTTTCGATAGCTTCAATATGACAAGGATTTCCAAAAACGTGAGTCGCAAGAATAGCGGTTGTTTTTGACGTAATGGCAGCTTCAATTTTTGTTTCGTCTATTGTAAGGTATTCAGGATTTATGTCCACAAAAACAGGAGTGCAGTTTTCCCATACAATAGCAGCAGAAGTTGCTACATAAGAAAAAGGTGTAGTGATTATTTCTCCTCCTTTACCAAATAATTTTAATGCAATTTGTATGGGCATTGTACCGTTATTAGTAACCGTAATATGCGTAACATTAAGATAATTTTTAAGCTTTTCTTCCAGTTCCAGCGTTAGTTCACCACGATTTGTGAGCCATACGTTATCCCATGCACGTTTTACGTAAGAATTATATTCTTCCTGCGGAGGTAAAAAGGTTTTGGTTACCGGAATCATTTAATTATGTATTTAGTATGTTTAATTACCCTTAAAGGATAAACTATTGTTATATTTGTGGGGTAAAAATAACAAAAGAAAGCTGATTTATCAGCATAAGCAGGAATTATAAAAAATACAACAATTTTTGATTACTGCTGATTCTCTGAGAAACAATATTTTATGAATAGTTTTCTTAGACTAAAATAAATAGCTTTGCTGAAAAAATAATAGAAACAAATACATAATAAACCCAAAATAAATTTAAGAATACTATGGAAATCAACGCTTTTTTGCAAAATTTTGCAGATCTTTTGGATGATACAGATGCAACATTAATTAAACAAGAAACTGTTTTTAGAGATTTGGACGAATGGGATTCATTGACAGCCTTATCATTAATTGCAATGGCAGATGAAGAATATTCAGTAAAATTAACAGGAGATGATATTAAATCTTCAAATTCATTAAACGATATCTTCGAAATAATCAAAAATAAAGGGTAATTTAAATGGCTACTTTTTCAGTAAATAGTATTGCAATAAAAGGTATATCTTGTTGCGTTCCTAAAAATACGGAGCGCAATATTGATCTGGATATATTGACACAAGAAGAAATCCAGAAGTTTGTAGAAGCTACCGGAGTTGAAGAAAGACGTATTGCAACAAATGAAATATGTACTTCTGATTTGTGTTGTGAAGCTGCTGAAAAATTAATCAAAGATCTTAACTGGCAAAAAGAAGAAATTGAAATTTTAGTTTTTGTCTCTCAGACTGCCGATTATATTTTGCCTGTTTCTGCAGCCATACTTCAGGACAGATTAGGATTATCTACCAATTGTATTGCCTTTGATGTGCCTTTAGGCTGTTCGGGGTACGTTTACGGAATTTCAATAATTGCAGCAATGATGAAAGCAACCGGTTTAAAAAAAGGTTTGCTTTTGGCCGGAGATACAAGCAGTAAATTACTTTCCAAAACAGACAAAAGTACTGTTCCGCTTTTTGGAGACGGGGGCAGCGCGACTGCATTTGAATTTGATGAAAATGCAGATGATTTACTTTTTGATTTGGGTACAGACGGCTCAGGTTATAAAACTATAATGATAAATGACGGTGGCTCAAGAAACAGAATAAATTCTGATTCACTGGCATACCATACAATTTCACCGGGAATAGAAAGAAATGCCTGCCAGTTAATTCTGGACGGAATGGATGTTTTTAGTTTTGGAATTTCACAGGCGCCAAAAACTGTAAATAAACTTATCGAAAAGTTTGAACTCGATAAGGAAGCTATAAATCATTTTGTTTTTCATCAGGCTAATTTAATGATGAATAAAATGATTGTTAAGAAATTAAAACTTCCTGTTGAAAAAGTTCCGTATTCTTTGAAAGAATTTGGAAATACTTCTTCGACAACAATTCCATTGACAATTGTAACAGAATTAAAAAACGATCTGACAAGTACGACACAGGATTTGATTCTCTGTGGATTTGGAGTTGGGTTATCCTGGGGGACAGCAAAAATCAGATTGCAAAATGCTGTAATTTCAGATTTGATAGAAATATGATGAAGAACCTAAATTACATAGATGAAGATATTTATCAAAAAGAAAAATCTTTGTTTTTTAATGAATCCTGGATACTGGTTGCCCATAAAAATGAATTATTAAACAACAATGATTTTGTTACTTTTGAATATTTTGGAAATAAAATTTTTGTCCAAAACTACAATGGTGCAATAAAATCTTTTCAGAATGTATGTTTGCACCGGTTCAATACAATTCATGAAGAACCATACGGAAACAGAGTCTCTTCCTGCTTATATCATAACTGGACTTACGGAAAAAAAGGAAATGTTGTTGGGCTAATGTGCCGTAATTCATTTGAGAAAGAAACTATTAATGAACTGCGTCTTAAAGAATATGAAGTTGATTTTTGCGGTGATTTTGTTTTTATAAAATTAAATGACCAGCTGGAGAAAAGCCTGCCCGATTATCTGGGTTCTATGTTTAATCCGTTAGCAGAAATCAGCAGTCATTTTGGTACAAAGACGATCGATTATGCTATAGAACATAAAGTAAACTGGAAACTTCTGGTAGAAAATGTTTTGGAATGCTACCATTGTACATCGGTTCACGAAAACTCATTTGCAAAAATGGGCTTTGGATCTGTTGCGGCAGAAAAATTTGATTTCTTTGATGCTCACAGCTGGTGTGAATTTCCAAAAGGTGAAGGTGTAAAACCAAATAAAATAATCGAAAAATCACTGGCTGGCAGAACTTTAAAAATACAAGGCTACCTGCATTTTTATATTTATCCCAATGCGTTTATAAGTTCGGTAGAAGGAAAAGGTTTTTATTTTGGATTTATGCTTCCGGAATCACCTTCTAAAACCGTTTTAAGAGTGCGTTATTTTTCTTCAAGATTTGAAAAAGAACTAAGTGAATCCGAACAGAATATTATTGATTTTATTAATAATAGTTCAAACGATTCTTTGGATCTGGTTTTGAATGAAGACAAAAAAATTGTAGAAAATATTCAAACCAACTTAGTAAATTTTAAAGACATTTCTCCAAGATTTGGCGACGAAGAATTTAGAATTTTAAATTTCTACAAATACTTTAATAATAAAACAGAATTAAAAGATATATAATGAATCCATTTGATTTATCAGGAAAAAAAATCCTAGTAACCGGAGCATCTTCGGGAATTGGTTATGAAACCTGCCTTGCAATTACAAGACAGGGCGGAACTTTTATCGCTATTGCAAGAAGAAAAGATTTTCTGGAAAAACTGATTGATGAATGCGGAAGCGAAAATAGTTTTATCGCCGCCGATTTATCCAAAATGGATGATATTAAAGCTATTGTTGACTCTATTGAAAATATAGACGGAATCGTGCATTCGGCAGGAATTGTATCATTGGCGCCGGTTAAGTTTTATTCAGAAGAATTAATGAACGAGATGCGATCCATAAATTTTGATTCAATTGTGTATCTCATTAATCTGATTTTCAAAAAGAAAAAAATAAACAAAGCAAGTTCAATTGTTTTGGTTTCGTCAATTGCCGGTTTGTTCGGAATGAAAGGAAACGGAATTTATGCGGCAAGCAAAGGTGCCTTAATTGCAATTTCAAAAGTCTGGGCAAGTGAATTTGCTGCGAGTAAAACACGTGTAAATTGTGTCTCTCCAGGAATGGTAAAAACCGAAATTACATCAAAATCTATTGAAGATTTATCCTTAGAGGTAATTCAGCAGGACGAAAAAAAATACCCTCTGGGATATGGAGACCCGATTCAGGTAGCCAATCCGATTGTATTTTTATTGTCTGATGCAAGCAGCTGGATTACAGGACAAAATATAGTATTAGACGGAGGAAGAACTTCAACGATATAATTCTGACCATGAAAGCTAATATAAAAGCCATTTCGTATTATCTGCCTGAAACAGTTTTATCTAATGATTTGATAAACGAGGAGTTTCCGGAATGGGGAATTGAAAAAATCAGTTCAAAAACCGGAATAAATTCCAGGCACATAAGTGCTAAAGATGAATTTTCATCTGATATGGCCGTTAAAGCCGCTGAAAAATTATTTGAAGAGCATAACATTAATAAATCGGATATTGATTATTTACTGTTCTGTACACAAAGTCCGGATTATTTCCTGCCGACAACAGCATGTATAATTCAGGAAAAACTTGGCCTGCAGACCTCAATAGGAGCACTGGATTTCAATTTAGGCTGTTCGGGATTTGTATATGGACTGAGTCTGGCTAAAGGTTTGATTGCAGGAGAAATGGCAAAAAATGTTTTGTTAATCACTTCAGAAACCTATTCGAAATTTATTCACCCAAAAGATAAAAGCAATAAAACTATTTTTGGAGATGCCGCAGCCGCAGCTTTAATAACCAGTGAAAAAGGATTTTGTTCTATTGGTAATTTTATTTTTGGAACAGACGGGAAAGGTGCCGAAAACCTGATTGTAAAACAAGGAGGAATGCGTTTTCCGGTTTCTGATGAAAATGAAGATAAGGTTGATGAGTTTGGGAATGTCCGAAATGATAAAAACCTTTTCATGAACGGAGCTGAAATCTTTAATTTTACAGGTGAATTTGTACCTAAGCTTACAGAAGCCATTTTAGAAAAATCAAATTTAACAAAAGACGATATTGATTTATTTGTTTTTCATCAGGCAAATAAATACATGCTGAACCATTTAAGGAAAAAAATAAAAATTCCTGAGGAAAAGTTTTTTATCGCAATGGAAGATTGTGGAAACACAGTTTCATCTACAATTCCAATTGCATTATACGAAGCTCAAAAGCAGGGAAAAATCGGAGACAGCAAAAATATAATACTGGCAGGATTTGGCGTAGGATATTCCTGGGCTGCCTGTAACCTAAGTGTAGAAAAATGAAAAACTTACTTATAATAGGAGCGAGAGGTTACGGTCGTGAGGTTCATGACCTGGCAAAAGATTGTTCCGGATATAATACTGAATATACCATAAAAGGATTTCTGGATGACAAATCAGATGCATTAAACGGTTTTGAAAATTATCCAGAAATTATTTCATCAGTTGAAGAATATGAAATTCAGGAAAATGATGTTTTTGTATGTGCGTTGGGAAGTGTACAATGGAAAAAACATTATGTTGAAATTGTACTGTCAAAAGGAGGTAAATTTATCAACCTGATTCATCCGACATCATTTCAGAATACGAATGCCGTTATAGGTAATGGGGTAATTATTTTCATGTATTCTAATATCAGTAATGATTGTATTATAGGAGACTTTGTTACAATACAGGGATTTGTGGGTTTAGGACATGATACTAAAATCGGTAAATGGTCGCACCTGAATACTTATAGTTTTACCGGTGGGTTTGTTGTCTTGGAAGAAGAGACCTGTTTGCATACCAGAGCATCCGTTCTGCCAAATGTAACGGTAAGGAAAGGAGCAACAGTAGGAGCATCAAGCCTGGCAATCAAAAATGTAAAAGAAGGAACTACTGTTTTTGGAGTTCCTGCAAAAGTCCTTAATTTTTAAGCAGAAAGTATAGTTGAATGAAAGATCAAAATAGCATTGTTTTTAATTGGAAAGGAAATCCCGAACAGCCTTTGGTAAGTATTTTATGTGATGCCTTTAACCACGAAAATTTTATTAGGGAAACGATAAATGGCTTTTTAAGCCAGGAAACCAATTTTCCTTTCGAAATAATTATTCATGATGATGCTTCTACGGATACAACAGCTTCTATAATAAAAGAATTTGCAGAGCAGTATCCATTAATAATTAAGCCTGTTTTGCAAACGGTGAATCAATATTCTCAAAAAATCAATTTTTGGAGTGATGTTACTTTTCCGAAAGCAAAAGGAAAATACATTGCTTTGTGCGAAGGGGACGATTACTGGATTGATCCTTTGAAGCTGCAGAAACAAGTTGATTTTTTAGAAAGCCATGAAGATTTTGCGATAACCTGGACAGACTTTTTTATGAAAAAAGGAGACGAAATGGTTCCCAACGAATTCAAGGATTCATTGCCTGAAATCTATACTGTAGATTTTGATAATTTATTTGTACCCTATTGTACTTATACGCTGACTTCTGTTTTTAGAAAATCGGCTGTTGATCCGCTTGATTATAAAAAATTTGTTTACGGAAAGGATAATACGCTTTACGCATTAGCATTGTGTAATGGAAAAGGTGCTTATATGAATTTTCAAAGCTCTGTGTACAGATGGCATCCAGGAGGAATATATTCGCTTCAGAAGCCTTTTATCCAGCGTTATTCATCATATCTGAATGTAAAAGAAATATATGATAACATTCCTCAGTCACGTACCAGAAATATGGAGCGTGTTATGAAGAGATTATTAAAAGCTTCTGCTTTTGAAGCTTTAAATACGGTTAATGATAAAAAACTTGATAATACAAAACAAAGGGATGCTATTAAAGAATTTATCGATCAGGCACCATTAAAAGCTAAAATCAAATTTTTCATCCGTTCTGTAAAAAATAAGATATCCGGTTAAAATACATTATCCGATTAGAGATTTAAAAAACAGGATTGTTTTATCAAGGGTGTTTATTTTTCGGAATAACGCCTTTTCGTTTTTTTGTAACTGTTTATAAAATTCCAGGTTATATTTTCCTGCATTCCTGATAGTTCGTATTAACGTTTTTTCAATATGCTTTTCCAGTAATTCCTGATTGTAAATAGTAAGCTTTTTATTCTGTTCAGTCAAATGCTTTGCAGCAGCGATAACCTCAAAAATGGCATCAGGAGATAACCTTTTTCTAACTGAAACGGCATTTATATAAGAATCAATTTTAGGATCAGAACTTTCAATTCCAAATTGATTTAATTGATTTGTTTTAACCCTTCTTATAGCACGGTTTACATTATCAATTTTGGTTTTACTGATATTCTGATTATGCTGTCTGTAATTTAGCAAAGACTCAGGGATGTTATAAAAAGAGGTTTTGGACAATAACCTGCTCCACAAATCATAATCTTCTACAGGAACATATTCATTATCAAATTGCAAATTATCCAGTGCGGCTTTTCGCAGCATGACAGTAGGGTTACCTATATTGCAGCTATGTAGAAAAGAAATTTTAATAGCATCAGAAGTTATACTATGTTTGATTAGTTTATTTTCAGATCCGAAAAACGTAAACCAGGTTCCGCACAGCCCGATTTCCGGACTATTCTTTAAGACGTTTATTTGTTTCTCAAAACGTTGTGGTAATGCTATGTCATCTGCGTCCATTAAAGCAACAAATTCCCCTTTTGCAATCTTAAGTCCTTCATTTCTAAGATTTGCAGGCCCAACGTTAATGTCTTTATCAATTATAATAATTCTGGAATCACTTCGTTGATATTTAGAGATTACTTCTAAACTGTTGTCTGTCGATTTATCGTTGAGGATTATCAGTTCAAAATTAGTGAAAGTTTGATTTAATATGCTTTCGATACTTTCGGTTAAAAAGTCCGCAGCATTATAAACGGGCATGATAACAGAAATTTCGGGATGGGTCATAAACATAGATTTTTATTAAAATAACAAATATATAATATATGTTTTTGCTAAATTCTATAAATGAAAAGT
>NZ_QETH01000017.1 GCF_003105115.1 Flavobacterium sp. HTF | reverse complement strand
TAGTTATCTATACGGGATTTTAATAGTTTGTTTAAGTGCTAAGAAGGATGAAACCATAGTAATTGAAAATCCTGAAATTCATTTGCATCCAAAAGCTCAATCTGAGTTATCTTATTTTTTAGCATTTGTTTCTAATTCTGGTGTTCAGTTAATTATCGAAACTCATTCAGATCATATTTTTAATGGAATTAGAAAAGCTGTATTTAAAAATGCTATTTCTAAAGAAAAAGTCAAGATTCATTTTTTTGAATTAGATGAAAATTATATATCAATAAACCACAAAATTGATTTAACAGAAAATGGTAGAGTAATAAATGTTAAAGAAGATTTGTTTGACCAATTTGATAATGATTTGGATGAATTATTAAATCTTGCTTGATATATGGAGATAATTATTAATGAGCTATCACTTCATAATCAATTTTCATCATTTGAGGATTTCAGAATAAATTCATTACTGAAATTTTTAAAGATTCTGCGTGTTAAGCCTAAGAACGTGGAGATTTTTAAGAAGAGTGACATATATTCGAGAGAAGTTTATAATTCTAAAACCTTACATGGCATACTAATTTCTAGAGATGTTGATGGGAAATCGGATGAAATTAAAAAATTGAAATTAGAAATGTCCAAAATTATTAATGACCCATATTGGGATAATGATAAAAAGTGTGATTCAAAATATGTTTATCTTATAGAAGATAATAATGTTAATGAAACATGTTTTGCAGAAGCTTTTGAAAGAGATTGTTCTGTGATTTCCTTTTGTCCATCAATTTATGAAGCTATTAATTATTGGGTTTCTAAGGAAGAAATACAAAAAAACGTATTTAATTTTTTCGATAATTTTCAATTTGCAAAGAATTACTATGAATCAGGACATTTATCATTTTATGAATTTTGTTTAAGTTGTTTTAGTGATACGAAAATTAATTTTTCAAGAGTAATAAAGTCTCAAAGTTTTGACTTGATAAAGGATAAAAATGATGAAAACGAATTTTATAATAGCTTTGATATGTTTTCATCATTAGAATGGGATAGCATTCTTAAACAAGGAGGAAAAGGGAAAAATAAAGCTGGTTTGGCATACCGAAAATTTCATGATCAGGCACATTTTAGTCAATACAAAAAGGAAAGTGATATTTGTAAATTTAGTGCTACAGGTAGATTTAGGGTTTTCGGTTATAGAGAAGGAGAAATATTTTATGTTTTAGCCTTTGATTTAACTCATGAACTAAGCGATTGAGAATGCTAATTCTTGCATTTTTATATTTGCTAAATCCATTTTATGACTTAAATCTATAGTTTTGATTTAAACATAAGTAATTGATGCTCAAACCCATATACGCCCTTAGCAATCCATAGTAATGTAAATTTTCACAGTCAATGCAATTGAACCTCTATATGATTATTCATAAGCGCATGTAAATCCATTGATTGAGATACAGGTGGGACCACAAAAAGCTTCATAAATTTTTATGAAGCTTTTTTTTTGTCCAAAAAACTTGTATTTGAATGAAATTCTTCTACATTTGCGGAAGGAATTCACAAGGTTTTCTCTTTGTGGGAATTATAATATGAGAAGTAATTTTGAAGATTGTAATGAAACGATTTTCAATAAACTGGAATTTATGAAAGTATCTAAGAGCCTGTTATTGGTGTTTTTTTTAATATTAATAAATGTTTCAAGTGTTATAGCTGCGCCAAAACCTCCGGCACCAATGGCTAAATCCAGTAGTTCTACAGCTGATGCTGATGATGACGGACCACCGCCACCCCCTGGAGCACCAATTGACCAGAATCTGATTATTCTGTTTGCAGGCGCATTAATTTTAGGAAGTTATACTATCTATACATACAATTCAAAAAGAAAAGCTTCAGTGTAAACTGAAGCTTTTCTTTTTTTGGATAATTTGTACTTATTTGTTGATAGAATAAAGTCTCGAAATGTATTTTCCTACAACGTCAAATTCTAAATTAATTTTAGTTCCAACTTTAAAATTTTTGAAATTTGTGTTTTCAAAAGTATAAGGGATTATCGAAACGCTAAATTGATTTGTTTTAGAATTTACAACAGTAAGACTCACTCCGTTTACTGTGATGGAGCCTTTCTCTATCGTTATGTTGTTTAGTTTTTCATCATATTCAAAAGTGTAATTCCAGCTTCCGTTTGCTTCCTCTATATTGATACAGCTTCCGGTCTGATCTACGTGGCCCTGCACAATATGTCCGTCAAGACGGTCGCCCAGTTTCATTCCTCTTTCCAGATTGACAACGTCATTTACCTCCCAGTCTCCAATATTGGTTTTTAAAATAGTTTCATCAATGGCGGTTACAGTATAAAAATTGTCTTTTATGGCAACAACCGTCAGGCAGATTCCATTGTGGGATACGCTTTGGTCAATTTTTAATTCGTTTGTGAAAGAAGACTCAACAGTTACATGAAGGTTGTTTTGATCTTTTTCTATTTTGTGAATCCTTCCTAGTGTTTCTATAATTCCTGTGAACATTGTAGTTTTATTTTACTAAATTTGCACATCAAAATTAGTAATAAATAAACTGAGCTCATGAATAAAAAAGCAGAAAATATAATTGTTGGAATTTCAATAGGAGATTTAAACGGTATTGGAAGCGAAGTTATACTAAAAACATTCGAAGATTCTCGTATGTTGGAACTCTGTACACCGGTTATTTTTGCAAATGCAAAAATACTTTCCTTTGTTAAGAAAAGTGTTACTTCAACAGTTCAGTTTCATGGAGTTGATAAATTAGATCAGGTTGTACCGGGAAAGGTTAATGTTTTTAATCTTTGGAGAGAAGGAGTTGATATTAATTTTGGGGCAAACGATGTGAAGATTGGGGAGTATGCCATAAAATCTTTTGTGGCTGCAACAAAAGCATTAAAAGAAGATCAGATTGATGTTTTGGTTACAGCTCCAATTAATAAATACAATATTCAGTCAGAAGAATTTAAATTTCCGGGACATACAGATTATTTGGATCAGGAATTAGAAGGGAATGCGCTGATGATGATGGTGCAGGATAATCTGAGAGTGGGTTTGCTTACCGATCATGTCCCTCTGAATGAAGTTTCCTCACATCTGACAGAAGAATTAATTACCAGAAAAATAGAAACAATAAGAAAATCACTGATTGAAGATTTTAGTATTGTAAAACCAAAAATTGCCGTTTTAGGATTAAATCCACATGCTGGAGATGGAGGTGTAATCGGAAAAGAAGATGATTTGGTTTTAAAACCGGTCCTGAAAAAAATATTTGATAACGGAACGATGGTTTTTGGGCCATTTCCTGCAGATGGTTTTTTCGGCAGCGGTCAGTATGAGAAATATGATGCTGTTGTAGCGACTTATCATGACCAGGGACTTATTCCGTTTAAAACCCTTTCTTTTGGTAAAGGAGTGAACTATACCGCGGGTTTAAATAAGGTGAGAACCTCACCGGATCATGGTACGGCTTATGATATTGCCGGAAAAGATGAGGCAGATTACAATTCGTTTAAAGAGGCAGTTTATCTTGCAATTGATATTTTTCGTTCGCGTAATCAGTATGAGGAGATTAGCCAAAAACCTCTTAAAATAAAAGAAAAACAGTTATAAACAAAAAAAGGTCAATAAGATTATTAGATTTATAATAATTTTATATCTTTGCACCCCAATTCAGATATCTGTTTTCAGATATGAATTGTTCAAATTGATGTTGAAATGAGCAAAACAAAAGAATTTTTAATTCCTTTCGTAGGATTAAAACTAGGAAAACACCATTTTGAGTATCAGATAAATAATGCGTTCTTTGAGAACTTTGAATATGACGAATTTCAAAATTCAGATATCAAAGTAAGTTTGGTTTTAGACAAGAAAAGCACTATGCTGGAGTTGGATTTTAAACACAAAGGAACTGTAAATGTGCCTTGTGATCTGACTGGCGAAGATTTTGATCTTCCCTTAAAAGGTAAAATGAAACTGATTGTTCGTTTTGGAGATGAATTCAACAACGATAATGAAGAGTTGCTGATTTTGCCACATGGAGAGTTCGAGATAGATGTAGCACAATACATTTATGAAATGATTGCACTTTCTGTACCACAAAAACGAGTTCATCCGGGAGTTAAAGACGGAAGTCTGCAGACGGAAGCCTTAACAAAGCTGAATGAATTAAGAGTCAAAGAAGAAAAAGTTGAGAATAAAGAAGAAGAAGATATTGACCCGCGTTGGGAAAAATTAAAGAAACTATTAACGGATAAATAATATAGTAAAATGGCACATCCTAAGAGAAAAATCTCGAAAACAAGAAGAGATAAGAGAAGAACACATTATAAAGCTACTGTAGCTCAAATCGCTACATGTCCAATTACTGGAGAAGCACATTTATACCACAGAGCTTACTGGCATGAAGGTAAAATGTATTACAGAGGACAAGTTGTTATCGATAAATCTGAAGCGGTTGCTTAATACGTTTTTGTAAAAAATATTGGAACTCTCACCTTGTGAGAGTTTTTTTTGTTGGTTATACTTTTCGTTTTTTAAGAAAATAGATACAAATTTGTTTTGTTTTTTTTTGTAATTTTCAAGTCTTTTAAAAATTTTTCAAATAGAGGTATTTGAAAGGAAATATAGAATATAATGAATACAATCACAGCCGCAATTACCGCTGTTGGAGCTTATGTGCCTGACTTTGTACTTTCGAACAAGGTATTGGAAACAATGGTTGATACCAATGACGAATGGATTACCACTCGTACCGGAATAAAAGAAAGAAGAATTCTTAAAGATGCTGATAAAGGAACATCGTTTCTTGCTATAAAAGCAGCACAAGATTTAATAGCGAAAGCTAACATTGATCCTTTAGAGATTGATATGATTATAATGGCAACAGCTACAGCAGATATGCCGGTAGCCTCTACAGGAGTTTATGTTGCAACAGAAATTGGGGCTACAAATGCATTTGCATACGATTTGCAGGCTGCATGTTCAAGTTTCTTATATGGTATGTCTACTGCAGCAGCCTATGTGCAGTCAGGAAGATATAAAAAAGTATTGTTAATTGGTGCTGATAAAATGTCATCAATTGTAGATTATACAGACCGTGCAACCTGTATTATTTTTGGAGATGGAGCAGGAGCTGTTTTATTTGAGCCAAATTACGAAGGTTTAGGTTTGCAAGATGAATATTTACGTAGCGATGGTGTAGGACGCGACTTTCTTAAAATTCCTGCCGGTGGTTCTCTGATACCAACTACAGAAGAGACCGTAAAAAACAGACAACATAATATTATTCAGGACGGGAAAACCGTTTTCAAATATGCAGTAACCAATATGGCAGATGCCAGTGAATTGATTCTGAAAAGAAACAATCTGACTAACGAAGATGTTAGCTGGTTAGTGCCGCATCAGGCAAACAAACGTATTATTGATGCAACTGCAGGAAGAATGGAACTTGAAGATTCTAAAGTATTAATGAATATTGAAAAATATGGTAATACAACTTCTGCAACTTTGCCATTAGTCCTAAGCGACTTTGAACACTTATTCAAAAAAGGAGATAACATTATTTTTGCCGCTTTTGGTGGTGGATTCACTTGGGGATCTATTTACCTGAAATGGGCTTACGATAAAAAATAAATTAAACTAAAAACGAATCATTATGGATTTAAAAGAAATTCAAAACCTAATCAAATTTGTTGCAAATTCGGGAGTTGCAGAAGTTAAGTTAGAAATGGATGATGTAAAAATCACGATCAGAACAACTTTGGAAACAAATGTAACAGAAGCAACTTATGTACAGCAATTGCCTGCCCAGCAAGCATTGCCTCAGGCAACAGCTCCGCAAGTTACGGCTCCGACAGTTGTAAATGTAACTCCAGAAGCACCAGCTGCTAACGATTCTAAATACATTACTATAAAATCGCCAATTATTGGAACTTTTTATAGAAAACCGTCTCCGGACAAACCAGTTTTCACTGAAGTAGGAAGCACTATTGCTAAAGGTGATGTTCTTTGTGTAATTGAAGCAATGAAATTATTCAACGAAATCGAATCAGAAGTTTCAGGTAAAATCGTAAAAATTCTTGTAGATGATATGTCTCCGGTAGAATTTGACCAACCTTTATTCTTAGTTGATCCATCATAATTTTTAAAAATTCCAATAGAGAAATTACAAAATCCAATGAGTTGGAATTTGGAGATTGGAATTTGTAATTTTTAATTTAAATAAGATGTTTAAAAAAATATTAATTGCGAATAGAGGGGAAATTGCACTTCGTGTAATTCGTACATGTAAAGAGATGGGAATCAAAACTGTAGCAGTTTACTCTACAGCCGATGCAGAAAGTCTACATGTTAAGTTTGCTGACGAAGCGGTTTGTATTGGTCCTCCTCCAAGTAACTTATCGTATTTGAAAATGTCAAATATTATTGCTGCTGCAGAAATTACAAATGCAGATGCAATTCACCCAGGATACGGTTTTCTTTCTGAGAATGCTAAATTCTCTAAAATTTGTCAGGAACACGGAATCAAATTTATTGGTGCCGCTCCTGAAATGATCGACAGAATGGGAGACAAAGCTTCTGCAAAAGCTACAATGAAAGCGGCAGGAGTACCATGTGTACCAGGTTCAGACGGATTGTTAGATTCTTTTGAGCATGCACAAAAAACAGCTAAAGAAATTGGCTACCCGGTAATGATGAAAGCTACTGCCGGAGGTGGAGGAAAAGGAATGCGTGCCATCTGGAAAGAAGATGAGCTTTTAAAAGCATGGGAAAGTGCACGTCAGGAAGCTGCTGCTGCGTTTGGAAATGATGGTATGTACATGGAGAAACTTATTGAAGAACCACGCCATATCGAAATCCAGGTGGTTGGAGATTCTTACGGTAAAGCATGTCACCTTTCTGAAAGAGACTGCTCTGTACAACGCCGCCACCAAAAACTTACTGAAGAAACACCTTCACCATTCATGACTGACGAATTGCGTGCTAAAATGGGTGAGGCTGCTGTAAAAGCTGCTGAATTCATTAAATACGAAGGAGCAGGAACAGTAGAATTTCTGGTTGATAAACACAGAAATTTCTATTTCATGGAAATGAATACACGTATTCAGGTAGAGCATCCAATCACAGAACAGGTTATTGATTATGATTTGATTCGTGAGCAGATTATGGTTGCAGCAGGAATTCCAATTTCTGGAAAAAACTACTTACCGGAATTACACGCTATAGAATGTCGTATTAATGCTGAAGATCCTTATAATGATTTTCGTCCTTCACCGGGAAAAATTACTACGCTTCATATGCCAGGAGGACACGGAGTACGTTTAGATACTCACGTTTATTCTGGTTACAGTATTCCGCCAAATTACGATTCGATGATTGCTAAGTTAATTACAACTGCACAGTCTCGTGAAGAAGCGATCAGCAAAATGCGAAGAGCTTTGGATGAATTCGTAATCGAAGGTGTGAAAACGACTATACCTTTCCACAGACAATTAATGGATGATCCGAAATATATTGCAGGAGATTATACAACTGCATTTATGGATACTTTTAAAATGAATCCAATAGAATAATTTAAAAGGCTGTCATTGACAGCCTTTTTTAGTTTATATATTTATCGGAACCGGCAGAGATTAAAAATCTGCCGGTTTTTTTATGGCTTTTCGGGTAAGTAAACACATTTAGTGTATACTTTTTACACACTTTTTGCAATGATTACACACTTTTTATAATATCCCAATTTTGGCACGATGTATTTAAACTCTTTGTTTATAGGGGTTTATAAGGTTTTGATGGTTGGTTTTGAGTTACGGCATAATAATTTCATTATCTAAAGCGTAAACAAAACTATTATATAACTTAAATATACACATTATGAAAAATTTATTTTTATCAGCCGCAATCCTTTTGGGAGGTTTAACATCATTTGCTTCAACTTCACCAATTACTAATACAATAGTAAAAACAGTTTCAATTCAGGATGAATATACTGAAATCAAATTAGAAGAAGTACCGGCAGCAATTACAGACGCTTTGAAAAAAGCATATCCGGATGCAGTACTTTCTAAAGCATACAAAAATGCAAAATCAGAATACAAACTAGATGTTGCAGTAGGAGATAAAGTAGGAAACCTTTATGCTAACGCAGACGGAACCTGGATCAAAAAATAATCAGCGTTCCCGTGAAAATTCAGATCAAGAATACTAAAATTAAATTAACGATATTAAAATATAACTACCATGAAAAATTTATTTTTATCAGCCGCAATCGTTTTGGGAGGTTTAACATCATTTGCCTCAACTTCACCAATAACAAATACAATCGTAAAAACAGTCTCAGTTCAAGATGAATATACTGAGGTAAAATTAGAAGAAGTTCCTGTAGCAGTTACAGATGCTCTTAAAAAAGCATACCCTGATGCAGTTCTTTCTAAAGCATATAAAAATGCAAACTCACAATACAAACTAGACGTTACAGTTGGAGATAAAACAGGAAATCTTTTTGCAAATGCAGACGGAACCTGGATCAAAAAATAACCACAAGTAACCGTAAAAATTATACATTATGAAAAAATTAATCTTATCAGCTGCAATTGTTCTGGGAACACTTTCAGCGCAGGCAGGAACCGTTTTAGTAAAAAATCCAATGGTTCAGACAGTAACGCAGGATGAATATAAAGAAGTTGATGCCGTTCCGGCAGCAATCAAAACAGCATTAGATAATGCTTATCCTGGAGTAAAACTGGAAAAAGCTTATGTAAACGATAAAAAGGAATATAAAATTGACATTGTTGTAAGAGATGTAAAATCAACTATCTACACTGATGCTCAAGGAAATATCCTTAAAAAATAAACAAACTATCAGATAACCCAAACAAACAATCATTATGAGAAAGTTACTATTATCCACAGCAATCGTTTTAGGAAGTTTAACTGTTAACGCAGCCTCTCCTTTAATACAAAATTCAATGAATCAATCAGTAATTATTCAGGATGAGTTTACTGAGGTTAGCGCAGATGCTGTTCCGGCAGCAGTTAAGTCAACGATAGAAAAATCTTTTCCGGGAACAAAGCTTGAAAAAGCCTATGTAAACGAAAAGAAAGAATATAAACTTGAAATCTCAAAAGGAGAAACGAAGTACACTATATTCACAGATGCTTCAGGAAATATCATTAAAAAATAATTTATTATGAAAAAGATAGTTCTTTCAGCAGCAATCGTTTTAGCAAGTTTATCTATTTATGCTACCACAATTACATCTTCAGTAGAAGCAAATATTGAAGCAGGCGTTCAGGCAGAATATACTGAAATCAGTGCAGATACTGTACCGGCAGCAGTAAAAAAAGCTTTGGAAACTGCTTATCCGGGAGCAAAATTAGTGAAAGCTTATGTGAACGATAAAAAGGAATATAAATTAGATATATCAGTTGGTGACCAAAAGGCTACTGTTTACTCAGATGTCAATGGCAATTGGTTGAAAATATAATTAGGTGAATTAGATTTATGTTTTTGGTGAAAAAGAGATTGTTATAAAACAATCTCTTTTTTTTTGCAAAATTTTATGAGAATACAAGTTTAATAGTATTATTTTAGCAAAAAAGTCACTAAAAACAAATGCCAAAGATTTTATTAATAGAAGATGATATTTCATTCTGCAAATTATTAGAGAAGTTCCTAGTAAAAAAAGCATATGAAGTTACTATTTCCTTTTCTGCTGCAGAAGCAAGAATAGCTGTCAAAAACGAATCGTTTGATTTGATTTTGACCGATCTTCGTTTACCTGATTCTGACGGTATTGGTCTTATGGCTGAATTTAAGAATTCTCACCCCGAAATACCTGTAATTTTAATGACAGGATACTCGGATGTGAATACAGCAGTAAAAGCGATTAAAAACGGTGCTGCAGATTATATTTCCAAACCATTTAATCCTGATGAGGTATTACTGGTTATCACAAATGCTTTACAAACTCCGCAAAGCGAATCTCCCGCCAAAGAAACCAAACCCGTAAAAAAACAAGCTGCTGCCACAGAAAATGAATTTGTAAAAGGAATTTCTGTAGCTTCAAAAAAATTGCTGGATCACATTCAACTGGTAAGCCCGACTGATATGTCAGTTTTGATAATTGGGGAAAGCGGAACCGGAAAAGAAATTATTGCAAAAAGTATCCATCAGCAAAGCAACAGAAAAAACAATAATTTCATAGCCGTTGACTGTGGAGCCATTCCAAAGGAATTGGCGGCAAGTGAATTCTTCGGACATTTGAAAGGATCATTTACCGGAGCTATTAGCGACAAAATGGGCTATTTTGAGGCCGCTAACGGAGGAACTCTTTTTTTAGATGAAATAGGGAATCTTTCATACGAAAATCAAATACAGCTTCTAAGAGCGCTTCAGGAGCGAAAAATAAAACCGGTCGGAAGCAACAAAGAAATAAATGTTGATATAAGAATCATTACCGCTACAAATGAAGATTTGCGTGAAGCAGTAAAAAATGGCGATTTCCGTGAAGATTTATATCACAGGATTAATGAATTTTCGATTCAGTCTCCTTCATTGACAGACAGAGGAGAAGATTTAATGGTTTTTGCCGATTATTTCCTGGAGAAAGCCAATCAGCAGTTAAATAAAGAAATTATCGGATTTTCTCCGGATGTGGTCAAAATTTTCCAGAATTATAGCTGGCCGGGAAATTTACGTGAATTACAAAACTGCGTAAAACGTGCCACATTATTGACACGTGGAGATTATATCGAAAGCGATGTGCTGCCGGCTGAATTTTTTCAAATCCAAAAACAGCAGAATTCCACCAATACTTTTTCGTTATCAGAAAACGAAAAAGAAACCATTATCCATGCCTTATCAAAAGCACAGAATAATAAATCTGAAGCGGCAAAGTTGCTGAAGATTACCAGAAAAACGCTTTACAATAAACTGAAGCAGTATAATATCGATTAGACGGCTTCTTGTTTTAAAGAGTCAAAAAGAATTTCGGTTTTGGTTTTTAAACCTTCAAAAACGTTTTCCAGATCTTCATCGTTAAATTCATTTTTTTCCAGAGCTTTCAGGGTGTTTGCAATATCATTAGACTGAATCTGCTTAAACATCGGGGCAATTCTGTGGGTAATTGTACTTATTTCATCCTGGTTTTTTTCTGCAATTGCTTTGCTAAGATAGACCAGATTTTCCCCTGTACTTTCAATAAATGAATTTATAACATCCCTTAAGGCATCATCATCGTTGCCCAAAAACTCTTTTAAGGTTTCCAGCGAATATAATTGTGTTGGTGTAATTTCTTCTGTTGGTTTGATTTCAGTATCTGAAATTTTCCCATTTTCCAAAATATGATGAATCGTTTCCAGTAACACTTTAGGCGAATAAGGTTTTTTGATAACCGTTGTAAAACCAGCCTGTGTATAAACCGAAAAGTCCAGATCAGTCCTTCCGGTAAGTGCAATTACGGGCTGATTCCTGAATGTAGTGTTATTCGAGTTTTTTAATTTCTCAATAAACATAAAACCATCCATTTCAGGCATCTGAATATCGGTGATAATAAAATCGAAATTAGTAGCAGAAATGGCTTCTAAAGCTTTTGCAGCTCTGTCAAAAGACAAAACAGTATGCTTTTCCTGCCTTAAAACGCCACTCGTCAGATTCAGCAGATTAATATCGTCATCAATCACAACAAAAGTCTGTTTTTTGATATTGACACTGGCCGGTTGTCTGATAACTTCGGCAACCTTATTTTCACTATTGTCAAATAATAAGGGAAGCATGATTTTAAAAGTACTTCCTTCTCCAAATTCACTTTTAAGGTTTAGGCTTCCTCCCAGGATAGAAATTATTTTTTTGCATATCGAAAGCCCTAAACCGGTTCCGCCATATTTCTTTTCAATATTTTCATTGGCCTGTGCAAATTCTTCAAAAACCAGTTCCTGATTTCCTTTTTCAATTCCAATTCCGGTATCTTCAATGGTAATGGTATAGAAATCGTCTTCTGTAACATAGGTGCTGATTTTTATAAAACCCTGTTCTGTAAATTTATAGGCGTTTCCAACAATATTGGTCAGGATTTGTTTCAGACGAAACGGGTCTCCAACTATTTTCGTATTTAGCTTTTCATCAATATTGATAATAAGATCAATTGGTTTGTCTTTATAGACCGTCTGAATATTTTTGGCGGCATCTTCGATTACCTCTGGCAATGAGAAAGGAACTTTTTCTATACTGATTTTTCCGGCTTCGATTTGAGAAAAATCCAGTAAATCCTGTACCAGCTGTGAAATATAATTAGACGAGTTTTTAATATTTTTTATAAAATAGGACTGCTTCGTGTTCACATCAGAATTGCCAAGAAGTTCGGTATAGCCCACAATGGTACTCAATGGCGTTTTGAGGTCGTGGCTTACCGTAGAGATAAGCTGTTCACGGCTTTTAAGCAGGTTTTTGGTTTTGAAGTTTGCGATCTCAAGCTGCTTTTTATAGACCTGCGATTTCGAATAATCACTCACAATCAAAATAGAGAAAAACACCGTAAGAAATAAACCGATGATCGCAGAAACCGTAACAATCTCATTGACCTTTTTAAGTGATTTTTCCTTAAGTGAATTATTTTTTATGGAATTGATTATGATCTCGCGTTCAATAATTCGAAGTACTTTTCGAAGCTGTTCAGAAATGGCAATTTCATTTTTAAGTAATTTGTTTTCTTCAAAATTCAGTGATTCCTTCTTTTTTTCCGCTTTTAGTTTTACGTTGCTCAGTAATTTTTTTGAATTGGCCAATATAGAATCAGAAGCCTGTTTGCTCAAAGTATTTGTGCTGTCATCCGGAATATTCTGATTAAGATAATCGACATATTTCTGAAGCACATTTTTTTGGTAACTGCCTAATTCATTCGGATTTTTAGTAAAATCCTGAAGTTCGAGTTTACGGAGTTTAAACTCCATTTTGGTGATTTCGTCAATAGCAGTATTAACAGAAACTTCATCCTCAGCTTTATTTTTAATGGTTTTTAACTGTTTGATATTATCTGTTTTTTCAGATAGTAAATACGTTACGCTGTCTAATAATGTTTTCTGATATTCTGTAGTAACAATTTGTTTTAAGGTATCAATTCTTGATTTTAAGGAATCCGTTTCAATAAGATAGCTTTTAAAATCACTTTCGGAGTTTGTCTGAATTGTTTTTCGGGCGAGGCTTTCTGTTTTATAAACGTTAGAAAAAAGCTTGCTGACCCTTAGGATTTTTGTTTTTTCAAGTGCAATTTTATCTTCCAGTTTATTGTAAACAACATTTTCGGAGTATAAAAACCATCCCACAGTAATGACAAGGCCCAGTAAGACAATGTAACTGAAGAGAACTTTTATCGGCATGTAACTTTTTTTACTTTCCATAAAATATATAATTTGGAAGTTTTTTAGGCGTGAATATGCCGCAATTTATTTAAAATTTTCTGATTTGGGTTAATAATCCAACGCCAATATCTTATATAATTTTACGCAAAAGTTACAAAAAAACCACAGATTTTTCAGAGGAATAAGATTAATCTGAGAAATCTGTGGTTATTTATTTTAAAGCTGTTTTTAAACTATAGTGTTTCGCTTAGCCATTTAAAAAATTCACCTTGCCAAACCTGTGCATTCTGAGGTTTCAGCACCCAGTGATTTTCTTCCGGGAAATATAAGAAACGACTTTTAATCCCTCTTAGCTGAGCCGCCTGGAAAGCTTCCTGTCCCTGTCCGATTGGCACACGGAAATCTTTTCCTCCCTGAATAATCAAGATCGGTTTATTCCAGTTCTGCACTAAACTTGCAGGGTTAAAAGTGGTGTAGGTTTTTTGGGCAACAGCATTGTCTTTTTCCCAATAAGCACCCCCAAAATCCCAGTTGTTAAAGAAAACCTCTTCGGTAGTACCAAACATACTTTGTGTATTAAAAACCCCATCATGTGCAATAAATGTTTTGAAACGGTTTTTGTGAATTCCGGCTAAATAAAACACAGAATACCCTCCGTAGCTGGCACCAACACAACCCAAACGGCTTTTGTCAACATAACTTTCTTTTGCCACATCATCAATGGCCGAAAGATAATCATCCATAACCTGACCGCCCCAGTCTTTACTGATTTGTTCATTCCATTCAACACCATGACCCGGCATTCCGCGACGGTTAGGAGCAACCACAACATAACCTTTGGCAGCCATTAAAGAGAAATTCCAACGGTAAGAATACGATTGTGTCAATGCAGATTGCGGTCCGCCCTGGCAGTATAAAAGCGTTGGATATTTTTTTGAAGCATCAAAATTTGGAGGAAGGATTACCCAAACCAGCATTTTTTTGCCATCTGTCGTTGTTACATAACGTTTCTCGGTTTTGCTTAGCGTAAGCGTTTTGTATGTTTCCGTGTTAACATTGGACAATTGTTTCCAGGTATTTTTCTTCAGGTTAAAAGAGAAAATTTCTGCAGCATGGTTCATATCAGTTCTCGTAACAATAATGTCATCACCCGAAAAACCAACAAGGTCATTCACATCAAAATCACCTTTTGTCAATTGACGAACCTGAATTGCGATTTTGGTCAACCCGGGAAAATTAACTTCAAAAAGTTGTTTCGTACCATCAACCGGAGCTGCAAAATATACTTTTTTGCCATCTTTGCTCCAGATAAAATGATCAACAGTCCCGTCCCAGTTTGAAGTCAGGTTTATTTTTAAACCTTTAAAATCAACAATAATATCATTTTTATCCGCTTCATAACCATCACGTTTCATTTGAAGCCAGCTAAGGTTTCCTGTTGGTGAAAATTGGGGAGCCGTATCATAACCCAAATTATCTTCGGTTCTGTTTACCGTTTTCTGAGTTTCTAAATTGTACTCATAAATGTTGGTATTAGTTGAAATGGCATAAGCAGTTCCGGCTTTTTTCTTGCACACATACAAAATACTTTTTCCGTCAGGCGACCAGATATAATCTTCGTCACCGCCAAAAGGTTTTTGCGGGCTGTCAAAAGTTTCTCCTTTTAAGATGTCAGTTCCGACAGCATCCTTTTTGTTTTCTTTATAAAAAACATGGTTGAATTTTCCTTCATTCCACGTGTCCCAGTGACGATAATCTAAACCGTCATAAATCTGGGCATCAGATTTATCCAAAGACGGATAAAAATCTTTTCCTAAAACCTTATCAATTTTTACTTCTTCGTTGTAAACCAAAAACTTTCCGTCAGGCGAAATATTTTTGTCTGTTAACACTTCTTTAGTGTCTTTAATTTCAGTTGCATTTCCGCCCGTTACAGGCAAAATGTAAAATTTAGAACTTGATTTGTTTTCTTCTACAGAAGGAGTTGTAACCTTAAAAACAATGTTTTTTTCATCTTTTGAAAGTCCGAGCGGAGTTACTCTTCCTAATTTCCATAACAATTCCGGTGACATTACATTCTGTCCGATAGCGCTTAAACTCATCATCATTAAGGTTGTAAATAATACTTTTTTCATATTGATATTCTATTTTTTTGTGGCGCTAAAAGTACGAATTTTAAATTCCAATCCCGAAGCTTCGGGATAAATTCCAAATCCCAATTATTGTTAAATTCCCAATTATGAAATTCCAATCCCGAAGCCTTGGGAGAAATTCCAAATTTCTTTAAGATTTATAATTATGGTTGTCACCTGAGAAGTCGAAGGTTACGCATTAACGAGATTTCGACTTCGCTCAGCATGAAATAGTGAATGAAAGTAATTGATGAAGTTGTGAAAAAAACAGGTTAAAAGCATTTTTTTTGGAATTTGGAATTTAAAAATTTGTAATTTAACCCAAGATTGGAATTTATATAAATACGCAAATGGAATTAAGTTACTGGGAACTTAAAAATTGGTTTACAAATGTCGATTACACAATCGTCGGAAGCGGTATTGTAGGTCTGCATGCAGGATTGCGCCTGCGCGAAAGATTTCCGGCTGCAAAAATTCTGGTTTTAGAAAGAGGAATGCTGCCACAGGGAGCCAGTACAAAAAATGCCGGTTTTGCCTGCTTTGGAAGCCTTTCTGAAATCATCGAGGATTTAAAAACACATTCTGAGGAAGATGTCATAAAGCTAATTGAAAAACGCTGGCAGGGTTTGCAGTTGCTGCGAAAAAGATTAGGAGATACCGCGATTGATTTTAAGCCTCACGGCGGATACGAAGTTTTTCTGAAAGATGATGAAAGAGGTTTTAATGATTGTATAAATAAATTGCCTTTTATAAACGAAATCCTGAAACCACTTTTTAAAGCGGACGTTTTCAGCAAAGAAGTTGACCGGTTTGGTTTTGAAAATATTCAGGAATATCTGATTTTTAATCCTTTTGAAGCTCAGATAGATACAGGAAATATGATGCAGGAATTGCTAAAACAGGCAGTTGCAGCCGATATCCTGATTTTAAATCAGCAAACGGTGACTTCTTATCTGGACAAAGGAAATGAAGTAGAAGTGGTTTTGAACGATTTTAGTTTTACCTCAAAAAAAATACTTTTTGCCACAAACGGATTTGCAAATGCGCTGACAAAAGGCGCAGTTCAGCCGGCCAGGGCGCAGGTTTTAATTACAGAACCCATTCCGGATTTAGATATAAAAGGAACTTTTCACCTTGATCGCGGGTATTATTATTTTAGAAATATCGGCGACAGGATTTTACTTGGCGGCGGCCGGAATCTGGATTTTGAAACAGAAACCACAACCGAATTCGGACAAACGAAAATTGTCCAAAATAAATTGGAAGATTTGCTGAAAAATGTAATTTTACCAAATCAGGAATTTCAGATCGCTCACCGCTGGAGCGGTATCATGGGAGTAGGGAACAGCAAAAATCCCGTTGTACAGCAACTCTCTGAAAACGTGTTTTGTGGAGTGCGTCTGGGCGGCATGGGTGTCGCAATCGGAAGTTTAATAGGAACAGAATTAGCAGATTTAATATAATGGCAGTAAAAAAACCAGCACCAAAAAAAACAACAGCAAGTAAACCTAAGCCAAAATCTTCTTCAAAGAAGTCAAACAGGTCTTTTGGAGAAAAAGTAAAATGGTTTTTTATAAAATTATTTTTATGGTTTTTCGGACTTTCAATCGGATCTGTTATTTTGTTTAAATACATACCGGTTCCGTTTACTCCGCTAATGTTAATTCGTGCCATCGAAAACAAATTAGACGGAAAAGCAGTCTATTTTGATCACGACTGGGAACCTATTGAAAAGATTTCAATGAATTTGCAAAAAGCCGTTATTGCAAGCGAAGACGGAACATTTTTGAGCCACAATGGTTTTGATTTCAAAGCACTTCAAAAAGCATATAAAAGCAACGAACGCGGCCGAAGGATTCGTGGCGGTAGCACCATTTCGCAGCAAACAGCCAAAAATGTTTTTTTATGGCAGGGAAAAAGCTATTTCCGTAAAGGATTAGAAGCTTATTTTACGGTTTTGATTGAAGTGATCTGGGGCAAAGAGCGTATCATGGAAGTTTACCTGAACAGTATCGAAATGGGTGACGGTGTTTACGGGGCATACGCAGCAACCGAACATTGGTACCGTCGTGACGCTTCGAGCCTGACCCCAATGCAGGCAGCCGGAATCGCCGCCATATTGCCAAATCCGAGAAAATTTAAAGCAACAGGATCTTCAAGTTATATTAACAGACGTAAGGAAAGAATCGTTCGCGAAATGCGCGCTGTCGGAAAAATAAATTATGATGGGAAATAAAAAAGCCGTTCTTGTGCTGTTAATATTGACATCGACATTTATTTTTGGACAAGGAAAAACTACCGAAATAGGGTTTATAACCGATAACGATTTATACACTTCGTCTAAAAACGATATGTATTATACCAATGGACTGGAAATTTTTTATCGGTTTTTATCCAAAAACGAGAACCCCAAAATCAAGAAAAAAATCACGGAATTCCGTATAGGACAATATATTTATAATCCGCGTTTTATAAATAAGGAAGCTGTTGACTTAAACGACCGCCCTTTTACAGCCTATCTTTTTGCCGAAGGCGGAAGAAGTTTTTTTTACCAAAGTGAATCTGTTCTCAAAACCGATTTTCAATTGGGGTATATGGGACCCAATGCTTTGGGTGAGGAAACACAGGTCGGATTTCATAAAATTATTGGATATAAAAAAGTATACGGCTGGGAAAACCAGTTGCATAACGCTTTAGCAGTTCAGGCGCATGTGATGTATTCGAAGAAATTGTTTCCGTCAAAACATAATGATTTTGTAGATCTTCATTTTCAGTCAGAAGCTAATCTGGGTACTATTTTCACAGGCGTTTCAACCGGTTTTTTAACCCGGATCGGATTTAAGAAACTGCTTCCCGTTTACGATTCCAATCTTCATGATGCTTCTGTAAGTGCAGACGCGCAGCCAAACATCAGCGAATTTTATTTCTACGCCATGCCAAGTGTCAATTACCAGTTTTATGATGCCACGATAGAAGGCAGTATGTTTAACGATACAAGTCCGATT
The DNA here is from genome assembly GCF_003105115.1 of Flavobacterium sp. HTF. GTDB lineage: Bacteria > Bacteroidota > Bacteroidia > Flavobacteriales > Flavobacteriaceae > Flavobacterium. The sequence goes on along the minus strand of NZ_QETH01000017.1, from coordinate 60,080 downwards.
ACGTATGATTTGGTACCGCTTCGTTTTAATGCAGAGTTTGGATTGAAATACAGACACAATAATTTCAACATGTCATATTCTTTTATCTACCGTGGCAGGGAATTAGAAGGCGATGTTAATGATACAAACAGAGGATATTTCTTTGGGTCGATTCGATTGGGGTTTTTGTTGAAGTAATCTGATTTACCGAAAGGCGCTAAGGCCCAAAGTTTATCCGCAATCTTGTCATCCTGAGGAACGAAGGATCACACTAGCAATTCTACAAAGTAATTCTACTTCTTTTTTGCGGAGCTCCTCGTGCGATCCTTCCTTCGTCAGGATGATACAAAAGGCGGGTGAATTATAATACCCTCCAAACCTGTTACCCATTTTTACTCAAAATGATTCAGAAAATCGAAAGTTGGATTAAAAGCTTTTACCAGTTCAATTTTTCTGTCTCTTTTCCAGCCCTTTAATGCTTTTTCTCGTGCAATTGCTTCCTGAATCCAATTGAACTTTTCGTAGTATATTAAAAATTCGATATTGTATTTTGCTACAAAAGTTTTGTCACGGTTTTGAATATTTGCTTTGTGTTCAGAAAGTCTTCTTTTGAGATTATTAGTGACGCCAATATAAAAAGTAGAGCGGTGTTTATTGGTTAAGATATAGACATAGTAAGTGCGAAAACCACTTTGTGCATTTAGCATGATTTTTTTGTGCGAATATACTTTCTTTTTGTAGTGTTGCAAAAAAGAAATCCGCAAAGTTGTCATCCTGAGGAACGAAGGATCACACTAGTAATTCTACAAAGTAATTCTACTTCTCTTTGTCGAGCTTCTCGTGTGATCCTTCGTTCCTCAGGATGACATACAAGGCGGTTAAGCATCAATCAATGGCGATTATCGCATTGCAGATAAATTTCCTCATTTGATTTGTCAATAATCGAAATCCCCGGACATCCGAATGACTCGTACAGAAAACCGAAAACAACCTCAGGTTTGTCTTTAAAAAGTTTACCCGTCCACTGATTTACAATATCATCGCCTTCTTCGTAGTTTAGCGGGCTTGGCGTGGTGCCTTCGCTCGGACTGTAGAGTTTTTCTATGATAATGTCTTTTGTTTTAGGGTCGGTAACCAGAAGACGTCTTGCGTAAAGATTTTTGCGGTTGTCTGTATAATCCTGTAGAAAATAGTGGTAACTGTTTGTCTTAAATGCATAAGTATTGCCGATAGCAGTATTTTTCAGCAGTTTTTTGTCTTCGTTTTTCAAAGGTCTTGACGGAAATTCTTTTGCAGCCACTTTTTTCCAGTCAGGAGGTGTTAATTGTTCTTTTGCAAACGGATTTTCTTTGCCGACATATACCAAAGCATCTCTGTAATATTCGCTGAATCCGTTTAGGTATTTTTTATTGATTTCAAAGCCAATCATGTAGTCAGAAGGAGCGTAGGGGAAATCTTCTGAAGAAGAATAACCATTTATCAGCGCAGTTGCTTTTAGGTTTTTTACCCCAAAAGAAGCCAGTTTGTTTTTGGCATAATCGTAAATAAAAACAGAATCAGATTCTGAAATATGGGTCTGTGACAGAAACCTTTTTCGGTATTTCTTTTCGAGTGTAAAATATTGTGCGGTTATGATGTCCATTGTTTCGATAGCGGGCATTGCCGGTGTAGCATTGCCTTCGCTTATATTGTAAATATCTGAAAGCGAAACAAAAACCACATCGCTGCTGTCTTTTGGCATTATAGTAAACAGATTGATGCTTTCTTTTTTGGGAGTTTCTTCGGTTTCCGGCAGGCTATCGGTTTTTGTTTCGTTGTTTTCTACCAGGCCGGGGCGGACCGTTTTGGTTTCTTCTTTTTTATTACAGGAAAACAATAGTGCCAGGATTACAGAAACAGCGTATATCTTTATTTTCATAAATTAGTTATTGGTTTAACAGGTGTACCAAGATAAAAAATTTATAAATGGTAAACAGCATTAGATGATGCGTTTTATTTTCTGTCTACAGGGTCAGACATAAAAAAACCGTAACTGATAATTACGGTTTTAAAGATGTTTTATATATGAATGATGTATTGCAATTTTCAGGGTACTAATTCAGAAATATTTAAAATGACAGTCCATTCAAAAGAAAAACAAATTTTGTGCAAAATTAAACAGATGTGTTTTTTTAGTGTACTACTATTTGATTCAGTAATAACAGAATAAGACATATTTTTAGTTTTTGTTTGAAAGGATTAAATCGATAGTAATTAGCAAGATTTTGTTAATAATATTGCTGTATTTTATTTAATGTTTTTATAGCTATTTATTTTTCATTAACGTAGAATAATTAGATATAGTTTATTTACTGATTAACTACATCCTAATTTTGCACTTGAAAAAAACAAATAAAAAGAAGAAAAAAGGCTGAGGTTGCTCAATCTTTTTTTGCGCCAATCCGCACTTCAGGCGCAGCGAAGCAAATCACGGTTATTTAAACTTATAGGTATAAATCTTCGCCAAAAAAACTAAAACTGCGAATTAATCTTCACCGAGGCCTTTACCAAAGCCAGTGCCTTAATACTGCTTACCGGAAATTCCAAAGTCTGATGACTGGGATTTTGAGAAACAAAACGTACATACGACTCGCGTTCCGACTTCATCAGGAAACGGGTCAAAAAGAATTCGTTGCCGTCATTATAAACATAGATGAGGTACATTTCACCCCAAATGATATTGAACGCGGGATTATTTGTTTTTTTGTACACCACGATATCACCGCTTCTGAGTATAGGCTGCATACCATCGCCCACGACAAACAAAGCGCCGTCACAATCAGATATTCTTGAAATACTGATATGGTCTACAGGAATTTGATTTTTACTTTTATACCTCTGGTTGGTGGTACAGCCGTATCAAATATTAATGGAGATGAGCGAATAAGTACTGCGTTGCCTATTGGGTTTACTTTTACGGTCGGATGTACAGATTACACCACTTTTTACGCCAGTTCTAATGGATATTTGTCTTTTGGTAAGTCAATTTCAACTTCATTTGCTAGTGTATCAGGCGCCGAAACAGTATTAGCTCCTTTATGGACTCATTTAAGCGGTGCAGGAACTGGTGCTTTCTCCTATCAGACAAGTGGTGCAGCACCTAATCGTGTGTTTACCGCAGAATGGAAAAACTGGAAATGGGCTTATAATGCTACCGGATCTGTTATTAGCTTTCAGGTAAAAATTTACGAAGGGACCAATTCAGTTGAATATATCTATAATCAGGAAGCTAATGATGTTTTTAATGCAGTAACTTATCCTGCAGCTATTGGTCTTTATTATAATGTTGGTATGTCTGTCGTACAAACGTGGTTAACAGATCCTGCTACCAATCCAGGAACTTCCGGAACTTTAGTCAGATCAATTACCACACGTCCTGCAAGCGGACAATTGTATCGTTTTACTATCAATAACCGCATCTGCGAATATTATGGACAAACCATAATTAATAAGTCCGGAGGTATGCTGGCAGATGGTTCTGATGGGATTAGAATTAATTTGTCCGGAGCAGGAAACATGCAGATCCGTAGAAAATGGAATGCATCTGGTGTAGGTAAATTTCAGATTTACAGGTATGATAAGGATCTATTAACCGGTACTACATCGCCTTATAATGTGCCGGGTACTACACATGGTTTGGTGCTTTCTATAGGTAATACATCTTATGCTGGTGGAACTTTATATCCAGTCAGTCTTGATCAGAGACTTACCGTTATAAGTAGTACAGAACAGTCTGACATCGAAAACGGAAATAATTATATAGATGTGATTAAAATGGCTGCAGTTAAAAACGGCTTGACTTACTTTTTGGAAGTAAAATACACCTATAGGTATCCTGATGCCAATTTCCTTATTGATTACAAGGTAACCATACCTGAGGGTAATACCGAAAAAGTACAATTGGCACATGCATGGGATACCTATCTGGATGGAGATGATACTGGACCGGGGTTTGTCAAAGGCACAGCACCCAACCTAATTATGGGAGTCACACGCCCCCCCGCGTATGAGGCTTTCCAGTATAAAGGAGGTGTTGCATGGTCAGGGTATTATTCTGCTTACTATAACAATCTTAATGATAATCTGGGTGCAGCTCCCTGGATGAGATTCAAGAATACTATCGATTTAGGGAAGGTTGATAACGGAATTGGTATTTCAATGGATTTTGGCTCTACACCAGGTACCTTTACCAGTAATAATGCGGTTATATTTCAGTGTCCCACTGGAGATAATTCGCCAAAATTGAGCAGTAGTATTGCATACATATGTAATGGAAAAAGTATTAACTTAAATAGTTATATAATTTCTACTGTACCACCTGCCGGTACAGTTTTGCAGTGGACAGATGGAAGAACTGGAGCTGTTATAGCAGATCCTGCCAATGTAAGGGTGGAAGGTGTATATTTTTTAAGGTATTATTCGGAAAATTATGAATGTTCTTCACCGACAGCTTCACTTAGTGTTGGAATTGATTATGCATGTGTGGCCTGTTATAAACCTGCCGTTGTAACAGGTACAGCAGAGCCAATAAAAACAATCATATCTACACTCGACAGGACAGCTGTACCGCGCAACTGGTCGGACCCAAGAGCAGGAAGCCTAATATTGGAATCTAAAACAAGAGGATTGGTACTGACCAGAATGGCTTGGCCGGAAACCACTATTAAAAACCCTTTAGCAGGAATGATTGTGTATGATACCGCAAATAATGTGATAAAATTCTACAACGGTACAGTGTGGAAAGCAATGACACAACAAGGATGTCCTAATTAAGATTTTAGGAGACAGGTCTTAGGTTTACGATTTGCAGGTATAGAAAAGAATAAAAAAATAATTATGAAAAAAATACTTTTTGTGATCTATGCAGTTTTTGCAGCAATGGCAGCAAATGCACAATCAAGTATCGGAAAAAAGACAGTTCCGAGTGGTTCAGGTGTACTGGATTTTAATGCAGGTGGCAAAGCAGGTATTGTTCTCCCCTGGGTAACAACACTGCCTACAGGCAACGCCCTGACAGGCGGCGTGATGATTTATGATGCCAACCTTAAAAAAGTCATGTACTATAACGGTACAGACTGGGTAGATTTATCTATTCATACCGGGGCGGTAGATTTGTCTATTCAGGAATCGGTGCCGGAATCGGATGAAAAAGGAACCGTAATTGGGGCAAAGAGCAGCACTATAGATGGCGTGCTGGTTTTAGAATCGTCGGACAAAGCATTGATATTGCCAAATGTAGTTTCACCACATCTTAATATTATAAAACCAATGGCAGGAACTATTTGTTATGATAGCGCAAAAAAAATGGTTTGTATCTATAATGGCTCTGAATGGACATTTTGGAAATAATTGCTTATTTTTTATCAAAATGATGAAAACTTCGCTATTGTATTTTATCGAAAACAATTTTTAGTTGCAAAAGATAAGGAAAAATAATATTTAACCTTTTGATAATATTGAAATTAGCTTTGAATTTTTACATTTATTAAAAATTAGAAACTATGGAAATTAACTGGGTTGTAATAGGAATTGTAGCAGTGTTGATTGTCATTTTAGTTGTCATTACAATTCGAAAAAATCACCGTGAAAAAAAGAAACTGACAGATTTATTGAACAATGATTTCAAGAAAACTGAAAAAGAGGATATTAATGCTGAGGACTCGGCAAATGAAAAATAATCATTTAAGGATTTTAGAATTATAACGATAGAGATGTCATTTCAACTGAACATTGCCCACGGTTTCAACCGTTGGGACGTAATGCATAACATCTGTCTCCCGTGGTTGAAACCGCGGGCTATTATAACGATAGATGTGTCATTTCAGATGAACATTGCCAACGGTTTCAACCGTTGGGACGCAATATATATATAACATCTGTCTCCCGTGGTTGAAACCACGGGCTATTATAATAATAGATGTGTCATTTCGAGGAACGAGAAATCACACTGGCGAATCGACAACGATTAATGACATACTTTACGGAACTTCTGGTATGATTTGCTTTGCTTATTCGCTATCGCTCGAGAAATGACAAGATTGTGAAATGGTAGAAAAATAAAACCCTTGTAAATAATTACAAGGGTTTTTAGTTTTGTGGAGAATACCGTCCCGATGTATCGGGAGAACCGGTCACCTTCCCGATGCATCGGGATACTCTAGCCTTTTGTTGCTATGAGGTTTTCAATATACTTTCTGCTTTTCAATTTTTTTATTTGTAATTCCCTTTTGCAGGCTTCGCTTCTGGTTAAGAATGTCTCAAAATATTTTAATTCCCAGTCTTTAGCGACTTTAGTAAATTTACTTCTGCTGTTTAAATGATCTTGTAAGCGTTGTTCAATATTTTGACAAGATCCAATGTAATACTTGTTCAGTGTTTTGGAATATATGATGTAAGTGTAAAACATAATTGTTATAAAACATAAATAACAAAAATACCCAAACAGATTTGTTTGGGTATTTTTGTTGTGAATAATTTATAAAAAAAATGTGGAGAATACCGGATTCGAACCGGTCACCCCTTGCCTGCCAGGCAAGTACTCTAGCCAAATGAGCTAATCCCCCTTGTTTTGTTTTGTGGAGAATACCGTATTTGAACTGTCACCTTCCCGATTTTTCATCGGGATACTCTAGCCAAATGAGCTAATCACCCTTGTTTTGTTTTGTGGAGAATACCGTATTCGAACTGTCACCTTCCCGATTTTCATCGAGATACTCTAGCCAAATGAGCTAATCCCCCAAAGCGTTAGCAAATAAAGTCAAATATTTTTCAAAAAACAAATTTCGGAGAGTTTCAGGAGAAATATTTTTCAAAAGCGTAACTTTACGATTAAATCTGTTTTTTTATGAGTTTAGAAAATTTAAACGGAAGTTTAGAAACTTCCTTTCAGAATACCATTGCAACAGTTCAGTTTGGCCATCCGGCAAGTAATTCTTTTCCACGTGAATTGTTAGACCGACTTACTGCTGAAATTAATTCCTTAAGCCGGAATAAAGAGGTTTCGGTTATTGTCCTGAAAAGCGAAGGGGACAGGGTTTTTTGTTCCGGTGCTTCTTTTGACGAACTTTTACTGGTAGAAAATGAGGAACAGGGAACGGAGTTTTTCTCCGGATTTGCCCATTTGTTAAATGCGATGCGCAATTGCAATAAATTAATAATCGGCCGCGTTCAGGGAAAAGCTGTTGGCGGGGGAGTTGGCATTATCTCGGCTTGCGATTATGTGTTTGCCACTCCTCAAAGTGATGTGAAATTATCTGAACTTGCCATCGGAATCGGACCTTTTGTAATTGAACCGGCTGTTTCCCGTAAAATTGGAAAAACAGCAATGACTCAAATGACACTTGCGGCACACGAATGGAAATCGGCAGACTGGGCTTTTCAAAAAGGGCTTTTTTCGGTTTTATGCGAAACCGGAGATCTGGATAATGCAGTCGAAAATTTTGCTAAAAAATTAAGTTCCTATAACCCTGAAGCTTTGCAGGAAATGAAAAAGATTATCTGGGAAGGCACAGAGCAATGGGAGTCTATTTTGATTGAGCGTGCTAATATCACAGGAAAACTTGTCCTGTCTGATTTTAGCAGAAATGCTTTGCTTCAGTTTAAAAAATAAATTTTTCCATGCAGGTTTAAGGATCAATTGGATCCTTTAATTCTGTGGCTAAAAAAAGACAACAATAAACAATTAGCATAAAATGAAAATTATCTCATTATTTCAGCAGGCAGACGTTGCTGAGAAAATTAAAAACGCACCGGATAGCGGTTATCAGATTGGCGTGATTATCGGATCTTTTATTCCTTTCGTGATTTTAGTCGGAATTGCCTACTGGATGTATATCAGAGCTAAAAAAAGAGATGAAAACGGTTATTAATTTGTAAATTTGCAACCTAAAATTCAAATCGATGAGCAAAATCAGAATTACAAAACAATTTAATTTCGAAACCGGACATGCCTTGTACGGCTATGACGGAAAATGTAAAAACGTTCACGGGCATAGTTATAAATTATCGGTAACGGTTATTGGTTCGCCAATCACGGACCGTAACAATGTGAAATTCGGAATGGTAATTGATTTTTCGGATTTAAAGAAAATTGTAAAAGAAGAAATTGTCGATCAGTTTGATCATGCGACTGTTTTTAATGAAACAACCCCACATATAGAATTGGCAAATGAATTAAAAAATCGTGGTCACCACGTTATTTTAGTAGATTATCAGCCAACAAGCGAAAATATGGTGGTTGATTTTGCCGAAAGGATTGTAGCACGCCTTCCTGAAGGAATTTCACTTTTCTCACTTAAACTGCAGGAAACAGAATCGTCGTTTGCCGAATGGTATGCATCTGATAATTTGTAAAATGTAATTAGTGAAAAGTAATTAGTGAAAAGTTTAAAGTTTCACAACTTACATCTCACATCTCACATTTCACAACTCACATTTCACAAAAAAACTAAATGAAAAAAATATATTTCGCTTCAGACCAGCATTTTGGCGCTCCGACTCCTGAGTTGAGTTTTCCCCGGGAACAAAAATTTGTTGCCTGGCTTAATGAGGTAAAAGGAGATGCCGAAGCAATCTTTTTGCTGGGCGATCTATTTGATTTTTGGTTTGAATATAAAACTGTTGTTCCCAAAGGGTTTGTCCGTATTTTAGGCAAACTGGCCGAAATTCGCGACAGCGGCGTTCCGATTTATTTCTTCGTTGGAAATCATGATTTGTGGATGAATGATTATTTTGAAACAGAACTGAATATTCCGGTTTATCATGATAATAAGGAATTTACGTTTAACGGAAAAACCTTTTTAATAGGTCACGGTGACGGAAAAGGCCCGGGCGACAAAGGGTATAAGAGAATGAAAAAGGTATTTACCAATCCGTTTTCAAAATGGCTTTTTCGCTGGCTTCATCCTGATGTTGGTGTCCGTCTGGCCCAATATTTATCAGTAAAAAACAAATTGATTTCGGGTGCCGAAGATGTAAAATTCCTGGGCGAAGAAAACGAGTGGCTTGTTCTCTATGCCAAGCGTAAACTCGAAACCAAACATTATAACTACTTTATTTTTGGACACCGTCATTTACCCATGATTATTCCTGTCGGAAAAAATTCCGAATATGTGAATCTTGGCGACTGGATCGGATATTTTACTTACGGTGTTTTTAATGGTGAAACTTTTGAACTTAAAAAATTCGAAAAATAAATTATTTTTTCACAGCCGGATAAATAGCAATTTTATGGGTTCTAAGTGAATAACTCGTAACAGGTGCCGTATTCGATTTTTGAAAACGTATCGCCTTTGAATCCTGTTTTGGCATATGGCATTCCACACAATTATTGGCCAGCATTGATTTTGAGAGTGTTTTTACAGTCTCTGCTTTGTGTTTCGTGTCCTGATGGCAGCTCATGCAAATTTTTGAATAGCTGGCAAGATTCTGCGGTGCATCTTCATGCGGGTTATGGCAGGAAATGCAATTCATAGTGAGGCTTTTCTGAAAACATTTACTCTGTGAAAGCAAGCCAAGCTGATTTCCGTGCACGTCATAATTTAAGCTGTCTTTTGAACCTGGGATTTCCCTGAAATAGGAGGTAAGGCTCTCTCCCGGTTTAAATTGAAAACGTGATTTTAATTTCATTTTGCTATTTCCGGAATGGCACAAAGCGCATGCGTCTATCTTTTGTTGTCGGTTTAGATTTTTAAAAGCAACGATATCCTGAGCCACTTTTAAATCAGGAAATTTCAGATGGGTATGAACATGTTTTTTTGCCGGGCCGTGGCAGCGTTCGCAGTCAATTCCGTAAAGCAGCGTTTTTGGGCTCATAAAATCTTCTACTTCCATTGTCATAAAAGTGATGCTGTCAGAACTTGTCGTGATATATCTGCTGGCAATATTGGAACTATGGCAGCCAAAACATTCCTTATCTATTTTTCTCTCAAAGTTGGTTTTTGTAGCAGAATAACCGGGACTGGTTGCCCAGCTGTTTATGGCTTTGTAATATGAAACGGGTAATTCATAGGCATAATGGTTTTTCCAGTAAGCACTGGTTTGCGCATGTTTTTTCCCGAAAAGAATTTCAAAAGGGTAGGCTTCAACTTCTTTTCCGTTTTTATAAAGTACCTGATAAAGTGAGTCGTTGCGCTCTTCCATGACTAACTTAGTGTCTTTGTCATAAACAAAGGTATTTTTTCCATTTACGAAATGACCCAGAATGTTCTCTTTGGTTGCAGGAGCAGTCGCTTTAAAATGTGAAGTATGTAAAGTAGATTCGTACTGTGCCTGATGGCATTGAATACAGCTTTCAGAACCCGCATAATCGGTTCCGCGCGGATCGATATAATCATCAGACTTATTGGTACAATTCGTTAGGAGAACTGCCAAAAAAGCTATTGCAAGTAGATATCCGGTTTTTTTCATTAAGGTAAATATACTTTTTTTAGTGTAAATCTAAAATATATTTATATAATGAAAAATAAGTGTTAAATAATTTAGAATGCTTCTTAGTTTAATCCCACTCCGTAAACATATTCATCTAATTCAATTTTGAATATCGAGCCTTCTATCAAATCTTTAATAGATTTTAATTCTGTCATAGAAACCGCTAAATCAATTTGAGGGCAAGGTGTTTTTAATAGAAATTTATGACAGGAGTATTTTAATTCGCATGCTTCACAACAAGCATTTTCGATCATACTGTCTTCAATTAAATCACAAAACTGAATCAATTCCTGAACGGTAAAATAGAAACCGGTTTCTTTAAAAACCAGCTGTATTTTTTCAGATATAACTTCTTTTCCGTTTTTCCAGTAAAACGCTATTCCGTAATTGTTATGATATATTTGTTCAATTTCTCTCATTGTACATCTTTATTATTTCAACAAATATAAATATTATTTATATTAGTTCTAAATAAAAGAACAGGAAAAACAGTTAAAAAATGGAAGTTTTATACCGGTGTTATAAGTTAAATTGCGGGATGACTACACCATGAAATTAAATTCACTTATATCACTTATTTTAGGACAGAGTTTAATTAATTGTAAATAAGTAAATTAATGGTAAACAAAATGTGTTGAACCTTAATTTTGGCTTATCCAGTTTTTAACACCGGAAATAAACTCATTTTGCTGGTCAACAAACAAATAATGGGAACAATTGGAAATAAAAATGAAATGATTTTCACCGGCTAAATTTCTAATCGAATCGATTTGTGCCGATGAAAAAACGCCGTCATCTTTTCCGTATATGCCAAAAATGGGAATATCTTTTGCTTTGATTTTTTTTAATAAAGGCCTGCTGTCAATATTGTTTTGCTTTTCGTTTTTATAAAATAGCAAAGGGGCATTTTTGTTTCGTATGTTAGTTTTAAAAAATGAGCCGGCTTCATAATCAGCATATAATTTTTTGGATGCTGCTGTTGGATTTGGTATTTTAAAAAAGCCATTTTCACCCGCTAAATCATAACATCCTTTTCTGTATTCAGCGGAGCTTTTGTCAAGATTTTCAACAATGTTTATTTTTTTTAATTGTTCAGAATCATTGCTGTATTTTTTCTTTAGCGTATTTAAAATATGATCATACGTTTCCTGTTGGGAAAATAAGGCTCCGGCCAAAACCAAAGCACTTACGTTCTGAGGATATTTATTGGTATAAAGTGTCGCCACCAAACCTCCAAAACTATGGCTAAGTAAAACCGCTTTTTTTAAATGATATTTTTTATAAATAGAATTTAAATCCTGAAAAGCTTCTTCATAAGTAAATTTGGCATCAGGATCTACAGATCTTCCTTCACCTCTCCGGTCATAGGCAATAATATAAAAACCCTGGTCGGCCAGATTTTGGGCTGTTGTTCCTTCAAACAAAGTGGCGTTGCCGCCCGGACCTCCGTGAATGAAAATTACGGGTTTGTTCTTTTCATTTCCGTAGGTTTTGATATAAAGGTTTTGTCCATTTGCGAAAATGGAAAATGCGAGAAATAAAGAAAGAAAAAGTGACTTCATTTATTCCAGTTTATTATGCTCTTCCATATCCCTGTGAAGATCTAAATTTCTAAAAGTAGGAGATATAAAACCAAAGCCTAAAACGGTCAAAAGGGTAACACTTCCTCCAAAAATAACCGAAGTTACCGTTCCCATCAATTTGGCCGTTGCACCACTTTCAAAAGCACCTAATTCATTAGAAGAACCAACAAAAATCGAATTTACGGCACCCACACGTCCACGCATGTGATCGGGAGTTTTAAGCTGTAAAATGGTCTGGCGAATTACGACCGAAATTCCGTCGGCAAGTCCGCTCAAAAATAAGGCGAAAACAGAAAGCCAGAATGAGGTAGAAAGTCCAAATAAGATGATCGATAATCCAAAAACAAATATGGCGACTAAAAGTTTTTTTCCGGCATTTTGATATAATGGGACATACGCAGAAACGATCATGGTAATGAAAGCTCCCACTGCAGGGGCAGCTCTTAATATCCCGAAGCCTTCAGCACCAACTTTTAAGATGTCCTGTGCAAAAACCGGCAATAAGGCGACTGCACCACCAAAAAGTACCGCAATCATATCTAGTGATAAGGCACCTAAAACAATCTTGTTTCTGAATACAAAAGTTAAGCCTTCTGTAAGACTGTCTTTTATTGATTCTCCAATCTTCGGATTTATGATCGGTTTTTTACTGATTTGTGACAAGGCAATTAAGGATAGTATTGAGAATGCAAAAACCAGGCACATGGACCAGTGAACGCCAATCCAGTTAATGGAGAATCCTGCCAGTGCAGGTCCCATAACGGCTCCAATCTGCCAGACCGAACTACTCCAGGTAGCCGCATTTGGGTACACTTTTTTAGGGATAATAAGTGACAGCAGTGAGAAAATAGTCGGGCCAAGAAAAGCACGCACCAACCCTCCTAAAAAAACTAAAAAGTAAATCAAGTACAGGATTACATTTGAGGATAAACCGCCAACCACTTTCGGCCAGGTTAATAAAAACAATCCGAAACTAATGACTGAAAAGCCCAGAATACATTTTACCAATAATCCTTTTTTCTCTTTCTGATCAACAATATGACCGGCAAATAGAGCCATTGAAACGGCGGGAATTACTTCCATCAGACCAATAATCCCTAACGAAAGCGGATTTTTGGTCAGACTGTAAACTTCCCACTCAATAACAATAAACTGCATTGACCAGGCAAATACCATGGCGAAACGCAATAATAAAAACACATTAAATTCTCTGTAACGCAAGGCCTGATACGGATCGGCTTTTTTTATTTTATCTTTCATTTGTTCTAAGATCTTTTAGCATAAGTTGAGTCGAAACGGTATTGTTCCACTCGTTTTCAGAAATGCAGTACGCAACCTGAAAAGAATTTTGATTTTTGGTAATATCTATTTTTTTTCCAAGCCCAAAACCAATGGCAGCAATTCCGTCTGTTCCTGTTTGTTTCACAAAAAGCCTTAAATGCTCTTCGTCTGCGCCCAGGGTTTTGGCATAACCGGTATCTTTAACGTCAGTAGTCATAAAAACCGGCGTCATGTTTTGTGGTCCATAAGGCTCGAATTGTTTTAATATCCGGATTAGTTTTGGTGTTATATCGTTGAAGTTTATTGCGGCGTCAATCTCGATTTCAGGTGTTCGCATTTCCGGCAAAATGGTTTCGGCTACACATTTCTCAAAAGCATCTTTAAAAGAGTTATAGTTTTCTGCTTTTAACGTCATTCCGGCAGCATACATATGACCTCCAAACTGTTCTAAATGTTCTGAACAGGCGTCTAATGCATTATAAACATCAAAACCTTTTACGGATCTTGCAGAAGCGGCATATTTGTCCCCGCTTTTAGTAAAAACCAGAGTAGGGCGATAAAAGGTTTCAATTAATCTCGAAGCTACAATTCCGATCACGCCTTTGTGCCAGTCTTCCTGAAAAACAACTGTCGAAAACCTTTCCTGCTCATTGTTTTCTATAATTTGCTGAAAAGCTTCTTTGGTTATTTTTTTGTCCAGATCTTTTCGGTCAGCATTATAATGTTCTATCTCCGATGCAAATTGTTGTGCCTGCTCAAAATCAAACTCCGTCAGTAATTCGACGGCATGGTTTCCGTGTTTGATTCTTCCGGCGGCATTTATTCTTGGTGAAATAATAAAAACGACATCAGAAATATCCAGGACTTTCTTTTTTACCTGATGTACCAAAGCTTTGATTCCGGGACGCGGATTATGATTAATAACCTGTAACCCGAAGTAGGCCAAAACCCTGTTTTCACCTGTAATCGGGACAATATCTGCCGCAATTGCAGTAGCCACCAGATCCAGATACGGAACGATATCTTCGATGGTCTCGTTTCGGTTTTTTCCTAAAGCCTGAATCAGTTTAAAACCAACGCCACAGCCGCATAATTCATCATAGGGATACGAGCAATCTTCTCTTTTTGGGTCTAAAATAGCAATGGCATCCGGAAGAAATTCGCCGGGTCTGTGGTGGTCACAAATGATAAAGTCAATGTTTTTTGCTTTCGCGTAGGCGATATGGTCAATCGATTTTATTCCGCAGTCAAGAGCGATAATTAACGAAATTCCGTTGTCGTCTGCGTAGTCGATTCCTTTATACGAAATTCCGTAACCTTCGTCATAACGATCCGGAATATAAGTGGCAATATTTGGATAATACGATTTAAGATAAGAAGATACCAATGAAACCGCTGTGGTTCCGTCAACATCATAATCACCAAAAACCATAATGTTTTCCTGATTTTCTATTGCCAGTTCAATTCTGGCAACGGCTTTGTCCATATCTTTCATTAAGAAAGGATCATGCAGATGTTCCAGCGAAGGGCGAAAGAAATTTTTGGCGTCTTCAAAAGTTTCAATACCACGCTGAATTAAAAGTGTTGCTACAAAATCTTCTACATTTAAGGCTTGTGCCAGATTTTTGACTTTATCCTCAGAAGGTTTTGGTTTTAAGGTCCAACGCATTTTTTGTGTAATTTAAGTTTCCTAAGATTCGGTTAGGTTATTATAATTGTCGTTTATTATAATTATTAAATCTTCGGGATTTTTATTTTGACTTTTGAAATTGTAAAATTCATTATTCATTGACTTATCTAATGCTTTTCCATTGTTTATTTTTATCAAGTATGGAAAACCTTTTCGATCAGAAATGGCAGTGAGCATATAAGAAATATATTCCTGAATGTAGTCGGATTTTAAGTTTTTACGTTCCAAAAAAACATACTCAATATCGTCTGAAAGTTTTGGTAAGATATTTTTTTCAATATAGTGATGGTTGTTTTTCCGGGTATTATAACAGAATAATTTTTTCCCTTCAATGGATAATAAGTAATCACGATGCCTTTTTTTGAATCGTTTTTTTTGAAAAAATTCAAATACTAAATAAGCTATAATTATAGGAATAAACAATATAGACAAAGGAATGCTAATTATAAGCAAAAGTATTATAATTGGGATTTCGCTTAATCTTTCCTTCATCTTAGCATTTATTTAGCTTCCAAAGCATTTCCATCAAACTTAATCCCATCCCAGCCTAAATGGATAAAATTCCTAATGTTCTGGTGATTGGTTCCGTTTGGATCTCCTAAAACTTCTTCAAAATAAAAAGCGCCAAAACAAGCTAAAGTTTCCTCTTTGCTTAAGTTCTGCAATTTTGCAAAAGAAAATAATTTACAGGAACCGGAATTTTCTCCGGCAGCATTATGCTGCGTTCCGTTTTGGAAAGCAGTTGGCGTAAAATTGTAGTTTTCCTCGATTACGGCAATAGTTTCCGGAAATGTGATTTGAGTTGGAGTTTGTTTTACTTTTTCTAAAAAGGCTTGAATGCTCATGTTGTTATATATTAGTTTTTTGCCACGAATTTCCACTAATTTAATTCGAGCTAATTCGTGGCGAAAATTATTCTTCTTCGTCCTTAGAATACTTACTTTTCTTAGCTTCTTTTTCTATTGTTTTTCCGGCAACGACCACGACGATTTCGCCTCGTGGGGCGGTTTTTTCAAAATGAGCTAGAACTTCTTTCGCCGTTCCGCGTACATTTTCCTCATGTAATTTTGATAATTCTCTCGAAACACAAACTTGTCTGTCTTCTCCAAAATACTGAATAAATTCGGCTAAAGTTTTAACGAGTTTATGGGGAGAAACGTATAAAATCATCGTTCGGGTTTCTTCGGCTAAAGTCAAAAAACGGGTCTGACGCCCTTTTTTGTCAGGAAGAAAGCCTTCAAAAACAAATTTGTCATTTGGGAGTCCGCTGTTTACCAATGCGGGAACAAAAGCCGTTGCGCCTGGAAGGCATTCTACTTCAATTTTATTTTCGACACAGGCACGTGTCAATAAAAATCCGGGATCTGAAATCGCCGGAGTTCCTGCATCAGAAATTAAAGCAATAGTTTCACCCGCTTTCAATCTTGAAATCAGGTTTTCAGTCGTTTTATGTTCGTTGTGCATATGATGGCTGTGCATGTGCGTACCAATTTCAAAATGCTTTAGGAGTTTTCCGCTTGTTCGGGTATCTTCGGCCAAAATCAAATCGACTTCTTTGAGAATCCGAATCGCACGAAAAGTCATGTCTTCAAGATTGCCGATTGGCGTTGGAACGATATATAATTTAGACATAGTTCATTTTAATATTTAACACGGATTGCACTAATTAACACAAATTCTAAATGTTCTGGAAAATTGCACCAAGCAATAATTAGTGTTAATTCGTGAAATTAGTGTTTTGTTTTAAGCGAATTTTTTCTCGATAATTCCCAGAAAACGTTCTGCATAATCGTCTTTTCCTTCCCAGTTGTTATAATCCGGTTTTACCATGTTTTCAATAAAATCAACCGCTTCACTATAAGAGCCAAAAGTTAGTAACTGATTTAAAACGCGGCTGTAATCCTCTGTACTGTTTCCGAAAAGATTTTTGGTAAAAGCAATTCTGTCATTAAGGTCAATGTGAAAACCTTTCGCTAATTTTTCGTTTAACGGAACTGTTTTTGGTTTTGCTGATTCCAAAATAGTGTCAACAGGAGCTTTGTTCTCTTTAAAATCATTTATCGGAGACGATTTTGGAGTAACATTTTCAAAATCATCTACTTTTACAAATTGTGCATTGGCATAATTTACTCCCAAAATATCTTCAAAAGAAATATGTACCGCATCTGATTTTGCAGGAGTTTCTATTTTTGGTTCTTCCTTAGTTTCTTCTCTTTCTAATTCAAATGCAGGTTTAAAATCAGGAATTGGTTTTAAATCATTTGTTGTTCTAAACGAAAGTTCTTCCGCAGCCTGTATTTCTTCCTTTTCTTCAATAATCGGTTCTTCAGAAACAATAACGGGTTCTTCTGTGGATTGGCTGACAGGTTCCGGAATTATTTCTTCCGGAATTTCTGAAACCACTTCTTCTTTGGTTTCTTCAGTTTCCGGCTGTGGAATTTCTTCTGTTACAGTTTCTGCAACGGGAATGGCAATTTCTTCCTCAGCTTTAACAGTTTGCGGTGCTGTTGTTTCGTTTTCAAAAATGGTTTCTATCTGGGATTCCACTTCAGTGCGTCCGATAGTAGGTTTGAGGTTGTCGAAATTTTCATCAACAAATTTTAGAACCGCCAGTTTTTCATATAATTTCTGTGTTTCAAGATACAATTGATTGATATCGGATTTATTTTTAAGCTTTAAAATTCGATGAGCAATGCTGATTAAATCGGCTTCCAATTTTTTTTTCATAACGGTTGAAATTATAGTGAATACGGTACTTTGTATATTTTGTGTTTTTCGAATGTTTTAATATTGAAGTAAATTCGCCTAAATATTTTTTTTATTTCTGTTAATAAGCGTTTGCGAATCTTCGATTTGATAAAATTTTTCTACTTTTGAAAAAACGTAAAAACAGTAATTTTTTACGTCAAATTATTACTAGTACAAAGTAATAAAAACTATTCATCTTTAAAGGTAGAAAAATACAAAATGTTTCTCGAAAATACAGTAAATCACAAAGAACAATTTGGTTGGATTGAAGTTATTTGTGGATCAATGTTTTCGGGTAAAACCGAGGAGTTAATCCGCAGATTAAAACGCGCCAAATTTGCCAAACAAAGAGTCGAAATTTTTAAACCTGCTATTGATACCCGCTATCATGACGAAATGGTGGTATCGCACGATGCCAACGAAATCCGCTCAACACCGGTTCCTGCTGCTGCCAATATTGCTATTTTGGCACAAGGCTGTGATGTAATTGGTATTGATGAAGCACAGTTTTTTGATGATGAAATTGTTACGGTTTGTAATGATTTGGCCAATCAGGGAATTCGTGTCATTGTTGCAGGCCTGGATATGGATTTTAAAGGAAATCCCTTCGGACCAATGCCGGCACTTATGGCAACTGCAGAATATGTTACAAAAGTTCATGCAGTCTGCACGAGAACAGGAAACTTAGCCAACTACAGTTTTAGAAAAACCGATAATGACAAATTGGTTATGCTGGGTGAAACGGAAGAATACGAGCCGTTGAGCCGCGCGGCATATTATAATGCAATGAAAAAGAATAAGGAAAAATAAATCCTAATTTAAATTTCTAAATAATATTTTAAGCTAAATTGAATCATGCAGGAAAAAGAAAGTAAAAGAAAACAGAATATCTGGTTGTTAGTTACAATTGGTGCAGCATTAATTTTAGTTGGGTTTATTCAGTTTTATTTTTACAGAAATTTAGACGAGGTAAATTCTGAAATAACAGAACTGGTCGGGAAATATAATAAAAACTGCCCTTTGACTATTCAGGAAGGAATTCGTCTGGACAGTGTAAGTTTACCTGAAAAACAAGTTGCCCAGTATAATTTGACTTTAGTAAATGTAGAAAAGTCAACTGCCGAAGTTGACGTAATAAAGCAGGAAATAGAAAAAAGCCTGATCAGTACAGCGAAAGCAAATCCGGGACTTCAGGTTTTTAGAGATAATGATTTCATTCTGATTTATAATTATTACGACAAGAAGAAAGTGTCTTTGTTTAATGTGAAAATATTACCTGATCAGTATAAATGATTTGATTTTCCCCTTTCTAAATCTGTAAAGAAAAAATAGCCCACGATTCAAACGGTGTACTATATTTAAATAAACCCGACAAATTAGAAAATCTGTCGGGTTTGTTGTTTTATTACATCCTTTGCTTAAACTGGACTGAAGTCCAGCCCTACAATATGAATCGAGCCGAAGGCTCTTTTATCAGTTCCGAAGGAAGGAATTATTTTGTAGAGCTAGACTTCAGTCCAGTTTGATAATGAATGTTTTATATTTTGAAAAATAAAAAGACAGCCCCGACAAACGAAAGTTTATCGGGGCTGTCTTTTAAAATGAACTTATATTTCTTATATGGTTAAAAAAGAAAACCTAAATCTTCTTTCTCATTCTTGCTACGGGTATATCTAATTGTTCACGATATTTTGCAATCGTTCTACGCGCAATTGGGTATCCTTTTTCTTTTAAGATTTCAGCCAGTTGATCGTCCGGAAGCGGTTTCTTTTTATCTTCTTCTTCAATGGTGTTTTTCAGAATCTTTTTGATTTCTAAAGTCGAAACATCTTCACCCTGATCATTTTTCATCGCTTCAGAGAAGAATTCCTTAATCAGTTTTGTTCCGTATGGGGTTTCAACATACTTACTGTTGGCTACACGCGAAATCGTCGAAATATCCAAACCAACCATATCGGCAATGTCTTTTAAGATCATTGGTTTTAGCTTGGTTTCGTCACCGTCTAAGAAATATTCTTCCTGATAATGCATAATCGCATTCATGGTTACAAATAAAGTTTCCTGACGCTGTCTGATCGCATCAATAAACCATTTAGCCGAATCCAGTTTTTGTTTGATAAACTGAACAGCATCTTTCTGAGCCGTCGATTTATCACGTGAATCTTTATACGTCTGCATCATTTCCTGATAATCTTTAGAAACGTGCAGGGAAGGAGCATTTCGTCCGTTTAAAGTCAGTTCCAGTTCACCGTCTACAATTCTGATGGCGAAGTCAGGAACTACGTTTTCGGTAACTTTATTATTTCCGGTATAAGAACCGCCCGGTTTAGGGTTCAGTCTCTCTATTTCATGAATCGCTTTTTTAAGCTGTTCGTTTGAAACACCGTATTTCTGTAATAACTTATCGTAATGTTTTTTGGTAAAAGCATCAAACTGGTTCTCGATAATGTCAATCGCTAAATCTACATATTCGGTTGGTGTTTTGTGCTTTAATTGTAATAAAAGGCATTCCTGTAAATCGCGCGCACCAACACCCGAAGGTTCGAGTTCGTGAATGACATGCAACATTTTTTCGACCATTGCCTCGTCAGTGTAAATTGCCTGCGTAAAAGCCATGTCATCTACAATATCCGGAACGCTTCTGCGGATATAACCCATATCATCAATACTTCCTACCAAGAATTCAGCGATTTCGCGCTCTTCATCATTCAAAATAAAAGTATTCAGCTGATTGATTAAATCCTGATGAAAACTTATCGGAGAAGCAAAAGGTGTTTCACGTTCTTCTTCGTCTCCATAGTTATTAACCTGGGTTTTATAATCAGGAGTATCGTCGTCGCTTAGGTATTCATCAATATTAATGTCGTCTGCTTCGATTCTGTCAGATTCTGCATCATCATAATCGTCGTAGTCTTCATTAGCAAATTCATCTGCTTCGTATTCATCTTCTTTTCCGGCTTCAAGTGCCGGATTTTCGTTCATTTCTTCTAATAAACGCTGTTCAAAAGCTTGCGTAGGCAATTGAATTAACTTCATCAGCTGTATTTGCTGTGGAGATAATTTTTGTGATAATTTTAAATTTAAAAATTGCTTTAGCATTTGTTTTTGTTAAAAGTTTCAAGTTTCAGGTTTCAGGTTGCAGAACGTGCTACAACTTGAAACCTGAAACCTGAAACAAATATTATTATTTTAGTTCGAGCTCCAATAACTTGAAACCTGAAACTTGAAACTTTTTTAAACTAAATCGATTAAAACTCCGCGCTGCCCGGAGTTCTCGGGAAAGGAATTACGTCTCTAATGTTTGTCATTCCTGTTACAAACAATACCAGACGCTCAAATCCTAAACCAAAACCTGCGTGGGTTGCAGAACCAAATCTTCTGGTGTCTAAATACCAGTATAATTCTTCTTCGTCGATTTCTAAGGCTTTCATTTTTTCAACCAAAACATCATAACGCTCTTCTCTTTCAGAACCACCAACGATTTCTCCAATTCCAGGGAAAAGGATATCCATTGCACGAACCGTTTCTCTTCCTGGCTCCGTGTTGTCGTTCAGACGCATGTAAAACGCTTTGATATTTGCCGGGTAATCAAATAAGATTACCGGACATTTAAAGTGTTTTTCCACTAAATAACGCTCGTGTTCTGACTGTAAATCAGCTCCCCATTCTTCAATGATATATTGGAACTTTTTCTTTTTATTTGGAGTTGAATCTCTTAAAATATCAATTGCTTCCGTATAAGAAACACGTTTGAAGTTGTTCTCCAATACGAAGTTCAATTTCTCTAACAAAGCCATTTCGCTTCTGTCTGCCTGTGGTTTTGATTTTTCTTCTTCTAAAAGTCTTCCTTCTAAGAATTTCAAATCATCCTGACAATTGTCTAAAGCATATTTAATAACGTACTGAATAAAATCTTCAGCCAAATCCATGTTGTCATCCAAATCATTGAAAGCAACTTCCGGCTCGATCATCCAGAATTCTGCCAAGTGACGAGAAGTGTTTGAATTCTCCGCTCTAAACGTTGGTCCAAAAGTATAAATCTGACCCAAAGCCATTGCGAAAGTTTCACCTTCCAACTGTCCAGAAACCGTTAAGTTGGTATGTTTCCCAAAGAAATCTTTTTTGAAATCAATGTTTCCTTCTTCATTTTTTGGAAGATTGTCAAGTGGTAAAGAAGTTACCTGGAACATTTCTCCAGCACCTTCAGCGTCAGCTCCAGTAATAATTGGCGTATTTACGTAAACAAAACCTTTTTCCTGAAAATATTTGTGAACTGCATAAGACAATACCGAACGTACACGCATAATAGCTCCAAAAGCATTTGTACGAACACGTAAATGTGCATTTGTGCGTAAGAATTCTAAAGTATGTTTTTTAGGCTGCATTGGAAATTTTTCAGGATCAGAATCTCCAAGAATTTCCAATTTAGTAACCTGAATTTCGTATTTCTGACCCGCACCTTTACTTTCAACTAAAGTTCCAAATACAGAAACTGCAGCTCCAGTTGTGATTCTTTTTAAAGTCTCTTCCGGTGTATTTTCAAAATCAACAACACATTGTATATTATTAATGGTAGAACCGTCATTAAGCGCGATGAACTGATTATTTCTAAAAGTTCTCACCCATCCTTTTGCATTCACTTCCTGTAGCGTCGTCGTACTGTTTAATAAGTCTTTAACCTTTGTGTGTTTCATTTTTATTTTAGATTTATAGATTGCTGATTTTAGATTAAAATAAAATCAGTGTTTTTATATCGAATTGCAAATATAAACGATAATAATTAATTTTTGAAGCTATTTCCCGCTCTCCGCTATATCTTTTCCTTGCTAAAGGAGCAAGAAAAAGGATACCGCTCCTATCGGGGCTAGGACACTCGGTTTCATGAGGGCCAAATTGTTTTTTTGTTTTTGTCATTCCGAGGAACGAGGAATCACACTAGTAATTCCGCAAAGTAAATCGCCAATCTTAGTCGAGTTTCGAGTGTGATTGCTTCGCCAGTTCGCTATCGCTCGTGCCCTCGTTCCTCGGAATGACAAACTAAGCGTTAATCCTTATGCAAATTTTTTATATTTCTCAAGATTCTCATTTAATACTTTCATAAGTTCAGTATGATTTATTTGCATCGAAACTGCTGAAAGACAAAATGGCGAACCGTAATTATTAAAATTAAATTGGATTAATCTTTTTCGTATTCGATTTTTTTCATTTTCAATCCAAAAATCAGAATTATTAACTTTAATAAGCACCATTTTTTGGCTTTGTATTTTTAGTTCTGAAAATCCTTCAATATTTTTCCAATTTATAAATTCATTAGAATTCTTCTTCGGATTAACATTAATTCCATTTTCCTCAATAATTAAAAAAAGCTTGTTTTTAACTAATTGCCTGATTGAAATATAAACTCCTAAACTAGAAAATAAAACTGAAATTATTCCGATACATTTTACTAAAATTGGACTTCGTAAACGAAAACCAGTTAAGTTTTCGGCATCCATCAACATCCAAATTCCTCCCGCAATAAATAGCAGAGAACCAATTAATAATAAGAACGTTTTCTTCTTACTTGAGTAGATTTCAATTTTTTCCATTAATTTTTAATTCGCGTCAATAAGTGTAACTCGTGGCAATCAAAAAAAAAATTATTTCTCCAATCCCTCCAATTCCTCTTTCTTAGTTTTCTTCTTTTCAAAAGTCAAAACCAAAGAAGGCAATACAACCAAATTCGCAAACATTGCAAAAGCCAAAGTACAGGAAATTAATCCGCCAAGTGCGATTGTTCCGCTAAAGCTTGATAAGGTGAAAGTCGCAAAACCTAGAATCAAAACAACTGATGTGTAAAAAGTACTGATTCCGGTTTCTCTTAAAGCACTAAAAACCGATTTCTTTACTTTTCCTCCGCTTTGAAGCAGGTCATGTCTGTACTTCGCCATAAACTGAATCGCATTATCAACCGAAATTCCGAAGGCTATACTGAATACTAAAATCGTAGACGGTTTTAACGGAATTCCGAAATAACCCATTAATCCAGAGGTAATACAAAGCGGTAAAATGTTTGTAATTACCGATGCTAAAACCATTTTGAATGAACGGAATAAATATAAAATCAGAACGGCAATCGTCAAAATTGCAAAGATTAAAGACTCGATTAAGTTGTCAACTAAGTATGAAGTTCCTTTCTGGAAAACCAATGCTTTTCCGGTAACGGTAACTTCAAAACGGTCTTTCGGGAAAATTTCATCGATTTTTGAATGTAATTTTTTCTCGACTTTTGCCATTTCATCCGTTCCGATATCCTTCATGAAAGTCGTGATTCTGGCATATTGCCCGGTTGAATCTACATAAGCTTTCATCAGGTTTTCTTTGCTGTTTTTGGTTGCATTTTTAGCATAACTCAAAATAAAAGTCTGCTCCTGTGAAGTTGGCAATTGGTAATATTCCGGATTTCCGTTGTAGAAAGCCTGTTTCGAATATTTTACCAAATTCACCACAGAAACCGGTTTTGCCAATTCCGGTATTGCAGCAATCGTATTTTGTAATTCGTCCATTTTACGAATGGTTGACGCTTTCATAACACCTTTTTTCTTTTTGGTGTCAATCATGATTTCCAACGGCATTACTCCGTTAAATTCTTTTTCGTAAAATAAAATATCTTTAAAGAAAGAAGCGCTTTTTGGCATTTCACCAATTAAACTTCCTGAAACTTTCATTTGAGAAACCCCAATTACACTAAAAACCAAAAGCAGACCATAAATGATATAAACATATCGTCGTTTTGATTTAACTACATTTTCAACAACATTCAATAAAGTCGAAATATACGTTTTGGTCAAATGGTATAAATGTTTTTCTTTTGGCAATGGCAAGAAACTGTAAACAATTGGCACAATAAAAAGTGTCAGCAGATAAACAGAAATCACATTGATTGAAGTTACCATTCCGAACTCAAAAAGCAAGTCGTTTCCGGTAATCATAAATGTAGCAAAACCAATCGCTGTGGTTAAGTTCGTCATTAAAGTCGCAACCCCGATTTTAGAAATAACACGTTGTAAAGCTTTAGCCTGATTATTATGCAATTTGATTTCCTGCTGGTATTTATTAATTAGGAAAATACAGTTCGTAATTCCGATTACAATAATCAATGGCGGAATAATCGCCGTTAAAATCGTGATTTTATAACCAAATAATCCAAGCGTTCCAAACGACCAGATTACACCGACAATCAGAATACAAATCGAAATAAAAGTAGCTCTGAACGAACGGAAAAAGAAAAAGAAAATCAATGAAACCGTAAATAAGGCAGCTCCAATGAAAAGCCCGATTTCGCCTTTCATGTCATCAGCGTTAATGGTTCTGATGTATGGCATTCCCGAAACACGCAGGTCAATTCCGGTTGTTTTTTCGAATTTAGCGATTTTAGGAACTAAATTTTCAAGTATAAAAGTCTTTCTTTCAGGAGTATTTACCAGAGCTTTGTTGATGTAAATCGCAGAACGGACACTTCCGCTTTCTTTATTAAACAAAAGCCCTTCGTAGAAAGGTAAATTATGAAACAAATCGTACTGAACGCTTTTTAGATAAGCCGGATCCAAAGCCTTACTCTGGTCGATAAAAGGTGTTAAAACGAATTTTTCGTTAACGGTATCTTTTTCCAGTTTTTTCAAATCGTTTAATGAAACGACTAAATCAACTTCTTTTGATTTTTTTAAACCCGTCATTAATTCATTCCAGGCTGCATAATTTTTTGGCGTAAAAAAGTTTTTATCCTGAAAACCAATAACAACAAGATTTCCTTCTTCACCAAACTTGTCTAAGAATTTTTGATATTCTTTGTTTGCAATATGATCTTTAGGAAGCAGGTTTGCTTCGGTATAGGTCATAGAAAGGTTTTTCCATTGATAACCAAGGAAAATTGTCAATGCAGAAAGGATAACCAGAATTGTTATTCTGTTTTTAAGTATAATCCGGGCTAGTTTCTCCCAAAATCCAACTTTAATAGCGTTTTTCATAAAATCTTTAAAAATGGTTGCAAATGTAGTGAAAAGTGCTCGAAATCATAAATAATTGATTCGGTATTTACGGTATCTTAACACAAATTTACAATTGGGTTTCTAAGAAAATTTTGATGTTTTTATCGTTTGTACCTTAGCTTTTCTCATATTTGCAGTTAATTTAAAAACGAAAAGAAAATGAATTGGATTTTATTAATTATTGCCGGACTTTTTGAAGTTGGATTCGCATCCTGCTTAGGAAAAGCCAAAGAAACAACAGGACTTGTATCGACTTATTGGATGATCGGCTTTTTTGTCTGTCTTTCTATAAGTATGATTTTGTTATATAAAGCGACTCAGGTTTTGCCAATAGGTACAGCTTATGCCGTATGGACAGGGATTGGTGCCGTTGGAACGGTTTTGGTCGGAATTTTTATTTTTAAAGAACCGGCTGCTTTCTGGAGAATCTTTTTCCTTTCGACTTTGATTGCTTCAATTATCGGATTGAAATTTGTTTCCAGTCATTAAAAAATATAAGCTGAAGATTTTAAGGTTTTTTAAATATTAAAACTATTTTTAATCTGCGAAAAAAAACTAACTTAAATGCAAAACAATACCACCACTTTTATTTTTCTGGCAATTATTTTGCTGCTCATCGTGATCATCTGTCTGATGGTTTTTCAATTAACAAAAGCCAAAAAATCACAGGAGGATGCCGAGAAAAGTTTCTATGCACTCGAAATGAAAGTGAATGATTTGCAGTTAGAAAACTTAGAATCAAAACTGAATCCGCATTTGTTTAAGAACATCTTAAACTCGATTCAGTCCCACGCTTATCAGACGTATTTTGCTTTGGACAAGCTTGCCAATGTCCTGGATTATATTTTGTACGAAAGCAAAAAGAAATTTGTGACGGCAAAAGAAGAAATTGACTTTGCACTGAATTTAATTGAAATCAACAAAATCAAAATCAGCCCTCTTTTTGAGCTGAAAATCAGAACCAATATCAATACAGAAGACAAATTGTACGAGCAGCCTTTGCTGGCGCCGCTAATTTCTATTGATTTAATCGAAAATGCTTTTAAACATGCCGATCTTCAAAGTGCCGATGCCTTTATTTCGGTTATTTTTGAATTTAAGGACAATGCTTTTTTTATGACCGTTTCGAATAAAATCTCAGACAAAAAAGTATTGAAGAAGGAGCGGAGCGGTTTTGGTCATGCTACTTTGGAGCACCGCCTTCGGATTATTTATAAAAATAATTTCAAACTTGACCAGTTTGTAGAAAACGATATTTATATTGCTCATCTAAAAATAGATTTACTTGAATACAAAACTGAAATGCTTGCTTCTGGACGATGAGTTGCCCGGGCTGACTTATTTAAAAATGCTTTGCGAACAAATTCCGGATCTGGAAATCGTAAAAACATTTAATAATCCCGAAAAACTTCTTGCCGAAATTCCCGATTTAGATTTTGATTTGTTGATTTCTGATATCGAAATGCCGGGAACTAACGGATTGCATCTGGCCGGGATGCTGGAAGACAAACTGGTTATTTTTTGCACGGCGTATAAAGAATATGCTGCCGATGCTTTTAATATTGATGCAGTAGATTATATCACAAAGCCCGTAAAACTGGAACGTCTTCAAAAAGCAGTTTCAAAAGCCTTTGAGCGATTTCATAAACCGGATACTTCCAAAAAGTTTATTCAGTTAAATACCGACAAAGGAAAAACACTTTTGTATTTTAATCAGATTCAATATATCAAAACAGCCCTGAGCGACAGCCGTGATAAAACCGTATTGCTTACAGACGGGAGTTTTCTGAACCTTAAAAATGTTAAGTTTGATACGCTCTTAAGTGAATTACCGGAAGCTGATTTTTGCAGGGTGAATAAAAAAGAAATTGTTGCCGTAAAAGCAATCAAATTCTTTAATCATAACGAAATTGTCCTGCATCATATAGAAGAAAGCAATAAAAATGCGACCATGATTTTGAGTGAAACCTATCGTTCTGATTTTGTAAAAAAGGTAAAAATCTAACTTATTACAAAATTCTCCCGACTTATTACATGAATTGAAAATTAGGACAGGATTTGCTTTTTCACGTAAGGATGAGTTTGGATATTTGTTCCACAAATTTAATAAAAGGGTTATGAATAACATTAAAAACTCCTTGTTCTACGTTTCCGTAATTGGTGGCTTTACAGCTTTGATATATTGGGTGATTTCAAAAGGTGTTTCGCTTGAAGTAGGCCGGGAAATCGTTAAGAAAAAAATAGAAAGTAATCATTGGAATGATTTCCTGCATTCCATGGTTGATAATTTACAGCATCCGTTGGCTATTTTACTGGCCCAGATTTTGACAATCATTTTAGTGGCACGTTTGTTTGGATGGTTTTTTAGAAAAATCGGGCAGCCTTCTGTAATTGGTGAAATGATTGCCGGAATTTTTTTAGGACCTTCTTTGGTCGGAATGTATTTTCCTGAATTTTCGGCTGTTTTATTCCCAAAAGAATCTTTAGGAAACCTTCAGTTTTTAAGCCAGATTGGTCTGATACTTTTCATGTTCGTGATCGGGATGGAATTAGATCTTAAGGTTTTGAAAAATAAAGCGCATGATGCCGTAGTAATCAGTCATGCCAGTATTGTGATTCCGTTTGCTTTGGGATTAAGCCTGGCTTATTTTATCTACCACACTTTTGCGCCAATCGGTGTTGAGTTTGCCTCTTTCGGTTTATTTATGGGAATTGCCATGAGTATAACGGCATTTCCTGTTCTGGCCAGAATCGTGCAGGAGCGCGGTCTGCAGAAAACAAAATTAGGAACGATTGCGATCACCTGTGCTGCAGCTGATGATATTACGGCCTGGTGTATTCTGGCAGTTGTAATTGCAATTGTAAAAGCAGGTTCGTTTACAAGTGCCTTATATGTAATTGGTCTGGCAATTTTATATGTCATTGTCATGCTGAAAATTGTTCGTCCGTTCTTAAAACGTGTAGGGGATTTAAACGCAACACGAGAAAGCCTTAATAAACCGGTTGTTGCTATTTTCTTTATAACACTTTTGTTTTCGGCTTATGCAGCAGAACTTATCGGTATTCATGCTTTGTTCGGAGCATTCCTGGCAGGAGCAATCATGCCTGAAAATAATAAATTCAGAAATATTTTTATAGAAAAAGTAGAAGACGTTTCCATTATTGTTTTACTGCCACTTTTCTTTGTCTTTACAGGGCTGCGTACACAAATCGGTTTGCTTAATGATCCTTATTTATGGAAGATTACGGGATTAATTATTGCAGTTGCGGTTGTAGGTAAATTTTTTGGTAGTGCTCTGGCAGCCAAATTTGTCGGGCAAAACTGGAAAGATAGTTTGGCAATAGGAGCTTTGATGAATACCAGAGGTTTAATGGAACTGGTAGTTTTGAATATCGGATATGATCTTGGGGTTCTTTCTACAGAAATTTTCACCATGATGGTCATCATGGCATTAGTAACAACTTTTATGACGGGTCCGGCATTAGATTTTATCGGATGGGTTTTTAAAGATAAAGCGACAGCAATTCCGCAGGAAATTGGAAATAAAAGTAAATACAGGATTTTGCTTTCATTCGGTACTCCCGAAAAAGGTAAAAAGTTGTTGAAAATCGCCAATAGTTTAGTAAAAAAACAGCCGGACAATTCTATAGTAACAGCGATGCATTTGTCTTTGAGTACAGAAGTGCATTCATTTGATGTGAAAGACCATGAGCGCAAAATGCTGGTTCCGGTTATTCAGGAATCAGAAAAACTGAACCAGAATATGGTGAGTCTTTTTAAAGTCTCAAATGATATTGATACCGATATTATTGATACAGCAAATCACGGAGAATATGATCTATTACTGGTTGGTCTTGGACAGTCTATTTTTGACGGAACACTACTGGGTAAAATCCTTGGTTTTACGACCAGGATTGTAAATCCGGATCGTTTGATTGATAAATTTACAGGAAAAGAAGGTTTGTTTGAAAACTCTCCTTTTGATGAAAGAACCCGCCATATTATTGCTAAAAGTAAAATGCCCGTCGGAATTTTTATTGATAAGGACTTAGAAGATGTAGATCAGATTTTTATGCCGGTTTTTAGTAAAGAAGATGCTTTCTTAATTGAATATGCTAAAAAACTGATCAATAACAACGGTTCTCAAATTACAGTTCTGGATGCAAGCGGAGAAGTAAAAAGCACCCGAGATCTTCAGGAAACAATTCGTTCAATCGAACAGATTGCTCCAAATCATATTATGATTATGCACGACAGAACGATCAAGAAAGAATTTTTACAAAGCCAGAATCTTATGATTATTAGTCTGGACAGCTGGAAAAAACTAATCGAATCGCAAAGTACCTGGCTGAATAATACGCCTTCGGTTCTGATTCTTAAACCATAAAGTTTAAAAATTTCAATTTAAAAATCCCAAATTCCAATGCTTGTTGGAGTTTGGGATTTTTTGTTTTTGATGTTTATTGTTTAGTGTGTCATTCTGAGGAACGAAGAATCGCACTAGAGATTCCATAAAGCAAACCCAATCTTTTTCGATACACGAGTGTGATTGCTTTACCAGTTCGTTGTCGCTTGTATCCTCGTTCTTCAGAATAAACAAATATCGTGTATATGAAGGATTATTAAATACGATTTGTACTTACATCGAACAATAAAAAAATTATTTGGAATTTGGAATTTTTTTATTGCAATTTAAACCTTAAAGTCCCAGATCAAGTACATAAGAAACCTTAACCGCTATATTGTCATCAAATCGAGCTAACTGATTGGGACCGTAACGGTAAAATCCGCCCAGACCGAAACCTTTGTAAATTTTATTTAATTCAATTCCTGATTCAAAAAAGCCTTTATCTAAAGTTTTATAAGTCGGTCCGACATGCTGCTCCGGTTTTTCCATATTTCCCCAAACCATTCTGGTTACTAATACCAATGAGGGGCGTACTTTTCTGAAAAGCGTAATCCTGTCAAAACCATGTTTGATTTGAAAGAAAAGATACTGACTGGAGAAAAACTCATTAAAATACATGGTTTCAAACGCATTTCTTCCTGCAAAAGTGATACGCTGAATAATGGTTTCTTTAGTCAGGTTATTTGGGGCTGTATTATATAAGTGTGTAATTGGAGCGTCACCAAAAGCATATCCACCCTGTAATAATAAACTGGTCTTCTGACCGTTCAGGTATTTTTTTTCATACTCGGTTTTAAAATCTATTTTTCCGAAATTAAAGTCGTTATCCAAAACACCAGGCAAAGTCTGTGTATATTGAAAAGTAAACCTCGGAAATCTTTTATCAGATTCTGTTCTTCCGGTTGGGGTCTGCATAAAATCACTAAACGGTGCCCACATTATAGAAAGCATTGCAGTTGTCATGATATAACTCGAATACAATTTTCCGTTGAGATTAAACAGATAATCGAATTTTGGTTCGATGAAATTTCGGGATACTTCAAGAATAGCTTCCGTTTTCGGAATAATTTTGGTCTGAAGATTGGTTTTCCAGCCGGAATATTCATAAAAAGTACTAATGTTAATCGGACGCGGATCATAAATTTTAAAAACACGTTTGTCTACGGCAAAAACCGTACTCGCAATCTCCCTGACATCATCTGTGTAATATGCATTTATCCAGGTATTTGTGCTTTTGTCAAGTAAAACGCCCGCACCTGAACTGTATTTAAAAACACCATCTTTAGTTCCGTATGCTGTATAAGCTTCCAGACGGAAATTTCTCGAAAAGCGGTCGTTTGTAATACCGCCTAATCCAAGCCTGAAACCTTCATAATTATTATAACTGATGATTTTCTTCAGATCAAGATCAATTGGTCCTATCGGATAAAAACCATTTATGATTTTACGACCAATTCCTAAACGTTTTTCAACTCTTTTCTCGATAGAAAGACTATCAAGTAACAAATAAGTTCTTTGGCTTTTTAAATCAAGATTTTCTTTTCGGTAGGCTTCCCAAAAACTTTCCGGTTTTTTGTTTGCATCGTCTTTAATTTCGATATAAAGCGACGGGTTTTTTATAACTGAACCGGTATTGAAATGAACATCAAAACTATTGCTTTCGGAAATTAAATATGTAAAATCAGAAGCTACTTTTTTTCGGGGGCCGACATCCTCGTCAGAATCGGCATCAAACTGAATTGTCCCGCCAAGAATCTTGATATCCTCGTCATTTTTTCCTTTTACAATTTTAAAAGTCGTATTACTCTGAAACCATATTTTCTCAGCCGAATCATATTCAAATTCATGAATTCCGCTGATGTCCAAAACACCTTTTATACGCATTACTGCTTTGGCAATGGCAAAATTTTCCTTATCAATATATAAAACGCCTTCTAATCCCGATTTTCTTTTTTGTTTGTATTTAAAGTAAACCATGTAAGTATCACGGCCTTTTATACTCACGGTATCCAGCAGTTTGTAATTGTAATCTGCCAGAGCGCTATTTGAGATGGGGCTTTCATATTTTGTTTCCAGCAACTCATATTTTGGGTCATAAATAGAAATTGACTGGAGATTGAAGGCAATGATTTCATAAACAGGTTGTTTAAAACCAGCCATTTTTGTTCCAAGGACAGTCTCTTTCAGCTTGTTGTTCCCAAACTGATATTGTGATATTTTTTCAGTCTGAAATAAATGTTGTTTACTGATTATTTCCTTAAACTTATAGTCGGAAGAATCAACATTGATGATTTTTTTGTCTAAATCTTTATAGGAAGCAGAAGAATCTATGCGGCCGTCAATCGAATCCGGATTGGCGGTAACAGTAAGTTTATTATAAGTTTTGTATTCAAAACTCTTCAGTTTTCTCTGTGGGTTGTTCCCGTTTTTGTTTGCAATTACTTTTTTTAACAGCGCCAAAGCCGGATTTTCATTAGAAATAATAACTTCTTTTAAGTCATCTGTTTTCTGGGAAAGAGCAACGGGATAGAACTTTTTATTATCTGTTACAGGAATGGTTTTGGTTTGGAAACCTACATAGGAAACGGTAAAAAAAGCAGTTTTTGGTGAAATGGTGAAAATAAATTTCCCATCAATATCTGTAATTGTACTGTTGCTGTCTGAAGTTTTTATGGTAGCAAACGGAAGAGGTTTGTTGTTGGAGTCGTTTACAATTCCGTTGATTTGAAATTGCGCCTGAATGGTAAGCGTGAAAAACAAAGACAGAAAACAAAATAGCTTCATACAACGGGTTATAGTTTCAAAAACGAAAAGACTAAATTTTAGATGCAAAAATAAGAATAAAAAAAATCCGTCTAGTGCAATTTAACTAAACGGATTAATATTTTATGACGATTGAGTTACACTTTCATAATTTCGGCTTCTTTTGCAGCCAATAATTCATCAATTTTTTTAATGTAAGCATTCGTTAAGTTCTGAACTTCTTCTTCTGCAGATTTACAAACGTCTTCAGAAGTTCCTTCTTTTTCTAATTTTTTAATATCGGTATTGGCGTCCTTACGCACATTACGTACACCAATTTTTGCATCTTCAGCTTCTGATTTTGCCTGTTTTGCCAAATCGCGACGACGCTCTTCTGTCAAAGGCGGTACGCTGATGATGATAACGTCACCGTTATTCATTGGGTTAAAACCAATATTGGCGATCATAATTGCTTTTTCAATCACAGACAGCATATTTTTTTCAAAAGGCTGTAATGTAATTGTTCTCGCATCAGGAACGCTGATTTTTGACACTTGTGAAAGAGGAGTTGCAGATCCGTAATAATCCACAAAAACGCTTCCTAACATTGCCGGAGAAGCTTTTCCTGCGCGAATGTTTAGAAATTCTTTCTCTAAATGCGCAATCGAACCATTCATTGATTCTTCTGTACTTTCTAATATAAAATCTATTTCTTCGCTCATTTTTTTTTAAAGTTTTCAGTTTTCAATCTCAGTTTTAGTTTTACCCGGAAATACGTCTGTACAACTATACTGAGAATTTATATATTAACAACAGTTCCTATATTTTCGCCTTCGCAGATTTTTAATAAATTTCCAATTTTGTTCATATCAAAAACAACAATTGGCAGCTTATTTTCCTGGCTTAATGTAAAAGCGGTTGTGTCCATTACGTTCAGTCCTTTTTTCAGGACATCATCAAAAGAAATAAAATCAAATTTTACAGCCGAAGCATTTTTCTCAGGATCAGAATCGTAAACACCATCAACACGGGTTCCTTTTAAGATCACATCTGCATTAATTTCGATTCCTCTTAAAACGGCTGCAGTATCAGTAGTAAAATATGGGTTTCCGGTTCCGGCACCAAAAATTACAATTCTTCCTTTTTCAAGGTGACGGTCTGCTCTTCTTTTGATATAAGGTTCGGCAATAGATTCCATTTTTAAAGCAGTCTGAAGACGGGTTTTCATTCCTTTGTCTTCAAGAGCACCCTGTAATGCCATTCCGTTGATTACGGTAGCAAGCATTCCCATATAATCGCCTTGTACTCTATCCATACCGGCACTTGCACCCGCAACGCCTCTAAAAATATTTCCTCCTCCGATTACAATAGCAATTTCTACTCCTTTACTGTGAATCTGCTTAATTTCATCGGCATATTCGGCTAATCTTTTTGGGTCAATACCATATTGTAAATCACCCATCAAGGCCTCGCCGCTAAGTTTTAGAAGAATTCTTTTATATTTCATTTGTGTGTTGCGTTAATTTGTGCAAATATAGACATATTCTGATTTTTAAAAATAATGTTTTGAAAAAATAATTTTAGAGTTTATTTCTCCCGAATATGACAAAAGTCATTCTGATGTCTTCCTAAAATTCGTATTTTTATTCTACCAAAAAACGAAGAAATATGAAAAGTATTGTAGCCAAAGCACTATTCAATAGTCACTCTTATTCTGAATACCGAAAATTAGTTACCGATTTATTATCCGAAGGAAAATCAACCGGGGATCAGCAATCTGAAAGCCTGACACATTATACCAGTCTGAACGAAGCCCGAATGAACCGTCTTGAAAAAACCATCAAAATCTCTGATGATATATTAGAAAAATTGCAGCATTTAAACAATCATTATATCTGGCTTGTACTATCTGAAGGCTGGTGCGGTGATGCTGCACAAATACTTCCGATTTTGAATAAAATGGCTTTAGGCTCCAATAATAAAATTAATCTCAAAATTGTTTTGCGTGACGAAAATGATGATTTAATGAGCCAGTACCTGACAAATGGCGGCAGGGCAATCCCAAAAGTTATCGTGATTTGCAAAGAAGCCGGAATTGTTCGCGCAGATTGGGGACCAAGACCAAAAGGAGCAACAGAATTAATGGCCAATTATAAAAAAGAATTTGGTGTAATTGATGAAAAAATAAAAACCGATTTGCAGTTATGGTATTTGGCAGACAAAGGGATTTCTGTTCAGCAGGAATTGATTGAGATTATGGAAAACATAAAATATAACCGTTTATAATTCTTTAGATAAAAATCATAAAATCAGAGGTGTTTTTTATAATGTGTTGAAAATAAATATCATACATTAGAAAAAGTAAGAAAAACGTTTTTTTTAAATGTAAAATTTTGTATCTTGCTGAAGATCCCACCTCTATTATTTATTTTTTGATTTACTCTTTTTATTGGTGTTTATTTAATCTTTAACAATTAAAAAATGCACTATTATGAAAAAGTTATTCGAAAGGTTTTATGATTTATTTTCAAAATTTTTGTTTGGAGGAAAAAATATTCCACACTATTAATTTGAAAGAATCAGGTATTAGCAAATTAAGGAGTTGGCACATTACTATAGTTTATTTGTAATGTGCTTAATTTTTTTAGTCCAAAAGAGTTTCTTCAAACAATGTAATGTCTATTGCATTTTTCACATCGTAATCACCAATTTTTGTACGGCGTAAAACAGTTAAGTGTGAACCTGAATTCATTGCTTTCCCAAAATCGTATGCAAGGGAACGAATATAAGTCCCTTTAGAGCAAACTACTCTAAAATCTACTTCAGGTAATGCAATTCTTGTAATTTCAAATTCATGAATAGTTGTTTTTCTGCTTTCAATTTCGATAGTTTCTCCTGCACGTGCATGTTCATAGAGGCGAACACCATCTTTTTTAATAGCAGAAAATATGGGCGGTTTCTGGTCGATTTCGCCTAAAAATTGCTTTACAGTTTCATGAATTAAAGCTTCGTCGATATGTTCTGTTGGAAAAGTCTGATCGATTTCTGTCTCTAAATCATAAGACGGAGTAGTAGCTCCAATATAAAAAGTTCCGGTATATTCTTTTGCCTGGCCCTGCAGTTCTGAAATTCTTTTGGTGAATTTTCCGGTGCAGATTAATAGCAAACCAGTAGCTAAAGGATCTAAAGTTCCGGCATGACCGATTTTGAACTTTTTTGGAAGCCCGACTTTATTGATTAAAAGGTATTTTAGTTTATTGACTGCTTGAAACGAACTCCATTTTAAAGGTTTGTCTATCAATAAAACCTGTCCGTTTAAATATTCTTCAGGAGTCATTATATAATGGTAAGCGGGTGAATGAAAAAGTGAATCAGTAATAAAGCGATTCCGGCGATGATTCGGTAATAACCAAAAACTTTAAAACCGTTTTTGGTCAGAAAACCAATGAAAGTTTTAATGGCTAAAAGGGCAACAATAAAAGCTACAATATTTCCAATAATCAATAGATTGACCTGATCGTGAGATAATTCAAATCCGGCTTTATAATAATCGTAACATTTTTTTACGGTCGCTCCAAGCATTGTTGGAACGGCTAAGAAAAATGAAAACTCAGCAGCAGTTGTTCTTGATAATTTTTGAGACATTCCCCCAACGATACTTGCACCGCTACGTGAAACTCCGGGAATCATGGCAATACACTGAAACAGTCCGATTTTAAAAGCCTGTAAATATGTAATTTCCTGAGAAGTTTCGGCTGTATTTGGATTGTTGAACCATTCGTCAACTTTCAATAAAATAATTCCTCCGATTAAAAGAGAAATAGCAACCGTAACGGGATTCTCTAACAGTCCGTCGATAAAATCACTCAGCAATAATCCTAAAACTACTGCGGGAACAAAAGCGACCAGAAGTTTAAAATAAAAATCAAACGTCTGAAAGAAACGTTTAAAATATAAAATCACAACCGAAAGTATCGCTCCTAGCTGAATTACAATGGTAAAAAGTTTAGTAAAATCGTCTTTTGCGATTCCGAAAAAAGAAGAGGCAATAATCATATGCCCGGTTGAAGAGACAGGCAGAAATTCTGTAATTCCTTCAATAATGGCAAGAATAATAGCTTGTAATGTGTTCATTTAAAATTTTAGATTTCAGATTTCAGATTGTTTTCTTCGCTGTGCGCAGTATCACTAAAATCTATTTCTTTATTTATTTAGATTTTTTGAAAATGGAATAAATCGTGATTCCAAAACCAATCAGCACAGTTGTCGGTGCCAAACGAATACGTCTAAAACTAAAAACATCTTCATTAAAAACATTCGGATTATCACTTCCTCCGCCAGACATTAAAATAAATCCTAAAGCAATTACTGCGATTCCGATCAGAAGGATTTTGTAGTTGATACCTTCAAAAAGGAATTCCTGCTTATGTTGGTCTGTTTCTTTATTGTTGTTTTTCATTGTTGTTTTTTTGTAACCCTTACTGAGTCAAAGATTATTTAATTTATTTGTCAGCCGGAGCATTCCGAACTTCGGAAGAAGGCATTTTTTAAAATCTAATCCCGAGGCTTCGGGACTGTGATCTAAAACTAATAAAGATCGTCTGTTCTTAAATTAAGGAAACGTTGTGTTGCGAAGTGTGTACTTACCCAGGTAATTAAAACTCCTAATCCGAAAACACCCAGTAAAACCAATGCGATTAAAACTTTGTCTTCTAAAATTCCTAATCCCGGGAAATTAGTTTCAACGTAGAATAAAACTCCTATCAAAGCAATAATAGCCAAACCTGCACCCAAAATTCCCAATTTTACGCTGCGCATAACAAATGGTTTACGGATAAACGATTTTGTTGCACCAACCATCTGCATCGTTTTAATGATAAATCGATTGGAGTGTATCGATAAACGCAATGAACTATTGATTAATAATACAGCAATTACAGTCAGGAATCCGCTGATGATCAAAATCCACATACTTACTTTTCTGATGTTGTCATTTACCAGATTTACCAATTGTTTATCATAAACAATGTCAGAAATCATAGTGTTTTGACGTAAACGGCTTTCGATTTTAGCGATGCTGTCTCTTTCTACATAATCCGCTTTTAAATGGATGTCATAAGAATTCAACAATGGATTTTCCCCTAAAAAAGTCAGGAAATCTTCACCAATAATGTCAGTGTGTTCTTTGGCAGCTCTTTCTTTAGTTACATAAACATATGATCTTGCAAAAGGCGCTCTTTTCAATTCTGTATCAAATGCTTTTATAACACTGTCATTGGCTTCATTTTTAAAGAAAACCGTCATTGCGATTTTTTCTTTAAAGTCATCTGCCAGTTTTTTAGAATTTATAATAAATAATCCCAGTACTCCTAAAAGGAATAATACCAGAAATACACTTAATACAACCGAAAAATAAGAGGAAATTAACCTGCGTTTTTGAAATTTATCAAAGTTAGAACTCATAGTCTGCTTAAATTATGTGGTAAAAATAATAAAGAATTTCTTTATTTAAAGTTAATAACGAACTTTTGTACTATAAATGTACGATTTGATATTTATTTAACCGCTAAGTGCGCAAGGTTTTACGCAAAGTTCGCAAAGTTAAAAGAGAATAGCCACAAATTAAAAGATTAAAATGATTTTTGAAATCGGTATTAATCCTTTAATCTATGGCTAAAAACACTAAAAAGTTCGCAAAGCTTTGTACTGATACAGCTTTGCGAACTTTACGTTTGAGAGTGTACTATTTAAATAAAAATCTTAATGTGCATTTCGACTTTGAACCTTTGTCACTCTGCCACTTTAAACCTTAAAAAAAAGCTATTTTACTTTATAAACCTCGATGCTCTTAAGCCAGTAAACATGTCGCGGTCCGGTTTTGATATCATTTTTGCAAATAGCAATCATTTCGCCGTTTTTTACTGGTTTTCCGTTTTCTTCAAATAAAATATAGGTATTGTCTCCCGTTGGATTATTGAAGATTTCTGCCCATGAAAAAGTAGCTTTGTAATCGTCTGAAGCTCTTGCAACAATATAAAAATTCCTGTCTTTGTGACCGTTTTGTCTGATTTTGGCTTTTTCTAAAATATCTTTCAAAAGTACACCTTTACAAATTTTATCATCTTTTTTGACTTCACCGGTTTGGCAAACGACTTTGAAATCATCAATTGTTACTACTTTCATCTTTTTTAAAGAATCTACAGTTAATTGCAGAGGGAATTCAACATCGCCTTTTACTTCGATTTGGTGGTTGACCATTTTTAAACTGTCGGCAGCTGAAAGAACAGGGTGTTTGCCGTTGTCGGTTTTTGAGGTTTTCTCTGTAGAAACAGTTTCTTCTTTATCTTTTTTAGGAGAATTACACATTACGAACGAAAATGCAATTAATAAAACGATAATATAATTTTGAGTTTTCATATGAAATTTGTTTTTGAATTAGTTTGAATTAAAAAAACGAAGTGTCACAAAAAAGTTACGGCCTTCCTCCGGATAACCTTCTACAAGACTGTAGTTTTTGTCGAAAATATTATTTATGCCCGCATCTATGCTGAAATTTTTAGAAATCTGTCCAGAAGCATATAAATTCAAAAGGGTATAATCCGGAACCCGTGTACCATAACTTGTGCTGAATCTTGAAGAATTAAATTCTGAACTGGCAATTAATAGAAGAATCTTAATCGGGCTGTATTTTATAGTTCCCATTACTTTTGTATTTGGCACATCTGTCAAATGAATAATGGGGCTGGTGACGTTTTTTCTTTCGATGTAGGTATAATTTGCATTGAAAGATAAATTTTTCAGAACAGCATAATCCAATTGTGCTTCAATTCCTTTATATTCTGCTTTGCCAAAATTCTGCATTTGAGCTTTTCCGGGTTCAACATTGCTTACACTTAAAATAGCATCGGAAAGCGAACTATAAAAAAGTGCGGTTTGAAATGTAATTTTATCGAAAAGACTGGCGGTATAATTTAATTCGTAATTGGTAGCTTTTTCAGGTTTCAAATCCGGATTCGGAATCGCAGTTCCCATTCGGTAGGAATAACGGTCTTTGATAGTAGCAAATCTTGTTTTTTGGGAAACTGTTGCACCAAATTTTTGATCTTGGTGTAATTGATAAAACAGTCCAATCTGTGCGTTAAAAGCATCGCTGGCGTCAGCAGAAGGATAATCAGAAATTACTTTTGTTGTACTGTTGTAATCTTCGGCGTCCTTATTTTTTCTAATGTTGTAACTAACGCCGGGAATTAGAGTAAATTTTGAATTTACTTTATAAATATCTTCAATTCCAACTAAAACCGTATTGTCTGTAAAATGACGAACCGGTTCTCCAAGATTATTTTCGCGGTGCACATCTTCTTTAAAATGAAAAGCAATTTTTAAATCATTTTCCGGAATAAACTTTGTGTTGTATTCTAAATTTCCACCATAAGTATAGTCATTGTAAATGCTTTTAAATGCATACGCTTTGGTTTGTGCAGAATATGTCGCATCGTCATAACTGTCTAAAGTATTTTTAAAACGATCAAAATACAATCGCGTTTTCAAACTGTTTTTATCGTCAAAGGCAGAGTTTGAAATAAAATAAAAACTTTCTTTATCCCAATTCGGCCACTGCCAAAATCTGGGTTTTAGTAAAAGTGAATTTTGGGTGTCGGTTCCTGTATAAACCGGATTTCCTTTTTCACCCTGCTGATTAATGTAACCAATAGCATATTCACTTTTTTCAGTCGGTGTCCAGCCAATTTTGAAGCTAATTTTTTGATCTGTCCGATAAGAATTGTCTCTTTGGCCTCCATTTTCATTTGCAGTCGGAATAAAATCTGAAGGCATTTTTGTTGAATTTCTGTCTAAATAAGAAAATCCGCCCTGAACATAAAATTTCCCGAAGTTAGAACCAATGTTGATGTTTCCTTTATAGCCATTTTCATTAATCATTCCGAGTGATCCATCGTATTCTAATTTTTTGAAAGGTTTTCTGGAAACAAGGTTTATTGCACCGCCAAGCGAATTGGGTCCATAAAGAACAGATGAAAATCCTTTTGAAACATCAACTGCCGCCAAATCAAAAGTGGTGAACCTGGCCAAATCGACATAACCGTCATAAGGAACGTAAACCGGAATTCCATCCATATAGACAGGAACCTGCCTTAAGTCAAAACCTCTAACTGAAACCATGGATTCGTTTCTCGGGCCGGAAGCGGTTAAACTAACTCCCGGAAGCATATTCAATGCTTTTGAAACTTCCATTTTATTTTGAGATTCCATCGTTTTTGATGTTATCCTGTTTAAAGTGTCTTTATTTTGATGATTGGTTATAATAA
This sequence comes from Flavobacterium sp. HTF, assembly GCF_003105115.1. Lineage (GTDB taxonomy): Bacteria > Bacteroidota > Bacteroidia > Flavobacteriales > Flavobacteriaceae > Flavobacterium. Next base: position 18,830 of record NZ_QETH01000017.1, on the reverse strand, counting down.
CTTCTCCGAGTATAAAAACGTTTGATGTTTTTATGGAATCTGTTGTTTTTGAATTGTTTTGCTGTGAAAATCCGATAAACGGAAAAAGCAAAATAATTAATATTTTTTGTTTCATAAATTGTGGTGTTTTTCAGTATGTTTTAAAATGAATACTGCTGATTAGAAAAATTATTTTTTGGTTAATTATTTTTTTTAAAAACAGGTTGGGTTTTAAAATTTCAGATTCTGGGTTTCCTTTTGGGCAAATTCTTTAATGCGTTTTTCAATCTCATAAAAGACAGTTATCGCTCTTTCTCCGGCATCAGTCAGTTTTGCACCGCCTCCTCCTTTTCCGCCAAGAAGTTTTTCCACCAGCGGACTTTCGGCACGCTGATTCATTTCTTCAACCAGTTGCCAGGCCTGGCGATAGGCCATTTTCATTTCTTTTGCGGCATTGGTAATCGATCCGGTTTTCCTGATGTTTTCAAGAAGCCAGATTTTTCCAATTCCAAGAAAAGCACCTTCCGTTTCCTCAATCCAGACGCGGACTTCAATATTGTATTTCTTATTTTCTGCCATTTATTCGCGAATAAATAAGTATTATGTTCTTGCAATAATACGTATTTTTACTTAATCGTAAATACGTAATTTGTTATTTTATTTGTTTGTCAATGAAATAGCTTTGGTACAATGCGCAATAAATGTAAATTTGCGCCAAATAATTAATTTAGTGAAAAGCCTTAGAACCTTAGTAACTTAGAATCTTAGTCACTTAGAAATGAAGTACAATCCAAACGAAATAGACGCCAAATGGCAGAAGTATTGGGCAGAAAATCAAACTTTTGCTGCTGAAAACCCCGAAAGTGTCGGGGCTGAAAAACCTAAACATTATGTTCTCGATATGTTTCCTTATCCATCAGGAGCAGGATTACACGTTGGGCATCCGCTGGGTTATATCGCTTCAGATGTGTATTCTCGTTTCAAAAGACATCAGGGATTCAATGTTTTGCATCCAATGGGTTACGACAGTTTCGGATTGCCGGCAGAACAATATGCGATTCAGACAGGGCAGCGTCCTGAAGATACAACACGCGTAAATATTGACGGTGGAGTAGATAAAGAAGGAAAACAAATTGCAGGATACAGAAAACAATTAGATAAAATAGGGTTTTCTTTTGACTGGAGCCGTGAAGTTCGTACGTCAAATCCTGATTATTATAAACATACACAATGGATTTTTATTCAGTTATTTAATTCCTGGTATTGCAGAAAACAAGGAAAGGCATTTGATATTTCAACTTTGGTCGAGGTTTTTGCCGAAGAAGGAAACGTTTTGGTCGAAGCGGTTTGCGATGACAATGTTGCCATTTTTACTGCGCAAGAATGGAATTCTTATTCTGAAGATCAAAAAGAAAAAATCCTTTTACAATACAGATTAACTTATTTGGCAGAAACAGAAGTAAACTGGTGCCCTGGTTTGGGAACTGTTCTGGCAAATGACGAAATTGTAAACGGAGTTTCTGAACGTGGAGGCTTTCCTGTTATAAGAAAAAAAATGACACAATGGAGTATGCGAATTTCTGCTTATGCCGAACGCTTGCTTCAGGGTTTAAATGATATCGATTGGAGTGAGTCAATCAAAGAATCTCAAAGAAACTGGATTGGGAAATCGGTTGGAGCTTTGGTTACTTTTAATGTGAAAAATCATGATGAAGTAATCGAGGTTTTTACTACTCGTCCTGATACAATTTTTGGAGTTACTTTTATGACGTTGGCACCAGAACATGATTTGGTGGCTAAAATTACAACTCCGGAACAAAAAGCGGCTGTTGAAGCGTATATCGAAAAAACAGCAAAACGTTCCGAGCGTGAGCGTATGGCTGATGTAAAAACCATTTCGGGAGTATTTACCGGAGCTTATGCAGAACATCCTTTTACAAAAGAATCAATTCCGGTCTGGATTGGTGACTATGTTTTGGCAGGTTACGGAACTGGTGCTGTAATGGCCGTTCCTTGCGGAGATGAAAGAGATTACGCTTTTGCTAATTTCTTTAAGAATGAGAAGGGAATGCAGGAAATCAAAAATATCTTCGCTAATGTTGATATTTCTGAAGCAGCTTACGGATCAAAAGACAACGTTGAAATTGCAAATTCTGATTTCTTAAACGGATTAAATTATAAGGACGCTACTAAAAAAGCAATTGCAGAATTAGAAGCAATTGGACAGGGAACAGGAAAAACAAACTACCGTTTGCGTGATGCTGTTTTCTCCCGTCAGCGTTATTGGGGAGAACCTTTCCCGGTTTATTATGTAAACGGTCTTCCAAAAATGATTGATGCACAGCATTTGCCAATTATTTTGCCGGAAGTTGAGAAATATTTACCAACTGAAGACGGTCTGCCTCCATTAGGAAACGCAGCAGTCTGGGCATGGGACACCAAACAAAATAAAGTTGTCAATACCGATTTAGTGGACAATGTTTCTATTTTTCCTTTGGAATTGAACACAATGCCAGGTTGGGCGGGAAGTTCATGGTACTGGATGCGTTACATGGATGCACACAACGAAAATGAATTTGCGAGCAAAGAAGCATTAAAATACTGGGAAAGCGTTGATTTGTACATTGGAGGAAGCGAACACGCAACCGGGCACTTATTGTATTCCCGTTTCTGGAACAAATTCTTAAAAGACAAAGGTTTTGCTCCAACCGAAGAACCATTCAAAAAACTGATTAATCAGGGAATGATTTTGGGGATGAGTGCATTTGTTTATGTTTATTTGCTTAGCACAAGAACTAAAGAAGGTTATAATAAAGGAAACATGGCGATAGATTTGCCTTTTCCTCAAAAGCTATTAATTTCTAAGGCATCTTACGAGCAAATAATTTCAGGAATTGTACCTGATGAAGTAGAAAATTGGGTAGAAAAGAAATACGGTGCAAAATCAGAAAGATCATTCGATATTATTTCTTCTAATGAAACAGTTCTTACTAGACATATCGATATAAGTTTATTAAAAGGAACTACGGACGAATTAAATGTTGATGCATTTAGATCTGATAATAGATATGAAGATTTGAATGACGTAGTTATTCTAAATGAAGAAGAAAAATACATTTGTAATCGCGAAGTCGAAAAAATGTCGAAATCAAAATACAATGTTGTAACGCCGGATGATATTTGTAACGAATACGGTGCTGATACATTACGTTTATACGAAATGTTTTTAGGTCCGTTGGAGCAGGCAAAACCTTGGAATACTGCCGGAATTTCAGGAGTCTTTGGTTTCCTTAAAAAATTATGGAGATTGTATTTTGATGATAATGGTTTAATCGTAAACAACGACGAACCAACAAAAGACAACTTAAAAACATTGCATAAAACCATCAAAAAAGTAGCAGAAGATATTGAGAATTTCTCTTTCAATACTTCGGTTTCTCAGTTTATGATTTGTGTAAATGAATTGTCTTCTCAAAACTGTCATTCAAGAGCGATTTTAGAACCATTAGCCATTTTGGTTTCATCTTATGCGCCTCACATTGCAGAAGAATTATGGTCACAGTTAGGGCATACAACGTCTATTTCAAAAGTGCCTTTTCCTGCTTTTGATGAAAAACATTTAATTGAAAGCAATAAAGAATATCCGGTTTCTTTTAACGGAAAAATGCGTTTCACTATCGAATTGCCTTTGGATTTAACCGCAGCGCAAATCGAAGAAATCATTATGAAAGATGAAAGAACACAAAAACAATTAGACGGAAGAACTCCGAATAAGGTGATTATTGTTCCCGGAAAAATCATCAATTTGGTGGGCTAACCAAATAAATTCCAATCCCGAAGCCTCGGGATAAAAATTCCAAATTCCAATTTTTGTTGGGATTTGGATTTTTTTTTGTCTGCCTGTTCTGAGAACGAAGTATCACACACCAGATCGAAAAAGATTGGTAACTCAGGATGGTATAATTTAACTAACCTTTAAATTGAAATTTGGATTTTTTTATTGAAATTTAATTTCCATTGTAACATTTTGATTCTTCTTGTATCCAAAAGACGAATTAACAATTTAAAACTATTTCTAATGAAAAAACATTTCATCTTAGTTATCGCATTATTATTTTCAGCTGCATTTTTAAATGTTTTTGCTCAGACAAAATCATATCCTTTTGAAGTTGTTAAATCAGGAAAAGGAAAACAGGCTATTGTCTTTATTCCGGGGTTTGCTTCTTCCGGAGAAGTATGGAACGATACAAAAGCCAATTTTGAAAAGAATTTTACTTGTTATACACTTACCATGGCAGGTTTTGCGGGAGTAAAACCACAAACCGATGCTTCTTTTAAGAACTGGGAAGATGCCATTGCGTCTTACATAAAAGACAATAAAATCGAAAAGCCAATTCTTATTGGTCACAGTATGGGCGGTGGACTGGCATTGGCAATTGCAGCCGATTATCCGGATTTGGCAGAGCGTATTGTGGTAGTAGATGCGGTTCCGTGTCTTGCTGCTTTGATGGATGCTTCATTCAAATCAAAAGAAAATAATGATTGCAGTCCGATAGTGAGTCAGATGTCAGCATTAACAGATGAGCAGTTTGCCGAAAATCAGAAAAAATATGTAGACAGGCTTACGACGGATGCTTCAAAGTATGATTTATTATTGAGCTGGAGTGCCAAATCGGACAGAAAAACTTTTGCAGAAGTATATTGTGATTTTGCCAATACAGATTTAAGAGAAAAAATTTCGGCTATAAAATGCCCGTCATTAATATTATTGGAATCTTATTTTTTAAATATAAAACCGGCTATAGAAGAACAATTCAAAAACCTGAAAACAGCCAATCTTCAATATGCTACAAAAGGTTTGCATTTTATCATGTATGATGACAAAGAGTTTTATTTTAAACATTTGAACAACTTTATAAAAGTTAAATAATGGAGTTTGAAAATATCTACAAATTATATTGGGAAAAGATATTCAGACTTTGTATGGGTTTTGTAAATGATTATGATGCAGCACAGGATCTGGCGCAGGAAACCTTTATAATTGTCTGGCAAAAACTCGACACTTTTAGAAACGAGTCCGGTATCGGAACCTGGATTTTCAGAATTGCATCTAACAACTGCCTTAGGCAGATTGAAAAAGATAAACGATTTCCTAAATCAGAACTTCCGCTTCATATAGCCGAAGAGAAACCAGTCTCACTAGAACCAAAAATTCAGCTTTTATATAAATGTATTGCAGAATTGCCCGAAACAGAACGTATTATTATTTCATTGGAACTGGAAGATATTAAGCAAACAGAAATTGCAAAAATTGTTGGTCTTTCTGAAGCGAATACAAGAGTAAAAATCTACAGGATAAAAGAAAAACTGACTCAAAAATTTAAAGAAAATGGACAATAATATAGACTTTAAGGATTTATGGAAAAAACAGCCAGTAAGTCAGCCTAACTTTGAAGATTTACTGGCAAGATTAAAACAGTTTAAAAAGGCTGCCCTGCGCAGTTTATGGATTACTAATATTTTGCTTATCGCCACCAGCATTTTTATTGCTTTTATCTGGTATTATTATGAGCCACAATTTGTTTCGACAAAAATTGGGATAATCATCACCATTTTGACCATGATTATTTATCTGGTAATCTATAACAGATTATTGAAAACATATAAGAATATCGATTCAACACAAACAAATCAGGAATATGTGCAAACATTGATTTCAATCAAGAAAAAGCAACAGCACCTGCAATCCAAGATATTGAGTTTGTACTTTGTTTTGCTTACGATCGGACTTTGTCTTTATATGTATGAATATGCAAGCAGGATGACTATTTTCTGGGCCGTTTTTACTTATGCAATGACTTTGTTCTGGATGGGAATCAATTGGTTCTTTATCCGTCCAAAACAAATTGAAAAACAGCAGCGAAAAATAAATAATCTGATTAAAAAGTTTGAAGAAGTCAACAATCAGTTATATTCATAAAAAGAGCGCTTTGTAGATTTTACAAAGCGCTCTTTAATTAAATCCTATTCTTAATCTAAATTATCTAGGGAATACGTAAGTTTTAGGATGCACAACAATAATTCCGTCGCTGTTTGCAGTTCCTGTTAATTCAGAAACAACTTTTCCTCCAACAATAACTTTAGCAGTAACGGTCTGCCCACTAACTCCGCCGTAACCACTGGCGTGCACTAATGCTCCATCAGAATTTGCATCGGCAGTAAATTCTTTCGTCCATGGTAATGCCGTAATATCTTCAATAAGTGGAGCACCGCTTTTCTCCAGGTAACTTGCATCAAGTTCTCCTGAAAAATTCCCTGTTACTTCATACTTCACTTCTCTTGAGGTATTTACGGTATCATCATTGTCGTTATCGTTGTCGCTGCTGCAAGATGCAATTGAAAATACAAGTGTTAGCATCAGCATAAGATTTTTAAATGTTTTCATGTTAAATTTAGTTTTATATGTAATTAATTATTCATCTCTAACAAAATTAGACCCAATAAAAAGAGATGACAATACCTGATAAAATGTATTTTGTATTACCTGATATCAGGTAAAAACAGGATTTTTCCTTTTAAAAAGAATTTACTTTTTATAACTTTGAGTAAATGCCACATATGAAGAATCTCTACGCCCTTTTGTTATTTTTATTTTTTAGTTCTGCAACAACCTATTCTCAGGTTATTCTTTCACTTGATGATGACAGGATTTATATCGACAGTATTGCCAAAGTCACCAGAAATACAAAATCAGACAGCATAAGATGTTTATACAGTTTCAGATTATCCAAGTTGTACCTGATGGTTCAGGATGTCAAAAAATCAAAAGAATATTTAGCAGAAGCCAATAAGCTTAAAGTTAGATTTCCTTTCCTGAACGATTTATCTGTTTACTACAACTCCTATACGTTTTTGGAAAAAGGCGATGCAGACGGTTTTGAAAAAACCTTATTAGTAGCCAATAAAAAACTCAGTAAATATAATGTCATAGAAGCCTATCGCTTACGTGCAGTTGTGCTCCAGAATTATGGTATAATGCAGCAGCGCAAAAGCAACGAAAAAGCCTATATGCGAATATTAGTCAACGAGGCTATTCCGGTTGCAAAAAAAAGTGGTGACAATGAATTAATAAGTGGCCTGTATAAAAACGTGGCTATCATATTTATGAATAATGGCCAGCGCGAAAAAGCAGAAGAATATTTAGAAGAAGCAGAAAATTATATCGAAAAAGCCACCAAAAGATCTCCAACTCTTATTGAGTCTAAAATGGAAACATATATTATTAAAGCTGAAAATTTAGTAGAAATAAAACGTTTTTATGATGCTAAAAAAACACTTGATAAAGCTTTTGCTACTTTAAGCAAACATCCGGAATCGAATATAAACGACTCTTATTTTTATGCAGAAGGAATTTATTATGCCAAACAATACCAGCATGCCAAAGCACTCATGAGTTATGAAAAAGGAATTGCATCTTCTCTGAAACATCAAAATACTTTAGCTCTAAACAGGTTGAAATTTGCAGAATATGAGGTGCTGTTCAAATTAAAAGAGTACAAAAAAGCCGGAGAAAACCTGGAATATCTTATAGAAAACTCCCAGCTTATTGTAGATAAAAAAAACTATTATAAAGAATTATCCAAGGTATACAGTGCAACCAAAAATTATGATAAGGCTTATTTTTATGCAGATAAATATAATGTCATAAATGATAGCCTGAACAGCACCAAGTTTGAAAGTGAAATTGTAGAACTGGAAGCGAAATACAAAAAAGCAGAGAACGAAAAGAAGATTAGCTTACTACAGGCACAAAACGAAAAAGCAGCATTACTGGTCAGTAATAATTCACTAAACGTCATTCTTTTTGCGGTTCTGTCTGTCTTTTTGCTGATTACCGTTTTGTTTCTGTGGGTTTTTAACAAGAACCAGAAAAAGCTAAGTGTTCAGAAAGAAATCAATTATAAACAGGAATTGACCGCCTTAGAAAATCAACAGAAATTGTCCGTTTCCAATGCGCTTATTGAAGGGGAGGAAATAGAAAGAAAAAGAATTGCCAGAGATTTACATGACGGCTTGGGAAGTATGCTTTCGGGTTTGAAAATCCATTTGAAATTATCAGATCGGGACAACACCATAAACAGAACAGAAGTTAGTGCCCTGCTTGACAATTCAATAAAAGAATTAAGGAATATATCTCAGAACCTAATGCCTGAAAGTCTTCTGGAACTGAGTCTGGAACATGCAATAAAAGATTTGTGTATGGCCAGTTCCAATTCCAAAACCAATATTGAATTTCAGTATTTAATTCCAAAACCAAATTTGCCAAAAACGTATGAAATTGTGATTTACAGGATCATTCAGGAATTGTTAAATAATGCCTTAAAATATTCTGACGCATCGCAAATCCTAGTTTCCTGTTCTCAGAATAAAGATACTTTTTTTATTACGGTTGAAGATAACGGAACTGGCTTTGACGTTTCTGCAAAAAGTACCGGAATGGGATTAAAAAACATAAAAAACCGGGTGGAATTTCTAAAAGGAAAACTGGAAATAGAAAGCGATACCGATAAAGGAACTTCGGCTTATATTGAGCTGAAAGTAAAAAAAGAAAACCAGGACGATGAATAAACATAAAACAGTAATTGTTGACGATCATCCTATTGTGATTTCAGGTATTTCGGGTTTATTATCAGATTTAGAAATTATTGATATTGTTGGAAAATTTGAATCAGGCGTTACGCTTTTGGATTATATTCAGGCCAATGAAGTTGATCTTATTCTGATGGATATTTTCCTTCCGCTCACAAACGGGGTTGAGCTTTGTAAAATAATCAAGCAAAAGTTTCCAAAAGTCATTATTATCGGGATGAGCAGCCAGTCCGAAAGGAGCCTGGTTATGCAGTTTATTCAAAACGGAGGAAACGGTTATATTTTGAAAAGTGCTTCTTTTGATGAATTTAAAAATTGTATTTATAAAGCCATCGAAGGTGAAATTGTGTTTAGCGATGAGGTTAAAACCATAATCAGCGAACCACAATCAGAAGATTTAGACAGAATTCCGAGTCTGAGCAGGAGGGAAAAAGATATTGTCTCACTACTTTCAAAAGGGAAATCGACCCAGGAAATTGCCGATGAGCTGTTTCTGAGTTTTTTAACCGTACAAACCCACAGGCGTAATATTCTTCAGAAATATAAAACCAAAAATGTAGCAGAACTGATGGCCTTTCTGCTGAAAAACAATTTGTTGAATTAAGACAAATTAGGCAGAAAAATGTCAAAATGGCATTTTGTTAAAATGGTTCGCATTTTGATGTTTGTTTTGTAACTTTAAATTCAAAACTAAAAATTCAAAAAAAATGGGATACGGATATATAATAATTGCCGGTGCAATTATGCTCTTTAGCTGGATGGTAAGCTCAAAGCTGAAAAGTAAATTTGAGCTTTATTCGAAATTGCAATTGCGAAACGGAATGAGTGGTGCCGAGATTGCAGAAAAAATGCTGGCCGATAACGGAATTACTGATGTTCGTGTTATTTCGACTCCGGGTCAGTTAACCGATCATTATAATCCGAGTGATAAAACGGTAAATTTAAGTGAAGCAGTTTATAATCATCGCAGCGCGGCAGCTGCAGCTGTTGCGGCGCACGAATGTGGTCACGCTGTACAGCATTCTATTGGTTATGAATGGCTGACGATGCGTTCTAAATTAGTGCCGATTGTAAATGTTGCCTCAAACTATATGCAATGGATTTTACTTGCCGGAATTCTGATGATTCGTACGTTTCCTCAGTTACTGCTTATAGGGATTATCATTTTTGCTGCAACAACATTATTTTCGATCATTACGTTGCCTGTAGAATACGATGCCAGCAACAGAGCATTGGCCTGGTTAGAAAATAAACACATGCTGACACAAGAAGAACAGGCGGGAGCAAAAGATGCCTTAAAGTGGGCGGCAAGAACATACGTTGTAGCAGCGCTTGGATCAATCGCTACGTTGTTGTACTATATTTCGATTTATTCAGGAAGCAGGAGGAATTAATTAATGTGACAATTAGAAAATTAGTCAATTAGATAATTTATAGCAAACCCGACAGGTTTTTAAAATCTGTCGGGTTTTTGGTTTTTATCTCATTTAGAGAATTATCTAATTATCAAATTGACACATTGTCCAATTCTAAAGCTGAATCTGCCTGTCAATCTGCTGATCCAGAGAAATAAACGTTTCAGTTCTTGAAACGCCTTCGATTGCCTGGATTTTGGTATTTAAAAGCTGCATCAAATGTTCGTTGTCGCGGCAGATAATTTTAATCAAAACCGACCAGTTGCCGGTGGTATAATGGCATTCTAAAACTTCAGGGATTTTTTTTAAATCTTTTACAGCTTCTGAGTTTCTGGAAGCTTTGTCAAGATAAACCCCGACAAATGCCATCGTATTATATCCCAGAACTTTTGGGTTAACAGTAAATTTAGATCCTGAAATCACTCCGGATTGTTCCAGTTTTTTTAAACGCTGATGAATTGCAGCTCCGGAAATACCAATTTTATTGGCGATTTGTAAAATCGGTTTTCGGGCATCGTCCATAAGATAACGAAGTATTTCTTTGTCGATACCGTCAATTTCAATTAGGAGGGAGTTGATTTTCATAACTTGATATTTGAAACTAATTCTTGTAGTTTGGTTTAGAATAGAAATCAAATGTAGTTAAAATGCTGTGGAAAAGAAAATTCCCAATGCCGAAACTTCGGGATAAATTCCCAATTCCAAAAACAGATCCTGTAGTTTTAACCACGTAAAACGGAAGAGGATAATGAATTGATTAAATATAAAAATTCCAAATCCCAGCAGTAAAGTTGGAATTTGGAATTTTAAAAATTTTAATATTTAAAAAAAATATTATTTGCTTTTATTCGCTTCTGCAATATATTTTTCTAAAGCCATTGTCATAGAAGGCGTTTCAGGAGTTGGGGCAAGAATGTCGATTCTTAATCCGTGATCCAGAGCTTCTTTTTGAGTTGTGCTTCCAAAAACAGCAATTCTGGTATTGTTTTGTTTGAAGTCCGGGAAGTTTTTAAATAATGATTTAATTCCGGTTGGACTAAAAAATGCCAAAACATCATAATAAACATCTGCAAGATCCGATAAATCGCTCATTACAGTTCTGTAAAAAATCGCTTGTGCCCAGTCTACTTTTAAGTTGTTTAAAGTAACAGGAGCATCAGCATTTAACTGGTCAGAAGCCGGAAGCAGGAATTTTTCGTCTTTGTATTTTTTGATTAATGGAGATAAATCTGCAAAATCTTTTGCGCCAACATAAATTTTGCGTTTTCTGTACACTACATATTTCTGTAAGTAAAACGCAACGGCTTCAGATTGACAAAAATACTTTAATCCTTCAGGAACTTTATAGCGCATTTCGTCCGCTACTCTGAAAAAATGATCTACTGCATTTCTGCTTGTCAAAATAATCGCAGTGTAATGATTAAGATCGATTTTTTGTAATCGGATCTCTTTTGCGCTAACCCCCTCCACATGAATAAATGGTCTGAAATCAATTTTTATTTTGTGTTTTTGTTGGAGCTCAAAGTAAGGAGAATTTTCCACTTTAGGTTCAGGCTGTGACACCAAAATTGTTTTCACTTTCATATTATAAACTTTTACTAAGCCACCTCTTTTGTAATCCAATAATACATGAAATAATAAGGGGCTATTTCAAGAGCGCAAAGATATAAAATAAAATAAAATAACTTGCTGAATATTATATTTTGATGCGTTTTAATCGAAATAAAGTATGAGAATAGACTTATACATAGTGAAACACCAATGATTGTTAGTGGTACGCTTTTCGGAATATTGTCATAATAGAACAAAATAGCATTAAACGGAAGCACCAGTACGCCAATATAAGTTCGGTAAGTCGCTTTCTGAAGGTTAAGAGTGTCTATAAAATCTTCGATATTGAATGAAGTAGCAACGATTTTTTCGATTAAATATTTTGCTAAAATAAAATAAAGCAAAAATGTGGCAATCTGGATAAATAAAACCCAGTCTGTTTTTGACGCATATCCAAAAATATGCATCGTGAGCTGAATGAAAAATGAAAATGAGATAATCTGAACAAAAAACAGGCCGACAATAAAACTGCCTTTCAGGTTACTGGTGTCGCGATAAATTTTAGCATATTTATCAGAGAAAATAAGTTTACTGAATTCGCTGAATCTTGTCTCGTAAGCAGATTTAGTAATAGCAACAAGAGCAAAGGCTAACACAAATAAAAGTGTCGCCCAATCTTTGTTTTCCAGAACCCGGGGATGAAGTTGTTCAATCATAGCGTTACAAAATTAGTAATTTTTTGTATCAATACTTTTATTATAGATTTATTATGAGTCAAATGCCATAAAAAGTTTACTTTTGCGGTGAAATTACCCAGAAAAATGAATGATAGTATTGTCATAATTCCAACTTATAACGAAATTGAGAACATAGAAAGTATAGTCAGAGCTGTTCTTTCTCAGCATAAACCTTTCCATCTTTTAATTATTGATGATAATTCACCTGATTTTACTGCTAATAAGGTGATTGCATTACAGGAAGAATTCCCGGAAAGATTGTTTTTAGAAAAAAGAGCCAAAAAATCCGGTTTGGGAACGGCTTATGTTCATGGTTTTAGATGGGCATTAGAGCGTAAATATGATTTCATTTTTGAAATGGACGCCGATTTTTCGCACAACCCAAACGATCTGGAAAAATTATATGATGCCTGCCACTTTGGAGGAGCAGATTTAGCCATTGGTTCACGTTATGTAAAAGGTGTAAATGTGGTAAACTGGCCTTTGAGCAGGGTTTTAATGTCTTACTTTGCTTCGGTATATGTCAAATTCATTACCGGAATGAAAATTCACGACGCTACAGCAGGTTTTGTCTGCTACAAAAGAGAAGTTCTGGAAAAGATAAATCTCAACAAAATTAAATTTGTGGGGTATGCTTTTCAGATTGAAATGAAATATAGAACTTATTGTGGTAAATTTGAAATTACAGAAGTCCCTATTATTTTTACAGACCGCACAAAAGGAGTTTCGAAAATGAGTAATGCCATTATAAAAGAAGCTATTCTTGGTGTGATTTCACTTCGATTAAAAAAATTATTCAATACATTATAAAGTCACGGTGATGAATAGGATATTAATAAAGAATGCTAAAATTGTAAACGAAGGATCAATTTTTGAAGGAGATGTATTGATTGAAAATGACTTAATTGTCGAAATTTCAGACAGTATCAGCCTGAAAACATCCGATTGTATAGTTATAGACGCCGAAGGAAATTACCTGATGCCGGGCGCTATTGATGATCAGGTACATTTTAGAGAACCGGGATTAACGCACAAAGGAGATATAGAATCTGAATCGAGAGCCGCTGTTGCCGGTGGTATAACTTCTTTTATCGAACAGCCCAACACAGTTCCTAATGCAGTTACTCAGGAAATCCTCGAAGATAAATATCAGATTGCAGCCGAAAAATCATTTGCGAATTACTCGTTTATGATGGGAGCAACTAATGATAACCTGGAAGAGGTTTTAAAAACAAATCCAAAAAACGTTGCCGGAATTAAAATCTTCCTGGGTTCCTCTACAGGAAATATGCTGGTTGATAATGAAGCTACTCTAGAAAAAATATTTTCAAGTACTCCAATGTTAATTGCGGTACATTGTGAAGATGAAACGACAATCAAAAATAATCTTGCCGCTTTTAAAGAGCAATATGGAGATGATGTTCCGGTAACGGCACACCATTTAATCAGAAGCGCAGAAGCCTGTTATATTTCATCTTCAAAAGCAGTGGCGCTGGCCAAAAAAACTGGTGCACGTCTGCATATATTTCACCTTTCAACGGCAAAAGAAATGGAATTGTTTACCAACAAAATTCCATTAGAAGATAAAAAAATTACGGCTGAGGTTTGTGTACACCATCTTTGGTTTACTGATGAGGATTACAAAACCAAAGGAAATTTTATAAAATGGAATCCCGCTGTAAAAACAGCCACTGACAGAAAAGCACTTTGGGAAGCTCTGAATGATGGCCGTATCGATGTAATTGCAACAGATCACGCGCCTCATACAAAAGAAGAGAAAAAACAATCGTACCTGAATGCGCCTTCTGGAGGGCCGTTGGTTCAGCATGCTGTTGTGGCAATGTTTGAAGCACATCATCAGGGAAAAATTTCTATTGAAAAAATAGTAGAGAAAATGTGCCATAATCCTGCAAAACTTTTTAAAATCGAAAAAAGAGGTTTTATCAGGGAAGGTTATTTTGCTGATTTGGTTATTGTAAATCCAACTCTGCCATGGAGTGTCAATACAGATAATATTTTATCAAAATGTGGCTGGTCTCCGTTTGAAGGTTATGCTTTCAGATCGAGAATAACACATACTTTTGTAAATGGCGAATTGGTATATAATAACTTCAAAGTTAAAGATATACGAAACGGAAAAAGATTATTGTTTGACAGATAATAAAAGACAAATGAAGAATTTTGTATTGATAATATTGGTTTTGTTTCTTTCTGTAAGTTGTAAAAAAGATTTGGTAAAAGAGCCAAAACGACTTATTGAGAAAGAAAAAATGATTGATATTATGTATGATTTATCGATTCTCGAAGCAATAAAATATCAAAATCCACTATCAGTTGATTCTATTGATACCAATCAGAAAAAATTTGTTCTCCAAAAGTATAAAGTAGACAGTCTTCAGTTTGCGCAAAGTAATATTTATTACGCCTCAGATTATGACACGTATAAAGATATGTTTGATGAAATCGCCAAAAGGTTAGAAAAAAATCAAAAAAAGGCAGATTCATTAGTCAAAATTGAAGAGAAGAAAGCGGCAAAAGAAAAGAAAAAAAATAAAAATAAAGTTTCAGGGCCTGCTCCAAAAGCAGACGGAACTGTGCCTCCAACAGTCAAAAAAGCAAATGTTGATTCGATAAGAAAAACAATTCAGGCAAGGAGGAGAATGCAGCAAGTGCAAAATAAATAGACTTATAATTTAGCTACATCATGTATATATTGATGTACATCCTGAAAAACCGTTCCCAGAGCGGTTTTTATTTTTTCGTTAGAATACAAACTTTTCGAATACGATGCTTTTGCGGTAGCCTTGGTAATTCTTCTTTTCCTGAAAAATATAGCAGATACAATTCCGTCTGCTATCCAGGCAAAATTCACCAAAAACGGGCTGGCATGAACAGAAGGTCTTTTTACTTTTAAAGCATCCGCTATAGTATTAAAAATATCGCGGAAAACTACATTTTCTGCAATTAAAGTAAAACGCTCGTTTTTAATATCGCTTTTCATTAATTCAAATGTAATTCGCACCACATCATTTACGGTTATAAATCCGGTACTTCCCAAAGTATAAAACGAAAGACCATTGGCTACTCTTACATAAAACTCGGCACTTCCCTGTTCACAGGTTTTTGATTTCGGAATTGGGCCTAAAATCACTCCCGGATTTACAATTACGACATCCAGGCCTTCCTGAAGTCCTCTCCAGACTTCCATTTCTGCACCATATTTTGATATTGCATAATCACTATGAGGTTTCTCGGGATTCCATTCTGTTTCTTCAGTGATAATAGTCTCATGTGTAGCTAAATCTCCTAAAGCAGCTATGGAACTTACAAAACAAAATTTCTTTACTCCTTTTGCAATAGAGAAATTGACCATATTGGCCGTTCCTTCGATATTGGTTTTTCTCAGTACATCTTCGTCTTTTGGGTCAAGAGAAATAAATGCTGCACAATGATAAACGTATTCAATGTCTATGAAAGCAATTTCTAAGGAAGGTACATCCAGAATATTAGCTTCCAGCCATTCTATTTTTTCGAACAAATCGGCTTTTTTGTATAAATCAAAAAATGATTTTGTCTTTTGAATGTTGTTTGGGTTTCGGTAAATAGCCCGCACATTTTCTCCATTTTCAATTAAATGAAGCAATAAATGTGCGCCAACCAGACCTGTTCCTCCTGTAACTAATATCATTCTGTAAAGATAAAATAGAATGTTGGATTCACCTATTTTTAGATTTTAATTTTTTTCGTAAAATATTGATAAGCTCATCCTTTTCTCTTAAACGGAATTCATATTGTTCAATTAATTTTTCAGAAATTAAAATAAGATTTTCTGTATTTTGAATGGCTTTTTTAGAAAGAGTTTCAGATTCACTAAATAAATCTGAAATGGTAGTTTTTAATAAATGTGAAATTTTTATAATTTCTTCGGGCACAAATTGAACTTCACCTTTTTCTCTTCTACTGTATTGGGATTGATCTAATCCTAATTCATACGCCAGATAGCTTTGTGAAAGTTTTTTACTTTCTCTAATAGCTTTTACTTTTTGATATAGTTTCATGTATAATAAATGTACTTATTCAGTTAATAAAACAAGAAAATACTTATAAAATCAATAGAGGACATTTTTTCTTATTTATACTCACCAAATGCTTTTTTTTAACTTTTACGAAGTAGAATGTATGCATACCTAGAGTATGCTGAATTCACATTCAAAATGTGTTTAGCTCATTTTGTAAGAAAATAAATATTATTTATTTGCATTAGTTATTTTATTCAGGTTTAGAAAAATTAATGAAGTATAAATCTGGATGAGAAATATATATGAATTAAAAATTATTATCATGAAATTAATTAGAAGTAAATCAAGGAAGATTGCATTTTTTTTAAGTTTAAGTTTTTTGTTTGTTAGTTGCTCTGATGAAAATATAATTGAAAATCATCAAAGTAAATATTCGGGAGAAGATATTTTTAATGGACTTTTCTTTTTTAAAAATGATATAAGTGAGGGTATTCCTCAATTAGCACATTTAAAATATAAAATTCAAGAAGCAAAGAATTATAATGAAATTCGAGAGTCTATGGATGAATTTTCAAAACTTTCAGTCGATTTCATAAATTCTCACTACCCGGAATTTTTTAATGATTTGCAAAAAAAAGTCTACTCTGGAAATCTGTATTCAATTAGTGCTGTTTTAGATCAGGCATCCAAATATATTGAGCAAGCCGGATTGTCGTCGGATAAATATCGAGCTGTATTCTTAATGGGAAAAAAGATTAGTAATGATGATAATTTGAGGAAACAAATTTCTGAACTAGATCTTTCTACTTCAGAAGGAATGGATAAGTTTAAGGCTATAATTGACAATAATAATGGTACGAACATAAATGGTAAAAACACCTGTATTACATCTGCCTTTGCCGCCGCACTTGCAGTTGCTTACGTAGGTGTAGTTGCAGTCTCAATTGCAGTTGGTGCTTACAGTGTTTATTTTAAAGTTGCATATTGGGGACCACAAGAGAGGATACCGGTTCCTGATGATTTACTTCACGATGATGGTGGTGTTCGTATTGAGCGAGAGCGATTTATAGCGCAAACAGGAGAATTTTTCAGTAACTAAAGATAAATATGAAAAGAGCAATTTTTTTTAAATTAACTCTAATTTGTGGTTGGATTCTCTTTGGAGTTTCTGTCTTTTTTTCTTCATTAAAAAGCCAGTTAATATTAAATGAAAACTTAAAAGAATTTACAAATAAGGTTTTACCGCAAGGATGGGGATTTTTTACAAAAAATCCTCGTGATTTTGTGTTGAGAATTTATAAAATACGAAATGGTAAATTAGAGGAAATGGATATTTCAAATCAATCTTTAAAGAATAGACTGGGCTTTTCAAGATCGGCTAGAATAATTGGTTATGAGATGTCAATAATAGCTGAGAAAGTAAAAAATAATGATTGGAAACAAAATTCAACAGGTAATATTTATGATAACATCAATGATAAAATGATTGTCATTAATACTGACTTTTCTTTTAAACATGTGACAAAAGGAAATTATTTATTAAAGCTTTATCGGCCAATACCTTATATGTGGGCAAAATTTAATCAGGAAAATTTTAATCGTTTTTTAGTTGTAAAAGTTTGTATCAATGACAATAATTAAAGAAATATATACATCAAACACATTAACACTTGCTAGATCACTTTTAGCTTTGTGTTTCTTAACTACATTGATTTTTACACCAGTTTACGATTTATTTCCGGTACAACATATTGTGGAACTTAAAAGTGATTTTAATGGGCTGTCTAAATTGAATATATATTTGTGGTTTGACAATATCAATATACACTATTACATTTCAATTGTAATTTTGATATTAGTAATTTCAGGAGTATATCCTAGATTAAGTTGTTTACTTCAGACGTGGGTTTCTTATTCAATTTTTTATTCTATGCTTGTTAATGACGGTGGAGACCAAATAAATGTGATTTTAAATTTTTTACTTCTGCCTGTATGTTTACTTGATAACCGAAAAAATGGTTGGCATATTGTTTCCAAAAGAAAAGTTACTTCGAATCAATTTTTACTTTGTAATGCTTCATTTGCATTAGTTTTTATACAAATTCAAATGGCAGTTTTATATTTTAATGCAAGCGTTGCTAAAATGTTTGCTCCAGAATGGCTAAATGGAACAGCAGTGTATTATTGGTTTAATGACCCGACATTTGGAGCTCCTTATTGGTTGAAAAAATCTGTTGGTTTTCTTTTTGAAAACGACTATACTATTACTATAATTACTTGGTATGTCATGATCTTAGAAATTGCTCTTTTTGTTGGGCTTTTTTTGAAACAGAAATATAAATATTTGCTATTTGTTTTAGCATTTATATTTCACTTTTTAATATTTATTGTTCATGGTTTGCCTTCATTTTGTTTGTCAATGACCGGAGGGCTAATTCTTTTTTATTTTCATCTTGATCAAACAATAGTTCAAATTTTTT
>NZ_QETH01000016.1 GCF_003105115.1 Flavobacterium sp. HTF | reverse complement strand
TGATTGTTCTTGTTGTCTTTTTTTAGCTCTTTTCTCTTTGAACATTTCCCAGCTTGCTCCCGTTACCCAATAAGATACGAAACCAACTAAGAAAAACATCAACCAAAACCCTATAGTTAGTATGGTTAAGAAAAGTAAAAAACCTAAGTACTGTGAAAATTCAAACATGTTTTCCGGAATTTTTGAATGTAAGTACAAATGTAGCTTATATATTTTTCCTTGCCAATAAAAACCAAATCAATTTTTATAAAATGACAATTATAAGTATATTTATACTCATTTTAAATAAGGTTTTAATTTGTGTTTCCGGATTCCCCTTAATATCAATAAAATAACAAAATTTGATGTTTCAGAAATCATGATCAACAAATAAAAGACAATAGGTTATTTAAAATTTTACATTTTATCCAAACACTTTACATTCAAAAAATGAAATACAGAATAGAAAAAGACACCATGGGAGAAGTTCAGGTCCCAGCCGACAAATATTGGGGTGCACAGACAGAACGTTCAAGAAATAATTTCAAAATTGGTCCATCGGCTTCTATGCCTCAGGAAATTATAGAAGGTTTTGCCTATCTGAAAAAAGCAGCTGCTTATGCAAACTACGATTTGGGCGTTTTACCAATCGAAAAAAGAGATGCAATTGCTGCGGTCTGTGACGAAATCCTTGCCGGAAAATTAGATGATCAATTTCCGCTGGTAATCTGGCAGACAGGCTCGGGAACGCAAAGTAACATGAATGTCAACGAAGTAATTGCCAATCGTGCACAAGTGCTTAAAGGTTTTGAAATTGGCGAAGGAGAACAATTTGTAAAAGCCAATGACGATGTAAATAAATCACAATCATCAAACGATACTTTTCCAACCGGAATGCATATTGCTGCTTACAAAATGGTTGTTGAAACTACCATTCCGGGAGTTGAAAAATTACGTGACACCTTACTTGCAAAAGCAAAAGAATTTAAAGATGTTGTAAAAATCGGACGTACTCATCTTATGGATGCCACTCCCCTAACTTTAGGTCAGGAAATTTCCGGTTATGCTTCGCAATTAACTTTCGGATTAAAAGCTTTAAAAAATACTTTGTCACATTTATCTGAGATCGCACTTGGCGGAACTGCTGTAGGAACCGGATTAAATACGCCAAAAGGTTACGATGTAAAAGTGGCAGAATATATTGCCCGGTTTACCAATCATCCTTTTATAACTGCCGAAAATAAGTTTGAAGCTTTGGCCGCACATGATGCTATTGTAGAAACGCACGGAGCCTTAAAACAGCTTGCTGTTTCCTTAAATAAAATTGCAAATGATGTCAGGATGCTCGCTTCTGGACCCCGTTCAGGAATCGGTGAAATCATTATACCCGAAAACGAACCGGGTTCTTCAATTATGCCCGGAAAAGTAAACCCGACACAATGTGAAGCATTAACGATGGTTTGCGCACAAGTTATAGGAAATGATATGGCAATTGCCGTAGGTGGCATGCAGGGGCATTATGAGCTGAATGTTTTTAAACCTGTTATGGCTGCTAATTTTCTTCAGTCGGCACGTTTGTTGGGAGACGCCTGCATATCATTTGACGAGCATTGCGCGCAGGGAATCGAACCGAATTACAAACGCATTAAAGAATTAGTAGATAATTCGCTGATGCTGGTTACCGCTTTAAACACTAAAATAGGCTATTATAAAGCTGCCGAAATTGCTCAGACGGCACACAAAAATGGAACTACCCTCAAGGATGAAGCTGTTCGTTTGGGTTACGTAACCGCTGAAGATTTTGATGCCTGGGTAAAACCGGAGGAAATGGTTTAGTTTAATTGTGAATTATTAATGGTTAATTATAAATAAAAAAAGCCTGAAATATAATTTCAGGCTTTTTTTTGTCACCCTGAGCGAAGTCGAAGGGCTTTTGATACCGTAAAAACCTTCGACTTCGCTCAGGGTAACAACGTATAATTAAGATCTGAATTTTAATTAACAATTCACCATTTACAATTTACAATTATTTCCCGTCAACGTAATCCTGCAAATATGCAAATCTTGGTGTAAGTTTCCCTTTTTCGGTTATTTTGGCACGTTTTAAAATTCCGTCTTTGTCTCCGTTGAAAAAAGCAGGAATTACATATTCCATAAATTGTTCTCCAAAACCTTCACTGGCGTCTTTTGGGATTTCGCATGGCAGATTATCCACAGCCATTACCACAACTGCTCCCGGATGAAAAACATCTACTTCTTTATCTTCGCCTGGCCAGTAACCATAAATAGGTTCCGCAATTGTAGAAGAACGCAATGTACAGGCAATCGGCCCATTTACATCGCAGGAAATATCAGCAACTACTTTTATCTTATTGGTACTTGCGTTCAACATTTCACGGGTTAAAATCATAGGAGCACCGCTAGCGTAAAAATGCCCGGCAAAATAAATGTCCGTTACTTTTGTAAATTTTTCAAAATCAGAAACATATTCTTCCGGATGTTCTATAAAATCATTAAAATCAAGAATCTGCCCATCAATTCGTTTGTTATATTCTAAAACATCCAGCTGCACAAAAACCGGTTGCGTATAGTTTTTTGCCAAATAATTATCAATCGTTATTTCTTTGACTTTTATAGCTTCCAGAATTTCTTTTGCCCCGCTTCCGACCTTTCCGGTTCCGGTAATAACGAATTTTAAAGGCGGTAACGTTATACGTTTCAAATGCATAATCAATGCCTCTTTTCCGGCAAGGGTTTCTGCTTTTGGTAATTTAAATAATTCAAACTTTATTCCGAATGCACGAATTCCGTTGTACACGCCCACCATCCCGGCGTATTTTCCAAAACCAATTAATCTGCGGAAATGGCTGTCAACGATGGTTTCGTGATCGTATAAATCAATATTTTTTTCTAAAATTGCCTGTAACAGCTTTCTGTTATGGGGCTGTTTTTTTATCGTATGAGAAAAAAAGAAATAAGCTTTATTTGAAATCAAATTATCTACAGGAACTTCTTTTACTCCAAACAAAACGTCACAATCAGCAACATCGTCAGTAACCGCTATTCCCATGTTTTTATAATCATCATCCGAAAATATTCTGATATCAGAACTT
This sequence comes from Flavobacterium sp. HTF, assembly GCF_003105115.1. Lineage (GTDB taxonomy): Bacteria > Bacteroidota > Bacteroidia > Flavobacteriales > Flavobacteriaceae > Flavobacterium. The sequence goes on along the minus strand of NZ_QETH01000016.1, from coordinate 75,818 downwards.
TCTACTTTTACAATCGCATCATGGTAGGATTGCTTTAGTTTCGTTAACTCACCAGGAGAAAACACAACCCTTCTGTCGGGTGGATTTTTTCTTTCTTTTATAATTCCAAACTTCATTTCTATAGGTTTTTGACAGTTTAATAATATAACTTTTTGAAGGTTATTTGTTTCAAATATAACAAATTTAGTTAAAATTTTGTTTCAAAATTGTTATTTAGAATGCTTAAAAACCGTTAAAAGCTGATAAACAAACAATTGAAATTAATTACCGTTAAAACAATGTTAAAAAACGCAGTTTTAAGGCTCAGAATTGAGAAAACAACAAAATTGAATTCGATATATTTGTTTTTAAAGAACGATGCAAATGATTTTCCTTAAAAAAACAAAGATACCACAAATACTTTTTTCCCTACTGGTTTTAAGTTCATGTGGCAAAGATAAAACTACACAAAAGGCAGCTACTCCTGCTGTCGAAGATACTTTACCTAAAATGAAGCCGTTAGGTCCTGAAAAAAAGATTTCTCAGGCTTATAAAAATTCAGTGATTGGCAGAATAAATCATTTTTACTATAAAAACTGGCCCAATAACAGTATGAACGGAAGCTTTTTAGTAGCCCGAAACGGTCAGATTATCTATGAAAAGTATAATGGTTATGCCAATAAAAACGAAGGAACAAAAATAACAGCTGAAACTCCCGTGCAAATTGCCTCGGTAAGTAAAGTTTTGACTGCTACAGCAGTTTTAAAACTGGTCAATGCGGGCAAGATTGATCTGGATCAGAAAGTAAATACTATTTTAAAAACATTCCCATACGAAGAATGTACGATAAGAATGCTATTAAGCCATAGAAGCGGTATGCGAAATTACGCGTATTTTACAGATCATGATAAATCAGTCTGGGACAGACACAACCAGCTTACAAATAAAGATATCTTAGATATTCTGGCAACTAAAAATGTTGGTTTGGAATCTCTGACTGGAACACGTTTTGGTTATTGTAATACCAATTATGCAATGCTGGCACTTATAATCGAAAAGATTACAGGTTTAACCTATAAGGAAGCAATGTCAGAAATGATTTTCAAACCTTTGGAAATGACACATACGTATGTTTTTGATGATGACAAAGACAGAAAAAAAATTGTTCCTTCATACAAAGGCAATGGCGCAGAAATAGGATTTGATTATTTGGATAATGTTTACGGAGATAAAAATATATTTTCAACAGTAAGAGATCTTTTAAAATTTGACAGAGCCAGAAATTCGCCTGACTTTTTAAAACCGGAGTTACTTAAACAAGTCTATACGGGTTATAGTAATGAGCGTAAAGGAACTAAAAATTATGGTCTTGGAATCAGAATGATTAATTGGGAAACCGGGCAAAATTATTACTTTCATAATGGTTGGTGGCACGGTAATACCTCATCCTACATTACTCTAATGAATCAAAATGTTACTATTATTGCCTTGTCTAATAAAATGACAAGAAACACTTATGCTGTTCGTAAACTGGCTCCTATTTTTGGAGATTACCCGTTTAATTTTAAAGACGAAGAGTAAAATAGTCATAAAGTCAAAAGTCGTAAAGTCTTAAAACAGTTGATAATATAAACTTTATTCTTTTTTTAAACATACCAATTATGGAAAAATAAAGGGAAGCAAACAGAAAGCAATCTTTTGATTTTAAAAACTTTACAACTTTTTACTTTCGCTCTTGGACTTTTGATTTTCGACTTTACAACTTTTGACTAATTTTTTTTCTGAAAATTTTAATACAAAGTCATTTCAAATAGTATAAATTTGCAAACTCATTTTTGGGGTCGACTGGTTTTGACAGCAAGTCGAATTGAAAAGTAAGCACGTCGAGCATTGAGACCTTGCTCGTAAATATAAGATCTTACAATTTTACACGGCGAAAATAACTACGCTTTAGCTGCATAATCCGAATTATAGTACGATTAGCCACGTCCCTACCAGGTAGGGAAGCTGGATTCTCCTAGAAAGCCTTGGTTTGTGGCGTTCTGTCAAGGGGAACCGTAAAAATAAACCTAGATTTCCATGAGCTTCGGGTGGATTTCAAAATTAAGAAGATAAGTGTTGGGTGGTTGTTCCTGACCTAGCTTAACATCGAAAATCCAATCAGGAAATAAACGCGTAGAAAGCTCTTTAGTTGCTTGTTTGGACCCGGGTTCGATTCCCGGCGACTCCACAAAAAAGCCTGTAAACACAATGTTTACAGGCTTTTTTTATTTATAAAAAAATACTTACGTAAAAATTCAAAAAAAGGGTATATATACCCTTTCCCCATTTCCTGCATATTAATAAATTTGATTATCATTATTCAAATTATTATAAATCAATTAATTATATATTGATTTATAAATTAAGGCTTATATATCTACAAAAATATCCTACACGCCTTCATCTATTTCTATCGCTTTACTTAAAGCAAAATTTTTAAAAAAGTACCAGACGAAAATGATATATTCTGATAGGAATAGATACAAATTCATGCCCGATTAATACGTTGAGAAAATAATTTACAGAATAAATTAATAAACTTAAAACGAATTATATGGCCACAACAGTACCACCGGACAAAAAAGACAACTATGAAAAACTATTTGCTTCCTGCATCATTAGAGAAGTTAAATATCCGGAAGTTGATCAAATTATATCAAAAATGGTGTCGAATAAAACCAGATATCAATATGTTGGCGATCCGTTAAATATTCCCTGGTTTGTGATAGCGATTATACATTGTATGGAAGGCAGTCTGAGATTTGACACGCATTTACATAATGGCGATCCGCTCAACAAACGCACCGTTCAGGTTCCCGCAGGACGTCCAAAAACCGGAAACCCGCCTTTTACCTGGGAAGAAAGTGCTAAAGATGCTTTAACTTTTGATAAACTAAACTTATGGACCGACTGGAGCATTGCCGGAATGCTCTATAAGCTGGAATTATACAACGGATTGGGATATTACCGACAAGGTATTAATTCGCCTTATTTATGGAGTTATTCCAACCATTACACCAAAGGCAAATATGTTAAGGATGGCAAATATGATCCTAATGCAATTTCTAAACAATGCGGAGCTGCGGTGTTACTGCGCCGCCTGGGCGAGCAACAGCTAATATCACTTCCTGATGGTCATATTGTAGAGCAAATTCTAATACAAGGAAATAAAACAAAATACTATACCGGAACCGTTACCAACGAAGCCAAAGAATTGCAAACCTTGCTTAATAAAGCGGGAAGTGTATTAAGGGTAGATGGTAAAGCCGGAGAAAAAACCTCAAATGAGTATTTTAAATTTAGTAATACCTACTTAAACGGAGATCCAAGAAAAATGTAATAATTTAATTCTAAAAACAAAATGGGACTATTTAGCGAAACATTCAGTAAAAAAAATATTTATTCTATAGTAACGGTAGTAGTTATCATCTTGCTAACAGCCGGTTATCTCATTTTTGTTCTTCCCAGTAATGAGAAGAAAGAAGATGCAAAAAATCAGGCTATTCTGAAAGGTATCGAAAAACAATTAAATGAATATATCGATGATCAGATCAAATATATTAGTGAAGATAAGATAAAAAGTCTGGGGCTTTCAGTTTATAAAGGATCATCTACAAATTATATTGATACAATTACAATTGATAAAGCGGGAACTAATGATTTACAACAGGGAACTATTAAATTAGCAAGAAAGATCAGAATAGCAGGTCCGCCTAAAATTTATGATAAGGATAAGAATCCAAAAGTAAAATTTAATGACACCATTTATATCGATCTGGGCAAATTCCTTAATAAAATTAGTGCTACCACTCCTTTTACTTCATTTTACATCTGTCCGGTTGAAGCAGGAGGGTGTAAAGCTGAAAAAATGTTTCTTTCTAAAGATGTTACTCTGATTGATCAGGATAGTTTAATTCTTTACGGTAAAAACAATGGCCCCTTTAATTTTAAAAAATCTGTAAAAAGGTATTATGCTAATCAAATAAATATTCCACAAACCACTCATACTTTGTTTTTAGCTGCAGGGATTGAGAAATCTTACTTTCAGGCCAATGTGCGACAGATAAACACAAACCTGTTAATTTTTAGTCTCATTTTCATCATTCTGGTGGTGTTAGGCATCAATTTCATAAAACCAATTGTAAGCAGTTACAAAGAAATACTAAGTCAAATTGACCTTGTCGGCGTGGTATTCGCCAGCGGGTTATTAATTGCTGTTTTGGTTGTATTTGGAACATTATCATACTGGAATATTGCAGTAAAAAACAGAACCGAAAATGACTTAAAAGAGTTAGTAAATAAAATAGACAAATCATTTACCCAACAAATTGCAACCTATCAAAATTGGAAAAATAAGGGTTCGTTATTTGAAGAGATCGAGGGAAATTCAGAAAAGTTATTTGGCAAAATATATTTAAAAGCTGATACGAAAGTTACTTCTCTGGACGGAAGATCTATTACTAAAAATGAATCTTTAGCATTTCAAAAACCAAAAAATATAACATGGCATAAATTTGATTTAAAAAAGGGCACAAAAAATTCAGAGCTTCTTAAGTACCTGGATAGTTATTTCCGTATGGACAATAAAGGATTGATTACCACAAATCTGAGCAATACATATCCTGATATACCCAGAAAATATGCTGATAGAATGTATTTTAAAATACTTCAGAAAAAAAGGAACAATCAAAAGACAAATCCTGTTCTTACCGCGGTTTTTTCCAGAGAAGATAATAAGTACCAATTGATTTATGCTGAAAAGGATACTATTGATGAGAAAAATCCAAAATCAGAAAATAATGGTATTAGCGGTATCGCCTTCAGAGAATATTTTTCAGAAGAATTAGAATTACCACCCGGAACAAGTTATATGCTTATAGACCGAAGAGGAGAAGTACTAATGCAAAAAGACGCAGGGAAAAATTTATATCAAAATTTGCTCTATGGGTCTCAAAATAATTCTAAATTACTTGATCTGTTATCTGGTGTAACTCCATTATCATTTGAAATAGAATATCAGGGAACTCCTTATCAGATATATGCAAAAAAATTAGGCGTAAAAAGTAATTCTCCTGTATATATTCTGGGAATTCGTGACCTGTCGCACCTCAACCGTTTATCGCTATTTACTTTTACTAACGGATTCTTAGTTTCTATTTTCTATGGTTTTTGTTTGTTATTGATTACTTACATTTATTCAGCACTCTTTTACAGTGGTCGTGTAAGCATGTTTTCGAGACAACATTTCCATCATCTCTTTCCGGATAACAGCAGAACAGATGAATATAAATTATTGTTATTTGTAAGTGGTATAGCAATTCTGCTGGCAACTGTGGTTTCTTTTATTACCTCACCATCAATAGCGCTTGTTTTTTGTATAACACTTGGCATTAATGTAGTTATTGTCAATTTCTTAACACTTAGCATTCGCAGTCTGGAACCCAAAAAAGAACTCATTAAATTACTGCTAATTATATTTTTTGCAGGTTTGTGTTTACCGTTGATACTCTTTTTTAATAACCTTTTATTATTTGCCGTTATTGCACTTTTTGGGACTCATATTGGATTAATTTTTCATCATAGGAATTGGAAAAAAGAGAAGACCGATTTAGAACCTTTTGCAAAGAAAAACTTAGGAGTTAATAAAAAAGCTTACACCAGATTCCTAACAGCAAGGTTAATGCATCAGTTTGTTGTATTTCCGTTTGTTCTCATTAGTGCGTATTATGTGAATGAACTGAATTATTTTGCTAAATACTACTGTTCTTATCTTCAAACCAAAGAACAAGATATAAAAGACAAAAATGCTTTTATAATAAAAGACAGAATAACGTATGCTTACAATTGTAATTGTGACGAAAAAAGTACAGAGAAACCTCCTATTGTACTTAATAATAAGAATGAAATTGTTCAAAAGGCAAATCTTGGCTTTTTAGACCGTCCTGCTACTTATGAAATTAAAAATTTTACATTTAACAAGCTTAGCAGTAACTATTATATAAACTCACTGGCTATAATTCTGTATAAAGGAAATAATCTTTTTTCATTTTTAATATTTTTATCCTTGTTACTAGGTTTCTGTTTTCTTGCCATTTTAGCCTATCAATTATTAAACTTTTACAGCAACCGTTTCTTTTTTTATGATTTGATGCATGCTGCCCATAAAAAATATTATCCATGTACAAAACATCTATTGGCCAATGATCATATATTTATACCAATGATAAATAATGATGATATTGAAAACCTAATTCAGGTCAATAATAATACCCCTTTAGCTACCTGTCCAGATCGTAAAATTACTATCGATGACCTTTTCAAGGATGGAAAAAATGAGGATGTGAAAAAAAATGAAATATCCCCATATCTGAGAATGAATTTTATACTTAATTATCATAATAAGCAATTAGCAAAGGAGTATAACAGTATTTGGGATTCATTGCCGAACGATGAGACTCGTTATGTACTTTTTGATTTTGCTCAGGATCAATTTGCAAATTACAAAAACAAGGACATTATTATTAGTCTTATGGAAAGCGGAATAATTGATTGCCATAAACTAACCGGAAGGCTACAATTGATGAATCTTAGTTTTAGGAAATTTATCATGTCCAAAAGAAAAAGCGATCCGAATTTTATACAAAGTTTCGACAATGAAACTACAAATGGAACATTTAGTAAGGTGAGATTTCCACTAATCGTTATTGCAGTTAGTGCCCTGCTCTTGTTAATGTATCTTAACAAAGACAGCTATGACAGGGTAAGTGTAATAGGCGGCAGTATTATTGCAGTTTTAACTTTAATCAATAAATTCATTGACCCTAAAACTACCTGATATGTCTAAACAGAAAATCGAATTATAAAACAAATCCATTTTTCTATCCTTGAAAAGATAGGTTTAATTACTTAATTTTGCGCGGCGGTTAAAATATATACAAAAAATCCAATAAGCCGAAAATCAGCAATATTAAGTGAATCGAGGAAGAATGAAAAATGATGAAAATGGGGAGTTGAGCTGGACTACATGCCTGAAATGCCAGGGACGTGGTAAAAGAAGTCAGAGGCTCAGCAAAAAAGTACGGCTCCATTACCAGATTGCACTCGATCAATTTGAAAAAAATAATGGTAGCGGGGTGGCTCCGGTTCGCCCTAAGGCACATCAATACTCTTGTCTGGATTGTTCCGGATCCGGGTTGATCGCTTCTGCCACTCCTCCTGAAGCTGATAAGGAAAATTATCCTCATGTTGCTATTATTGGCGGCGGCATTGGTGGTGTAGCACTGGCTGTTGCATGCCTGCACCGCGGAATTCCTTTCACGCTTTTTGAACGTGATAACAATTTTGAGGCGCGTTCCCAGGGTTACGGCCTTACTTTGCAACAAGCCAGTAAAGCGATTGAGGGACTGGGAATTTTTTCATTAGAAGATGGCGTTATTTCGACAAGACATTTGGTTCATACAACAGAAGGAAAAGTAATTGGCGAATGGGGAATCAGAAAATGGATTTCTCCTGATGCTAAAAAATCTCCAAAACGTACCAATGTGCATATTGCACGACAATCCCTTCGTTTAGCTCTTCTTAAGCAACTTGGAGGCCATAATACTGTAGAATGGGGACATCAATTACTTGACTTTAAAGAATCTGAAAATGAAGGCATTGATCTGAATTTTCAGGTAAATGGCCAAATAAAAACCTATAAAGCAGATCTTGTGGTTGGTGCCGACGGTATTCGCAGTTCATTACGCAAACAGCTGATTGGTGAAGAAATTACTCCTTTGCGCTACTTAGATTGTATTGTGATACTGGGAATTTGCCCTTTGAGTGCGCTCGAAGGTATTGATAGTTCTTTACTGGATTCGGCTACTGTATTTCAGACTGCGAATGGCAATGAGAGATCTTATATTATGCCTTATACTTCCGATTCTGTAATGTGGCAGCTTAGTTTCCCGATGACAGAAGAAGAGGCAAAAGAATTAAGTGCAAAAGGAGCTTCTGCACTCAAGGAAGAAGCACGCCGCAGAACGCAGTGGCACGACCCTATACCGCAGATTATTGCAGCAACACTTGAAGCCCAGATTTCGGGATATCCTGTATATGACCGGGAATTACTGACTCCGGAATTATTAGAGAAAGGAAGACAAATTACTCTGATAGGAGATGCAGCTCATCCGATGAGCCCTTTTAAAGGACAGGGAGCCAATCAGGCACTGCTGGATGCGCTCTCGCTGGCAAGGGGAATTGCAAAAGGATGTAAACCTTTATCTCAGTGGAGACAAAAAGGAATCAGAGAAAGTGTTTTAACTGAGTTTGAAGCCGAAATGCTGGAACGCAGTGCCGTAAAAGTAAAAGATTCTGCAGAGGCAGCACAGTTTCTGCATTCTGAAATTGTACTTCATGAAGGTGATGAACCCAGAGGAAGATGCCTAAAAAAGAAAATATAAAAAAAGCCCATTCCTTTCGGTTTGGGCTTTTGATTTCTAGTCTTACAACTTTATTTTATTTAGAACTAAATTGTCTTAGTTAATTCCGACAATTGCTTTTAGTTCTACATATTTTTGAAGATTCTTAAAGTTATGTCCTTTTTCTTTCATGGACTTTACAAAAGCAGGTGTCGCCCCTATTGCTTTCGCCCCAATGATATCTTCCAGATCCATGTCATTAAATCCAAGATCTTTGTATTGCTTAATTAAATCAGCTGTTATGTTTAGAGATTTTAAAGCAAATAAATCATCTGTTGAAATGTTTTTATAACCTGTTTTTTCGAATTCAGTTATATATTTTGGTGTGATATTTAAAGATTTCAAAGCCATTAAATCATCGTTAGACAAATCATTATATCCTATTTCTTTAAAAGAATCGATAAATTCCTTGTCAATATTTAATGACTTAAATGCTACAATATCGTCGTCATCATTATCTTCATTTTTTTCTTTAGAAGAATTGCGAAAATCACTGATGTATTTTCCGCTGATATTTTGAGATTTTAATGCTATAAGATTGTCTGCAGTTATGTTTTTATAACCGGAATTACGGATTTCTTCAATAAATGCCTGATCAATATTTAGTGATTTAAAAGGAATCAGGTCTTCTAATTCGAAATCTGAAACTCCTGCCTGTTTGATTGAATTGATGTAATTCTCATTTACGTCTAAGGCTGCCAACGGAATCAGATCGTCTTTATCAATATCATTATAGCCTTTTTTCTTCAGCATTTTTACATAAGACGTCTTTACATTTACCATAAAGAAAACCATAAGATCAATATCTTTTGAAACGGTAACTCCTTCCTGAGCGAGTTCTTTACTGAAATTTTTATTCGCCACAAATTTATAAGTTCCCATTCCGTTTGGTCCTTCAAATTTTCCGGTAAAATGCATTGTTCCTGCTTCGCGGGTTAAGGCAAATTCTCCCTGCTTGTCTCTTGGAAGGTTATTAAATTCACTCAACTGAAAAGTAGTTGAAGAATTAGTATGTTCTCCATTTTTGAATTGCATGTCTACTGTGTTGTCTTTTATTGTAGCAAACCAGCTTCCTTCTGTATCCATTCCTTTTTGAAGGTTTGAATTTTCTTTAGGTTCTTTTAAATTTTCTGATTTTTCATTTGAACTGAATGTCTGGCTTTGCGCTGCCGGTTGATTAAAAAGGCAGGCAAACAATACCAGTAATGGCACCAGGAAAAAATATTTCCAGGTGGTGTGTACGTTTGATTTTTTTGAATTCATCATGATGATTCGTTTTTTGATTAGTGATTGATTATAATTAGTTGTAAGACTCAATGGAAATTGTGGTGCCGCTACTTTGAGCAGGCTAAACTGATAACTTTGTTTTTCAACGGTATGCTGTTGCAACATTTTATCATCAGTCAAAAATTCGAGGTTGATTTCTAATGCTTTTCTCCATTGCCATGCAAAAGGATTAAACCATTGAAAAATAAGTACCAGCTCTGCGAGCAAAAGGTCAACTGTGTGTTTTTGTTCGATATGAATTTTTTCGTGGAGTAAAATCTGATTATAGGTTTCCCATTCGTATTTTTCCGGGTTGATAAAAATATTGTTCGCAAAAGAACACGGAGCTTTGTCGCCGTTAATTTCGACTATACGGAATTTTCCATCCTGAATTGCCGATGATGAATGTGCCCTGTAAAGTAATATAACAGCCTGCATCAAAAAGTTAAATGCAAAGATTATTACTCCAAACCAATACAGATACATCACGCCCTGCATGAGCATATCAAGATTAAAATTTTGCTTTGTTTCTTCAACCAAAACTTCCTGAACGGGAGCTGATTTTTGTTCCGGTGTCTGATTCTTTAAAACAGGAATTTTAGCCGGAGAAACACTTGTTTCGGTATTTTGTTTTCTGAAAGACAATTGCTGTGGTACCGGAAGCAACGGCAGTGTAAAAGCTACAATCATACAGCCAAGCAAAACAAATCTGTTCAGGTGAAAAAAGGTTTCTTTTTGCAAAAGCAGCTTATAAAAAAGCAGGCAGGCAGTAAGAATAAGGGCTGTGTATAAAATATAGGGTATCATATTTCTCCTTTTTTAATAATATTTACAATTTCATCCAGTTCGTTTTCTGTTAACTTTTGCTCCTTTGCAAAAAAAGCAAGCATTCGCGGATAAGAGTTGTCAAAATACTGGCTCACAACATCTTTTAATGCAAACTGCTGATACTCTTCCCTGCTGATTACCGGAAAAAAGCAATGCATATTTCCTGTTGTTTCATGATCCAGGAATCCTTTTTCTTTTAATATCTTGACGATTGTCGCAACACTGTTATAGTGTGGTTTTGGATCCGGCAGCAATGGAATTACATCTCTGATAAAGGCTTTGTTTAAATCCCAAAATACCTGCATAATCTGTTCTTCCCGTTTCGCTAGTTTTATCATTGTTAAAATATTTTGAACAAATATAACTACTAATTAATTAGTAGCAAAACTAATTGATTAATATTTTAACTAATTTGTTAGTTGAGTTCCTGTATTTTGAGTTTTATATAAAGCAAAAAAAAAGCGCAAAGTGTAAACACTTTGCGCTGTAATGAATTGATATCTAAAGGGATTTAATCTTTTATACTGTAAAATATCTGCTGAAAATCATGTTTGTATTTTTCTTTTTTATCAATTGGAGCCTGAGACAAAACGGTATAAAAAGTACTGTCGGTTTCTGCAATTCCGAGGAGAAAATATATTTTTTTATTGTTTTCAGTATCAAAAAAGGTAACTTCTGTCTCCATAAAACTTATAGATGCTTTTTTTTGAGATTTTGTATTTCCAATTTGTACTTGTGCTTTATTTGCGGTATAATCGTTTACTTCTAATTTAAAAAAATCATTAATTGTCACTTTCTTTCCGGCTTCTGATTCTAAATATTGTTTGTTTTTATACGTAACAAACCCATAAATTTCATTCTCCTCATTGTGATACACTAATGCTGACTGACTGGCCTCTGCAGAATTGGTTCTCAAATAACCCGGAAAACTGATATAAAAAACATGCCCTGCTTTATATTCCTGAAATTTTGATTCTTCAGCCTTCTGCTCATTTTTTACTACTTCAATATCTACCGTTTCTGATCCTATAATTTTCCCATTATTATCCATCAAAAGTCGTGGCAGCCTTTGCTTTCCTAATGTTGTTGCTTTGAATAAATAACTAAGCGTATGTTCATCGGTTCTTTTTCCATCTTTATAAGTAGTAGAATGTGAAGAGGCCGGGCCGTCTATTTTTTCAAAAGTATACAACTCCAGATTCTTTGCTTCAAAATCGTTGGAACTATATTCGTATATAACTTTTATATTGTCATTAATTCTGCATACCGACTGATCGATTCTTACTTTTATTTCCTGTGCAAATAATTTAAAATTTGATACAAATACCAAAAACAGTATTAAGGATATTTTTTTTGCCATTTACTTCGTATGTTTTATTGAAAAATGTGTGTTATTTTATTTAAATGTCAGATTTACTTCTTTAATTTGGTTTAATTCCTCATACCCTATATTGACATCAATTTCACCCGAAAAATCACTATAGAAAATAGAATAACCTTTTATATCCTGAGAACTGGATAAGAATGCAAACTTATTTAAGGAAACTTCTTTTCCGGCATTATTAAAAAACTTCTCGTTTTTCGCAAGTGGATTTTCATAATCAACTATCATTTCGGCCATTTTTTTTCCCGTTCCATAAAAGTATTCCGTCTTTTTTCCGCGTTCAGAAAATGTAATCTTTTCTGCAATTGTACTGCTTAGAGCGTAATAGTAATTCCAGATTCCAACCTGATTGTTATCGTATTCATAAATTCCGGAATTTTTAATTTTTCCGTTTTCAAAATATTCGGTTGCTTTTCCATTTTTCTGACCGCTGTCATATATTATTTCAGATTCTAAAACTCCGTTTTCATAATATGTTTTGACTAAACCATTTTTTCTGCTTAAAGAATGGTTGCTTACATATTCCTTTAGTTTTCCGTTTTCATAAAATGATTTATAAACTCCGATCAGCCATCCACCACTATATAAAGCCTCTGTTTCAACATTTCCATTTTCATAGTAAGAAAGATATTTTCCGTTTTTTTGAGTACGTTCTTCTTCATCACCGTAATCTGTACTTTCCTTTATATTGCCATTTTCATAATACGTTTTCCATGTACCAACACGATGGTCCATTAAAAGGGAACGTACATGTTTGGATTCTGTAATTTTATAATATTCAATTTTCTTAAGTTTTCCATTTGGATAAAAATAAGTGTGTGTACTATCTTTTAATTGAGGGTTTTTAGAAATATACTTTCCTGTAAATTTTAAGGTTCCGTCATCATAAAATGTTTTCCACAGACCATCTTTAAAACCTTTTTTATACTGTCCCTGCTCGGCAATTTTTCCATTTAAATAATGTGATTCAAAATATCCTTCTTCCCTGCCGCTTACATACTTAAAATGTTTATTGACAGAGTCACCATATACTTTTTTATATTCATCATCATGCGGAAGTAATTGTCGTTCTTCTGCCAGTCTGCCACTTTCCGAGTATTTTTTCTGCACCCACCTGGTCGAATTATCGTTTACATATTCATATTCTTCTTCCTCTTTTATAATTCCTTTATCCGAAAATCTTTTTTGAGAAATTCCACGATGATTTTTATAAATATTTCTTTCAATAACAACTCCTTCGCTGCTAAATTTCTCGCCAACACCGTTTCCGTTTTTGTCAATATCGCAAACTTCCAGCGTTTGTCCATTTTCATAATATGATCTAAAGGATTTTCTCCTGCTTTTGTCATCCAGTTTCTCTACCGACAAAAGAGTCCCTTTAGGATAATAGCGCTGATGTGTGCCTACCCTTTGGTTTTTTTTATATTCTCCTTTTGATTCCAAAACACCATTTTCATAGTATCCTGACATAACACCCTCGTACAGATCGTTTTTGTAATTTCTTAAAATATGAACTTGTCCGTTACTAAAGAATTCTTTCTCTACACCATTCTTTTTTCCTTCTTTGTAATTCTCTTCTTTGACAAGCATTCCTTTACTGGTAAACGTTTCCCATTTACCAATTTTCAATCCTGCTTCGTTTACATATCCTTTTTGGGTTCCGTTATAGGGAGATTTCTGTTCAACCAGTTTTTTTTGGGCAAATATTACATTCGTAATAAAAAGTAAAACCACGATAGTTTTTAAGTTCATTGAGAAGGCTTTAAAAGAGGGAAATTTAATCAATATTCAGATGCGAATATAGAGTTTTAATTAACTGATTTTCCAAAACTAAAAACTTTTTCAAGTTCGATTATTGAAGTTCCGTTAGGTACTATTTTGGGTGCTAATGCTAATTTTTCGGCCAGAAAATCAGTTGGCAACGGTTTAAATTTCCTAAACAAACTAATTGAATTGAATGCTTTTAAAACTTTGACCATAATCTTTTCTCCCAAGCGATCTGAGCCTGCTCTCAAAAGAAGTCCGGGCCTGAAAATAATGTATTTTTCAAAATGAAGTTCCGCAATGTTGTCTTCTAATTTTCCTTTTAACTGTGAATAAAAAACATTGCTTTGCGCTGAGGCATTATAGGAAGATAACAGGACAAAAGAAGAAACGCTGTTTTCTTTGGCTATTCTGGCAAAGGCTGCCGGGATATCAAAATCTATTTTCCATTGATTTTCTTTAGAACCTGCTGCTTTCAGCGTTGTTCCCAAACACGAAAAAATAACGTCGCCCGCTATGAGATTTTTGTAATGATCAATATTCGAAAAATCGATAACATGTTCTGTCAGTTTGGGATTTTGTTTTCCTGTAGGCCTTCTGACAAAAGTCACCACATTTGTATATTCCGGATCGGCTAAAAGTTTATCAACCAAAAACTCTCCTGTTGAACCTGTTGCGCCAATAACTAGTGCTTTCATAATTTTGTTTTTAAAAATTAAAATCAACTGTATATAACTTCATTGCGAGTGCTTTGCCTCTTAACAGTATTTCGCCCTGCTGTTTGTAAACTACTGGCAGGTTTTCCGGCAATGCATTTTTCATCTCCTCCGAAATCACAAAATCATGATTGAAGTCATTGCATTTGCATTGAATTCTAGATGTTGTATTAAGGAGATCACCGTGATAAACAATTTCTTTTTTTACTTTTCCCACCCAGGTGGTAACGGCTTTTCCTATGTGCATACCCGCCTTAAATTTTGGAATTATATTGTAATTCTTCAGATAGTATTCTTCCCTGTGTCTAATGCCTTCTTTTAGCATATAAAAACAATACAGGCAGCGTTGTTTTTTGAGCCCTGTTGCCGTTTTCCAGGTGAGGATGATTTCATCTCCGGCGTATTGGTAAACTTCTGCCCCTGAAGCGAGGATCGCATCTGTAAAATCGTTGAATAAATCCTGTAACAATCTGCTGTAAAGAATATCCCCGAGCTGTTCTGCGAGCGTTGTAGAAGATTTGACATCGACGAACATAAAAATCCGTTCTTCCTGAACAGGCCGATGATATTTTCCTGTAAAATAATGATAAAAAAACCGGCTGCTTAAAAGACTGTTTACTTCTAAAAACAGAATCAAAAAGATCGAGGCTAAAAGTGAAAATATAAAATCTTCAAACAGACGTTCTTTAAAATATTTGATCAGGGCTTCCTGATATGAAAAATGCCCCAGCACTTCTGCAAAAACAACTACAAACAAAACCAGGGACAATACGATACAAAAACTGTAAATAAGCGCTTTTAATAGTGTAGATTTTATAAAAGAATACTCATTGAGACGAATGAAGGATTTCTCAAAAGCAATGACAGCAAAACCAATCGAAATTCCGATTATGGTGCCGGGCAATAACTTTAAATAATGGTAGTGGGAACCTGCATCTGTAATCGCACTATAACAAAGGCCTAATACCCCTCCGACAACAATGGCCTTGAAAATCAGGTCGTATTTTTTGTAAAAAGGTATCTTCGGCAATTCCATATTTAAAAATGATTTAAAGCTGCTTGATAACTAATACCTCAAAGCTAATCAAAAGTAATACAGAATAGTGCTTTTTTTAATGATTTGATAGTGGAAAAAAAGTATTTCTTCCACTATCAAATATCCTATAACAGATTATTTTTTTACCAGCCAGTTTTCTACAGCTCTTGAAAAATCGGCTACATCAATCGGGTGTCTGCTGGTTATAATGTTTCCGTCTGTTACCACAGATTCTTCTATTACAGTACCACCGGCATTTTTCAAATCTACCTGAATGTTCCAGTAGCCTGTTAGTTTTCTGCCTTTAAGAATATCGGCAGATGCCAATACCACGGGAGCGTGACAAATAGCGGCGATCAGTTTTCCGGATGTATTAAAATCCTGAATAAATTTGATTACATCTTTATCATTACGAAGATTATCCGGATTCCAAGCCCCTCCAGGAATAAATACAGCATCATAATCGCTTACTTTTATCTGGTCTGCCGTACGGTCAAATTTTATCCACCCCACTGGCTGTAAGTATTGAATTGCCATGACATGTGTGTTTGACATTTCAGGATATACAAGTCCGTACCTTTCCGGAGCCGGATTGTATTTCGGAGCCACTATTTCTACCTCAGCACCCAACTGTTTAAAATACCAGACTGGTCCGGTCAATTCGATTTCTTCAAAGCCGTCTGCCACCAGAACCGCTATCTTTTTTCCTTTTAAGGCTGATTTGTTTTTTACAGGATTAAAAAAGAAAGCTTTTAATTCTTCGTTTCCCGGTGCGTTCAATAATTTTGTTACTGGCATATTGACAACTGCGGACTGAGTTGACAATTGATTTACAATGTCCAGTTCATTGGCATAATTTACATTCATCTCTTTTGTTTTTACTTTTGTTTGACTTTCTGCATTTGCTGCGACAAGTACACTCAATATACCGGCAGCGATAATTTGATTAATTGTTTTCTTTTTCATCCTTTTTTTTAATTTTTAATTTTTAATTCTTTTTTTGAAAACATAAACTCCCAAAAAATGGAAAAGTAAACCTGTTGCCCATGCTGCAGTTTGCCATGCCGGCCACGGATAGGTTCTATCGGTAAAAAACCAGATGAGCCAAATCACCGGAATAGTTAATACGAATACTAATAAGTGA
This sequence comes from Flavobacterium sp. HTF, assembly GCF_003105115.1. Classification (GTDB taxonomy): domain Bacteria; phylum Bacteroidota; class Bacteroidia; order Flavobacteriales; family Flavobacteriaceae; genus Flavobacterium. The sequence continues at coordinate 59,200 of NZ_QETH01000016.1, read as the reverse complement.
ATTCTGAAACCTTTTTTAGGATTGTGGTGAGCAGTAGTTTGCCCGTTTGCTAAATTTTTCATGATGTTTGATTTTATTAATTGATCATTATTTAAGTTGTGTTCCTAATTGCTCGACTTTTTTCAGCCATTTGTTTCGCTGGCTTTCTGTTGATTTTCTCATGAAACCAAAAGTTGAAAATCGGATGGGATCAAACCCAACATAACCGAACACGATGTTTTTGAGTATTTGATATTGAGAAGCGCGATAGATCAGATAGAACCACCATTTTGGTGTATCCATTGTCACTAACAGTCTTAGGCTTTTTCCTTTTAAAAGTTTTTCGGGAAATATTTTTCCTGAATGATGTTTAAATGCAAAATCCGGAAGTAAAATCCTGTCTATAAATCCTTTGGTAATCGCAGGCATAAATCCCCACCAATTTGGATAAGACAGAACAACATGGTCTGCCCATAAGATTAATTCCTGAGAATGAATTAAATCTTTTTCCAGTGGTATATTTTCTCCGTTTTTGTATCCGTCAGAAAGATTGACATCAAAATTGAGTTGGGAGATATAGATCGTTTTGATATTTGCTCCTGTCGTTTCCACTCCTTTTCTGTAAGCGTTTAACAATGCATTACAAAAAGAATTTTCTGAAGGATGACCCAGTATAAGTAAGATATTCGTTTTCATTACAGCTTGTTTTAATATTACACTGCAAAGATTTTAAATAAATCAAAGTCACTCCTGACACAAATGTGTCAAAATGCTATCTATGAGCTAGTTTCTGGCGAATTCTGGTAAGTGACTGTCTTTCGATACCCAAAAAACTGCAAAGTTGGGAAATCGATATCCTGTTAAATACTGCCGAATGGCATTTAATAAAATCAAGATATCGTTCTTCGGCGGTTTGAAATATAAAACTTTCAATACGTGCCTGCTGGCGTTTCAAAATTTCTTCGGCGACTAATCGTCCGTATTTTTCAAAACCCGGCAAATTTTCATATATCCATTGCAAGTCCTGAAAAGAAAGACAAATAAAAGTGGTGGGCTCAAGACATTGAATCGAATATTTACTCGGTTCCTGTGTCAGAAAAGAAGCATAATGTGTGGCGTAATCCCCTTCGGAATAAAATCCTACCGTGATTTCATTTCCATGCGGGTCTGTAAAAGAAGAACGAACCAACCCTTTTGTTATAAAACCAATTGACTTTTGGATTTTTCCGGACTGAAGAAAGAAGTCCTTTTTGTCTAATTCTTCGAAAGTAAATTTTGAAGCAAACTCAGAAAGTTCCCCATCGGTTACCTTTGGGCAAAACTTTTTAACTGAATCTAAAAAAATCGTACTGTCGGATTCCATATTGTTTTGATCTTAAATTAGATTCGTAACTGTTTTATTTGTTCTTCCTGTTTTTAATCCATGCAAAAGAATCTAAATTTGTAGGGAGGATTAAAGGTAAAAAACAAAAATAATATATGGGGCATCTCATCTCAGATTTTGGCACCAGGCTTATAAGCCTGCATAAAGCGGAAGAAAACATTTTAGATACGCCAATACAATTTAGCGAGTATTCTGTGATTATTGTAAATCAGGGTGAAGGCATTTTTTATTCTGATTTCGGAACATATCCTTTTAAGGGACCGACGTTACTTTTTTCTACTCCAATGCAATTAATTTATATCAAAAATATACTAGAGGTAGAATATAATGTATTGCAGTTTCATGGTGACTTTTATTGTATCGAATATCACCGTGAAGAAGTGGCCTGCAATGGTTTACTTTTTAATAACATTTACCTGGTGCCTTCCGTTCCGCTCAATACGGCAGATTATGATAGCTTTAAGCATCTTATCAATCAGATTACTGAAGAAATAGATACCACTGCACCTTCGGACATTGTTTTAAAATCCTTACTCCAATTGTTCCTGGCAAAATCGAGTCAGGTGAAAAACCGGGAACTGGAAGATGACAGTCGCAACAGTCTTCGTGACGACGAAATGGAGCGTTTTAAACAACTGCTTGAAACTAATTTTCTTACGCTGCGCAAACCTTCCGACTATGCGGATTTACTCACCATGTCTCCCAATAATCTGACTAAACGCTGTACCAGATACTTTAAGAAAACGCCTTCGCAGCTTATTACGGAGCGGCTTATTCTGGAAGCCAAAAAGCAATTGCACTTAACCCGAAAAAGCATTAAGGAAATTGCCTATAACCTTAATTTTCAGGATGAATTTTATTTTAGCCGGGTTTTTAAGAAACATACAAACGAATCGCCTCAGACCTTCAGGGACAAAACAGGTATTTCGATAGTGGCAGATTTCTACAGGTAATATCCTTTTTTGTCCATGTTTCAGGAATTGTGCCGGATGTAACTTTGTCTCAACAAAAAACAAAATTACATCATGAAACAATTTGTAATACAACAGATTGCCGGGTTAGAAAACCTGGCTAAAAATGCCACCCGTTTTGGAATCGTAATCGTATTTATCTGGATCGGAAGTTTGAAATTTTTTACTTACGAGGCAGATGGTATTGTGCCCTTTGTGGCAAACAGTCCGCTAATGAGTTTCTTTTACAACAGCCCGGATGATTATAAAACGCATCAAAACAAGGAAGGTGAATTTATTGCAGCCAACCATGAGTGGCATGTTGAGAATAATACATATTTATTTTCTAAAGGTTTAGGTCTCTTTTTAATCGTAACCGGTATTTTGGTCGCTATATCCAAATTTGCACCGCTTTGGAGTATGACCGGCAGTATTTTGGTATTTATAATGACGCTTGGTACGCTTTCTTTTCTTATTACGACACCCGAAAGCTGGGTTCCAAATCTGGGCGATACCGATTATGGTTTTCCTTTTTTATCCGGCCGCGGAAGGCTCGTTATTAAAGATATTGTAATTCTTGGCGGAGCCTTAATCACCATGAGTCAGTCGGCACAATTGTATCTCAAAAAAGCACAACGTCTTACATGATTTATTCTTTACAAAAAGCCTGTAAACTATTTGCTTACAGGCTTTTTGTTATCATTAAAAAAATGAGATTCTTTAATTATTTCAAAATTGATTTCTGAAGTTCTTCTAAGGTTTTTCCTTTGGTTTCCGGCATCATAAAAATGACAAACAACAATTGGAAAACCATCATCACGGCAAAAATCAAAAACACGGTTCCGGCTCCTATTGTCGAAAACAGAAACGGAATCATTGACGGAATAATTGCTGCAAGTATCCAATGTACGGATGATCCAAAGGCCTGACCGCTTGCGCGTAAGTGATTTGGGAAAATTTCTGATATGAAAACCCAGATTACAGCGCCCTGACCAATGGCATGCGAAGCAATAAACAGGAATAAAAAAAGCGGTACCTGAATTCCCTGCCATTTTAGAAAGAAAGCCACAGACACCAATCCCAAAGAAATAATGTAGCCAATTGACCCAATGTACATTAATACTTTTCTGCCGAGTTTATCAATCAGGAAAACACCAACAAGCGTAAATACCAAATTGATCAGACCAATCCCAACGCTGCTGATTAAGGCGGCACTTTCTCCTAAACCTGCTTCTGCAAAAATTCTTGGCGCATAATACAAGAAGGCATTGATTCCGGAAAACTGATTAAATAACGCAATAAAGAAGGCTAAGAGTAACGGAAACTGGTATTTCTTTATAAAAATAGTTTCTCTTTTCTGGTTTTCACTTTCGCTTTCGCCAATATGAAGTTCGTGCATCAAATCTTCGATATTGGCTGTTGGGTCGATTTTTTCGAGAATCGTTTTTGCTTCTGAAATTCTTGATTTAGAAAGCAGCCATCTCGGGCTTTCCGGAATGGTAAAAACAATAATGGTGTAAAAAAAGGCAGGAAAAGCCATTATCCCGATCATCCAGCGCCAGGCATTTTCTCCGGCATCTCTTAACAGGTAATTGGATAAAAAAGCCATCAGAATTCCTAAAACTATATTAAACTGGTATAACGAAACCAATCTGCCGCGGTCGTTTGCCGGAGCAATCTCCGAAACATAAGCCGGCGCAGCAATGGTAGAAGCTCCGATACCTAACCCGCCCAGAAAACGAAAAAATGCAAACGTATACGGATCATTTGCAAACGCTGATCCGATAGCAGATACCAGAAACAAAACGCCAATCCAGATTAGTGTTTTCTTTCGTCCGAGTTTATTGGTTGGAATTCCTCCAAAAATAGCTCCTGCAACTGTTCCCCAAAGTGCCATAGCCATAACGACAGCACCGTGAAAGAAATCTGAGGTATGCCACAATTCCTGAAGTCTGGTATCTGCTCCGGAAATTACCACAGTATCAAAACCAAATAAAAACCCAGCCAATGCTGCGGTAATCGACCACAAAAGTATTTTATTCATAATATGTTTTATTTTTAAATTTCCTGTAAAATTTTAATTTTGACAGCACTCATTATGGGGTAATTTTAAAGGTATACGAACCTGCCTTAAGCTGTATCACGTTATACAACCCTTCATTGGTGATGCTAATATTCTCTGAGCTGCAAGTAAAAGTGCTTTTCTTTTCTAAATACAGAGTTGCACTGGTATTTGGCGGAACAATTACTTTGTAAAGTATTTTTTCGTTTTTTCGTTTCCAGTCCGATACAATTTTCCCGTAAGGAGAAATATGCTCTGATTCAAAAAAATCAAGTCCGCTGACAAAATTTGGTTTTAAAATAATATGCTTGAAACCCGGTGAATTTTCATCCGGAAAAATACCTCCTATTCCTTTGTACATCCAGGCGCCTATTTCTCCAAACATAATATGATTTAAGGAAGCATCATTTTTTTCAACATTGAGCGGCCAGTTTTCGTATAATGTTGTAGCCCCATTTTTTATCCAATAGCCCCAGGACGGAAAATCTTCCTGTGAGGCAATTTTATAAGCCGCATCGGCATATCCGTTTTCGCTTAATGCATTGAGCAAAGACTTAGTTCCCAATAAACCAACATCCAGATGAAAATTGGTTTCCTGTACTTTTTTGTAGAGATTACCGGCTACTTTTTTCCTAAATTCATCGGGAACTAATCCCCAATATAACGGACCGGATAATTCGGTTTGGGTACCGCTGCAATACAAATAGGTACTTGTATTTAGAAACTGTTCATTGAACGCTGTTTTAATTTTTTCGGCTAATTTGAAGTAGTGTTCAGCATCGCCGGTTTTGCCTAATAGTTTTGCCGTCTTCGCTAAAATCAGGACATCTGCATAATAATACATGGTAGAAGTAAGTGGTTTAGAACTTACACTTTTAACGGGAACCCAGTCACCTAATCCCCAGTCTGTAATACCACTTGGATATTTTTGATCAATCAGGTCAACATATTTTTTTATATTCGGATAGGTTTTGGTCAACAAACCTGCATCTCCATAAAACTCATATATTTTCCACGGAATGATAGCAATAGAACTGGTCCAGTCCGGTCCGGTAGCAAATTCATATCCAAAGGCTCCGGGGTTCGGAACGATATTAGAAATTCCGCCATCCGGTTGTTGCTCGTCCTGATGGTCTGCGAGCCATTTTTCATAAATCGTGATTCCGTCAAAATTATATAATCCTGTTTCTACATTCGTATGTGCGTCACCTGTCCATCCGTTTTTTTCACGCTGCGGACAATCGGTTGGGTAACCAAATAAGTTGGCCAGATAACTACTGTTTGTTGCTTCCCAGATTTTATTAAAGACTTTATTAGAAGTTTTGATTTTTCCCGTAACAGGAACGTCACTGTGCAGTTCGAGCGCAACAAGACCATCTTCTTCCAGTTTAAAAGGCTGACTTGAGGTCACTTCTACAAACTGAAATCCTTTGTAATTAAATTTTGGAGAAAAACTTTCCTTTTCATTTCCTTTTGCAATAAAAATATCGGTTTGAAAAGGGTCGGTATTATCTGTTGGCCTGTAATGCAAATCAATATTAGAAAGATCAACCATGCCGTTTTGATATAAACGTTCTGCATGTTTTATTCTGAAAATTGTTCCCGCTGGGGCCTTTTTTATTGAAAAGCTGACTGTTCCTGCAATATTTTTTGGAAATGTAAATACCGTTAAAGTATCATTAACTCTATTAATCTTAATTGGTTTTAACCGATCAGTCACCCGAATAGGATATAATTGTTGTGATACCAGTTTTGGTGACGGAGCTTTGACAAGTATTGATTTTTCCCAATTACTATCATTGAAATCAGGTTTGTTCCAGTTGCTGATTTCTTTACGGGCATCATAATGTTCACCCGTGTAGATACTGTTAAAAATTACAGGGCTATCGGTTGTTTTCCAGGTTTCGTCGGTAACAATCGTTTCTGTAGTGTTATCAGAATAAGTAATTCTGATATTGATCAGACAACGCGGACGATTTCTCCAGATTGCTTTATCAAATTTCCAGACTGCGGTCGATTGATGGTTGTACCAGCCATTTCCTAATAAAACACCAAAAGCATTTTTCCCGTTTTGTAAATACGAAGTAATGTCGAGAGTTGCATACAAATTTCGGCTGTCAAATTTTGTAAACATTGGATCCAGCATTCGGTTTCCTGCTTTTTTTCCATTAATGTAAAATTCATACAATCCTGCTGCTGCCACATATGCACGGGCTGTTTTTATCGTTTTGTCGGTCGTTATTTCTTTTCTGACATAAGGGGCAGGTTTGTAATTCATATCATGAGAATCCGATATCCAGCTGCCTTTCCAGTCATTAGCCTGTAACAAGGCGGTTTCAAAACGTGCTGTTTTTGAAATCTCCATATTGTTTTTGCTGTTCCACACTTTTACCCGCCAGAAATAGGTGGTAAAAGACTGCAGCGCTATTCCGTTATAAGGGATTAAAACAGCTTCTGAAACTATTTTTCCAGTATTCCAGACAGTTCCTTTGCCTTGGGTTAAAGCAATTGAATCAGTTGCGACTTCGATTTGATATGCTGTTTGCATTACTTCTTTTCCACTCCCGCTTAACTGCCAAGAAAGTCTGGGTTGTAATACGTCTATTCCTAATGGATTATCAAGATGTTCACACCGGAGATTTACAGGTACCTGAGAATAGCCTGCTAAATTCATTAACAGAAAAACCAAAAACAGGTATAGTGTTTTAGCCCATTTTTGATTCTTTTCTAACATCATTAGTTTTCTAATTTTTGTCATTGATCTAAATTATCCGGTTTTAAATTTCTTCGAATACTGCTGCCCAGCCTCCGTTTCTGACCATTTTGATTTTTACGCTATCTGTGTTATTCACTTCAGTCGTTTTTCTTCTGTAATCCATTGCCTGATATCCTGCATTAATGCCATCTTCAAACGATGTCATTTTGTATTTTTTTGACTTTAGGAAATCTAATTTTATGTCAAAAGAGCGTTCTTTTTCTGATCCGTTTACAATTCCGCCCACAAACCATTTATTGCCTTTTCTTTTGGCAACGATGGCATATTGTCCGGTTTTTGCTTCCAGTGCTTTGGTTTCGTCCCAGGTGGTCGGAACTGAAGTGATAAAATCGGTACATTCTTTTTCTCTGTAATAAAGGGTCGGATTGTCGGCTAACATTTGCAGGCCACTTTCAAAAACCACAAACAAGGCAAGCTGATACGCTCTCGTACCGATACTTGCAGAATTTGGTCTTTCGGATCGGTACACTTCGGGCTGCATGCTGATCATCGCGCCGGGAGTATAATCCATTGGCCCGACAGCGTTGCGCATAAAAGGAAGATACAAACTGTTGTCCGGTCTGCATCCTTCCATTTGTTCCATTCCCCTTACTCCTTCATAAGATAATAAGTTTGGATATTTGTATTCTAAACCGGAAGGTTTAAAAGCACCGTGAAAGTCTACAAATATCTGATGCTGAGCGGCTTCTTTGACTACTTTTTCATAATAATTCACCATTACCTGATCGCTGCGATCCATAAAGTCGATTTTTACACCAGCAATTCCCCATTCTTTAAAGGTTTTAAAAAGGGTCATATTTTTATCGACAGTAAGCCAGGTTAACCATAAAACTATTCCAACATTTTTTTCTTTGCCGTAACGAATCAATTCATGAACATTTACATTCGGATTTGGCGAATAGGGATCTGTTGTCGAATTTGCCCAGCCTTCATCCATAATGATATATCTGATACCAAATCTGGATGCAAAATCGATGTAATATTTATAGGTATCTAAATTATATCCCGATACAAAATTGACGTCCGGGCCATAAGGTGTTGCACCATTCCACCATTCCCAGCTGGCTTGTCCGGGTTTTATCCACGACACATCTTTCAGTTCGCTTTTTGGTGCAAGTTTAAGGGTCATGGTGTTTTCAATAAGCTGTTTGTCATTTTTTGTAATGACAAAATAACGCCACGGAAAATTTCTTGTTCCGCTCGTTTTTGCGATATAATCTGCTTCTTTTAAAATCTGAAGGCTTCGGTCACCGTCCGGGCCAAATTCTAAAGGTGTTTTTGGAAAAGTTGATACAACTCCGTTCCCGGTTCCTTTTAAAAACATTCCCGGATAATCAGACAAATCAGATTCGCTGATTAGTATTTTATATTGTTTTTTGGAATCGGCTAAAATTGGAAGTGTCGACATTTTATCCGAAGGTTTCCAGTCTTTGACAGAAGTTTGCGAATAGGCTTCTTCAGAAGAGGTTTTAAAATTTCCGGTTTGTTGTAAATGCAGTAGGTAATCGTCTGGCAGATTAACCGAAAAATCTTCATCAAGTACCTCGATTTCTCCTTTTTTTGCTGTTATAAAACGATAGGCTATACCTTCGTCAAAAGCACGAAATTCTACTGAATATCCTCCTTTAAAATTTAAAACCAAATAATTATACGTATTGGAAACGGATGAAAATTTTATCGGAATTACAGGTTTAATTATTTCATTAATTTTTCCCGTTTTACTGCCTGTTAATTTTGGATTTGCCCCTAAAGTTTCATTACGGAGTATTAAGGCCAAATGATTTTTTGATGCCAGTATTTCATTGTCAATACTAACGGAATAATAGATTTTGTCTTCTACTGAAACGGAAGCTTTTATTTCTCCGTTTGGTGAAATTACTTCAAACTTTTTTTGCTGCGAATAGCCTTTAAACAATCCAAAAACAAAAAAAAGGCAGGTTAATAATTTAATCGTTTTCATATAAAATTGTTTTATAAAAATAACGTCCCATATTTTGGGACGTCATTAGATTATACCATACAGCTTATTTTGTGATTACTTGTATTTCACCGCCATTTTTGAATAAATCGTGCGAAATATAATAGCCGTTAATTTTAGTACCATTTACTTTTATTTCTTCCAAGTCTCTTTTCCCATTCGGGTTTTTGATGGTTACTTTTTTTCCGGCAGGCGTTGTCCACGCTACTTCATTAAAAATGGGAACCGTCACTATATATTCAGGGTCAGCCGGAGATAACGGATACAATCCTAATGCTCCAAAAACATACCAGGAAGACATTTCGCCCGCATCATCCATTCCCGACATGGCCAGTTTTTCAGGACCAATTCCGTACATGGTTTCTAATATTTCATCTATTCTTTTTTGCGATTTTTCCGGTTTGTTTATAAAATAATACGAAAAAGGCGCTTCATGATCGGGTTGGTTTCCGTGGCAGTATTGCCCGATAAAACCAGAGATATTCCAGGCAATGTAATTCGGGTTCCATGGTTTTGTAAAAAACTCATCCAGTTTATCTTCAAAAGGTTTATCGCCTCCGTAAAGTTTTACCAGTCCCGGCATATCATGAGGTACAAAAAATGAAAGCTGCCATGCGTTTGCTTCTCTGTACATGTATTCGTAATAAGGAAACTCAGGATTGAAAGGTGTTACCCATTTACCGTCTGCAAGCCTTCCTCGCATAAAAGTAGATTCCTTGTCAAAAACGTTTGCATAGTTTTTTGAACGTTTCACAAAATCATTGTAATGTTCTGTATCGTTTAGTTCTTTGGCCAGTAACGAAAGGGCATGATCATCATAAGCATATTCCAGGGTTTTGGTAACGCCTGCATTGGCTTTGGTTTCTACTACCGGATTCTGAATATCCTGTTCGGGAACATAGCCTTTTGCAATATATTCTGCAATATGAGGTCTTGTGCCGCCTTCTTTGTAGGCATTGTTTAATAATAGCTCGTAAGCTTTTTTAACGTCATAGTTTCGGATTCCTCTCATGTAAGAACCTGCAATAAAAGAGGCTGCGTGGTCTCCGTGAAAGAATGTCGGAATAAAGCCTTTGATTTCGCCTTCGTTAATAATGGAACTGATAACATCGCTGGTAACATCCGGCGAAAATATGCTTAGTAAAACCAGTTTGTTTCTGTAATCATCCCATAAGGAAGGAAGGGTATAATAATGGTAATTTTCTTTTCGCACTTTTCCGGCTTCGTCAATAAATTGTCCGTTTACGTCGCTTCTTAAGGCAGGCCACAAAAACGATCTGTACAACATACTGTAAAACATTACATTTTGCTGTTCATTTCCGCCTTTTACCTGAATTTTAGAAAGCATGTTTTCCCATTTGGTGCTTCCTTCCTGAAAAATCTTCGTCAGGTTTTTATCTCCTACCTCGGCTTTCAGGTTTTCTTTGGCATTTTCTGCGCTCACAAAAGATAAGGCGATCTTAACGGTTACCGGTTTTGCATCCCCGTCTTTGATATTTACCAATGTATAACCGCCGCTTTTGGCAATGTCTTTGGTGTCTAATTTTTCGATTGGACTGCTTAAAGTCGCATAAAAATATATTTTTTCGCCACCGGTTCTTTGAAATCCGCTAACGGCATTTTCATTTTCCAGTTTAATTTGCCAGTCGTCTACATGATTATTGGCTTTTCCGAGATCAAAAAGGACTTTTCTTCCTTTGTTATTTTTAAAAGTATATTCGTGTACACCGCAACGAAGGGTTGAACTTAGTTTTACCTGTACTTCATAGTCTTTTAAATATACTTCATAATAAGCAGGGCTTGCTTTTTCCTGATCGTGGCTAAAGGATGATTTGTACGGATATGTTGCTCCGTCTGATACGGGTAAAAGCGGAATATGACAAAGATTCCAGTGTCCTTTGTTGGTATGTGTAAATCCTAAAATTTCTTTGTCTTCATATTCGTAACCTGCTCCTGATCTGTATTTGGTCATCGGACTCAGCTGAACCATTGCGTTTGGAACTGAGGATCCCGGAAAAACGAGTCCTGCCCAAACGCGCATATCTGCGGGTGGTGTGTATCCGATTATTTTAGTGTCTAATAAGGGGGCTGTCCCGATAAACGGATTTACCAAAGCGGTATATTTTCCTTTTGATGGTCCGCCACCGGGTTTTTGTGCTGCCGCATTAAAGCCAAAAATTGACATAGAAAGGGCTGCAAGAACGATATTCTTGTTAAATTTTATCATTTTATAATAATTTAAAAAGCCGTTAAATAGTTATAGTTCCAGTAATTTAGGGTTCGTTTTATAAGTATCCCATAATAATTCCCCGAATAATGTATTGGTCCACGCAAACCACGATCTGGTGAAATTTTTAGCATCGTCTTTGTGGAACGATTCATGCATAAAACCAGTGTCTCCGTGAGATGCCTTAAGCATTCTGATACAGTCTTTTATTTCGTTTGCATCTGAAGTTGTGTAGGCTCTCATTACCAATGACATTGGCCAGATCATATCCATACCCACGTGCGGACCTCCGATTCCTTCTGCCACTTTACCTTTAAAGAAAAACGGATTGTCTTCTGAAAGGACAAATTTTCTTGTGTTTTGATAAATTGGGTCTTTTACGTCTATGGCATCCAAATAAGGAAGGCTCAATAAACTTGGTACGTTAGAATCATCCATCATTAAATGACCTCCAAATCCATCTACTTCAAAAGCAAATATATCTCCGTATTTAGGGTGTTTTACAACGCCGTAATCTTTAATTGCCTGATCTACTTCTGCTGCCAATGCTCTTAATTCCTGAGCTGTAGCGGTATCTTTTATAATGGTTTCAAACATTTCTGCAGCTTGTTTCATACTTGCTACAATGAAGAAGTTTGATGGAATCAGAAAAGAAAAAACAGTCGCATCATCACTTGGTCTGAAGGCAGAACAAACCAAACCAACTGGTTTAACGGGATATCCGTACCCTTTTAAAGGTCTTGTATCTGTAGCAAATTGTGTTGTTCTCTGAAAAGTATATGGATTTTTACCGTCTTTTTGCTGTTGGTCTTTAAATACTTTTAGGGTTGTTTTAATGGCTTTTACCCAATTTTCATCAAATGGAGAAACGTCTTTGGTGTTTTTCCAGTAATTGTAGCTAAGTCTAATTGGATAACAAAGGGAGTCAATTTCGTATTTTCTTTCGTGAACGCCCGGTTTCATATCGGTATGATCGGTTGTCCATTCACCTTTTTTGTTCGGGTCATTGTAGAAAGCATTTGCATAAGGGTCTTTCAAAATATATTCTGTCTGCCTGTTTATAACACCGGCAATCAGGTTTTTTAATTTTAAATCTTTCCCGGCAAAAGCCATATACGGCCAAACCTGCGCAGAGCTGTCTCTAAGCCACATGGCATCGATATCTCCGGTGATCACATACGTGTCAGGTCTTCCGTTTTTTTGTGCATACGTTACGGTCGTATCAAGCGTATTTGGAAAACAGTTATTGAATAACCATCCCAGTTCTTTGTCTTTTACATTTTTTTGGAATTCAGCGATTGTTTTTTCGATAAATTCGCTTTCAAAATTTCTTTTATCTTTTGCTGTCCTTACAATAGGAAAATCTTTCACCATCTTAGTTCCCGCTATTATTTCCATCGGGTTGATAAGTGCCAAACTACCAAATAAAGCTGTGTTCTGTATAAATTTTCTTCTTTCCATTATTGTATATTTTTTAATTGAAGGTAACCCTTTTTTTTTATTCGTTTGTTAATGAGTAAGGTGCATCTTCTTTGCTAATGCCTCTTGTGTGATTTGGTGTTGCTGACATATTAAAATCCAATGTCGCGCCATTCATCAGTTCAGAGTGGCTTAACCAGTTTTTAGGGTAGGTTTTGCCATTGAATTTCATTTCTTTAATGTATCGGTTCTGATCGTTATTTTCCGCAGCATTGATTTCGATTGTTTTACCATTTTCAAGCTTAATCGTTGCTTTTTTAAATAAAGGAGCGCCTATAACATATTGATCAGATGCCGGAGTTACAGGATAAAAACCCAGAGAAGAAAAAACGTACCAGGCCGAAGTTTGTCCGTTATCTTCATCCCCACAATAACCGTCCGGTGTTGCGTGGTACATTCTGTTCATCGTTTCTCTTACCCAATATTGTGCTTTCCACGGTTCTGCAGCATAATTGTAAAGATAAATCATGTGCTGGATTGGCTGGTTTCCATGCGCATATTGTCCCATATTGGCAATCTGCATTTCTCTCATTTCGTGAATCACGCCTCCGGTAAAATTTTTAGTAGCAAAAACGGGCGGTGAAGAAAATACTTTATCCAGTTGCGAAATAAAGGTTTTGTTTCCTCCCATCAAATCGATTAAGCCCTGCACATCATGAAAAACAGACCAGGAATAATGCCAGCTGTTTCCTTCAGTAAATCCGTTAAACCATTGAAAGGGATCAAAAGGTTCCATAAAATTTCCATCCTTGTTTTTAGGATGCATTAGATTATATTTCGGGTCAAAAAGGTTTTTATAATTTAAACTTCGTTTTTTATATAAATCAATTTCTGCCTGCGGTTTGTTTAAGGCTTTCGCCAATTGATAAATCGCAAAATCATCGTAAGCGTATTCAAGTGTACGGGCGGCACTTTCGTTTACCACATCATGCGGCACATAACCCAAAGTATTATACGAATCTGCGGCTGCACGCCCAACTGCTTTTAATGGCCCGGCATTATTGGCTCCGTGAATGACAGCTTTGTATAAATTTTCAATGTCATATTGTTTTACTTTTCCGCTTTTTAAATACGCTTCGGATACAATTGACGCTGAATTATTTCCAACCATAATATCACGCAATCCCGGACTTGACCATTCCGGCAGCCATCCGCTTTCGTTGTATGCATTTGAAAGTCCTTCCTGCATCTGGGTGTTTAATTCCGGATACATCAGGTTTAAAAAAGGATATAAAGCCCTAAAAGTGTCCCAGAAACCCGTGTCCACAAACATATAGCCTTTCAGCACCTTTCCGTTGTACGGGCTGTAATGAACTGCTTTGTTATTTTTATCGAACTCATAAAACTTTCTCGGAAAAAGAAGCGAACGGTACAGGCAGGAATAAAAAGTTCCCATTTGATCCGGCGTTCCTCCTTCTACTTTTATTTTGCTCAGTTCCTTATTCCAGATTTGCTTTCCTTTTTCTTTGAGTTCATCAAAATTATCATTTCCGATTTCTTTCAGGTTTCTTTCGGCCTGTTCGTAGCTGATAAAAGAGGACGCAACCTGTGCATTGACTTTTTCTCCTGTTTTAGTTTTAAAACCGATAACTGCTCCGGCATGATCTGCCAGCATTTCTAAAGCATTTCCTAAAATATCGCCATTGAATGTTGAATTTACCTGAAAATCTTTATCAAACAGGATTACAAAATAGTTTTTGAAATTTTGAGGAACTCCGCCACTGTTTTTTGTGGTATATCCGATAATTTTTCTTTCTGACGGAATTATTTTTACATAAGATCCTTTGTCAAAAGCGTCCACTATAATGTAGGCGTTCTCCGTTTCCGGAAAAGTAAATCTAAATCTGGCTGCTCTTTCTGTTGGTGTAATTTCGGTCGTGACATCATAGTCAGCCAAATAAACACTGTAATAATACGGCGTCACTTTTTCTGCTTTATGCGAAAACCAGCTTTGTCTTTCTTCTTCCTTAAATTTCAGTGTACCGGTAACGGGCATTATTGAAAATTGCCCGTAATCGTTCATCCACGGAGATGGCTGATGTGTTTGTTTGAAACCTTTGATTCGGGTTGATTTATAGGTATAAGCCCATCCATCGCCCATAGAACCTGTTTGTGGCGTCCAGAAGTTCATTCCCCATGGCATTGCAATGGCCGGGTATGTATTTCCGTTGGAGATTCCGTAATCAGAATCTGTCCCAACTAGAGGATTTACCCAGTCTATAGGTTCCTGAGGTGTTATTACCTGCGTATTTTGCGAATTGACGGAAGCACAAGCAAAAAAGGCTAATAACCCCAAAATAATATTGTATTTCGTTTTTGTCAAAATCTAATTATTAATAGAGTTAATTACTTCTTTGTTTATTTTACTTACCTCAGAAAAATTCATTTTATCAACTTTACGGTCGTATGTCATAAAGCCGTTTACTTCGCCTTCAACATCTGTAGTCTGGGTATAAACTGCTGCAGAAAAACCAACTTTTGCCAGCGTTTTTAGCTGCTCTGCGTATTCTTTGTATTTGGCTGTGGTTTCGTCATTATTCTTGAACTGTGTGTAACCCCAATTTTTATCTGTCTGCCATAAATGTCCGGTAACCGGAAGGCCAATTCCGCCATATTCTCCTAAAACGGTAATTCTGCGGGCATCATACAGCTTCAAATTTGGTTCGGGATAATGGTGAATGTCTAACATATCCCCGGTTTGGAAATGGTTTCCTCCGCTTGATGAATTTACCAGTCGGCTTGGGTCATGATTTTTGGTCCATTCTGTAATTTCGACTGTTTTGAATTGTCCCCAAGCTTCGTTAAACGGCACCCAAACCACAATACTTGGATAAGAATACAGGTGATCCATAATCTCTCTCCATTCTTTTTTGTATGTTTCTTCAGATTGTGCAGTTCTCTTAAGTTCTGTTCCTTCAAAATATTTGTGCATTTGCCAAATTGGACCATCGTCTCCATTTGGCATATCCTGCCATACCAGAAAGCCCATTTTATCGCAATGCGTGTACCATCTTGCCGGTTCTACTTTTACGTGTTTTCTGATCATGTTAAAACCTAATTCTTTTGTTCTGACAAGATCATATTTTAAGGCTTCGTCTGTTGGCGCAGTATATAATCCGTCAGGCCACCATCCCTGGTCAAGGGGTCCAAACTGGAAACAGTCTTTATTATTTAACTGAATTCTCACAACGCCTTTGTCATCTCTTTTGGAAGAAATTTTGCGCATGGCAAAATAACTTTTCACTTCGTCAATTACTTTTCCTCCACTAATAAGTTTCACTTTTATATCATATAAAAATGGGGAATCTGGTGACCATAATTTTGGATTGTTAAGTACAATATCCAAAGACTGACCTGCAACGGCTTTTTCTGTTGCAATTGCTTTTGTGCCGTCAAATACCGTAATTTCAACAATATCACCTGCAACGCTTCCTTCTACTTCTGTAGCGATACTGATTGCATTACGATCGATGTCCGGTGTGTTTCTCAGATTTACAATATGTTTTTTGCTTACCGGTTCTAACCAGACTGTCTGCCAGATTCCGGTTACTGGTGTGTACCAGATACTTTCAGGATTCTTAACCTGTTTTCCCCTTGGCTGTGTTCCGTCGCTTGTTGGGTCCCAGACTTTAACAACCAGTTTTTGGGATTTTCCATTTAGGAAAGGCGTTATATTAAAACTAAAAGGTGTAAATCCTCCTGTATGCGTTCCTACTTTTATATTATTGATCCAAACTTCTGTTTTCCAGTCTACCGCACCAAAATGCAATAAAACATCCTTACTTTTCCAGTTGCTGTCAATTGTAAAATTAGTTTCGTACCACAGTTCGTTTTCTGATCCTACTTTCTTCATTACTCCCGAAAGGCTTGATTCAACTGCAAAAGGAACGAGTATTTTTCCGTCATAGCCTTTTGGTGCTGTTTGTCCTGCGGGTTGTATCGCGTAGTTCCATAAACCATTTAGATTTTTCCATTGCTCTCTTTCCATTATAGGTCGTGGATATTCCGGAAGCACATGATTGGGGTCTACCTGTTCAGCCCATTTTGTTTTTATTTTATCTCCTTGCGGCTTCCATTGGGCAAATGATGAAAGGCCTACAAAAAGAAAAAGTATAATTGTGATTTTTTTCTTCATTGTATTTTTTTTGAATTCCGGAAAATTGTTTCCTGAAGGATTTTGTATCTTAATTTTCTGGTTTTATGAAACAGATAACATAATATAAAACCTGAAGGATGTTGATTTCCTTCAGGTGTTACAAAAATTACTAAACAAACTACTTATTATTAATCAAAAAATTCGTCTTTTTCCAGCTTGGCAGCTGCTTCAATTAACATAACCCCGCTTAACTGGGTTGTAAGATCAACGCTTCCACCAGCTGAAGGGGCAACTTTCCAGTTGTTTCCTGAAAGCATTGTTGGTCTTAATATTCCTTTTTTGTAGAATGACTCTGCATTAAATTTTAAGAAAGCCACAAACTTTTCTCTATCAGTAGCATTGATAGTAGGCTGCTCGATTAGTTCTGTAAAATAACGTACCAGAATACCTTTAAACAATCCTCCATCACCCTGACCTTCGTCTCTAAGAAGACCTTCGGAAACTAATTTCGGACTTGTTAAAACGGTTCTTCCTGATTTTACTGCATCATCAAGATAGCCTTGCTCATTTGTAGCTTTGTATAATCTTAAACCGGCACCAATCCATGTTCCCATGTTATAGGTAAAAACCCAGTCTTTGTTGGTTGTAATTACACCATTGGTCTCTGAAATATTATCCCAAACAGCTCCTGAAGCAGGGTCTACAAGGTTTGCTTTTTGCCATGCATAAATTTTCTTAGCCCAAACCAAATCATCCGGGTCATTGTCAATTTCATAAAGTCTCAGGGCAAGAATTGCAGCCGGGGCATTTGATACTGCATTTTTTTGTTTTGGTGTATCTTGTTTCCACGTAATACCTCCTCCAAAAACATTGTCACTCCAGCTCAATTTAATTCGTTCCCATAAAAAGTCGGCAACATCTTTGTATTCCTGATCATTTGTAGCATCAAAAGCACGAAGACAGGAATTGGCAAGCCAAAGCATATCATCATTAAAAACGTTGTTGTAGGTATTTCCGTTTTTAACTTTGATTCCCTGTACCAATGCTTTCATTTTGCCTACATAATGATCATCTCCGGTTCTTAAATAACCGTCAACCAACACATCAAGAACGTGTGCATTTGGCCAGTAATTGAAGGTACTGTTTCCGGCATTGTTCTGCACAAATGTACCGTTTGAACCTAAGTAATTGTTATAAGTTGAAAGCTGTAAAGAGTCGGCTGTCTTAGCCCATGTATATTTAAATTCGGGCCCAACCTCAGCATTTGGATCACGTAACGGAATAGGATCATCATCACATGAAACAGTCAATAACCCTAATCCTACTACACAAAGTAATAAGACAGTATAGCGTGTTGAAAATAATTTTTTCATAATATATTTCATTTAATAATGACGTCTCTCAAAGACAATCTTCAAGAGACGTCATGGGTTATTTATAGAATTGTAAAACTATGTGTATATGCTGGTGAAGCTGCACTGAAATTGATTTCTGCGTTTACATTTTTGTTATCTACTGCCGAAGCAAATTTGAAACAGTTATCCCAGAAATCACTTGATGCCGGAACCATGTACCAGAATGATGCTGCTGTATTTGCGTCAGGTCTGCTGTTGTCTCTGTTGATGCTTCCGTACCATTCTTCGCTTGTAGTTGTACCATTTACAACTGTAAACTTAAATTTGTAACGCTCATCTCTACCCCATGATTCTTGTTTAAATTCTATCTTTTTATTGGCTGCTTTCCAGATACCGCCACCTGCATAAGCATACTCAAACATGTACTCGCTGCGTGGAGGGAACCATAATTCTATTTTAGTAATTTCTGTAAAGGTTGTTACTGCTGTACTAAAGTCAACTACAATTTTATATACTTTATCAGCTCCTGTATAAGTTGTTTCACCATCTTCTTTTAATTTACCATTATTGATAGAAAAAACTTCAGGAGTACCATTTTTTCTTGTGATAAATTTATAAGTACCCGCACTTAACTTAGTATAAATTTCAAATCTACTATTACCTATGTTTTTGAAAGCTTGCGCATTAGCAACTGTTGTTCCTGTTTCAGAACCTGTTCCTGTAATAAACAACTGATCAGGAGCCGGGAATCCGCTTGGTGTTTGCACTTCGAAAATACCAGATACTGCTGATGTCTGAACGTTAATACCTTTAGACGAATGAACAGTCCATTTTAATTTTCCGACAGTTTCAGAAGGCAAACCTGCTAATACTGCAATTTTGTTCAAAGCCGAAAAAGAAAGTGTTAGTGTTTTTTGAAGCCCACCACCATCAGAAGGCATTACATAAACCGGTTTTGAGAAATCTCCGTTTTCCTTATCAAATACTACATCATAAAGTACCACTCCGTTATCTTCTGCTTTAGCTGCTTCCCATTCAAAAACTGCTGAACCATTCGGTGCATTAAGATCAAAGAACTTGTTATTAGCCGGTGAATAAAGAGCATTTACTGCACTTACATTGGTATGACTTAGTTCGTCATTATCACAGCTTACAAGAAATACTGCGCATAGTATTAATACTAATTTTGAATATATATTTTTCATGTTTTTATTTATTAGGTTAGTTAGTTTTACCAGTTTGGATTTTGAGATAAATTGGTATTAATCAAACGTTCATCTCTTGGTATTGGCCATAAATAATGTTTTTCAGGGTCAAAACTTCTTAAGTTTACTCTTAAGTACCCATTGTCTATAGATGAGATACCAAATTTGGCTCCGTGTGCGTATCCGTTTAAGACATTTTCCGCTATTTTCCATCTTCTGATATCAAAGATTCTAAGACCTTCCATTCCAAATTCTACACGACGCTCATTTCTGATTACTTCCTTAAGTCCTGCTTGTCCTAATGCGCTATTGTACGCCAGAGCACCCGCATCTGTAAAACCTGCACGAGATCTTAAAACTCTGATGGTCTGATCCCAAACAGTGCTGTTCATCTGACTAAGTTCATTTTTAGCCTCTGCATACATAAGTAATATATCAGCATATCTAAACAACATCAGATTTAGTCCTGAATTTAAATCAGCTTCGTGATTTACATCATAATATTTACGAGTAAAGTATCCGGTTGGTGTTGAAGAAGATCCTGCCGCGTATTCATCTGGACGAAAATTGGTTGGAGAAGACCCCGGCTTGATGTAAATTATGTGTGAACTTCCATTAGCCTCTTTCCAATTGTATTGATCGTATACAACAGTGTAAGTAAGTCTTGGATCTCTGTTTACATAAGGATTATTTTCGTTGTATCCTGATCCCGTTTCGTTAATTTTTTTTCCGTTAAGCATCAAATAACTATCCACTAATTCTTGTGTTGGAGCAAGTGCATTTAGTCTTGAACCAGCAGAAATTGGCGCCATATCAATAAATTCATTCCACCTTCTATCTATAGGCACGTATTGCAAACTCAAAATATCTTCGCTGCTGAATTCGTTTTGCTGTTGGAAAAGACCTTCATAAGAAGGAAACAAACTATATTGTCCATAGGCCATAGCCATAAACTTTTGTGTCACTTCTATAACTTCTGCCCATCTGCCTTCATATAAAAGAACTCGTGCTTTTAAAGCGGCAGCAGCTCCCATCGTAATTCTACCTTTTTCTTTATCGCCAAGCTGATCGTTTTTTTGTAATGCCGGCATTATAGCATCCAATTCGTTTAGTACAAACTGAACGACTTCTGCGTGTGAAGTTCTCCCAATTGTTGTTGCTTCTGCCAAAGAAGGATCTTTTTCTAAAAGAGGAATAGCTCCAAACCAGGTTGTTAACTGAAAATGCTGAAACGCTCTCAGAAAACGGGCTTCTGCTTTCATTCTTGCAATGACAGCAGGGTCCGCATTAGGTACTTTGTCAATATTTTCTAATAGTACGTTACAAGATTTAATTCCACGATATCTGTCGTTCCATTCACTTTTTAATCTTCCTAAAGAAGGATCGTAAAGTCCGGCTGCAATAGACGCTGCTCCAGCATTATCACCTCTTCCGTTATAAGCATTATCAGAAAGTCCTTCGTTATAAAAGAAATATTGACTGGTTTGCATTTGTGAGTAAGCCGTGTTCAGCATCAATTGCGCTTTATCTGTACTTGTCCAGTAATTAAAATCTGTAAAACGGTCTTCCGGTGCCTGGTCCAAACCTTCACAACTTACCAATAGTAAGCATACTAATGGTATGAATTTTATGTGTTTAAATATATTTTTCATTTTGATTTTTTTTAAAATGTGATATCAATACCCATTCCGTAATACACCTGCGTTGGAAAAGCTCTTCCGCTGTTTGCAGATCCTCCTGAATTCATGCTGTTATTGAATTCAGAAAGCTCCGGATCAACAAATTTAACTTTAGATAAAGTCAGCAAATTTTGTCCTGAAACATATACACGAAATCTGCTCATCCCTAAACTCTCAGCGACATCATTTGATAATGAATATCCTAATTGTACATTTTTAAGCCTTGCATAGGCACCGTCATACAAATACATATCTGATCCGTTTCGGAAGTTATTATTATTTGATGGTGTACCATTGTTTGCCAGTCTTGGATATCTTGCATCCGGGTTTTGCGGAGTCCAGTAATCTAACTGATGTGTATACATTGTCATACCATAGTTATAATGAAAAGGCTCAACAAGTTCTCCCCTGATCATCATGGTTCTTTTTCCTACTCCCTGTATAAATAAGCTTAAGTCAAAATTCTTATAATCTATATTGTATGTTACCCCGAAAGTATATCGTGGAAAAGGATTACCGAAAATAAATTTATCTTTATCGTCAATTTTTCCATCATTATTTGCATCTACATAACGGTTGTCACCAGGACGTACTGCAATTCCAGCAGGAACAGCAGCTCCCTGAATTTCTTCAACATTTTGAAAATATCCGTCTCTTTTTAAACCAACATAAGAGTTAAAAGGAAGTCCTTCGCGAAGAATAACCTGAAGTTCTTCTATAGTTGTTAGTTTTTCCTGCCCGTTATTATAATCTAATACCTTATTTTTAGAATCACCAATATTTACAGTCAGACTTTGATTTACTGCTTTTCCTTTATGTCTGTAAGTGGCGCTAACTTCCCATCCACGGTTTCCTACTTTAGCAGCATTAAAATCAGGAAGACTTGTACCAAAAACTCCGGGTACTTGTGGCGGAATAAGGATATCTGATGTTACTTTATCGAAGAAATCAAATGATACTGATAAAGCTCCCTTAAAAAAATCTGCATCAAGTCCGGCGTTAAAAGTTGCTGCTGTTTCCCATTGAATATCGGCATTTGAAAAAGCAAAGTATGTACCACTGGCAGCTAGATTACTAAATCCATATACATTAGGATTAACAGTATAACTCGTTTGGTATTGATAATTGTTCACATTTTGATTCCCTACAAGTCCATAAGAAGATCTTAGTTTGATATTCCCTACATTATTACTGTAGCTTTCCATAAAGTCTTCTTTTGTCAAAGCATAACCAACGGTTGCAGAAGGGAAGAATCCCCAACGAATCTCATCTCTGAATTTTGATGAGCCATCATATCTGAAACTGAATTCTGCAAAATATTTTTCTTTATAATCATATGATGCACGTCCGAATAGAGAGTTAAGACTATTTTTAGGAGAAGCGGGATTTCCATTAGGATCAGTCCCGTTAGAGTTATAAGAAGATGGTTCAATAACCGTTTCGCTTCCTGGCGTACCCAAATCCCTATCTGTAAGTCTTTTATATATACCAGTTCGTCTTTCAGAATGATTTTCGTTAGAAACACCTATCAAAGCACCAACATTATGATTTCCAAAAGCTTTATTATATTCTACCATAAATTGTGTGTTCAGGTCAAGGCTTTTGTTGGTTTCATCTCTTGTATTGCGCTCAGCACCGTACACTCCTGATGGCGAGAAAAGAACTTCTTTTACTCTTCCAAACATACTTCCGTTCCATAAACGACCTCCAAAAACTCCCTTTACTTTTAGAGCACTTGTTATTTTGAATTCTGCATTTAAAGCTCCGAAAATATCATCATTGTCATATTTTCTAAAACCTCCCTGCTCTAAAATCCCTAATGAATTAAATTGCTGTAACACATCATTTGTCAGGTAATTACCCTCTTTATCTTTTTGAGTATAATATAACGGAACCCTGAACGCATCAACCATTAAGGTACTGGTATTTGATGAATGGTCATTGATTATTTGTTTTGAATACGCTAAAGTAGACGTCAGTTTGAATTTACCATACTCGTTGGTAAGGTTCATTCTGAAGTTGTAACGTTCCATACCTTTCGTTGGCCCGACAAAAGAACTTCCCTGATTTAAGTATCCTAAGGAAACTAAGTAAGTTGAATTTTCGTTACCTCCTGAAATCGAAAGGTTTTGATTTAACTGCATTGCCGGTTTTACAATTTCTTTTGCAAACCACTCTGTATCTCCTTTCGCTTTTAATTCTGCAATTTGTGCAGCTGTAAAAACGGCAGTTGTCTGATCAGAATTAAATGCAGCTTCGTTTCTCAACATGGCATTTTCGTACCCATGTACAGGCTGGGTAAAGAATTTTGGCGTATTGAAACCGGTAAGGCTGCTATACTGAACAGACATTGGTTTACCTTTACTTCCTTTTTTAGTGGTAATAAGAACAACACCATTACTTGCTCTGGATCCGTAGATAGCAGAACTACCTGCGTCTTTTAAGACAGATACACTTTCAATATCAGCAGGATTCAGCGCATTGATATCACCTCCTACTATACCGTCAATAACAATCAACGGACTATTATTACCCAAAGTACTGACACCACGTATATTAAGGTTTATACCCGCACCAGGCTCAGAGTTTGTCTGCTGAATGATTAAACTGGGTGCTTTACCTTGTAAGGCAAGTGTTGTGTTAACATTTGGTCTTCCTTTAAAGGCCTCATTATTAACCTGATCAACAGCTCCAACAACCTTTCTTTTCTTTTGTGTTCCATAACCAATTACCACAACTTCATCTAAACTGGAAACGTCCAGATCCATAGATACGTTTATGATACTTCTGTTATTAACTTTCACTTCTACTGGCTTATAGCCGATCATTGTAAATCTCAAAGTGGCGCTGCCGTTCTTTAAGTTTATCGAATAGTGACCGTCAAAATCTGCATTCACCCCATTTTTTGGTTCACTTACATCAATAACAGATACACCTGGCAGCGATAACTTGTCTGAAGCTGAAGTAATAACTCCCGTGACCTGAACTTTTTGACTTTGGGCATCAGCATAAATACATCCGCCCAAAAAGAGAATACCTGTAAGGAAGAAGCGCATAAGAAGTATTCTTTTCCTTCTGCAATTTGATTGTTTCATAAAATTTATTTTGGTTAGTTACTATTGAATTAACATTGAAAACTTCAAAGACATGTTTTTTAAGCTCACAAAACAGCAGTTGAATTTTGGATTAAGAAGTTAGTTTTTTATGCAAAAATTTAAAGTCCTGTATTACCTTAAATCATGATACAAACCAATCAATGAATTAATTCTAAGCAAACATACTAAAACGTTTTAGTAAAAAAAAATTTTTTTTACTAAATATAATTTTAATGTTAATTTTGTAAATTATGCATTTATTTACCTTAATATTTTAAATATAATGCAATGAAATAAAACGAAAACGTTGTATATACTGTTAAAAGAATTAACTAAATAAAAAGTTAAATAAGGCTTTGGCAGTAAGCTTGTAGGAAGATTAAAGTAAAATGGACAAAAAAAATCTGAGAATCGATTAAAGTAACGATACTCAGATTATTAAGGTTTAAAAAAGAATTTAAATTTTATTTTAAAAAAGTCAGAATCGGCTTATTTCAGCAATGAAGATTCACGGATAATCAATTCTGTTTTTAACATTACTTTATGGTTAATTTCGTGGCCATCTTTCTTTTTCAGAAGAGGAAGCATCAAATCCATTAATTTTGCACTTATTTCTTCCAAAGGTTGCGAAACAGAAGTTATAGACGGATCATATATTTTGAACATATCATTATCATCAAATGCAATAATTCCAAGGTCTTTTACCAATTTTGGATTGTGTTCCTTAAAAACTTCCAAACCGCTTTGCGCAAGATAATTGGTAGCAAAAAATACCGCATCTAAATCCTTATTTTGCTGCAGGAAGTTATAAATATAGTCCTTACCCTTTCCTTTGATAATTTCATTAAAAGGAATTTGTAAAGTATTAGGCTTTAAACCCATTTCCAAAACAGCTTTTTCATATCCGGAAAGCCTTCCTTTCATCTGGCTCTGATCTGAAGCAGTAGTAATAAAACCAATATTGGTAAATTTATTATTCACCAGATGTTTTGTCGCATCAAACGAGGCCTGAACATTATCGATAACTACACTATTGCAGTCCAGTTCTTCAAAAAACCTGTCCAGAAGCACTACCGGAATATGGTCCTGAACCAATTCTTCTATAGTGTTTTTTATACCTGGCGACGGCACAATTATAAAACCATCTACCTGGCGGTACTTAAACAAATTGATTAATTCGTTTGATTTTTCATCGTCATTTTCATTACTGCAGAAAATAACTTTATATCCCTTTTCATAAGCGATATCTTCAAAAATACGGGCTAATTTGGAAAAGAAGTTATTTGAAATGTCCTCCACCATAAAAACAAGAATTTTTGATTTTCCTGTTCTAAGGCTTTGTGCAATCTGATTGGGCCTGTAGTTGATTAATTTGGCATAATCTAAAACCTTCTTTGTAAGTTCTTTAGAAATGTGTTTTTCTTTTGCTTTGCCATTTAAAACAAATGATACCGTAGTAACAGATATTTTTAGCTCTTCTGCAATATTCCTAATAGAAACAGGTTTTTTTTTCATTTGAGAAATTATTATACTTTAAAACCCACAATTTTTTTTCAAATATAGTAAAGTTTTATTGTTTCCTAATCAGGAACCTAAATTAGTGTATTCTAAACGTTTACAAAAAATAAATCTTTATAAAAAACACCTCACGGAGTTACTAAATCACTCTGAATCTGACGTTTAAAGTTCCGTTAGAAATACGGAAGCTCTTCTTTGATTTTTTCCCAAAATGATTCATTAAAAAGATAACTGGAACCTAAAATACTGGTTTCCTCAGTGTTATCCAGAATACTGATACTGATCTGAATATTTTTATTTCTAAGATTTTCTTCAAGATCTGCTAAAAACAAACGCTGTGATTTTGCGATATTTCCGCCTATCACCAATAATCCTGCATTGAAGTCAATAATATACGGTGCTAAAAAATCCGCCAGATTTGACGCAAAATCCCTGAAAATTTTTGTTGTCGCATAATTTTCAATACCCGCAATTTCCTTTACTCCGTCTGTCAGTTTCTCACCTGTACTTTTTTCGTACTGACCTAAAAACCATCGCGTTGAAAAACAATTATCCGCAATATCATCATGAAACTTCTTATCCCATAAACAACCGTTATGCGGCACATCATCTCCCTGTGTTATTGGCAATTTGTTATCCAGAAAAGCGGCTCCAAAACCTGTTCCTAATGTAATTGCGATTACTTTTTTATTTACCGGTTCCTCTTCCTGCATTAAAACTCCTCCAACTCCAAAACAGCTGGCATCATTCAGGAATCTGAAACTTACATTTTTTGCATTTAAATATTGTAACAGTTCTTCTGAAACAGAAACGTTATACAAAGATTCATATTTGTCATTCCCTTCAAACATGGCTATTCCCGTCTGATATTGAAATGGACCCGGCATAGAAAAAGCGATACCGATATTTTCTTCGGCGCTCAATCCTGAAGTTGTCTGAACAACATCAATCGTCTGATTAATTATTTCTGCCCATTTTTTTAAAATAACTTCTTTGGAAGCTTTACTGTTTACAGGACCACAAAAATAAGTCCCTTCAATTATTGCAAAATTATTACTATTTATTGCTGCACTGCTAATATGACTTCCACCAATATCTACACCTACTATTATTGACATCTATTCATTATTTTAGTTGTTATTTTTAATTTTATAATTTACTCTTCTTACGATTTCTGCAGGCCTGAAACTAACGTTCAAACCTAAAAAGAAAGATTTATAACATTCGATACTTTATTATCAAAAAGCAATACTATTTACCAATAGCTAAACATCTCTCCATACATTTTTGCAAAAAACAGAACAATTTTCAGTTTTATGAGAAATAATTATTTCTTTAAAACCTTCGAAATTGTTTTTTCCAAAATGGGTTCCATAATCGTATAGCCCAACTCGTTTGGATGCACACCATCTGTCCCCAACTCCGCTTTTAATCCTGCTTCATTATTTACCATTGCGGTATAATAATCAACATAATAAAGCTTATTTTGTTCTGCATAAACCTTAAGCAGCTTATTCAGTTCAATTACTTTCTGAGCCGGCTCTAAACCTTTTTTCCACAAAAATTCCGATGCCGGAAGAACCGAACATATAATTACTTTAATTCCGTGTTGCCTGGCCAGTTCGCACATCGAAAATATATTTCCTGAAGTAGCTTCCGGTAAGTATGGTCCCGTATTTTCGGCGATATCATTTATACCTGCCAAAATCACAACGGCCTTTGGCTTCAAATTGATTACATCCTGACGGAAACGCAGCAACATTTGCTGAGTTGTCTGTCCGCTGATGCCTCTGTTGATATATTTATTTTTGGAGAAAAAGCCGGGCCTTTTACTTAGCCAGCCTTCGGTAATGGAATTACCCATAAAAACAACCCGCTTGTTGTCCTTACTTTCTGAAACAGTCAGTTTAAGATTTTCATCCCTGTATTTATTCAGGTTGGCAAAATCCTGACCATACGAAATGTTCCCCATAAGAAAGGACAACATTATATAGCAAAAGAATATTCTGAATTTCATTGAGGTTTTAAATAAGACGAAAATTTGTTTTTGGATAATATTAAGCAGACATCATCATTTTTAAATTCATGGTATTTCATCTATAACAACAATATTTTAACTATAAAACAATGCATATCATAAATTAAAACACTTTAAATTTTCATTAAAACATTTAACTTAACATTTTTGACAAATATACTAAAACGTTTTAGTATTCAAAGCATTTTGTAATTTATTTTCGACGAGAGTGCATTTATTCCAAAACATCAAAGAAAAAATAGTAGTTATTAGTTGATTTTATCTGGTTCCGGCAGTTTTTACAAAAGGACAAAATCGGTTTTTTTTATAGGATTTTTACTTAACTTTAATCCAGCAAATGATTTGACATTTATTCATTTTGCCAGGAAATAACAGCATCAGATAAAGTTTTAATTAAAAAATCAAAGCAAATGAGTAAATCCAGTTTAATCCGCAGTTTGTTTTTGCTGTTCATGTTGTTTTCTCTTTACAGGATACAGGCTCAGGGAAAAGGTTTTCAGGTTATCGTCACTACCGAAAATGATTTTCTGGCCATTAGTAATAAGGATGAAAATTATACCGGAAGTATAAAAATAGAAGCGCAATTTCCTGAAGTGGCAAAATGGCTTCCGTTTTTTAAGTACAAAAAACCGGAGGAATCTTTGACTATTCAGCGGTTTGGAATTGGCGGTCTGGCATATACGCCTCAAAATTTAGCGGCTTCAGAACCGGTGACTGATGACCGGCCTTACGCTTCATTACTATTTATTAATATCGGAAATACTTCTTATAATCTGATGAATGGAGCTGTTTTGCAGAGCGAATTTATTATTGGTGCCATTGGTACTTCGCTGCCGGGCAATGCACAGGCGTATATACATGAGCATCATTGGTTTGGCTCAAAACGTGATATTCCGATGGGCTGGGACAACCAGATTGGTTATCATGGTTCTTTTATTTTAAACTATAATGCAAGAATAGAATATCCTGTATTTCCAGGACTGAATGCGGAACAAAAATGCAACTGGCTACAGCTACGACTTCGCGGAGGAGCAGAATTAGGAAACTATACTAATAATATAAAAGGCGGCTTAAAAATAAATATTTTAAACCTTAATGCAGGTATTATGCAAGATTACTCTCCGGGTGTTCCCGGTACTTTCCTTAAAAAAGCAAAAGATCCGGCACCGGCGATCAGAATGAATGTTTTCATCACTCCCGAAATAAGGGTTATTGCTTATAATGCTACTTTAGAAGGTTTGTTATTTAGCGATCACAGTGTTTACAAAATTCCGGAAAGCGATGTCAACCGTCTGGTTTTTGATGTGAATGCCGGAATAAATGTTTTAATTAAAGATCGCTTTTACCTGAAATATGCCATGTACGGAAGAAGTCAGGAATATAGCGGCGGCAAAAATTTTCATTATTGGGGCGGGATTTCTTTGGGATATTCTCCGGCAAGATGGAATCAGTAGATGTATTATAAAACTAAAAAAATCATGATTTGTAATCGGGATTTTTTAATTTATCGCTGAAATATTTTATCAGGAGTTTCTGTTATAATTTAGAACAAGTCCTCAACCTTATTTTTCCTTAATTTTGCATCAACATAAACTCTCCCTATGAAACGTTCCGGTTCTGCAGATCTTCCATTACATTATGGCCATGTTCCTTTATGGCTGGCAGACCGTATGTCAAAACTGGGATTTGCGATTGTAGAAACTATTGCTTTGGAATTTTCCACTTCAGAAGTAATTTCAAAACTGAGCAATCCGTTTTGGTTTCAGAGTTTTGGTGCTGTTATGGGTATGGACTGGCATTCGTCCGGAATTACAACTTCAGTTTTGGGAGCTTTAAAGAAATCGGTAAATCCGCATTCCAAAGAACTTGGTATTTATATCTGTGGCGGAAAAGGAAAACATTCGATGCAAACGCCTCAGGAACTTTTGTTTGTGGGCGAAAAAACAGGTCTTGACGGAAATGATCTTGCCAATTGCAGCAGGCTTACGGCCAAAGTGGACAACACGGCAATTCAGGACGGTTTTCAATTGTACCAGCATAATTTTATTGTAGACAACAAAGGACAATGGACGGTTATTCAGCAGGGTATGAACCCGAATACTAAAACGGCCAGAAGGTACCATTGGCATTCTAAAGATCTGAAGTCGTTCATCAATGAACCGCATACTTTTATATATGGAGAAAATCAGGGTTCCATTCTTAATCTTACGGCTCACACTGCCGAAAAATCAAGGGCAGGAATTCTTGAACTGGCCAAAGAATCTCCCACTAAAATCATGAGAGAAATGCAGCATCTTTCACTGCCTGCACATCATGATGTCAGGATGGAAGATGTAAATATGAAACGTCTCGGGGCCATGTTATGGGCTACGCACGAGAACAAACCCGAAGATTTTGAAGAACTTTTGCTTTTAAAAGGAATGGGGCCGAGAGCTTTACAATCACTGGCTTTGGTAAGCGAAGTCATTTACGGCACTCCTACCCGATTTGAAGATCCGGCACGTTTTTCTTTTGCTCATGGCGGAAAAGACGGACATCCGTTTCCTGTTCCGTTAAAGATATACGACGAAACGATCAATACTTTACAGAAAGCAATCAATCGTGCTAAAATTGGCAACAGTGATAAAATAGAAGCGATTAGAAAATTATCTGAAATTTCCCGAAACGCAGAAGAAGGTTTTACGCCCAACAATAATTTTGATGCTTTGATTCAGAAAGAAAGGGACGAATCGCATCTTTATGGCGGAAGGACTGTTTTTGGGGACGCGAAACCTCCAAAACCTAAACTTATAAATCCAAATAATCAGCTGGAGTTATTTTAGAAATTATAATAAGTTAAAAAACAACATTTTAAGCAATAAAAAGCCTCTTTTTAGAAAACATGGGAATTATGTAAATCCGCAGACAATAAAATTATTTCAAAGATAGTTATATTTATATTGAGTTAATTTTAACATTAAAAAAATTACATTATGAAAAACCCATTTCTAAAAAAACAGAATATTTTTGTTTATCTCTCTGTTTTATTCCTGGCACTTACACAGTTATCCTGTAACAATGATAATAACAATCCTGATGATGGTGATGACGATGACGATGTACCTGTTGGAACGCTTCCTCCGGTAGAAACCAAACCTGCAAATTCTACTTATGTTGCGGCTTTTAAAGGGCAAACCAGAATTGCCGGAATTAAAACCGAAACGGCTTATACGTCTAAAGCTTTTGCAACTGGCTTAACAAATCCGTGGGGAATGGACAATTTGCCTGACGGAAGAATTATAGTAACCCAAAAAGCGGGTACAATGAAAATTGTAACCCAGACCGGAACGGTTGGCGCTGCTATTACAGGAATTTTACCTGTTAACAATGAAGGTCAGGGAGGATTGCTTGATGTTGCCGTTGATCCTGCTTTTGTAACTAACAGAATGATATACTGGAGTTACTCATTTCCGGGAACGGGCGGTACTGCTACTGCTGTAGCGAAAGGAAAACTTTCTGCCGATGAAACAAAAATCGAAGGAGCTGTTACCATTTATAAAGCTATTCCTGAATTTAACAGCACATTACACTACGGATCACGTTTGGTCTGGGACGCACAGGGAAATCTTTTTGTGAGTACGGGCGAACGTTCTGACATACAATCAAGACCTTTGGCACAAAAATTAGACGCTGCTCTTGGTAAAATTGTGCGTATTACGAAAAATGGCGAACCTGCTGCCGGAAATCCTTTTATCGGACAAACGGGAGTATTGCCTGAAATTTATTCTTACGGACACAGAAATCCACAAGGGCTTGCGATACATCCTGTTACCGGAGAACTTTGGGAAGCAGAACATGGCCCGCTTGGAGGTGATGAAATCAACCGAATTGCAGCGGGTAAAAATTACGGCTGGCCAACAATTACGTACGGTCTTGAATACAGCGGTGCAAAAATCGGAGATGGTATTACTACCAAAAGCGGTATGGAACAGCCGGTTTATTACTGGGATCCTGTAGTTTCGCCAAGCGGACTTACTTTTTACTCAGGTAATCTGATTCCGGAATGGAAAAATAATTTATTTGCTGCTGCTTTGAGTGGACAGCATGTGGTAAGACTTGTCATTAAAGACAATGTTGTTGTAGCCGAAGAAAGGCTTCTTACTTCTGCTAATAGCCGTTTCAGAGATGTGTTAGAAGGAAAAGACGGTGCTTTATACGCTGTTACAGATGGCGCAAATGCCACAATCTACAGAATTGCAAAATAAGATAGATTTATTATCAGGGATAAAAACCAATGTTTTTGTTTCTGATAATTGATTATAAATAATTAAACTGAAAAGTCTGTTTTTGCACTTTTCAGTTTTTTTATTTGGATATATGTATTCAACTACGTAGTTTTGTACTTATATTTAATCTGAAATAAAAATGGAAATAAAACTTATCCAAAATGAATATGAAACACAAATCGTTGATTTGATTCTGAATATTCAGCAGAAAGAATTCAATGTTCCGATCACTTTAGAGGATCAGCCTGATTTATTAAACATTAAAAACTTTTATTTCGAATCGGGAGGTTGCTTTTTGGGCGCTTTTATAGACAATAAATTAGTCGGAACTATTGCTTTGGTAAAATTTAATGAAGAAGCCGGAGCGATCAGAAAAATGTTTGTACGAAAAGAATTCAGGGGAAAAGAATTTAATATCGCCCAGCAGTTATTAGAACAATTAATAAAATACAGTGAAGAAAACGGCTTAAAAAACTTATATTTAGGAACCGTTACGATATTGCAGGCGGCATTGCGATTTTATGAAAGGAATCATTTTATAACAATCCCGAAAGAGGCACTTCCGGCTGATTTTCCGATAATGAGACCCGATAATGTGTTTTGCCAGTTAGAACTAAATCCGACAAAATGAATATAATTGATGAAATAGGTATTCTCGCCCTCTCCACCCGCTTACAGCGATTAAGTGAGTCATTGCGCAAAGATGGTGCTTTGATTTATAAATCTTTTGATATAGATTTTGAGCCAAAATGGTTTCCGGTAATTTATACTTTGCATATCAAAGAAAAACTGAGTGTGGTAGAAATTGCAAACGAGATTGGTTACTCCCACCCTTCGACTATTAGTTTGCTGAAAGAACTTGAAAAACTAAAAATCATCAGTTCCAAAAAAGATAAGGCAGACGAACGGAAAAGACTGATTGTCCTTACTCCAAAAGGAAAAGAGCTGGTTGAAAAAATGCAGCCGGTCTGGACAATCATGAAAGATACTTTGGGCGAAATTGCCAATAATGAAAATAATCTTTTGAAAGCAATTGAAGAAGCCGAGCAAAAACTGGCCAAACAGGGCTTTTTTCAGCGGGCTTCTGATTTAAAAAGCTAAAATTATTCTTTTCCGGTTATTCTTTTTCTGTGCTTATGGCCCCAGTTTGCCAGAGAATCGATAACTTCTTTTAAAGTATGGCCATACTCCGTCAGTTTATATTCTACCGTTATCGGCTGCGTATTCAGAACTGTTCGGGTTACCAATTGGTTTTCTTCCAGATTTTTTAATTCCCTGCTTAACATTTTACCCGAAATTCCTTCTACTTCTTTTAAAAGATCTGTAAATCTCAAAGTGTTAAAACAAAGGGAGGCAATAATGGAAATCTTCCATCTTCCGTTCAAAATATCCATGGCATCGTGCACTGCCATTATATTTTTGTTGCATTTATGCTGATCGTGTTCCGGCTCTTTTATCATAATATGTTAGTTAGTTACCCCGATGTCACAGTTACTTTTGGTAATCAGATGACAAAAATAAACTTAAAGTATTTACTTTTGACAAATATTTAAAATTTAATCTAAAAAAATATGGCTCTAATAGACGAATTAAAGTGGCGTTATGCTACTAAAAAAATGAACGGAAAAGTGGTTCCGCAAGAAAAAATCGATTATATCCTTGAAGCGGCAAAATTGGCTCCGTCTTCATCAGGATTACAACCATACCAGATTTTTGTAGTTTCAAACCAGGATTTAAAAGAAAAAATAAGAGCAGTTGGTTTTGATCAGAGTCAGATTACAGATGCTTCACATGTATTGGTTTTTGCTGCGTGGGACGGTTATTCGTTAGAAAAAATTTCAGCTGTTTTTGACAGAACAGTTGCAGAAAGAGGTTTACCTGAAAATGCAATGGATGATTATAAAAAAATGCTTTGGGGAATGTATGAGCCTCTTGGTCAGGAATGGCATGCGATTCATGCGGCAAAACAGGCTTATATCTCTTTTGGTATTGCAATTGCCGCTGCTGCTGAGCAAAAAGTAGATGCAACTCCAATGGAAGGTTTTATTCCTGCTGAAGTTGATAAATTATTAGGTCTGAATGAACTTGGCCTTAAAAGTGCTATCATCCTGACACTTGGTTACAGAGATGAGGCTAACGACTGGCTGGTAAACATGAAAAAAGTAAGAACTCCTCAAAATGAATTCGTAACTGAAATCAAATAAGGAATAGTTCTAACCTTAACTATTAAATGCCTTTGGAATTGCTGATAAGCTTTTTCAGAGGCATTTTTTTGTAATTATACTTTTGATATATAAAATAATACTTATAATATATTTCAATAAAAACTTCTCCACATTTATCCGAAAATCAAAATGCTGAACTTTTGTAAATAAATTACAAAAAGGTACTAATAGCGGATAATTAAATAATATTCTATAGCTACTTTTGTAAAAAATCCACAAGAATACAATCCTGTAAAACAAATTTAAACTCACAATTATGTCTGATTTTTTAAAACAATTTGGAGAAGATCTTAAGAAAAATGTTCCTGGTTTTATCGCTGTTTCTGTAGCGGAAATTCAAACGGGAATGTCATATTACTCACAATCTGCTGTTGCCGAGTTTGATCCGGAATTAGCTTCTGCTTTTAATCTTGAAGTAGTTAAAGCTAAAATGAACGCTATTAAGGCACTGGATCTAAAAGGCCAGGCGATTGATAATATTATGATTACGCTAACTTCTCAAATTCATATTATTGATGTTTCTGAGAATGGAGATTATTTTATTTATCTTGCCGTAGATGCTACAAAAGCAAATTTAGGAATGACAAAATCGATCTTAAATAAATATAAAAAAGAGATTGCCGAAAAGCTTTAATTCTTTTTTCCGGAAATAGATTCTTCAAAGGAATATTCAAAAACGAATATTCCTTTTTTATTTTGTACAAGTTTTAAATTGCTCTGAATTGCTTTATATTTAGCACCTAATTGTGAATGGTACGAATGGAGTTAAGAGCATTTTTTGAAAAATACCCAAATGAGGCTACGTGCATTGATGAGTTTAAAAATAAGCGTCTGGAAAACGGATTGATCTGTAAAAAGTGTAGTCATAATTTACATTCTTTTAGACAAACTGACCTGAAGTTTCAATGCAAAAATTGTGGCAATCGCATAAGTCTCCGCTCGGGAACTGTTATGGAAAATTCAAATCTTCCTGTTCGATACTGGATGATTTGTATCGAATTGCTGACTTTGTCCCAAAGAAAAATCTCCATCCTCAAAATACAATATTTATTAGGGCACAAACGCTATGAACCGATTTGGCTAATGGTTCAGAAAATACGTCTGGTGATGCGCAACAGGGATGAAAAATACTGGCTAAGGGCTTATTCTGAGTTTGATGCCGAATTTCTTGAGAAGATTGATAAAATCGTAAAGGACAAAAAGAAAATGACGGCATAAAAAAGTTCCGTCTCCAAAAAAAAATCGGAAACAGAACCTTCATAATCAAAAACCTAACCTTTTATTATTTTTTCATTACCACGAGCTGTTTTCCTTTTTCGACTACATAAGTGGCCAGTTCAACAGCATTTTCGTTGGTCTTATTTTTAGCCGAATGCACTGTTCCTGCGGGAATAAACAAGACTTCTCCGGCTTTTAGTGTTACCGGCTTACTTCCTTCTACTTCATATTCGAGTGTGCCTTTTAAAACATAGATAATTTCTTCGCCGGGATGCGAATGTTTTCCAAAAGCAGTATGGGCTCCAAAATCTATAGTGGCCTGAATAGCTTCTTTTCCGGGAATATTTAAGTCATGCTGTTGGAGTAATGTTCGTTTTATTTCTGATTGTTGCGCTGTTGCTGACGCTGAAATAAAAAATGCTGCAAAACTAAAAATTGTAACTGCACTCCATAAAAGTGTTTTACCTGGTTTGTTTATGTTTTTCATGATACCGAATTTAATTATTATTGTTGTTTTTAATTTGATAAGCCAAAGATATCCTGATACTCTTCTGTAAAAAATTATAAAAAAGTAAGACAGCCAAAATAGGCTCCGAAACGGCCATTTTATCCTGTCAGTAATTTATACCCAAACCTGTTTATTGAAAACCTAACAAACACAAGATATTGTATAACAATTAGTTAATATTAGATTAAAAAATAAATTTAGTACATTTAACAAGTTGATTTTTGAGTCTCTCGAAATGATCACATCCCCATAATTTAAAACTGTTTTGCAAACCTAAAAATGCCTAATCTTTAAATTATAATTATGAAAAAATTTTACGACACAGAGACCAATTTTGCAGATACCGGAGATCGAAAAATTGCGTATCGATCTTATGGCAAAGGAAAACCAGTCATTTTTGTAAATCGTTTTAGAGGAACTCTGGATACGTGGGATCCGTTGTTTATAAAAATGATGGCTAAAAAATTTAATGTCATCACGTTTGATTTTTCAGGAATTGGTTCTTCTACAGGAAATATGGCTCCTGATATTGCTCTTGTGGCTAAGGATGTAAAAGATTTAGCCGATACTTTAAAACTCAACACGATTATAGTTTTGGGCTGGTCTTATGGTGGGCTGGTAGCGCAGGCTGTAACATTATTATATCCGAATCTGGTAAGCCATTCTATATTAATCGGAACAAACCCTCCGGGTAAAAATGAAGTTCCGTTTGAGCAGGTTTTTCTGGATGCGGCATTAAAACCACTAAATGATTTTGAGGATGAAGTTGTTTTATTCTTTGAACCCAAATCACCAATAAGCCTTGCAGCAGCAAAGGCTTCGCATGACAGAATCCACAAGAAAATTGACATCAAAAAAATACCTTCTACCATGGAGGCTTTTCAGCTTTATTTTGCGGGAGGAGATGCTTTTAGAGAAGATATACTAAACTTTAGGGAACAGATTAAAAAGACCAAAATTCCAATCCTGATTATCTCAGGAGACCATGATGTAAGTTTTGCTGTCGAAAACTGGTATGCTATTGTCAATCAGATGGCGAATACCCAAATGATCGTTTATTCTGAAACAGGTCATGGGCCTCAGCATCAGTATCCTGAAATGACTTCGAAATACATTATCAATTTTGTGAAATATGCGCATTAGAAAAGAATAAAAAAAGAGGAAAATTGATTTCCTCTTTTTCTTTTAATTCAGGTCAAAAGCGACATGTTTTATGTATTTTCTATTGTAGGTATAGAGTACATGAATTTTTCCGTCAGTGGCCTGAATAATGGCCGGATAACTGAATTCTCCTTCCGGTTGGTTTTCGAGGTCAAAAAGTTTTTTCCATTCCACTCCGTTATTAGAGTATTCCACATCCAAAACATTGCGACCGTAAAACCAGTCTTTTCCTTGGGGCAAAGGGTTGTTAACTAATAAAAATGATTTTTTGGATAACGTGAGGGCATCGATTCCGGAGTTTGAGTTAACTACGTTTATGGTATCGGTACGCTGCCACGTTTTTCCGTTATCTTTTGACCAGCTCGACACTAGTTTGTTATGTTTGCTTCGTAATAACATTTGAATTTCGTTATTATGGAGCAAAAATGTGGGCTGGATAACATCGAATTGTTTTTTGTCTTCAACAGCATTTTTTTGCCATTGATCAGTTGTTTCTGTATAGGTTTCTACGTGCGCTCGCCAGTTGTTGTTTTCAACACTTTCTGTACTGCTTCCGCATAAAATAACACCGGGAACTACCTCAACAGGTTTATTTCTGATGGGGCCTAAAATTCCATCAGGCAGGTATTTTGGAGTACTCCAGGTTTCTCCGTTATCTTTTGAAACTATCATGGCACCAAACCACTCTCTGGGATTTTTTCCTATTTTATAAAACAGATACAGTGACTGGCTTTTACTTTTAAACAAAACCGGGTTCCAGCATGGCAAAGTATCGCCTTTAATTATTGCAGGTTTTATAAGGTTCTGAGGGGCAGACCAGGATTTATCTTTGTAGGTTGAAACATAAATTCCGACATCTTTTGCTCCTTCATATTTTCCTCCAAACCATGCTGCCATAATTTGGCCTGGTTTTATTTCTGCAAGTGTTGCTGCATGGCTGTTTGTTGTAACGGGCTCTTGCGCAATATAGCTTTGGGTAATATTTACTGCTTTTATTTTTTTTTGTGCTGTAGAAGTAAATGAAAAAAACAGCACAGAAAATACAATTACGTCATGATTAAATTTTATCATTATTGCTTTCATATTTAGTAAAATAACAAAAGGAGAGTTACCTCTCCTTTTGCGTTTATAAGTAATGGATCCCTTAAATCTTTACTTACCAAATTATTATTTTGTATCCCACCAAAGTCTTGTTCCTCCGGAATCAGGACCTTTTAATTTTGTGATGGCATCTTCAACAGCATCGTTGTTTGAAGAGTATTCGTTGGTAACATAAATCACACGTTTCATTAAGCTTTTACCAACTCCCGGATCAAGATTATCTGTATTAACCGGAGCATAAATTACTTTTGCATCACTTCTTCTTAAATCAGCCCATGCTTCCCATGATTCAGGGAAAATAGCCAAATATTTCTGAACTGCAATCTGAGTACGTTGGTTAGCTTCAGAAGCATCCCATGCAACAGGAAGAGTTACAGGCACATCACTTAAACCTAAAGTTGGATAAGCTGCTGCAACATTTGGAACAGTTGGTGTAGAAGTTCCGGCGATATAAGCTGCAACCTGAGTATCTGTAGCACCCCATTGTTTTAATGACAATGTAATACCCTGCTCATATAATCCTTTTGCAGTTCCGTTCATATTCCATCCGTTCAAAGCACCTTCAGCTCTGCTTAAATAGTTTTCAGAAGCCATGAAGATTTCAATGTTTTTAGATTCACTAAGGTTTCCTGCAGGACCACTTCCTAATACGTCATTGTTAAACATAGAGAATTTTGTAGTTCCGAACTGGCCTTGTAAACCTCCTACCGGACGTCCCTGATAAACACCTGTATCAATTGGAGAGAACCATTTAGCTAATCTTGGGTCATTATAACCTACAAGCAAACTTTCCATAGAAGCTGTCATGTAGTAACCCCATGCATTTACAATCATATTAAGATTGTTTGGTGTGATGTTACTAACTTTAAAAGTTGCGCTTTGCTCATTAGTTTCGATAACACCTGCAGCTACTGCAGCCTCTGCCTGAGTTTTTCCTTTTGCAGGATCGATATCAGAAATTCTTAATGCCAAACGTAATCTCATACTGTTTCCAAATCTTTTCCAGCTTTGTACATTTCCTGAATAAACTCTGTCATTTGGCTGAAGTGTTCCAACTGTAGTTGCAGAAGTAGCATTTAGTGTAGCATTTGCTTCATCTAACAATTTAAAGAAATCTGCGTAGATAGATTCAACACTATCATACGGTACTTTTTCTTTGTTATTTCCGGCTTCTGTGTAAGGAATCGGACCATAACAATCTACCATTTGATTGTACATGAAAACTTTCCAGATTTTTAATACCGCCAAGGCATCAGCATTTCCTTCAGATGCTTTGATAGCATTGTTTAATGCCGGTACAGCAACTGTATAAAATCTCAACCATCCACGTCCTTCATAACCATTTACGAATGCATTTCTTTCTGTACCGTATCCACAGCTAAGATAATGTGTAAAAGTTGAAGGCAAAATACCTGTTGCAATACCCCATGTTCCCTGATCATCAACCGGTGATGAATAAGAACCGTTGTGGATACCTGCGTATAATGCTGAAGCAAACGCAGGACCTGCAAGAGTCTGATCTAACTGATCTTCTGTTAGTGTATTTTTATTCGTGTTTATTTCGTCAAAATCTTGTGTACAGCTTGAAAAAACAGCGAGCATTGACATGGCAACTCCCAATGTTTTAATTTTAAAATTATTTTTCATAATATCTTCTTTTTTTTAATTAAAATCCAAACTTCACATTCACACCATATTCTCTTGTAGAAGGAATATTGAAAGACTCGATACCTTGTAAGTTTCCTGTACCTGCACCTGCTTCCGGATCAAAGTATTTTGCTTCGTTTAAGAAGAAAAACAAGTTTCTACCCACTACTGAAAAGTCAATACTGGCAAATCCTGTACTTTGCAACATACGTTTTGGTAATGAATAACCAAAAACAAGTTCTCTTAATCTGATGTTTGTAGCGTCATAAATAAAAGGCTCTGCTACCGGAGTTCTTTGTCCAATGGCTGTCCAGTATTGCTCTGCTGTAATGCTTGTAGTGTTTGGTTCAAATGTTCCATCTACAACACCAGGAACAATGATTCCACCTTCTCTTCCTGCTAATGTAACATCACTAACTCCTAAACCTGCTTCTCTTGCTTGTGAATAAGAAATAACCTCTCCACCAATTCTAAAGTCAACAAGGAAACTTAAAGAGAAATCTTTGTATCTGAAATTATTTTTTAAACCTGCTGTCCAGTCCGGGTTAAAGTTACCTGCACGAACACTAAAATCGTCTGTAGCCAATGGGATACCTGCAGCGTTTACAACTATTTGACCGTCAAGAGTTCTTGTAAAACCTTTGATGTATAAATCACCGTACTCTCCACCTTTGATAACTTTACTTCTTACTAACCTTCCTTCACCAATAACCAATTCTTCTCTGTTATCGTAGATAGAAGTAATTTTTGATTTATAAGAAGCGTAGTTAGCTAAAATATCCCATGAGAAATTTTCTGTCTGGATAGGAGTTGCAGTAAGCGTAAGCTCTATACCTTTATTTTCGATATCTCCACCGTTTAATACCGCTCTTGATTTAGAAGAAGATTCCGGAGTGTTGATGTAGAAAATCTGATCTGATGTTTTGGTTTGGAAATAAGTAAAATCTAA
The DNA here is from genome assembly GCF_003105115.1 of Flavobacterium sp. HTF. GTDB lineage: Bacteria > Bacteroidota > Bacteroidia > Flavobacteriales > Flavobacteriaceae > Flavobacterium. The sequence continues at coordinate 18,305 of NZ_QETH01000016.1, read as the reverse complement.
TCCTAAACGGTTTTTCAAGAATCTAACATCTGCACCAAACTCTGTAGAACTGGACATCTCCGGTTTAAGGTTAGGATTTGCAGCTGTAGTCTGAGAATATAACATACCACCATTACCACCAATGTATGATAATTGAGAACTTGTCTGATAAGGATCTGTATCATTACCTACTTTAGCATAAGAACCTCTAACTTTTGCAAAACTGATCACTTCCGGTAAAGTAACGATATCAGAGATTACTGCTGAAAGTCCTACAGATGGATAAAAGAAAGATCTGTTTTGTGATGGTAAAGCAGAAGACCAGTCATTTCTTGCTGTTAAGTCAAGGAATAAGTAATTTCTGAAACCAATTTGAGAAAATCCATAAACTGAATTAACTTGTTTTTCTGACATTGCAGATGTAGAAGTAATCGTAGCCACATTGATTAAAGAGAAATAATTTCTTTTACTCAAAACTCCTCCTGATGTTAAAGAAGAACTAGATTGTTTCAACATGTTCGCACCGGCATTAAGACCAACTGTAAAATCGCCAAATGTTTCTTTATAAGAAAGTAATGCGTCTGTATTGAATTCTCTTACTGTTTCGTAAAACTCACTGTACTGACCTAAGTTATTATTGAATGCCTTAGTTGCGTATCTGTTTCGAACAGTTTCGTTATTCATCTGGTCTAAACCAGTTCTAACCTGTAAGCTTAAAGTATTTGAAATATCATATTTAAGAGACGCAAGTCCGATAAATCTGTTTCTTTTATCATCGCGTGAATCATTACGCAAAGCAGACCAGTATGGGTTTCCTCCTGGAGAACCAGCTTCGTCTATAAAATAGTTTTGTTGCAATTGACCTGAAGCATCAGTATATTCAAAATCTCTGTATTCATTAAATTTAATACTACGAGGTAATAAATAAGCTGAAGTACCAATTGACTCTTCTCCTGTTCTTAACAGGTTATCAATTTTCTGAATAATGTAGTTTGTTTTTACATCTAATGATAATTTATCAGAAAGCTTGCTTGTCAATCTTAAGTTAAGATTGTGTCTGTCCATAGCATTTCCCTGAACAATACCTTCTGCACGAGTGTTTGTATAAGAGAAATATCCTTGCGCTTTTTCGTTTCCTGTAGTAATCGCTAATGTATTTGCTAAGTTATATCCTGTTTTGTAAAAGTCAATAACGTTATTTGGCTGAGGGCTGTAATCTGTAGTTGCAGGACCTGCATAATTAGGATTAGTAGCTAACTGCCATGCAGAAACCTGACGTCCGTCTAATTTTCCTCCCCAGCTTGAAACAGAAATAGGATTATAAACTCCTCCGTCTCCCTGACCGTATGAATTTTGGAAATTTGTCAAATCATAAGCTGTAGAAGCCATAAAGTTAGATGACAAGGTAACTGAAGTTTTTCCTGCTTTTCCGGATTTAGTCGTAATGATGATTACACCATTACTTGCTCTGTTTCCGTAAAGTGCTGCTGCAGATGGTCCTTTAAGAACTGTCATCGAAGCAATATCATCAGGGTTAATGTTTGAGATACCATCCGGTTGTGTAGTTCCTCCTGTATCAATATCAGAGTTACCTGCACCAGTTCCATTACTAATTGGCACACCATCCACTACATATAATGGCTGGTTGTTACCATTTAGGGATCTGTTTCCTCTTAATGTAATTCTTGAAGATGAACCAACACCATTTGAAGTGGTAGAATAGTTAAGACCTGCAACCTTACCTGAAAGTGAGTTGGCAACGTTTAAGGATCTTGCTTCAGAAAGCTCATCTACGGCAATATTCTGAGCAGAATAGGTTACGGCTTTTTTCTCTCTCTTGATACCAAGAGCCGTTACTACTACCTCACCTAACTGGTGTGTGTCTGCACCTAAAGACACATTAAGAGTAGTTTGTGTTCCTACTGTAAATTCTTTTGTTGTGGATCCTACATAAGAGAATACCAAAACTGAAGCCTGACCCGGAACATTAATACTGTACTTACCATCAAAATCTGTTGATACACTAGTCTTTGTCCCTTTTACGACAACATTCGCTCCCGGGATCGGAATTCCGCTGGTGGCATCTGTGATCGTTCCTTTCACTGTTGTTTGTGCTTGTAGATTTTGAAATCCGAACAGGCAAACTACAAACAGTAATTTTAGTACATCTTTAATCATATAGTTGTTTTTTGAGTTAATAACATGTTAAATTTACTGAGAGGAGTTGTTAACTAAATCATTATTTCGACAAATGACAATTTTCAAAAGGTGTACGTTGTACATTTATAAAAAACGTCATTTTTTTCGAGTTAAAATCCTTACTTTTTTTAACTTCAACATGTTATTAACCTAAGTGATTTACAGTTTTTTTAATTGTATTCTGTAAAAAACACTTAAAAACTTAAATATTCCGTTTTTAGACGAACAACTAATTAATCACCTTAAAACTTTGTTTTTGTAAATTGGTTGAATTGCCTCCAACCATAACCTGAAAATCACCGGCTTCTACCACATTTTTCATTTCTCTGTTCCAAAGGCTTAATTCCTCTGCGGTCAAAACAAATTCTACTTCTTTTGTTTCTCCTTTTTTAAGGAATACCCTTTTGAAACCTTTTAATGTTTTCTCCGGAGTCGTTACACTGCTGTATACATCGTTAATATATAATTGCACTACTTCGTCCCCATCAAAATTTCCGGTATTTTTTACATCAACGGTAACTTTGATTTCGCCGTTACGGTTAATATACTTATTGCTTAATTTAAAATTTGAATATTCAAAAGTGGTATAACTTAACCCGTAGCCAAAAGTATAAAGCGGATTTTCGCTTTCGCTCACATATCTGTGTATCGCAGATGGTTTTTGGTTATAATATATAGGTAGCTGCCCAACTGATTTAGGAAATGTAATTGGCAGTTTTCCGCCCGGGTTATAATTTCCGAATAAAACATCGGCTACAGCTTTTCCTCCTGCTTCACCAGGGAACCAGCCTTCCACAATTGCAGGAATATTGTCGTTGATCCAGTTTATAGAAAGCGGACGCCCGTTTAATAATACACAAACTACAGGAGTTCCTGTTTTTTGGATCGCTTCAATCAGTTCCTGCTGCATTCCGTGCAAATCTAAAGTCGCAACGTCTCTGTTTTCTTCTACCAATTCGTTAGATTCTCCTAAAACGACAATCGCCACATCTGCTTTTTTAGCAGCTTCTACGGCAGGTTGTAAATTCACTCTTTCTAAATTCCAACGCAAGTGAGCTCTGGCTCCCCAGCCTCCTTCCCACATCTCGATGCGTACTTTGTATTTTTTACCGGCTTCGATATTTTTTGGAGTAGTTACGATACTTGTTGCACCCTTTGACCAGTTGTCAATTACCAACTGATCGTCAATCCACATTCTGATTCCGTCATCAGAACTTAAACCTAACCAGCCGTCAAAAGCTTTGTCTGACTTTATAAAACCTGTCCAGCGAATAGAAAAATCATCATCATTAACCCCAACACCAGGAGACCATGGCCAGTCAAATTCCAATTGATTGTCTATACGGGTTAATGCGGGAGTTCCTTCTACATTTCTGTTATTGAAATATTCTGCTTTCAGACCGTTTTGCGCTTCATCCGGAGTAAATAAATATTTTGACGGAATCACCTGTCCCATTACAATCAACGGAACTCCTTCTTCATAAAGTACATTTGTGTTTTTTCCGACAACTTGTTTTACACCTTCCAGAACAGTTGTTCCTACTTTATTGTGAACTGAGTATCCTCCTAATCTTGATGCATTTGCATTTGGTCCGATCACGGCAACAGTTTTGATGTCTTTGCTTAAAGGCAATGTATTTTTTTCATTCTTTAACAAAACCATCGATTTAAGTCCGGCTTCCAGAGCGATATCCTGATTTTCTTTGGTATGAAAACGATCTTTGATTAAGTTGCTTGCCGTATAAGGATTTTCAAATAATCCCAATAAAAATTTCAGGCGCAAAACACCTCCCGCAGCACGGTCAATATCTGCCATTGATAATTTATTTTCATTCACAAGTTCGATAACTGTTTTTTGCCAGAACTCATTTGTAAAATCATAAAACTGCATATCAACCCCTGCCGTAATGGCTTCCCTGATACTTTCTTTTGGAGAATCCGTAACATTATGCGTTGTCTGAAGGTATTTGATAGCTCCCAAATCTGAAACCACAATTCCTTTGAATCCCCATTCTTTTCTCAAAACATCTGTCAACAACCAGTGATTGGCCGCACACGGAATTCCGTCTAACTCCGAATACGCACACATTGTTCCCAAAGCACCGCCTTTTATGAAGGCTTTTTGAAATGAAGGTAAATGATCTTCACGAGCCGAACGTTCTCCTACCAAAATCGGAGAAGAATTTCCTCCCGCCTGTGGAATACCATGAACTGCAAAGTGTTTTGGTTCTGCAATTATAGATCGGTCAGATGTTAAATCGTCTCCCTGCATTCCTTTGATAAACGCCAGACCAATTTCGCTGTTTAGATAAGCATCTTCTCCAAAAGTTTCTGCAACACGTCCCCAGCGTGGTTCACGTCCCAAATCTAAATTTGGTCCCAAACCAAAATGAACTCCGTGTGCTCTGGCTTCTTTGGCGATTACTTTTCCGACCTTGCCAATAACTTCTGTATCCCAGGTTGCTCCAAGACCAATGTTCATGGGGAAAGCGGTACTTCCGTCATCCAGATAACCGTGAAGCATCTCACACATAATAAGTGCAGGAATTCCCCATTTGTTTCCTTTTATAACATTCGTCTGAAGATCATTGATCATTTTTGCCGAACGCGGATAAATATCATGAATAGCTCCAATTCCTAAATTTCCGATTTTCAACGCTGATTTTGTCTTAGAGAAATCTTCTTTTTCTTTAAAGTATTCCCCTTTGTACATATCCATCTGGCGTACTTTTTCCTCCAGGCTCATTCGGCTTAATAAGTCTTTTACTCTGTCTTCAACCGGTGTTTTTACATCCTGGTACGGATATTTTTTCTGTGCTTCGGCCTGGTTAAAAAAACCTACAGCCATTACAAAAATAATGGCTGTTTTTTTCATTCTTAATTGTAACATAGTCGTGTGTGTTTTATTTTTGAATCACTTTCAGTGTTTTCCCGTTCACCAGATCTTCGTGTGAAATGAAATAACTGTTCAGCGCTTTTCCGTCTAATTGTATTGCATTTATTTTTCCATCCGTATTGATTTCTTTTTCAATAACAATACTTTCTTTTTTATAATATTTTGGGTCTAATTTGATCGTTACCTTATCAAACATTGGTGTCGTAATGGTATAAACCGGATCTCCCGGAGAAATCGGGTAAATTCCCATCATAGAATATACTAACCAGGCAGACATTGTTCCGGTATCGTCATTTCCGGGTAAGCCTTTTGGTTTATTTTGAAAATATTCCTTAACCAGTTTTTTTACCAGTTCCTGACTTTTCCATTCTTCTCCTTTTATATAATTGAACAAATAAGGATAAGCGATATCAGGTTCGTTTGCCATATCAAATTGTTTGATATCAAATACTTTCTGCAATTGTGCCGAAAAAGCTTTATCACCGCCCATTAACTTTTTAAGTCCGTTAATGTCGTGAGGAACCATAAAAGCATATTGCCAGGCATTACCTTCAATAAAACCAACATTTTCTTCAAAGTTTGCTCCCGAAACCGGATCAAATGGTTCATACCATTTTCCGTCGGCTGTTCTTGGGCGAAGTAACCTTAAATCTTTATCGTATAACTTTTTGTATGACAGCGAACGGTTTTTAAAACGTTCTGCATCTTCTTTTTTTCCTAACGCTTTGGCTAAAAGAGAAATCGAATAATCTGAAGCATTGTATTCCTGAGTCGTAGAAACCGGGCCACGGTTGTTGGTGCTCAGGTATCCTTTTTCAATATATTCCTTAAGTCCCGGGCGCAGCGGATTATTCTCAACCTGGTCTGCTCCTTTCAGCATGGCTTTGTATGCTTTCTGAACATCAAAATCACGAATTCCTTTTAAATACGTATCTGCAATGACAATACTTGCCGGATCTCCCACCATGGTAAAAGTTTCTGTCGAATTCAGTTCCCATTTTGGTAACCAGCCATTTTCATCATACATTTCCAGCATGCTTTTTACCATATCAGATTGCTGTTGCGGGTAAGCCAAAGACATTAGCTGATGCAGATTTCTATAGGTATCCCATAAAGAAAATACGGTATAACGGGTTCCTTCGGTTTTACCTATTTTACTTCTTTTGATTTCCGGATATTCTCCATTATAATCATTTAAAGTATTAGGGTGAATCAAAGTGTGATACAATGCCGTATAAAAAATAGTCTTGTCGTCTTTTGAACCGCCTTCAACCAGAATTTTAGAAAGTTCTTCGTTCCATTCGTTATATGTTTCTTTATAAACGGCATCAAACGATTTGTTTCCGGTTTCTTTTTCTAAGTTTTCGCGTGCGTTTGCAATGCTCACGTACGAAACTCCGATTTTCACTTCAACGGTTTCTTCTTTATCAAATTTATAGGAGAAATAAGTTCCGATGCTGTCGCCTACAACGGTTTTGATGGTATTTTCCATCATTCGGGCTTTTCCGTTATAGGTCATCCATTGTGCTTCTGCCCCTTCATATTTTGATGGTTTTTTCCAAACGCCAAATTTTGCTGCGGGTTTAGAAAATTTGGCTACAAAATAAACCGGGTAAGCATCTTCGGGACTGTTATAACAAAACGAACCTACAGAACGCATTCCTTCAATTTCTGTCGGAGATACCACTTTTACCATTGCACCTTCTTCGTTTGTCAAACCTAAACCAAGATTTAACAAAACATTAGATTCCCCTTTCGGGAAAGTAAATTTGCTTACTCCAACTCTTTTTGAAGCGGTAAACTCTGCTTTGATTTTGTATTTATCAATGTCTACACTATAGTAAGCTGCTTTTGCAACTTCGTTTGAGTAGGTGGAGCCGTAGCTTAGATGATTGATTTGTACAGCTCCTGTTGTCGGCATTAGCAATAAGACTCCTAATTCGGGGCAACCTACTCCACTTAAATTTACCTGACTAAATCCGGTCAGGAACGTATTTTCATTTACATAAGGATTTGACAGCCACTGACTGTCTTTTTCTAACGGACGGTTTTGTGGTCCGGCTACGTTAAACGGACTGATACTTGCCATTCCGCGTGGCGCTATCGGCCCCGGAAAAGCAGCTCCGTAATTTGAAGTTCCAATAAACGGATTTACAAAATCTGCCGGTTGTTGTGCAAAAACACTGATACAAGAAAACAGCATGAAAAAAATACATGCTGTCTGAATTGTTATCCTTTTACTTAAAACCATCATAATTCCTATCGGTTAATAGCTTCAATTTTTAAAGTCCATGCTTCTTTTGAAGGCAGGTTATTTCGTAAACTTTCCGGAATTACAACTTTAAATCCTTGTGCTTCTTTTGTCCATTTTAATGAAGTTTTGGAACCTAACATGGTGATTTTTGTTCCTTTTTTAGGATTGATTGATTTCACTGTAACTTCTGCAGGAATTTTATCTTCTCCGTCTTTTGCCAAATAGAAAGCAAAAACATTTCCGGCTTTATTTTGCGTAAAACAAATGTTGTCTTCCTTGAAAGGTTCAATTGGTTTTGTATTGTAAATTGCTGTGCTGTTTACTTTCATCCAGTCTCCGTAAGCTTCCAATAAGTCATAAGCCCCTTTATCCCATTCTCCTTCCGGGCTTGGAGCCACATTCAATAATAAATTTCCACCTTTAGCAACAATGTCAATTAACATATGAATTCCTTGTCTTCCGGTCATGTAAGTAGCACCCGGAGAATAAGACCATCCTCCACCGGCCGGAATACAGGATTCCCATGGATAAGGCAATGTTTTAGCAGGAACACGACCTTCCGGAGTTAAATAGTTTTGGTTAATTCCGTGAACCGCTCTGTCTACTACGATTAACCCTGGTTGTTTTTGACGTGCTTTTGCGACCAATTCGTCCATTTTTGGATCCTGATCTACAACTCTGTGTTTGATGAAACCATTTTTAGCTTCATTTTCAACGAACTTTTCATCGTAGTTTTCTTTGATGTTTTGCTGGTCTCTTTTACGAACCCATCCTCCGTCTAACCATAAAATATCAACTTTACCGTAGTTACTAAGGATTTCTAAAATCTGGTTGTGTGTAAAATCAACATATTTTTGCCATTTCTCCGGATAAAGTGCCGGATCATAGTTTACGTTTCTGTCAAATGGAGGAAAGTAAGGATCCCAGTAATTTTCGTTGTGCCAGTCGGGTTTAGAAAAATATGCTCCAGTAGAAATGCCTTCACCTCTAAAAGAGTTGAATATTTCTTTTAAAACATCTGCTTTCGGGTTTGTATGAAAAGGAACATCCTTACTGGTTATCTTATAATCAGAGTATTTAGTATCATACATATTAAATCCGTCATGGTGTTTGGTAGTAAAAACCATGTATTTCATTCCGGCATATTTAGCCGCTTTTGCCCATTTTGCAGGATCAAATTTTACGGGATTAAAAGTTTTTCTTAGTCCTTCATAATCTTTAATATAATCATTATAATTAGATGGATTGCTTCCTTTTTTACGTTCACACCATCCGTAATCTTCAGGGCAGATAGACCAAGATTCTACAATTCCCCATTGGCTGTAAGTTCCCCAGTGCATAAGCAGACCAAACTTTTTGCCTTGCCATTCATCTAAGTTCTTCAACACTAACGGATCTGTTTCTGGTACGTATCTTTCATCTTCGTAAATGGCCTGAGAGAACATTTGCACTGAAAATAAAAAGGCGATCATGAATATTCCTTTTTTCATCTTTACTCTAATTTATAATTTATTATTCTTTGTTTTTCTGGTTTAATAGGTAATCTCAATTTAATTTATCAAGTATTGGTTGATCTGTAAAAGTTAATTCTGTTTTGCTATTTTCATTAAGTTGCTCCAATACAACAAACTTATTCTCGCCCGCTTTCAACCAACAGCCTGGCACATATAGCGTTTGTTGCGGTCCAACTTTCCAGTAGCGTCCAAGATTGTGCCCGTTAACAAATACAATTCCCTTTCCCCAATTTGTCATATCAAGAAAAGTGTCGGCTGGTTTATCTATGTTTACTGTAGATTCATATAAAACTGGTCGTCCAGCTTTTAGCGTTTCGTTTTTAATAACCGGAACTTCATTCATCGGCATTTTATACATTTCCCATCCACCACTAATTTCATATTCATTAATGAATACTGGAGAAATAATACCTTTAGTATTATGTACTATTTCGGCTCCGTAATTAATACGTCCCATATTTTCAACCAGAATTTCTAAAATACCGTTAAAAGGAATAGAAATTGTCAGCTCGTAATTTTTGAAAACTCTATTCAATTCACCTACCTTAACTCCATTTACGTAAACTGTAGCAAAGTCTCTCAATCCCTCAATTTTTAATTTGCCAGAAGAAATTGGCTGCGTAAATCGTTTACGATATAAAACATATCCATTTCCCTGACCTAATTTTTCAAATGTTAAAGGCTGATCATTTACAACCGCTTTTTCTTTTTTGATCCAACTTAAAACATCCATACTCGATTTGATAACCTGATTAGGATATTTTGTAACTGGTATTTTCTCTGGAATCGGTGCTAATTTTGTTTTAGAATACTTTTGCATTACTTCACGTATGGCTATAAATTTTGGTGTTGCCCAACCTGCTTCGCTAATAGGTGCATCATAATCATAGCTGGTAATATCAGGCTGAATATCACTTTCTTCATTATAATTTGCTCCAGAGGTAAATCCAAAATTAGTACCACCGTGTACCATATAATAATTAAAAGAAACGCCTGCATCAAGGTACTTTTTAGTTTGACTTGCAATCTCCTCAGATCCAATTTTAATAAATGGTTCTGCCCAATGATCCAACCAGCCAGAATAAAACTCTGCGACCATGTAAGGCCCCTGCCCTTTATGGTATTTATCAACCTGTTTCTTTAAGTTTTCTATATTTGATTCCCCATTTGCAGTTGGTAACACGCCTTCTACCATACCACCTTCAAACAACCAAGTACCGTCAGAAGTAAAAAAAGGCTCTTGAAACCCTGTTTCTTTAAGCATATTGTAAATTGCAGTTTTGTATGCTTTATGATCTTCAGCACTAATATCGGTTCTTTGAGAAACATAAGAACCAAATTCATTTTCTGCCTGAACCATAATAATTGGTCCTCCCTGATTAGCAAAATTTCCTTTTACCACTGCATACAATTGTTCCAGATACGTTTTGCAAGCTTCTAAAAATGCTTTGTTATTCGTACGAATTACCAAATCTTTATCATTTTGCAGCCACCAAGGGTAGCCTCCAAATTCCCATTCACCACATGCATACGGACCTGGTCTAAGAATCACATACAATCCTTCACTTTTAGCAATACGTAAAAACTCAGCCAAATCTCTGTTTCCTGTTTTAAAATCCCATACACCTGGCTCTATTTCATGATAATTCCAAAATACGTAGGTTGCCACGGTATTCATTCCCATAGCTTTAAGCATTTGCAACCTATGTCTCCAATATTCTTTAGGAATACGCGCATAGTGCATTTCTCCTGAATGTATTTTTACAATTTTTCCATCTTTTTGAAATTCTCCATTAGATATAGAAAATCCTTTCGTTTGCGCCCTGGTAAAAAACGGCATCAGGCAAATCAATAATATCCCCAGCTTAAATAATATCTTTTTCATTTTTTTTTCAGATTATACATTTATAAACTTAAAAAATTGCAATCTTAAGGCAGTAAACGATTTAGATAATCAAATACTACAGAGAGTTATTCTTTAATAATTCTATTTTATCGAAGTGATAAACTTGACTTTAAAGCTTTGTCAAAGTTTGAAACTTTGACAAAGCTGTCGCAAGCATTTCACGTTAAGCTATATGTTAGAAACCAATTTCTTTCTAAACTCTGTTTACCAAGTTTCAAAAAAAATATCTAGTTTATATGTGTTTAAAATATTTAATTCACCACAATCTCGTCGACAAACAACCAGGAACTTTCTCCTTTTGGACTTTTCTTTAAGTTGCCTGCAATTACTTTTACAAAACGTGCATTTTGTTTTTGGAAATTAATTTTAAAATCTTTCAATTCCGGAACTGCATTTACAGCATACGGCCGTATTATTTTTCCAACTTGTCTGTATTTAAATCCATCGTCAGAAATAAAAACTTTAACTTCAATTGGGAAATTAACTCCTGCACCCTGACTTTCCAGAGCACCAACACTTACCTGCTCTATATTTTCAACTTTTTCAAGGTCAATTACCAATTCCATATCGTTTACTAACCAAGCCTGCCATTGTCCGTCGTGAAAATTTTTGCTTCCGCGAATAGTGTTGACCATTGTATTAGCGTCTCCTTTATAATTCGAATTGTAAGGCGTTAAATATTTTACGTTTTTAGCAAAACCTTTATGAAAAACAAGCGTATCTGTATATGTTTTTCCAACTGGTTTGTTGTCTTGAAATAAAGAAGCTTTTAAAACTGTAGTTTCCTTAATATCAATTGGAGCAACATATTTTACAGCATGATGATCGATACTTTTATCTCCTAAAACGTAACGAATGTCTGGATTAGGGAATTCATTTTTCAATTCGACTTTGATTTGTTTATTAGCCAAATCAGCTGTTGAAAAAGCGGTTACCAAATACGCACTTTTCGCATAATTGATTCCCAAATAATCGTAACGCTGTAATAAAGAGAATAATCTCGTTGTGAAATCATTCCAGTTCCTTTTTTCTTTTGGACTCCATAAAGTTTCTGATAATGCTGCCAATCTTGGAAAAATCATATACTCAGAATCCTTAGGTCCTGCGATATGTTCTGCCCATAAATTTGCCTGTCCACCTAATACGTGTGCTGTTTCCTGTGGCGTCATTGTTGAAACTACCGGATCAAATTTATATACTTCACTTAACGGATTATAAGCATCAAAAGCTAAAGGTTCTTCGTTTTGTGGTCCTTGGTAAAAATTGAAATAACAAGGAGATTCCGGACTCATAATTACATCATGACCTTGATCTGCTGCTTCGATACCGCCTTTCATTCCTCTCCAGCTCATAACCGTTGCATCTGGTGCCAAACCACCTTCTAAAATTTCATCCCAACCGATAACTCTTTTACCTTTTGAGTTGATGTATTTTTCCATACGTTTTACAAAATAGCTCTGTAATTCGTTCACATCTTTTAAATGCTCATCTTTAATTCTTTTCTGGCAGTGCGGACATTTTGCCCAATTCGTTTTAGTCGCTTCATCGCCACCAATATGAATATATTTTGATGGAAAAATAGTAATCACTTCATCAATTACATTTTGCAAAAACTCAAAAGTGGTTTCTTTTCCTGCACAATAAATATCTGTCAAAGGCCAAACTCCGCCTGACGGAACACCTATTTTCTGATCAAAACATGCCAGTTCCGGATACGATGCAATGGCACTGCTTACGTGCGCCGGCATTTCGATTTCTGGGATTACTTCAATGTTTTTTGAAGCTGCATATTTTACAATTTCTCTTAATTCATCTTGTGTAAAGAAACCTCCATAAGTTCCTTTTTGATCTGCGGTTACCGGAAGTCTTGCATTCCAGGATAAGTTTTCCTGATCTACTCTCCAGGCGCCAACTTCTGTCAGTTTTGGATATTTTTTTATTTCGATTCTCCAACCCTGGTCGTCAACCAAATGCAAATGCAAAACGTTCATTTTATGCATTGCCAAACGATCGATTGTAGCAAGAATGTAATTTTTATCAAAGAAATGACGTGATAAATCCAGCATTAAACCTCTCCATTTAAAACGAGGTTCGTCTGTAATGGTCAAACTTGGAATTTCCCATTTTGCAGTAGAAATCGCAAATTTACTTTCAATCGCTTCCGGAAGTAATTGTCTCACGCTTTCTAAACCATACATAAAACCAACATTACCTTTAGCAGAAATAACAATGCTTGTCGGATTTACATCTAAAACGTAAGCTTCATTTTTTAAGTTCGGATCAACTTTAAACTGAACAAAATTGCTTACAGGTGCTTTTGTTGTCGTTTCTGGTTTCCATCCTGCAGCTACTTCAAATTTTGAAGCCAAAGCATTTGCAGCATCCTTTTGGAAATCTCCGTTTACTACAAACTTTGTATCTTTTGTAAATTGAAAAACACCTGTTTTAATAAGAGTCTGAGACGGTTTTGGAATGATACGAATATCATTTTCCGTGTAAGCTTTCTGTGCGTTAGCCGAGAAAATTGAAGTGATTAGGGTTAATAGGAGTACTATTTTTTTCATTCTTTCTTTTTTGGTTTCTTTAAGAGCTACTTACCAGGAAACTCTTAGAGATATAGTTTTTAGCTTTGTCTGTCATTTCAACCTAAGGAGAAATCGCACCGGAAATTCCTGATAGTTGCCCGCCAATTTTTGTAGAGTAGAGCTTCTTGTGGAGATTTCTCCTTCGTCGAAATGACAAATATTGTGTTTAATCTTCATTCTTTTCAACGGATTAAAATCCGTTGCTACAAAATAATTCGTTCCTCCGGAACTATTTAAATTTATTTATCCCAGGACATTTTAAATTTGGCATCTTCCATTCTGTGTCCTTTTTCGTCATCGGAAACGGCATAATTAAATCCTGATCTCAGACTGTAACCTGCATGTTCACCATTTTTATTCAGAGCGATAAATCCGACCTGCAGGTACTCCATGTCTTTATGGTTTTTGTGTTTGTTGTAAATACGTTCTGTGATTTCTTTACAGGCATCATAAGGCGATTTCCCCTGACGCATTAATTCGACCACCATTGCGCTTCCTGCTGTTCTGATCACGGCTTCTCCTAAACCGGTTGCTGCCGCAGCGCCAACCTCATTATCCAGAAAAAGACCCGCGCCGATGATTGGGGAGTCACCGACGCGACCGTGCATTTTCCAGGCAGCACCACTGGTGGTACACCCTCCCGAAAGATTGCCGTCTTGATCCAACATTAGCATACTTATGGTATCGTGATTTTCTATATTAATGACAGGCTTGTATTTAGAATCTTCAAGCCATTTTTTCCAGTCTTTTTCAGATTCCGGAGTCAGTAAATTTTCTTCTTTAAAACCTTCCGATAGTGCAAACTGAAGCGCTCCCTGCCCGGCCAGCATTACGTGAGGTGTATTTTGCAATACTCTTTTTGCTACCGAAATCGGATGCATAATGCCCTGCAGGAAACATACTGAACCACAATTACTATTATGGTCCATGATACAGGCATCAAGAGTTACTTTCCCTTCGCGATCCGGATATCCACCATAACCAACACTTCGGACATTCGGATCTGCCTCGGGAATTTTCATACCGGCTTCAAGCGCATCTAAGGCTGATTTCCCGGCTTTTAATTGTTTCCAGGTTTCTTGATTTGCAGGTAAACCATGATTCCATGTCGAAATAACAACAGGCTTCTTTTGCTTTTTAACCGGATTTTCTACTTCCGTTTTCTCTTCCGTATTTTTTGCAAATCCGCTATAGCCGAAAACTGAACTTATGGCTAGTGTGCCTAAAGTTGTTTTTTTAATAAAATCTCTTCTATTTGACATCTGTTTTACTTTTAAATTTATCTAACCGAAAGATATTATTTTAAACTGGCTTTTGTCTCTTTGATAGTCTTTAAATTACTATCAGACAATGCATTTCCGTCAAAAAAGGAAACCCCTTTTGCACCATTATATTTTGCTAATAAAATAGCTTCTTTAAGTTCTTTGTCTGATTTTAATCCCGGAATGTAAATTCCTGTATTAATTTTTGTTTCTTTTCCTTCTAAATCAGCTACGCCTTGCTTTGTCGCATAACCCACCCAGTCAATTTCTTCATCATAAAAACTATGGTAAATCATTGGGTAAACCTCATCAATATTCCATTTGTCCCAACGCTGGCGTACCATGTGATCTGCCATTTCAGGATAAGGAAATACGGCTGCTGTTAATTGTTTATTGTATTTGTGGGCAATTTTATAAGCATCATCAACAACTGCTTTTACAGCATTCAGCCTGAAGTTTTTCCACTCCATATCAATTGAAGTATTGTGGCTTGTTTTTGGATTTTTATGATGCTCTTTTTCAAATTTGCTTACGCAGGCATCACAATAACAGAAATCAAACTGAGGTAATTCTGTATCCTGAACCAAATTGTATTTTGGCAATAAACTGATGGGCAAAAAGATATCCGGGAAACGAATGTAATCTAAGTGTACACTTTCTATTCCTTCTACTTTTGCCAAACCTTCTACTAAAGCCAAAACATGTTCTCTTGATTCTTTTTTTGTAGGGCAAAGCCATTGGTAGTAATCTACATAAGGACGGTTATCAAAACAGGATTTTCCTTCTTTGCTAACCTGATACCAGTCCGGATGCTGCAAAGCAACCGAATCATTTGGTCGGTTCATAGCCATGATCCAGGCATGAACTTTTAGTCCTTCTTTTTTTGCGATGGGTACTAATCTTCCTAAAAGTTTAGGGTCTGTTTGTGTGTTGATTAAAACTTCATCAATACCGCCATCTTTATATTTTTTGAATTCTTTTGCATAATCGGCATCTTCTCTTTTAGCATCTGCAGTAATCCAGACCCCAAATTTGAAAGAAGTGGTTTCTTCTTTTTTAGCACAGGAAATAACACTTAATGCTAATAAAAAAAATAATACTAGTTTTGGTAGTTTCATGGTTGTTTTTTTTAGTTGGTTATAATTTTACCATCCTGCCTGATAATAAATATCTTATCAGAAAAAGGGCTTTTGACCGATATATTAAAACCGGCTGTGTGATTTTCCAGTTTTGGTTTTAAAACTTTGGTATCAACACTTATTGTTTCTTTAGTCAGGCTTGCTAAAGATACAGCCCATTTATTATTTTTTTGAAAATATTCCTTTTGCGCCCGGTAAAGCGAGTACAATTCCCATTTTACTTTCTCTTCCTGCGGAATTGTAAAATTGTCTTTTCCTTCTTTCGAAGAAAAATAAACATAACCCCATTTTTCGGGTTCATGCATGTTGATTACCCCCATTGGTGACCAGACCCAATTGTATTCCGGTAAAAATTTTCCGGCTGCATCTTTTTTGCGTTCGTAACCTTTATCGGTTATGCTGTGCTGCCAGTTTACTCTCGAAAAATTTACCCGCCAGAATTTATCAACAGGCACATTTTTGTCAAAATAAGAGGTTTTATAAGATGCCCAGGGAATTGCCATTTCTAATACCCAACTTTCGTCAATGTCGTTTGGGTTATTGAGCGTTCCTTTAATTTTTACAGCCGATTTGAGCCCCGGAATATTCCAGTCATTCAGAACAACATTATCATTTTCTCTGTAAGGTTTTGACAAAAACAGATCCCAGGCTGTATTTAATGCATTAATTTCTAATTCGTAATAATTAAAAGTGTCGCTATCGGGGTCAATGAAAACTTCAAAATCGTTGTTGTAAAAGATAATGGTATCACGTTGTTTTAAATTTGCCCAAACATGTGGCTCATCAAGCTTTGCTAATATATAAAAATTGGTATCATCCCAGAGCATTTTTACTTTTGTTCCATATTTTGGTTTTTCGTTATTTTCAATATCTTCAAAAAGATCTGTCCAATCTACTTTGTTCCAGGAAGCATCAGCATCATCTCCGTCAATAACAATTGCATCCTGAGTTTTTGAGGCCACGTAAGTTTTAGGCGTAATTGTTTTTTTCGATTGAGAAAACCCAATTACCGAAATAAATCCTAAAGCGACTGATAACCATTTAAATTTTAAACGCATGCTTTTTTTATAAACTGTTATCTTTTGTAAATTGTATTACCTCACTTAATTTACCAAATGCCATTGCAACAACAGTATCTGCTGCTCCATAATAAACGGCTAATTTGTCTTCTTCAATATCGTGTAAAGCTGCACAAGGGAATACTACGTTTGGTACGTCTCCTACCATTTCGTAAATTTCTGCTGGCCCTAACAAATAAGGTTGTGTTCTGTATTTTATATTTTCAGGTGCGTTTTCTTCCAGAAGTGCTGCTCCCATTGCATAACGGAAACCGTTGCAGGTATTGATAACGCCGTGGTAGATCATCAGCCAGCCTTCTTTCGTTAAAATCGGAATTGGTCCTGCACCAACTTTTGTACATTGCCAGGCACTTTGCTCAAACGGACTTGGTTTCATCACTAATCTGTGTTCTCCCCAATATTTCATGTCCGGGCTGTAGCTGATCCAGATGTCTCCAAAAGGGGTATGTCCGTTGTCACTAGGGCGGCTTAACATGGCGTATTTACCATTTATTTTTTGTGGAAACAAAACGCCGTTTCTGTTGAAAGGAAGAAAAGCATTTTCACATTGGAAAAATTCTTTAAAGTCAAAAGTATATCCGATACCAATTGTTGGTCCGTTGTAACCATTACACCATGTAATCCAGTAACGATCTTCTATAAAAACAACTCTTGGGTCATATTTATAAGCAGATTCGATCATTTCGGTATTTCCGGACTGCATTACGATTGGTTCGTGGTTGATATCCCAATCGATTCCGTTTTTACTAAAACCGGCAAAAATATTCATTTGTACCGCTTTGTTATCACATCTGAAAACACCCGCAAATCCGTCGCCAAAAGGCACCACTGCACTATTAAAAATACTATTAGATGAAGGAATTGCATATCGGTCAATAATAGGATTTTCAGAATATCTCCACATTACATCATTACTGTTTTCGGATCTGTCTTGCCAGGGAATAGTACTCATTTTGCTGTCTTTTTATAGTTTGTTTTTTTGTTTTTTGTTTAAGCTTTTTACTTTAAACACATAGAGACATAGTTTTTAAAACTAAAAAAAAAGGTTTTAGTTAGCTCAAAAGATTTAGCTATGTGTGGAACTGTTTCTTTTGTTTTTTTACTTTTCTAACTATAAAAATCTATGTCTCTATGTGTTTTCTGTTTTATTCTCTCAATCTTGCCATTCTTTGTCGAGCTTCTTATGAAGATTCTTCGTTCCTCAGAATGACAAACTGGGTGTGTTATTTTTTTATTCTTTCAATATTGTCATTCTGACGGAGGAAGAATCTTCGTTAGTGACTCCTCCTGCTAATTCGCCAATTTTTGTCGAGCTTCTTATGAAGATTCTTCGTTCCTCAGAATGACAAACTGGGCGTATTATTTTTTTTATTCTCTCAATCTTGTCATTCTGACGGAGGAAGAATCTTCGTTAGTGACTCCTCCTGCTAATTCTCCAATCTTTGTCGAGCTTCTTATGAAGATTCTTCGTTCCTCAGAATGACAAACTGGG